>CANPTW010000040.1 GCA_947577075.1 uncultured Oscillibacter sp. | reverse complement strand
GGTTCTTCACCGCCCGGAAGGTGGTGGGGAAGGGCTCCTCCCAGGGGACCATGGTGCCCACACAGCGGTTGATGGGCTGGCCCAGGCCGTGAAACTTGGCCTCGTAGTCCGTCATAATCCCCACGGGGCCGTTTTCGTGGAGGTTCCGGGTGACCTCGGACAGGGCAAAGCCGAACTGAGGCAGCTCCTCCACGGAGAACTCGAAGAGGGGCTGGTTGTCCGTCTTGAAGTGAATCTGCCCGCCCATTTTCAGCACCTGCCGGTAGAGCTTCAGGAAATTTCCGTGGGTCAGCCGCCGCTTGGCGTGCCGCCCGCTGGGCCAGGGATCGCAGAAGTTGATATAAATCCGGTCCACCTCGCCGGGGGCGAAGAAATAGGGGAGCTGGTCCGCGTTGGCGCTGATAAACCAGACGTTGGCAAGGCCCGCGCCGACGCAGCGCTCCATGGCCACCACCATGGCGTCGGGCACCATCTCCACCGCCAGGAACAGCACGTCCGGCTCAGCGGCGGCGGTGCCGGCGGTGAAGCGGCCCTTGCCGCAGCCCAGCTCCAGATGGACCTCCCGGGCCTGGGGCATCAGCTCCCGCCAGCGGCCGGGACGGTCATAGGGGTCCCGGATGAGGCGGTCTTCACAGCGTTCCATCCGGGGAATCAGATTCTTCTTTTTCCGCATGCGCATAGGGCGGCGTCCTCCTGAACTTGGCCGGGTTTCACCCGGCGTTTTGTAGCAGCGCTTTGATCTTTGCGGCGGCGTCCTCCGGGCCTCGTACGCCCAGCATGGGAACCTCCAGGCCCAGCTCCGCCAGCCGCCGGGAGAGCGCCTCCATGAAAAGGCCCCTCCCCGGGACCTCCGCATCCCGGTCCGACGTGGTTTCCACCCCGCAGCTGGGGGAACGGTCCACGCCCACGACGCCCAGGACCGCAAACCCGTGTTTCCGGTACTCGGCGGCCTGCCGGGCCGCCTGGTCCGCCAGGGCGGTCAGCCGCTTCCCGGCGGAAGGCTCGCACAGGGCCCGGCGGATGCGGGTGTTTTCCACCGTTACCGGGCGCTCCGCGCCCCGGGGATCCCCCCGGTCCAGCCCCAGGCAGCAAAGCTCCGGGCAGGGCAGCTGAACAATGCCGGCCTCCCCGTCCAGCAGCGCCCGGACCGCCTCCCGGAATGCCGCCGGGCAGACGGCGGTACCGTCGGAAATGGCGTTTTGATTCAGCAGGCAGTGGGCAATCAAAAGGACTCGCCTGCTTCTTCCGTCCGTGAACATTTCATGGGCCTCCTGTCGTACCATGTCCGAACTTCCGCCCCGGTCCTGTCAGGGCTCCTTGAAATCCAGAATGATGTTGGGAATGATAACCGAGAGGAGCAGGGGAATCGAAAGGTTTTCGATGGCGGCGGCGGACCACTGGGAGAGACTGCCCAGGTCCACGGAATAGGCCAGAAGGGACAGCAGGTAGTTCAGCGCAACCCACGCCGCTATGAGGGAGAGGTATTTGACGCTCCGCTTTTTCCAAATTTTCCGGTTGAACCGGATCTGCTCCTTCTTAAACTGCCGCTTGCACTCCTTGTACTCCTCGGACTCCGTCATCTTGATGAACAGATCCTTCTTGGTGCGGCACCAGCTGTTCTCCTCCTCCCATTTCCAATAGTCCCGCACCCCTTCGAAGCCGGTGATGAGGGAGGTATGGCCGGGAGGGTTGTTATGGCTCACCGTGTCGGCATAGTCGTTGGAGCGGAGGTAGTCGAATGTAACCGTGACGAATTCACTCCCGACGGAGAGTTCCTTCGGCTCGTTCGAAATGTTGTGCACCGCCACAATGGAGAGCCCGATATACTGCGCATCCAGAGAACCGCTGATGTGGCCAAGGCCATTGGAAACCAGCCGGACCTTGGACTGATACGTCCCCCCGATCCGGTTGGAGACATAGATTGCCTCCTGCGTGTAGATCAGGGCGGTGTCATGGGGGGGAATGGTAATCGTATTTTCATGGGTCAGCAGCTGGCCCTTGGTGATGGACCAGGCGAACCGGCTGGCGTGCAGGTCCACGGAATTGGATTTGATGGCGCTGGGTATCAGTGGATAGATATAGATGTTTTTCCCCAGTTCCCGCTTGATATCGACAATACTCAGCACAAGGCTCCCTCCTTTCCCAAATGGCTTCCACTCCCGGCAAACGCTTGGCGGCGGGCTGCTTCCACCGGCTGCCGGGCGTCATGGTCTGAGGAATTTGGCCTTGGAAATGTGGCGGCTGCAACAGAAGGCGGACGGCGCTGCCGCTTCCCGCTTGGTTTATAATGTTCATGATAGCACAGAACGTGGAAAAATGCAATTCCATTCCCGGCGTCTGTCCGGAGGGAAGACGTCGAACGGCAGGCGCGGCAGAAGAAAACCGCATAACGGCAGGGACCGGGAATATCCGGCAAATGCCGTTCGGAGCATTACACGTTGGCCGGAGCGCCGGGACGGAGGATGCCGCCCGCCCGGGGCCTCCTTCGGAATTGCCATGGTCACGGCGCAGGAAGCTCCCCCGCCGCCCGGAAAGCCGCCGCTCCAATTCGGGGGCTTTGTTCAGCTCTGCGCGCGGTAGGCCCTCGGCGTCAGTCCGTAGGCTCTTCGAAATGCTTTTCCATAATAGGCGCTGTCTGAAAAGCCGCAGCTTTGGCTGATTTCTGTAATGGACATGCCGGTTTCCTGAAGCAGCTTCTTTGACTCGTTTAAACGATAGCCGATCAGGTATTCCACGGGGCTGCGGCCAAGGTTTTTCTTGAAACAGCGGGAAGCCTCCCGCTCGCTGATGCCGGCCGTCTCCGCAATTTCGGATAAGGTGATTTTTTCCCCATAGTGCCTGTGGATATATGCGATCATGCTGCGCAGCCGGTCCCGCTGCTCCGTTCCCGCCAAAACGCGTTCCCCGGGATTGTCCTGAAGCTCATCCATCAGCAAAAGCCATGTCTCCGAGAGGAGATTCCTGATCCGAAATTCCGCGTTTGGTTCCCCATGGAGCTCTTTTAGCCCCAATAAATTTTTTAGTATCTGATCGGCCGCCGGCCGCCCCCTGCGGATGACATACACTTCAATCCGGCGGTTTTTAATAATGGGGTTCAGATACTTCGTTTCAAACCGGCTTTTGAAATGCCCGCCCAGAAAGACCGGATGGAAGATGTGATTGATTTCCACCGTTTTAGAGCCCGGCAGGCCGTTTTGCTTCATATCCATTACATTGCTGTTGATAAAAAACCCGTCTCCCTGGCGGATCACGTATTCCGCGCCGATGGTGACAATTTTGCTGACTCCCTCTTGAATATAGCCCAGCTCCAGCTCCTCGTGCCAATGCCATGGAATGACAAAGTCGGTGAGGTCCCGTTGGTGGAGACAATAGGGATACTCCACCGTCATTCCCTCTATGAGCTCAATTTGGTTTTCGTCCGTTTCAAACAAACGCACAGCCAAGTCCCCCCTGTCCGCATTTTTAGTAGAATTATACCATATCTGTCTGAATTCTTCTATATCCTGGCGCAATATTTATTTTCTTCCGGATGAATTTCCTTTAAAATGGAGACACAAAGCAAAACGGAGGGATGAACAATGGCGTACAATTTTGAGTTTTATGCACCTACCAAAGTGATTTTCGGAAAGGATGCGGAGCGGGAAGTGGGAAGACAGGCGAAGGCCTTCGGCGCGGCCAGCGTCCTGATCGTGTACGGCGGCGGAAGCGTGAAACGGTCCGGACTGCTGGAAAGCGTGCAATCCGCCCTTGAGCTGGAGGGAATTGCCTTCTGCGAACTGGGAGGCGCGTGGTTCCCAATCCCCGGTTGGATAAAGTGTACGAGGGCATTCGGCTTGGCAGGGAGCGGCGGGTGGATTTCCTGCTGGCCGTTGGCGGCGGAAGCGCGATTGACACGGCAAAGGCCATCGCGTATGGGCTGGCCGAGCCGGAGCATGACGTGTGGGAGCTGTTCGCGCAAACCCGCGCGGCAAAAAAATGCCTCCCGGTCGCCGGCGTACTGACGATTGCCGCCGCGGGAAGCGAAACCTCCAAAGGCTGTGTCATTACCAACGAGCAAACCGGCGAGAAACGCGCCTATGACGACAACCTTGCCCGTCCCAGATTCGCCGTGATGAATCCGGAATACACCAAGACTCTGCCGGATTATCAGACGGAGTCGGGCTACGCGGACATTATGATGCACACAATGGAGCGTTATTTCACCAACGGCGGCAATATGGAGCTTACGGATGCTCTGGCGGAAGGGCTGCTTCGCACCGTTATGAAAAACGCCGTCACGCTTCACAATGAGCCGGGCAATTACGCCGCCCGCGCGGAAATCATGTGGGCCGGGAGTCTAGCCCATAACGACCTGACCGGCTGCGGAAACGACGGCGGGGACTTCATGTCCCATAAGCTGGAGCACGAGCTGGGCGGCATGTTCGACGTAACCCATGGCGCCGGACTGGCCGCCGTCTGGCCCAGCTGGGCAAGATATGTCTATCGGGACTGCCTTCCCCGCTTTGTCCGCTATGCCAGAAACGTCATGGGCGTGACGGCCGAAGGCACGGATGAGGAAATCGCGCTGATGGGCATCCGGGCTATGGAGGAATTTTATCACAGCATCGGAATGCCCGTAAACCTGGAAGAACTTGGCGTCCGGCCGACGGATGAGCAGATAGAGGAAATGGCAGAACGGTGTATGGCCGCATCGGGGGCGCGTACCGGCTCTGCCAGGAAGCTGAATAAAGCGGATATGGTCTGCATCTATAAAAATGCCCGCGGGCGGTAGGCCCTGCTGCAGTTGTTAAATGGGGAATGCGCATTACGCCCGGGATATTTCAAAGAGGCGGAAAACCGTACGCAAGCTGAAAGGAAACCCGGGCGTTCCCCGCCTCCGCCGCAGCTCAGGGCCGGGACGGAGAGCCAGGGCCCCGCGCCGCCGCCCGCCGCGCCCCGCAGCTCCCACAGCCACGGTTTGGCCTTTGCGTTCAGGCTGCCGGGGCAGATAAAAATAGGAAACGCCTCCTACAGAAAAGGGACCGCCATGTATATGGCGGTCCGATAAAATTTATTTCATTTTGGGAAGAACCGGAGGATTTATCAGCGGAATATTGTGATTGCGGCATACATCCTTAATGGCCATTTCTATTTCCGCGATATCCTGCAGTTTGGAGTTAAACACGATATTCAGTGCGTTGGGACCGTAATCCAGATAAAGGTCGGCTTGATATTTGCCGTTTTCGACCAATGAAAGTCCTTCCTCTGGATGAAGCGGCATGGTTTCCTCGGAAAACAAATATACATCGATGAAGCAGTAAGGCATAGCTGAAGATGCTTGATAGTTTGAAAAGAGTTCCTTTGGATAACCAATACCCAGGCAGGCAACCATGTTTTCTTTTTGAGTAAGAGGGGCTGCCGGTATCAATGAATGCAAGAACTGGGCAACGGTTTCGGAGTGCGGCGCAGTTGCTTTTTTGCGTTCATAGTTTGACAGAACAGGATCGAAAGAAAAAACAATCAGTGTTTTGCGGGAATCACAAAGGCGAGAAATAATTTCCTGGCCAAGCGAGAATACCAAAGGGTCATCTTCTCCGACGTTTGCGGCGAACTCGTATTGTACAGCGTTCGGAGGAAGTCCCGTCGATCCAATGGGATGATCAAAGCGCAAAAAGTGCATACTTCCGTCCGGGGGCCAATCATCTGGAACGAAAGTGGGTGTGAAATCCTTTTTTCCTATAAGCAGATAAATGAACTTATCTATGAGCCAAAGAGCAGCCTGCCCGATGATCTTCATATTTAGTCCTCCACATATGTGATGTCAACGACCCATTTTGCTAAATGGTTTCCCGCGAATGGGCCGTCGATTCCACCTATAATGCTTAGTATAGGAATTGCTATAGGTGCCGCAGGCCCTGTCATTGCTCCTAAAACTACGCCAGCCTTTGCTCCAGCCGCCGCGCCTGCCCATCTGCCGCCGATACTGGCAGCAGTAGATGCGGCTGTTTTACCCAGCTTTCGGACAGCGTCTTTTAAATCTGAATCAACAGCCAAACCAAGTTCCAAAGTATCCAATGCAATACCGGCTATAAGTAGAGCCTTTCCGGCAATTCGAACTTTTTGGGCGGTGTCCTTCAAGTCTTTCAAAACATTATAAACGTCATCCGTTAGTGGATAATGATTATACTGTTTTCGGATATAATCGTATAGCATATTACTGTCGGGCATTGGATCAACATTTACGTGATGGTAATTTATTGACTGCCTGACACCTCGAAAGAGGCCCTTTCCATCCCCGTGCGGAGGGTCAAAGTGAATATATGGATGTTCACCTATTTTAAACGCATTATTTAGCCCTGCTCTAGCGGGTGTCTTCCAATTCCCGGAATACCGGAGGGGAGCCGTTTTTTTCGTCAGGCAAGGCGCTTCGGCGCAGGAATCCTGACGGATTTCAAGCCGAAGCAGCGCAGCATGGCGGAAAAAGACGTCCCAAGACGGGGGTTTGGGAATTGGAAGGCACCCGCTAGCGCCGCTTTTTGTACTTCCAATTGTAATTCCGGTCTGCGCATTTTACAAGAGGTCTGTCCAACAAAGTGTTGGAACAGTTCCATGCTCTAAACGATTTAAGAAGCTTTCCCAGGCGCGTAATGTCTTTACACCATAAACCCCGTCTTCTGTCAAGTGTTCACCAACATGCATTTCATTCAGCTTGCCCTGCAGTTTGCGGACCTTCGTGGGGGCGGGCGGCCATTACTATTAGTTTGCAGGAAGCAAGCGGCAGACAGCTTGCGGCCCGCAAGCTAATTTTTTATGCCCATAGGAGGTGAAACGGGTATGGCTTGCCGCACATCCCGCACTTATGAAGAGCGGAGAGCGGTTCTGATCCGGCACGGAGCAGACGATCTTCAAAGCCGCCGTCAAAACTGTCTTGAGACGGAGAAAAAACATCATGGCGGAAGCGGAACGGCGGGTAAACAGTTATCCGAGAAGATTGCTTGGGTGGAAAACGGCGAACGATCTATTCAAAGAAGCGGCGCGAGCGGCTTGACGGCTTGCAATCGCACACAAATGTTTTAGCCGGACGAGAACCTCCCGTCCGGCTAGGTTATTATGCCTAGTTCGCTGTGGTATAGCTCAAAAACAAAATGGGGAGTGGTCTGGTTTGCGGATGATTCTATTTATTGCATGCAAAGTTTTCTTGACTTCTGGCGAGACATCTGGGGATAGGTCAGGCGCGGTGCCGACAAAAAACCGCCTGTCCGGGGCTTCCGTCCACAGCGCACGATCATGTTTGCAGGCAGCGGCGCGGCGGACCCTGGCCGTATCCCTGGAGCCCTTCTCCCTTGGGGGAGCGAAATGCTCCCGCTTCCCGGTCAAAGTCCAGTGGTTCAAACCGGGTGTTTTCCACCCCGGCGGCGGGCATGCGTCCCTTTCATAAGAAACAAATCAGGGCCCCTCTTCCATATTGGAAAGCGCGTATATAATCATCTGATTAATCAGCTCATTCCGGCTTATGCCAACGGCGGCGGCCTTTTCGTCAACTATATGCAGAAGATCAACTGAAATTCTCATGGAGATGACTTCTTTTTCCGGTTTGCGGGCTACAAATTTAGGCACTATGATCACCGCCTTTCCTCTTGCATATTGTATTCTTTTCTGCTATGATAGAAAATATTTTAATCGTGATATCTAAAATAGATATCTATTTTAGAATACACCGGCAAAGGGGCGGCAGAGCGGGCGAGTCTCCCTGTGCAGCAAGGGAGCACAGGCCATTCGCAAGGCGGCCCTTACGGCCGCAGGGACTTGCGGCCGTAATCTTATCCTGCTCATCCAAGTGGACACCATAACGAAAAGGAGCGCGCGCTTATGCTGGCCGTACTGCGGCGGGAGGAAAAATATCTGCTTACGCTGGGCGAGGCGCTGCAGTGCGCCGCCCGCTTTGAAAAGACGCTGATGCCGGACGATTTTTCTAAAAACGGCTCCTATCAGATTCGCTCTTTGTACTTCGACACGGTGGACGACCGGGACTTCCACGATAAGCTCATGGAACAGAACTGCCGCCAGAAAATCCGCCTGCGCATTTATGCGCCCGAGGACAGCCGCGTAAAACTGGAGCTGAAGCAGAAGGAAAACATCTATCAGAGAAAGCGCTCGCTCCTCATCACCAGAGCGGATTCCCTGGCCTTGATCGAGGGCCGGTACTCTGTCCTGCTGAACTACGACGACCCGTTTGCGGGAGAGATGTTCGTCCTGCTGACGGAGGGGTGCTACCGCCCCAGGACCATGATCGAATACAGCCGCCGGGCCTTCATGGCCAAGGAAAACAACATTCGCCTGACCTTCGACAGCGATATCCGGGCCCTGGAGGGCGACTGCCGCCTTTTTTCCCGGTCGCTGCCCCTCTATCCGGTGCTGCCCGGGGATCAGGTGATCTTCGAGGTGAAATACAACCAGTTCCTTTTGGGGTACATGATGGATATCATCCGGTGTGTGGACCGGCGGAGCGTATCCGCCAGCAAATACTGCCTGGGACGTTCTCTCAGCTATTTCTCCCTGAGCTGAGAGCGAAGCGTTTTAAAGAACAAAAGAAAAGAGGCCCTTCTATGAGACAGTATCTTTACGACATGATCAACAGCAGCGGCACCCTCAGCACGCAGGACATTCTGATCCGCGTTGGGATGTCGATCCTGTTCGGACTTTTGATTTTCATCTCCTACCGGCTGACGCACGAGGGGAGCATCTACAGCGCCAAGTTCAACATCACCCTGCTGACCCTGACCGTCCTGACCACCACGGTCATGACGGTCATCGGCAACAACGTGGCGCTGTCCCTAGGCATGGTGGGCGCGCTGTCCATCGTGCGCTTCCGCACGTCCATCAAGGACAGCCGGGACACGACGTACATCTTCTGGACCATCATCATCGGCATCTGCTGCGGCGTGGGGGACTATATGGTGGCCAGCATCGGCAGCGCCGGGGTGTTTCTGGTGCTGCTGGTCTTTGGCCGGGTGAAGAACGAAAACCGGATGCTGCTGGTGATCCGGGGCAGCTTTGAAAAGGAGGACGACATCCGCAAGACGGTCTTCGAATATTTTACCCGGCCTCCCGTTATGAAGGCGGAAAACACCTCCGGCGGCTCCGTAGAGCTGATCTATGAGCTGGACCGCAGGTCCATGACCGCCTCCAACCAGCGGGAAATCTCCCGGGCCGCCGCCGAAAACCGGGAGCGGGTCTCCATCATCCGGAAGCTCCGAAACCTGGGCGGCATCGAGTATGTGAACATCGTGGTCCAGAGCGACGAGATTTCCTAAGCGAAGGAGCGCTTTTCGATGAAGTACCGATGGATGTTTTTCCTGGCAATTTCGGCGGTGCTGGCCCTGTCTATGCTTGCCGGCGGCGCAGAGCCGGAGCACAACCGTTACCATCAGCACCTGGAGGCTGTGGAAAAGGAGCCCTGCACAGATCACGGCGCGTCCGTCTTCTGCACGCACCTGCCCCTGATGGAGATCGTCACGGACGCTCCGGTGCCCCCTCCCTTTATTGGACCGACCGTAGACATGGAGGCGCGAAACTATGAAACGGTGGCCGCCACCGTGCGGTACTTTGACAGCGAGACGGAAAACAATCACCTTACGGACGATCCGGTGGTGGAGGAGCGCGCCCAGTTCCGCATCCGGGGCGCCACTTCCCGGAGAGTGGACAAGACGAGCTTCCTTGTAAAATTTCAGGAGGAGGACCTGATTACCAGCTTGGACGTCAGCCTCTCCGGGATGACGGCGGATTCCAGCTGGGCCCTCCACGGCCCCTTTGTGGACAAGTCCCTGATCCGGAACTACGTATGTTATAACCTGGCGGGAGAGATCATGGAGTATGCGCCCAATGTCCGCTTCTGCGAGCTGTTTCTCAACGGGGAGTATTGGGGGCTTTATCTGCTGACGGAGAAGATCGGGTACAACGAAAACGGGCGGATCAGCTTTACAAAAACCGACCCTAAAATGGCGGCCACCTCCTACATCCTTCAGGTGGACCGGGGAACCGCCGACCCTCGGTACAGCCTGGAGAACTTCGGCTACACCAGCTATGTGAACAGGCCGCTTGAGGGGGACGCGGCAGGGCGTCTGGAGATTGTCTACCCGGGGAAAACCCTGACCCAGGCCCAGCATGATTACATTGCCATGGATTTCTCCCGATTTGAAAAAGCGCTCTTTTCCTATGATTACGATGACCCGGACAAGGGGTGGCGGCAGTATATCGACGCGCGGTCCTTCATTGATTTCTTTCTCATCAACGAATTTACGCTGAACTACGACGCCCCGGGCCTGTCCACATACCTGTATAAGGATGTAAGCGGCAAGCTGAAGATGTGCGTCTGGGACTTTGACGCCTCCTTTGACTACTTTCGATATTCTTTCGTCACGCCGGAAACCTTCCGGATACAGGACCAGCAGTGGTTCAAATACCTGTTCAAGGACAAGTCCTTTGTGGACCAGGTCGTCAAGCGGTACCGCGATCTGCGGAGGCGGTATTTTAACGAGGAGTACCTGTTCTCCTATATTGATGACACGGTGGCATACCTGGGCCCGGCCATTGACCGAAACTTTGAGAAGTGGGGCTACAGCTTCCAGAGCACCTGCAACGGTAAAAATTATGACTTTCTGATTCCCGAGGAACGCAACGCCCGCAGCCACGAGGAGGCCGTCCGGCAGATGAAGGACACCATCGCCCAGCGGCTGAAGCACATGGACAGCAACCTGGACCGGCTGTACATCCGCTGCCACGCTTCCATGAACAAGAAATTTAACAACATCACGGAGGACGGCGGTACATGAAGAAGTTCTTTATCATCGCAATCCCCGGCGTGGTCCTGTTGTTTCTGCTGGACTGGCTCTATTTCAGCGCGGGCGTGCTCTATCTGCCCAGCTTCCGGGACGCGCCGGAGTATTTTGCCAAGGCGGAGGGAGAGGCGCTGTACCTGGACCAGGGTTCCGGCTATGCTGAATTCGAGCTGAAGGGCGTTGACCTGGGACTGGGCAAGCCGGGGCACTACGCTACGGAGCTGGCGGTCACCAAGGAGGAGTATCTCCGCTGGTTTGGACAGATCAAGGCGTTGGGCGCCAACGTGATCCGCACCTATACCCTGGCAGGGCCGGACTTCTACCAGGCGTTTTACGAATTCAATCGGGACAACCCGGAGCCGCTCTATCTGCTCCACGGCGTGTGGGTGGACGACTACCTGCTCAACTCCTCCTGCAGCGTTCTGGACGAGGAATTCTACAAACCCTTCTTCCGCGACTGCAAAAAGACGGTGGACGCGGTTCACGGCCGGTATAAGGAGCGCAGGGAGAAATCGGTGTTTCCCAGCTCCTACCGCTGGGACATCTCCCCCTGGGTGTGCGGGTACATCCTGGGGGTGGAGTGGGATGGCCCCTTGGTCAGCTATACGGACAAATCCCTTCCCCAGCAGCCGCAGCTGGACGGCAAGTATTTTTACACGGAGAACGCCAGTAACTTCGAAATTTTCCTGGCCAACGCCGGGGAGGTGGTGGCCGCCTATGAAACGGAGAAGTACGGCGCCCAGCGCCTCATCGCCTTTTCCAACTGGGCCACCACCGACCCCATGGACTATCCCCAAAAATTGAGAGATTATTTCCCGAAGGCCGCCGAGATCGACGTGGAGCACATCCGCTGGAAGGAGAGCTTTGGCCCCGGCCAGTTTGCCTCCTACCATGTCTACCCCTACTATCCCGACTTTTACAGCCTCCTGCCCGAACATGAGGAAAACACCTACCTGCAATACCTGCGGGACCTCAACGAGCACCACCATATGCCGGTGGTGATTTCCGAATTCGGCTGCCCCTCCTCCCGGGGAATGGCGGCCCGGGAGGAGGGCCTTGGCCGGAACCAGGGGAATATGAGCGAGACGCGGCAGGGTGAGGCCCTGGTTTCCATGTACCGGGATATCCGGGAGGCCGGCAGCGCCGGGGGCATCGTGTTCACCTGGCAGGACGAGTGGTTCAAGCGCACCTGGAACACCATGGCCGGCGTGGACCTGACCGCCACCCCCTATTGGAGCGACTACCAGACCAACGAACAGTATTTCGGCCTGCTGTCCTTCGACCCGGGAGAGGAGGAGAGCGTCTCCTATCCCGACGGGGACAAGTCGGAGTGGACGGAGGAGGACCGGATTTCGGAGCAGAACGGCGTCCGTCTGTCCATGAAGCAGGACGAGCGGTACCTCTATTTCCTGGTGGAGCAGGAGGGCTTCAACGTCTTAAGCGACAAGCTCTATATCCCCGTCGACACCACGCCCAAAAGCGGTTCCCTCCGGGCCGGGAACCTGGGGGTGGAGATGGACCGGGCGGCGGACTTTGTGGTGGAGCTGGACGGCCCGGGCAACAGCCGGGTGTGGGTGCATCGCTATTACGATATCATCGAGGCGCTGTTCTGCGACAAGGTCACGCACTGGAGCCTGTTCTCCCAGGAATTTCCGCTGCCGGACACGGACTCCTTCGTCAAGATGCGGCTCTTGCTTTCAAACGAGAGCTTCTTCATGCGGGACAGCGTGGAGGACCAGAATATGGAGGACGACGTGCCGCTTACATACATGGAATTCAGCCCCATTAACCGCACGCATTACGGACTCACGGACAGCTATGAAACCGGGGTGCTTGCCTATGGCAATGGGAACCCCGCCGCGCCGGACTTCAACTCCCTGGCGGACTTCTGCGGCGGGGACGGCTTCGTGGAGCTGCGGCTCCCCTGGCAGCTGCTGAACTTCGCCGACCCCTCCCGCATGAATATCCACGACGACTACTATGAGCACTACGGCGTGGAGTACCTCCACATCGGCGAGCTGTACGCCGGAGCGGGGGACGGGACCGGGCAAATTGAAATGCAGCCCTTCGCCCTGGAGCCCCTGGGCCGCCGCCCGGTCTATCATGAGCGGCTGAAGGAGTCCTATTACCTTTTGCAGGCTCTCTGGAGCTGACGCCGCGCTGTTTTAGGAGGAAAAACGTGAACATCGTCATTGAGATCTACTTGATTGTCTGTGTGCTGCTGCTGCTGTTCGATATTTTGTTCCTGGTGCTCAAGAACTACCGGAACCAGGAGTTCTACCCCAAGAACGACGATTTGGCGGAGACAGTCCGGCAGGAGATTCAAAACCGCCGAAAACAGGGCGCGTTTTCCCCGGATTTCGAAGAGACGCTGGGGAAACAGCTGGGAAAGATTCGGAACCTTATCACGCTGATGGACGTGCTGGACGCGGACCGGGACGCCGCCGCCTGGTTCCGCCCCGCCATCTTTGCGCAGATCGGGGAGTACCAAAAAAAGAACGACTATGAGCAGGCTTACTATGCCTATGTAATTTCCGAATTTGACTATGGGAGCGATCCCGTCCCCCCGGAGTTTGCCGCGCAGTTCATGGCCTTCCTGGACAGCAAGTCCCTGTACACCTTTGCCAACGCCATGGACGCCGTCTATCGCTTCGGCAGAACGAATCTGCTCTTGGCCGCCCTGGACAAGGTGGACGAGCGCCAGGGCTTCTATCATCAGAAGCTGCTGGCGGACGGCCTCCTGGCCAGCCGGGCGGATGTTCAGGAGCTGGCTCCGGCGCTGGTCAAAGCCTTCGACGGATATACGCCCTTCCTGCAGGGATGCCTGCTGAACTTCTTCCGGATGATCGGGTATGACGTTTCCGCTCTCTGCATCCGCCTGATCCAAAGCGGGGACAAGGCGGACCCGGAGGTCCGCTATGCCGCTATGCGCTACTTCACCAAATACCCCAGCGCACAGTCCAGGGTCCTTTTCCTGGACATGCTGGAGCGGGAGGAGAGCCCCTGGATGGACCAGATGCTGGCCATTCAGGTGCTGGAGAACAACGAGGACGCCGCCGCCAGGGACGCGGTCCGGAAAAAAGTGACCAGTCCGAACTGGTACGTGCGGACGAAAGCCATCGCCTGCCTGCACCGCTGGGGGCTGACAAGGGCGCAGATCTTCGATCTCCTCTGCCTGCGGGACCGGTATGCCGACAATGCCCTTCTGTACCAATACCGCCACGAGAAGGAGCTCTCGCAGTACATCATAGATACCATACGGCAGCTGCAGCAGCAGGACGAGTCCGCGGAAACCGCCGCCGGACCGGCGCCGGTGTAAGGGAGGGAACGCCTAGATGTTTGAATTGATTCGTTCGTTATTTACCCTGAATTTTGTGCAGACGGTCCTCGCCATCTTTGAGATCTTTTTTGTCATCTACATGGTGGGCTATTCCTCGTTCCTGTTCATTTCCGTTGTCGTGGGCGGCAACGAGATCTTTGAGGGGACCAAGAAGCGCCGCCTGCGCAACGAGATCCATCACGACTATTATGTCCCGATCAGCGTAGTCGTCCCCGCCTATAACGAGGAGGTCACCATTGTGGAGACCATCCGGTCCCTGCTGAATCTGGACTACCGGATTTATGAGATCATCGTTGTGAACGACGGCTCCAAGGACAGCACCGGCGAGCTGGTGGCGGAGACGTTCCATCTGCACCAGGTGGACCGGCCCATACGGCGGCAGCTGCCCTGCTCGGAGATTCTCAGCATCTGGGAGGGTTCCGGCGCGGGAGGCCGGGTGCCCATCACGCTGCTCAACAAGGAAAACGGCGGAAAAGCGGACAGCATCAACGCGGGGATTAATGCCGCCCAGTACCCCTATTTCGTCTGTATGGACGCGGATTCCATCCTGCAAAAGGACTCCCTGTCCATGATCGCGGTCCCCGTGCTGGAGAATCGTGACGTGGTGGCGGTGGGCAGCATGATCCGAATCTCCAACGACTGCGTGTTTGAAAACGGGGAGCTGGTGGAGCTGCGCCTGCCGAAGCGCCTGACCCCGGCCTTTCAGGTGCTGGAGTACGAGCGGTCCTTCCTGGCCTCCCGCATCCTGCTGGACAAGTTCAACGCCAATCTCATCATATCCGGGGCCTTCGGCCTCTTCAAAAAGGATGCGGTCATCAACGTGGGCGGCTATCACGTGGGCTGCGTGGGGGAGGACATGGAGCTCATTATGAAGCTCCACGCCTACTACCGCTCCAACCGCCTCCCCTATCAAATCAAATACGCCTATAACGCCGTTTGCTGGACCCAGGCGCCGGAGCGCTTCCGGGACCTGCTGAAGCAGCGCAAGCGCTGGCACATCGGCCTGATGCAGAGCATGCTGGGCCACAAGAGCGTGATTACCAAGGGCAGCTATCTCTATTACCTGTTCTACGAGCTTCTCTCTCCCGTCATTGAGCTCCTGGGCCTGCTGGTGACCTTCCTGGCCTACGTCTTCGGACTTTTGAATCTGAAATATGTATTGGCCCTGTTCCTGGTTTACGCGCTCTTCGGCTCCATACTCACGGTAATCTCGTTCATTACCCGGAACTACCTCAGCAGCATCCGGGTAAGGCCCGCGGATATTCTGAAGGCCTTTTTGCTGTGCATTCCGGAAAATATCCTCATCCGCTTCATCCTGGCCTGGACCCGCATCCTGGCCGTCTTCTTCTGGCGCGGGAAAAAGACCCGGTGGGGCGAAATCAAGCGGAAAAAAATCGACTATAACCAGGTGGCTTGATATGGTAACGAAAAAATTCCTCCTCAGTCTGGCCGCAATACTGATGGTTTCCCTGTCCTGTGTGATCACGTTCGCGCAGGGCGGCCAAAGCGGCGGCGCCAATCCATCCGACGACGCGGGTTTGACGGACCGGATGATACGGGAACAGGGCCTGTCCGCTGTGGACGCATCATCGCAGGGCCACCGCAGCATGTTCATCTGGGACGACTATTTTTTCACCGGCGACGCTTTTTCCGCATTGTCGGAGCTTTTAACGGCTTATCAGATTGACCGGGTATACCACGCAATCCCCCGTGCGTATTTTGAACGCCAGGAGCTTTTGGATATGGTCCATAAGATGACCCGGCAGGGGGGCGTTCAGGTCGTCGCGCTGAACGGAGACAGCAGCTGGCTGGAGGATGGGCTGGACGAGTACAAGGGCTGGATCGACGGGTTGCACCAGTACAATCAAAACCATACCCACCATCGGATTTCCGCGGTGGCGCTGGATGTAGAGGGCCATGTGCTTGACTCCTTCAGACGCGACCCCGCCGCGGGCTTCGCCGACTATTGCAGGTGTATGGAAGAGGCATATCAATATGCCCATGACCGCGATTTGGAGGTCATTCAGATCGTCCCAACCAGCTTGGATGCCATTGACCAGGAACAGTTCGAGTGGTTTTTGAAGCACTGCTGCGACGAACTCTCCATCATGAACTACCGCAAAAGCACAGCGCTCTCCGCGATCTGGAACGAGGTGCTCACCTGCCGCCGCCTGGGCGTGCCGGTAGAGACTATTTATGAGACGATGCCCATAAACAGCAAACAAGGTGTGACGGAGGATATAACCTATTTCTATGAGGGGCCTGAAGCCCTGGCCTCCGCTGTTGAGGAGATGCAAAGAGTTTACGGGTCTTCTCTGAGCATTGGCTACCACCACTTTGAGACGATGTACCACATGTATACCAATTTGTACCTGGCGCGGATTTATCCCTACGCCAAGTCCAAGTCCGACGGAGACGGGAATGGGCAGATGGAAGTCGGGGAGCAGCTCCAACTGCGGAGCTCAAAGGGGACGATTGTGCCCGCGTGGCTGTCTCCCCCGAACCTGGAGACCGACGCGGCAGAGTACAGCTACCTTGCCGTAGGAGTCCAGCCCGACACGAACTATTACATTCTTCTGGACAGCGGGGATTACCGGGTCACCACCGCCCGCCCGCTTCGCTTCAAGGAGAAGGACGGAAAGATGGCCTATTCGGTATCCTTCCACGCGGAGCCGGTGGAATGAACGCCGAGACGAGACGGCTGCCGCCGTCAAACGGCTCTGCGGACGGAAACCGCCGGAGAGTATGGGCGAGACATAATCAATAAGAAGGGTATTTACTGGGCTGCGTGCGGGCCTCTGCGCTATGCCAAAGGAAGTGGATATTTTACGGCAAGGGCAGTGGCTCCGGCGTGCCCGGCCGGTGGGCCAAGGCTCCGGATGACAGTAAAAGGACGGCAGCCCCTGGGCTCCTGGTGGGGTATCTGCGATTTAAGGGGGCGCTTGTCTTGCGCCGGCCGTCTGCTCCGCATGGGAATACGCAGTTCCTGTCCGGCGCTTGACAGGGACCCTCGTTCCGGTTCATCCTTTCTGCCATGCCGGATCACGTTCACGAAGCGTTCTGCAATACCGACAAAAATTTTACGAAATACTGTCAAATATTATAAGAAATAATAATTGCTTGACAAATGGAGTAATTTGGGCTATAATTTTTTGTAGGAAATGTAATCGTATACATTTTATGGTTCCAACAATAATTCACAAAAACCCCGCACGATTTCGGGCAATTATTTTAATGCCCTAAAATGAAGACGTTTTCATTTTGCGGGTAATTTTGCGCTCGGAAGCAGCGGGCAATAACTTGCAAAGACGGTTAAGGCCCGCCCCGCGATTGTTGAAACGGCGCTTCCAGCCGTTTTGATATAGTCAACGCAGTTGAAAAGAAGCATACCCTTCTTTTCAACCGGCGCGCCTATGGCCCGCCGGGGCGCAAAGCGCCTGCGCGTTTCCTATGAAGTCAAGCACAGTGAGCCGCTCACGCGGCATACGGCGCTGTAAAACAGCGCCGTATGGAAAGGAATTCTTTGGACTCTTTTCAACTGTGCTGACGATAATAAAAAATTTGAGGAGGTAAGGTTATGAAAAGAAAGGTTTTTGCGATCCTGCTGGCGTCCATGATGGTGTTCTCCCTGACTGCGTGTAATTCCGGCGCTCCCAAGGACCAGGGAGCAGAGGCCCAGCCTTCCGGCGGGGGGGCCTCCGGCGGGAAGTTCGCCCCCAATCCGGCGTACACATTTTACTCTACCGACGAGGGCTACGACGCGGTCAACGACCCGGACGCCATTACGTTCGACCAGATGCGGGAGACTTACGGTCCGATTCCCAAGTGGGAGGGGCAGTTCTTTGCCCACGGCAGCTTAAAGTCCTTCGAGGTCGAATTCTGGCGGGTCATGAAAGAGGGATTCCAAAAGTTTGAGGCGGACGCCAAGGAGAAGGGCAAGGACTTTGCGATGGAATGCTCGGCGGCTCAAACGGAGGAGGACACGGAAGGCCAGCTCTCCCTTGTCCGCGACCAGGTCCGCCAGGGCGGAAACGCCATTGTCCTGTCCGCCATTACGGACATCAACTGCCTGCCCGGCATGGAAGAATCCTATGAGGCTGGCATCCCCGTTTATGCTATAGGCAGCGAGCTGCCCGGCTGCTATGGATTTGTCGGCTCTAACGGCTACATGGTAGGCCAGCGCTGCGCGGACTATATGGCGGAGCTGATTGACTACCAGGGGCAGGTGGGCATCGTGGTGGGACTGACCAGCCAAACCGCCACCATCAACCGTACAAACGGATTTATTGACCGGATGAAGGAGATCGCGCCCGACGTTGAAATCGTAGCCCAGCAGAACGCGGACTGGGAGCGGAGCGCAGCGAAGGATATCACCAAAACCTGGCTGACGCAGTACCCCGACATGGTGGGCATCTACTCCAATGCGGACTGCATGACCTATGGCATCGCGGAAGCGGTGGACGAGTCCAGCAAAGTCTGCAACGAGGACATCTTTATTGTCTCCATCGACGGCGAAGGCGAGATGAAGGACTTGATTCGGGACGGGAAAGTTTCCGGCACCTGCTCCCTGGGGTCCTATACCATGGGTATGGTAGCCTATGAAGTGGCCATCCGTAATTTCTGTGGGCAGAACCTCCCCCGTGGTATTTTTACACCCATCTGGATGATTGACCAGAGCAACGTGGACACGGATGATCTTACGGCCAGCGGCTACACATTCCCGGAATATGAATGACCCTGGCGGGAAAGAGCTCTGAACTGGGAACGTGACGGCTGAAGGAGTTTAAAAGCAGCGGTACCACTAAGCCAGCAGGGGAGCCTTTGGCCGCTTGCTGGCTTAGGGGTTGTTTGAAAAATGGAGAGCCGCCCGGCGGCGAGGGATTTTTTCGCCGGGCGAGGCGGTTTTCCCCAGGAATCCTGACGGATTTCAAGGGAAACCAGCGGAGCTTCCGCGGAAAAAGATCCGCCGATTGGGTGCCTTGGCATATCTAGTGCTTCAACAGCGCCGTACGAAGCGCTCAGGGAGGCGGCAGGCACAAACCCTATGGAAAGGAGAAAAGCCCTGTGAGTGAAATAATGGTTCAATTTGATCATGTGACCAAGGAATTTCCGGGAGTAAAAGCGCTTAACGATGTGTCGTTTTCCATTAAGAGAGGGGAGCTTCACGCGCTGGTTGGGGAAAATGGGGCAGGGAAGTCCACGCTATTAAACGTATTGCACGGCGTCTATGTCCCAAGCGGCGGACGGATCGTCATCGACGACACGCACGTCGAGTTTCACGCCCCCATCGACGCGCTGAGATTCGGGATCTCCAAAGTGCACCAGGAGATCAACGTTGTCGACGTCCTCAGCGTTGGACAGAATATCGTTTTAGGCGCAGAGCCCTTAAAAGGTCCGGCCATTGATTTCCGGAAGATGTACCGTGAGGTGGACGGCATTCTGGAAAAGCTGGGCTGCCAATTCCGGGCGGCCGATCCCATTCGGGGCCTCAGTGTCGGTGAGCTGCAAATGATTGCGATTGCCAAAGCTGTTTACCATAAGGCCAAGGTGATTTCATTTGACGAGCCCACGGCCTCCCTGTCGGACAAGGAGATTGAAATTCTCTTTGAGAAAATCGAAGAGCTGAAGGCCCAGGGGCTGACCATCATATACGTCAGCCATAA
Organism: uncultured Oscillibacter sp.; assembly: GCA_947577075.1. Classification (GTDB taxonomy): domain Bacteria; phylum Bacillota; class Clostridia; order Oscillospirales; family Oscillospiraceae; genus Oscillibacter. The sequence goes on along the minus strand of CANPTW010000040.1, from coordinate 6,430 downwards.
ACTGGACGAGATTTTCCGGCTGGCGGACCGTATCAGCGTGCTGCGCGACGGCCGGTATGTGGATACGTTTAAAGCGTCCGATATCTCCAGAGACGAGTTGATCCGCAACATGGTGGGCCGGGATGTCTCAAATTATGCCCAGAGGGCAAAGGCGCTGTGCGCGACGGACGAGGTCCTGCTCTCCGTGGAGGGCCTGTGCGGAGAGGGCTTCCAGAATATCAGCTTTACGCTGCGCAGAGGGGAAATCCTGGGTGTTTCCGGCCTGGTGGGAGCAAAGCGGACGGAGATTATGCGGGCGCTGTTCGGGGCGGATCACAAGACGGCGGGAACCATCCGGTTTAAGGGAGAAGAAGCCGTCATTCATTCCCCGAAGCAGGCGCTGAAAATCGGCATCGGCCTTGTGTCGGAGAACAGGAAAACGGAGGGCTTTGTAAAATACATGAGCAACCGCCAGAATATGACGCTGGCCGCGCTGCCTGGTTTCTGCCGCGCCGGGGGCGTTATGAAGCGCCCGGACATTGCGAAGAGCTTTGAGGAATACGCCCAAAAGGTCCGGCTGAATATCACCAATCCCGATCATCTCACGGAGAATTTGTCAGGGGGCAACCAGCAAAAGGTCATTCTGGCAAAATGGCTGATGACAAACGTGGAGGTTATCATTTTTGACGAGCCCACCAAGGGCGTGGACGTAGGGGCAAAGCAGGAAATCTATGCTTTGATGGAAGAATTTGTGGCACAGGGGAACGCGATCATCATGGTCTCCAGCGAGCTGACGGAGGTCATCGGCATGAGCGACCGCGCTCTTGTCGTTCGGGACGGGGAGATATCCGCCTGCCTGAACCGGGAGGAGCTGCGTGAAGAGACACTGCTGAAACACGCGATGCCTGAGCGGTCCGCTTAAAACATCAAGAATCAATCCGTCGGCGGGATGACGGACATAGGGCCCGGACGTCTCTAAGCGCGGAGGAAAGGGTTAAACATAAGCATGAAAAGGTTTTTAAAAAAGAGCAGCCGCGAGCTGGCAATCGTTGGACTGATTCTGGCTATGGCCGTGATCTTTACGCTGATCCAGCCGCGGTTTATGCAGTCCAGTACATTTATCGATATCATAGAGCAGGCCACGATCAACAGCTTCCTGGGCATCGGCATGACCTTGGCCATCATCACCGGGGGCATCGACCTTTCCGTGGGGTCCATTATGGCGGTGGTCGTCTGCGTCTGCGGAATGGCTTCCGTCGGAGGGATGAATAAATTTGCGGTCATCCTTTTGGGCTTGGCGGTAGGGGCCGTTATCGGCTTCCTGAACGGATTTTTGATTGCCAAAATGAAGCTCCAGCCATTTGTGGCGACTTTGGGCACCGAGGAAGCACTGAGAGGCGCCGCCTTCATGATTACCGGAGGCTGGCCCGTTCTGTCAATTCCGAAGGACTTTCGCAATATCCTGAATGCGCCTTCCGCCATCGGCGGGATTCGCAATTTCGTTTTCGTCATGCTGGTGGCGGCGGTTATCTACTCCTTCATTCTGCATCGGACCAAAGCCGGAACATACATTTATGCCATCGGCGCCAATGAGGAAGCGGCGAAGCTGTCCGGCGTAAGCACGGATTGGTATAAAATTCTGGCCTATCTGCTCTGCGGCGTCGGCGCCGCCCTTGCGGGCATGGTCATGCTGGCACGGCTGGGAGCGGGCGAGCCCTCTGCGGGCAGCGGCTATGAGTTGGATGCCATTGCGGCGGCCGCCATTGGCGGAACCAGCATGGCCGGAGGAAAGGGAACCATCTGGGGCACGATTGTAGGCGCGATTATGCTGTCCACGCTGAAGGTCGGCCTGGTCGTTATCGGGATGGACACGTTTGTACAATATGTGGCCATTGGCTCGGTCATCATCTTCGCCGCGTATTTCGATACGCTGCAGGCTGGAATTACGAAGGCCATCTCCGCTGCGAGAAAGCATTGAGAAAAAATTGCTGCGATGCGTGAAAGGAGGACCTTAACGTGCGGGAGATCTGTGCAGAGGGGAACTACAAATATGTGATCAGCGCCTATGACGAACCCATCGCCCGTGTGAAGCCCGGCGAGGTCGTTACGTTTTTCACCGAAGACGCCTTTGAGGGGGCCGTCAAAACGGAGGAAGACCTCCCCGGCAAGGTGCGGGGACCGTGGGTAAATCCCCAGGTCGGACCCATCTATATCGAGGGCGCCGCTCCTGGGGATACCTTGGTGATTCACATTTTAGATATCCAGCCCGGCCGTCCCTATGGGTGGAGCTGCTTGGGCCGGAACTTCGGCGGGCTTGTGGCCAATCCCAATACGCCGATGCTGAATCCCCCCTTGGAGGAGAGGATGTGGATTTATCAGTATCGGGACGGCATGATGGTGCATGACCGTCAGCTGACATTTCCCTGGGACCCGTTCATCGGCACCATCGCCACCGCTCCGGAGAAGGAAGCCGTCAGAAGCGACTATCCGTTCTGCCAGGGGGGCAATATGGACGTAAGCGACGTGAAGCCGGGCAATATCCTGTATTTGCCCGTAAGCGTGGACGGCGCATATTTCTTCGCCGGAGACTGCCACGCAAAGCAGGGCGACGGAGAGGTCTGCGGCGCGGCGATTGAAATCGCCGGCAGGCTGACGCTGCGCTTTGAGGTCGTCAAGGGAAAAGCGTTGAAGAATCCCCGCATTGAAAGTCCGGAGGAGCTGATATGCGTCGGGAGTGAAAAGCCCATGGAGGAGGCCGCCCGGATCGCCTATATGGAGCTGCTGGACTGGATGGTGGAGCTTGGCTGGGACAGGCTGCGGGCGTACCAGTGCATGTCCCACGAGGTGAACATGTACGTTGGCAACATCGTCAATCCCAGGTATTCCATGGTAGCAAAAATCAAGAAGAGCGTCGCCTATCGGGCCGGGAGGGGATGAAAGGCCCTTTGGAGAATCGCGCTGCTCCTGCGGCCGTCAGCCGTCAAGGTTTCCGGCCACGATGGACGGGTCGAAAATATACTCCCGGTGCTCTATCTGTGGATTTTGAATGTGTTCCAGGATGGAGCGCGCCGCCTGCCGCCCAAGGGCGATGGTGTCGAAGTGGGCGATGGTGGGCTGAATCTTCATGAGGCTCAGGCCGGGAATATCATCGTAGGAGGCCAGCGACAGCTTGGGTGCGTTGGCCTCCCGGCGGTGAAGTTCCTCAAGGATCCCCAGCATCGGCATATTGGAGTGAGAGATAATCGCCGTCGGCAGGGGGTCCATGGACAGCGCTTTTGTAACGGCGTTTATGCCGTTTTCCCGGGTGTATTCGCCGCAGTAGACATAGGGGTAATTCACGCCGATCGGGCAGCCCGCCTGTTCCATAGCGTCCGCAAAACCCAGGAACCGCTCGACGCTGTTGTTCAGGTGGAGCGGGCCCCGCACGACGAAGATGCGGCGATGTCCCAGGGCAAGAAGGTGCTGGGTCAGCAAATAGGAGCCCAGGTAGCTGTTGGTCGAGACAAAATCGCCGTGAAACTTGGGACTTGAAATATTTCTGTTTAAAAGCACAATAGGAAGCTTTTCATTCATCCTGAGGATATAGGAATTGTTGAAGCCTGTGGTATTGAGGATCAGGCCGTCGATGCTTTTGCTGAACAGCATCTTTAAATAATCCAGCTCCTGCTCCCGCCGGTTCCCGGTGCTGCACAGGATCAAATTGTATCCCCTGGGGCGGACAATGTCCTCCACAACCCGGGCAATGGAGATGTAATCGCTGTTGGTAATATCGGAAACCATAAAGCCAATGGTTTGCGTGTGATTCGTCTTGAGGCTTTTTGCCACGGAATTGGGTACATATCCGAGCTTGCTTGCTGCGGCGAAAACACGTTCCCTCGTTTTATCTGTCACGGCAGGGGAGTTGTTGAGCGCTCGGGATACGGTGGCGACGGAAACGTGCGCAGCCTCCGCAATATTTTTGATGGTCACCGACAAGTTGCTCACCTACTTTTGAATATCTTCTATATCTGTCTGCAGGGTTTCCAAAAGCGACGCTTCCCGCCAACAGCGGCGTATATGCATGAATCAGGCGTTTTTACTATAATACACCCTTTGAACTGTGCATTTCAAGGATAACTTTTGCGCATTTCAACATATGAGCAGATTATTCGCCAGACAAACATAAGAAAGGGCCGATTTTATGAGCAGGCAAAAAAAGATCATTATTTCGGCGGCGATCACCGGGGCAATCCATACGCCGTCTATGTCTCCGAATTTTCCGGCGTCGCCGGAGCAAATCGCCCGGCAGGCAATCGACGCCGCGAAAGCAGGAGCCGCCGTTGTCCACATCCACGCGCGCCAGGCCGACGGCATGCCGGTGGGGGACTTCGGCACGTTCCGGCAGATTTTGTCGGAAATCAAAAGCGAGGTCAATGTTGTAATTGGCATCACCACAGGCGGGGCCAACGGCATGACCACGGAGGAGCGTTTTTCCGTCATAGAGGAGTTCCAGCCTGAAATGGCCTCCGCCAACGGCGGTTCCATGAACTTCTGCTATCATAAGCTGGCGGCGGGCATTGCAGAGCCAAAGTACGAATGGGAGCTGCCTTATCTTTTGCGCACTTATGATAACGTTTTCAAAAATACCTTTCAAGATATAGAATACTGCATCACGACGATGAACAAGTGCGGGACGCTTCCTGAATATGAGGTGTTTGACTACGGGCAGCTGAGCAATCTGGCCTATTTTAAGAACAACGGCGTAATCACGCAGCCAATTTATATTCAATTCGTGCCCGGCGTAATGGGGGGCTTTCCCATGAGCAACGAGGGCATGATGTTTATGATTGACCAGGCGAAGAAAATTCTGGGGCCCGACATCCAATACAGTACCGTGGCGGCGGGCCGCCGGATGTTCCGCTATTCGACCATGATGGCCCTGCAGGGCGGAAACGTCCGGGTTGGAATGGAGGACGGGCTTTATATCCGTCCGGACGGCGAGCTGGCGGCGGACAACGCCGCGCAGGTCCGCAAAATCCGCCGGATTCTGGAGGCTCTGGATTTTGAAACCGCCACTCCGGACGAGGCTCGGGAGATGCTCCATCTAAAGGGCGGAGATAAGGTGAATTTCTGATGATGGATCGAGAAATGATTATGGGGATCATTCCCCACCGCGACCCGATGCTGCTGGTGGATTTCGTCAAGGAGCTGGAACCGGGCGTCCGCATTGTGGCGGGCTTCCACGTGTCGGGAGAGCGGGAAATTTTTAAGGGGCACTTTCCCTCCGAGCCGGTCCTGCCGGGCGTTTACTCCGTGGAGTGCATGGCGCAGGCGGCGGATATCCTATTGCTGTCAAAGGAGTGCTACGCGGGGAAAACGCCGCTGTTCCTGGGCATCAACAACGTCCGGTTCCGAAGGAAAATTCTGCCGGAGGACACGATTGAGATTCGGGCCGAGCTGGCTTCGGAAATCACGGAAAAGGGCGTCGCAACCTGTTCGGCGAGGATATACAACCGCGGAGAGCTGGCCGCCGAGGGGGATGTGACCTTGGCCATGCGATGAGATAATAAGGAAACGGTTACATTTTCAGCTTAAGGAGGATTTTGCATGAACAAGCGAAAAGCGGTGATGGCGGGCGCGGGGGTAATGGGCGCATCCCTGGCGCAGGTGTATGCCCTGGCCGGATACGAGACTTATGTGTACGATATCTACGAGGCAGGCATCGAAAAGGGCAGGCACCTGATTGCCCTGAACCAGGAAATGATGGTGAAAGAGGGCCTCGTCACGGCCGAAGAATCCCAGGCGGCTCTGAGCCGCATGGTGTTCACCATGGACAAGGACTGCTTCCGGGACTGCTGCCTGGTGGTGGAGTCCACCGTGGAGCGGATGGACATTAAACAGGGCTTCTTCCGGGAGATTTCCGAGATCGCCCCCGCCGAGGCGCTGCTTGCCACCAACACCTCCGGCCTCCACATCACCGAGATTGCCACGGCCTGCAAATACCCCGAGCGCTTCATGGGCCAGCACTGGCTGAACCCGCCCCACCTGCTGCCTCTGTGCGAGATCATCGCCGGGGAGAAGACCAGTCAGGAGAACCTCCGGAAAATGCGTGCGCTGGTGGAGGGCCTGGGCAAACAGCCGGTCATCGTCAAGGACATCAACGGCTTCATCATCAACCGCATTCAGTTCGCCGTCCTGCGGGAGGCCCTGCACATCGTGGACATAGGGGCGGCCACCATCGAGGACGTGGATACGGTGCTGAAGGCGGGCATGGGCCTGCGGTACGCCGCCTTAGGCCCCTTCGGCGTGGCGGACTTCGGCGGCCTGGATACCTTCGACCACATCAACAGCTATCTGAACGCCGAGCTTTGCGACTCCAAGGTCGGGAACGCCCGCCTGCACAAGCTGGTGGAGGAGGGGAAGCTGGGGCTGAAGACCGGGGCGGGCTTCTACGACTACGCCGGGGACAAGG
>CANPTW010000039.1 GCA_947577075.1 uncultured Oscillibacter sp. | reverse complement strand
GATGGAGGCGGACTTGCTGGCCCAGGTTCGACAGTACCCGGATTTGGCCGCACAGCTGAAGGATGTACTTAATCAGGCCCGCACCCGGATAGCCAGTGCAGACCTTGAATAAAAGCACAGCAGCGGCCCATCTCCATGCCATGAAGGAGGCGGGCCGCTGTGCATACTTATTCGATTTGCTTTTAGTTATTCCCGTTTAAACGTCGTTTAATTGCAGATATAGTGACATATTGCAAGCTAATTCAAGGACATTTTGCGTGACGGGTTACACTTTCACAACATAGGGCTGCTTATTCAATGCTGTTGGTGCATAAAGCAACGCATTTACGCCATCAATAAACCATTGCGGCGCATCTCCGTTATACACGCTGATTTCCGCTGCTGTTTTGGATTTGTGGGGAACGCCCTGCGTCTTGCCGTAACCGATCGCAATTACGCCGTTTACACGTACATCCTGCCTGCTGAGATTTTTTAACGCGCCCTTGCCGTTAAACATACCGCCAACCCACCAGGTATTAAGCCCCAGTGTCTGAGCATAGAGGATTAAATCCGCACCGCAATAACCTAATTTCTCGTCCAGTTCGGGAGTATCTGTACCCGCAAGGATAATATAATTGTTTACCGTCTTTGAAAGCAATCGTTTTGCCATACCGCCGATACCATCAGAATTGCCAACTACTAAAGCAAGATGAAGATGATAGGTTTTGTTGTTTTCATCAATACGTGCATGAAGCAATTCTACAATATCTTTGGGAATTGCCTTGCTTGTATATTGCCTCACCATGTGCCTTTTTTCAATCGCTTCTTTAATGGTCATATTGTTCCTCCATAACTCCCGATTTGCCAAACCGATTATAGCACGGGCTTTTTTCCGTTTCAAGCGGCTGTTAGTGAAACCGTCAATGGCTGGAGCCGCCAACACGAGAAGAGAAACGGGACAGGGAAAACCGCCCCTTGACTTTTCCCCCGCCCCGCTGTAAGATGGCAGAAATTTAGAGCGCCTTCGTAAAGGATGTGTGCGCAGGCCGCGCCGTCTGATTTTACGCCGGCGAACCGGGAGGACCACCATGGAGCGTGCCGATCTCATTGTCTGCCGGGACCTGTCCCTGGGCTACGAGGGCCAGAGCGTCCTGCGCCATTTGAATCTTCACGTCCGGGCCGGGGACTACCTCTGCATCGTGGGGGACAACGGCTCCGGGAAGTCCACCCTGCTCCGGGGGCTCCTGGGGCTCCTGCCGCCCCTGGCGGGGAGCATTGAGCGGGCGGCGGAGCTGGAGCGGGGGGCCGTGGGCTACCTCCCCCAGCAGACCCGGGCCCAGTGGGACTTCCCCGCCACGGTGGAGGAGGTGGTCCTCTCCGGCTGCCTGAACCAGAAGGGGCTGCGGTTTTTCTACTCCGCCGCCCAGCGGTCCCGGGCGCTGATGAACCTGGGGAAGCTGGGGGCCCTGGAGCTGAAGGACCAGAGCTATCGGGACCTCTCCGGGGGCCAGCAGCAGCGGGTCCTGCTGGCCCGGGCCCTCTGCGCGGCGGACCGGCTGCTGATTCTGGACGAGCCCGTTACCGGCCTGGACCCCGCCGCCGCCCAGGACCTCTATAAGACGCTGAACTATTTGAACCGGAAGGAGGGCATGGCCGTGGTCATGGTGACCCACGATCTCCGCCCCGCCCTCCGGGACGCGGGAAGCGTTCTTCACATCGGCCACGGGGGGACCTTCCTGGGGACCCCGGCGGAGTATCTGGCCTCTCCCTATGGGAAGCGCTTTAAGGAGGCGGCGGAATGAGCCTGCTGGAGATGTTCTCGTTCCCCTTTATTCAGCGGGCCCTCATCGCCGGGGTGCTGGTGAGCCTGTGCGCCGCCCTGCTGGGGGTGCCCCTGGTGCTGAAACGGTATTCCATGATCGGCGACGGCCTGAGCCATGTGTCCTTCGGGGCCCTGGCCGTGGCGGCGGCCCTGGGGCTTGCGCCGCTGTATTTCTCCATCCCCGTGGTCATCGCGGCGGCCTTCCTCCTCCTCCGGGTGGCGGACAGCCCCCGGTGGAACAGCGACGCGGCCATCGCCGTGGTCAGCGCCTCCTCCCTGGCCCTGGGGGTGCTGGTGATCTCCAGGACCTCCGGCATGACCACGGATGTGGACAATTATATGTTCGGCAGCGTCCTGGCCATGAGCAAGGCGGACGTGGGGCTGTCGGCGGTCCTCTGCGCCGCGGTGCTGGCGCTGTTTGTCCGGTTTTACCACCGCATTTTCGCCGTCGCTTTTGACGAGAGCTTCTCCCGGGCCACAGGCTTGAAGGTGGAGCGGTACAACGCCCTGCTGGCCATCCTGACGGCCCTGACCATCGTCCTGGGGATGCGGATGATGGGGGCCATGCTGATCTCCTCCCTGGTGATCTTCCCGGCGCTGACGGCCATGCGGCTGTTCCGCAGCTTCCGGGGGGTGACCCTCTGCGCCGCCGCCACGTCGGTGGGGTGCTTCTGCGGGGGGCTGACGGCGTCCTTCGCCTGGTCCACGCCGGTGGGGGCCACGGTGGTGGCGGCCAACCTGATGCTGTTCCTTCTGGCCTGCGCGGCGGCGGCGCTGCGGCGCAGGGGGACATAAAAACGGCCCGCTTTCGCGGGCCGTTCAGCGTTTGCGGGGATAGGGCCTGGGATCGTCGGTCAGCTCCAGGAGATAGTCCACGCTGGTGCCGTGCAGCAAGGCCAAAGTGCGGAGCACTTCCGTGGGAATATCAATGTCCCCACATTCGTAGTTACTGTAAACCCGCTGGCTGCAATGAAGAATTTTCGCTACCTCAGTCTGGGTCATGTCTTTATCTTCGCGGAAAGCCCGGATGCGGGAATAGAGTTCCATATGCTCACCTCAGCCCTATCCTAAAAGCTTCCCGTATTATTCATTGACTCTTAGCGAAAAATTCGCTATAATGGGGAAGAGGTGATGATCTTGTCCTATAAGGAACTGTATTTCCGGCTGTTCTCCGCCGTGACGGACGCACTGGCCGATCTGCAGAGCGGGCGGGTTGTTTCCGCCATTCAGATCCTGCTCCGGGCGGCGGGGGAGGCGGAGGCCGTCCATATGGAGACGGACATCCTGCCGGAGGCGCCGGTGCATGGCGGGACGATGCCGCTTGATTGACGCTTCAAAAGGAGGCTTTTTTGCCACGCGGAAAAAGGCGGCCCCCCGGAGAGGCGCAATCTCTCCGGGGGCCGCTTTCTGCGTGGAAACCGGAGACGCGCTTTGCCCTCGGGCAATGCCGTGATATAGTCAACGCAGTTGAAAAGAATTCTTTGGACTCTTTTCAATTGTGCTGACGATACCGCGCGCTCCCGGAGGACGCAAAAGAAATCTGAAAAATAAACTTCCCCAATTCGAAGAAAACACTTGCAATTTAAAATCCGCCGTGCTATACTGACAGTTGCTTCTGCGGTGAAAGCTGCGGGGCGGAGTTCGTTTTAGAAAGGGGTGAACAGAGCAATGAAGGAAGGAATCCATCCCAATTATCAGCAGACTACGATTACATGCGCCTGCGGTAATGTGATTGAGACAGGTTCTACCAAGAAGGATATCAAGGTGGAAGTCTGCTCTAAGTGTCACCCCTTCTTCACCGGCAAACAGAAGCTGGTGGACACCGGCGGCCGGGTCGCGAAGTTCAACAAGAGGTTTGGCCTGGACAAATAAGTCCGACACTGTCACATTCGAAAGAGCGCGCCGTAGTCCGGCGCGCTCTTTTTGCGCATGTCAGGGAGAACGGAACATGGATTATGAGCTGATACGCCTTGCGGACCGGCCGGAGATCAAGGAGCGGGCCGCGCGGTGGTTTCACGAAAAATGGGGCGTGCCCCAGGCGGCTTATCTGGAGAGCATGGAGGCGAGCCTGTCCGGAGCAGCGCCCGTCCCGCAGTGGTACGCCGCGATTGAGCTCGGCAGGATCATCGGCGGGCTGGGCGTAATCGAAAACGATTTCCACGACCGGAAGGACCTTGCGCCCAACGTCTGCGCCGTATACACCGAGGAGGACCGGCGGGGCCGGGGAATCGCCGGGGCCCTGCTTTCCTTCGCCTGCGCCGACATGAAGGCCAGAGGAATGGATACGCTGTACCTGGTTACAGACCACACGGCCTTTTACGAGCGGTACGGCTGGTCGTTTTTCTGCATGGTCCGATGTGACGGCGAGCCGGGTTTATCAAGGCTGTATATCCACCGGGAACTGTAGAGCACGTTTATAAGGAGGAGCCATGGAAGAACTGGACCCGAAACAAACGCCCCGCGCCGCGGCCTTTGAGCTGTGGATGCGCGCCCCCATGCCCATGGTGACGCTGACCAAGACCTTGGACGTGGCCCGGGCGGTGCGGCTGGGCCGCAGGCCGGAGCTGAAATTCAACCTCCTGCTGTGCTGGAGCGTCGGAAAGGCCGCCTCCCGGGTGGAGGAGTTTTACACCCTCCCGGCGGGGGACAGGCTGATCCGCTATGAGAACCTGGCCGTCAACACCGTGGTGGCCCTGGAGGGCGGGGGCATCGCCACCTGCGACGTCCCCTTCTCCGAGAGCCTGGACCGGTTCCGGCGGGACTACCTGGACCTGACCGCCCGGGTGCGGGAGAGCGGGGCGCCCTATGACCTGAACGGGGATTATATGGTCGTCGGGACCTCCGCCCTGCCCCAGACGGAGCTCGACGGGGCGGTGAACATCTACGCCGGGTTCTACAACAACCCCTTCCTCGTCTGGGGGAAGGTCCGGAGGAAGCTGCGGCGGGCCTCCCTGCCCATTTCCTTCCAGTTCCACCACGCCCAGATGGACGGCGGCCACGCCGCCCGGTTCCTGGAGAACCTCCAGGAGGAAATCCGGACGCTGAATCCGTGAACAATCCAAATTTCCCGTTGCGTTTTTTGGAGAAACGCATATACTGGAAACAGTAAATTTAGAAAGGGGACCTCCGCCATGCGCTTACATCTCACCGACCCCCAGACCGCCGTCCGGGACCTCCTCCCGGCCCTGGGGGCGGAGAACGCCCTGCTCACCGCCGGGACGGCGGACCGCTGCAACACCATGACCATCGGCTGGTGCCAGGCGGGGCGGCTCTGGGGGCTGCGGACCTGTACGGTCTACGTGCGGCCCGAGCGGTATACCTATCAGTTTATGGAAGAACAGGAGTACTTCACCGTCTCCGTCCTCCCCGCGGACCGGAAGGACGCCATGGCCCTGTGCGGCACGAAGAGCGGCCGGGACCTGGATAAGATCCGGGAATGCGGCCTGACGGTCCGGACCGGCGCGGGGAACGCCCCCTTCTTCGAGGAGGCGGAGGTGGTTCTGATCTGCCGGACCCTTTACGTCCAGGACCTGGACCCCGCCTGCGTCCTCCCCGCCGGGGAGGGGAAGATCCTGCCCAGCTACGGGGCCAAGGGCGGCTGGCACCGGGTCTATACCGGCGAGATCGTGGAGGCTTACTCCGCCAAATAACAAGTAAGGAGTACTATGCGAGAGACAGACAACATTCGAGACAAGGTGGTCCTGGTGGGCCTGAACTCCCCCGTGCTCAAGCGGGAGGAGTCCGCCGATGAGGACACCCTGGAGGAGCTCTCCGCCCTGGTGGAGACTGCCGGGGGCGAGACTGTGGGCGTCGTCCTCCAGAACCGGAACAGCCCGGACCCCCGGACCTTCATCGGCGAGGGCAAGTGCGCCGAGGTGAAGCTCTACTGCGAAAACACCGAGGCCACCATGGTCATCTTCGACAACGACCTCTCCCCCTCCCAGCTCCGGGTGCTGACGGAGCTGCTGGGGGTCCAGGTCCTGGACCGCTGCGGCCTCATCCTGGACATCTTCGCCCAGCGGGCCCGGACCCGGGAGGGCCGCCTCCAGGTGGAGCTGGCCCAGTACCAGTACCTGCTGCCCCGCCTCACCGGCATGTGGACCCACCTGGAGCGCCAGGCGGGCACCAGCGGCAGCGGGCCCATCGGCTCCAAGGGCCCCGGCGAGACTCAGCTGGAGACGGACCGGCGGCACATCCACCGCAAAATCGACAAGCTCCGGGAGGACCTGGAGGACGTCCGCCGGGTGCGCTGCACCCAGCGCCGCCGGCGGCGGAAGAACGAGATCCCCGTGGTGGCCCTGGTGGGCTACACCAACGCGGGGAAGTCCACCCTCTTGAACCGCCTCACCGGGGCGGGCATTCCCGCCAACAACCGGCTCTTCGACACCCTGGACACCACCAGCCGCCTCCTCCACGTCAGCGACACCACGGACGTGGTCCTCAGCGACACCGTGGGCTTCATCCGCAAGCTCCCCCACCAGCTGGTGGAGGCCTTCAAGGCCACGCTGGAGGAGCTGGAGTACGCGGACCTGCTGCTCCACGTCATCGACGTGTCCAGCCAGGACTGGCAGGGCCAGGCCCGGGTGGTGGAGGACCTGATTCTGGAGCTGGGGGCCGGGGAGCTGCCCCGGATCGACGTGTTCAACAAGGCGGACCTCCTGCCCCCGGGGGAGATCATGCCCCACGGGGAGGACATCTGCGCCATCTCCGCCAGGAGCGGCGAGGGCGTGGACAGGCTGCTGGAGATGATCGCCCGGCGGCTGGACAAGGGGGCCCGGCGGGTCACCGTCCATCTGCCCTATGACCAGGGGGGCCTGCTGGACCTCCTTTATAAAGAGGCCAAGGTGGAGAAGGTGGAGTATGCCGGGACCATCGACGTGACGGCGGTGTGCGCCCCCCGGACCCTGGGGAGGGTGGAGGCGTTCATCGAGAAGCCGCCAGCCCCTCCCCGGTGCGCAGGCCCAGAAGAAACGCCTGAATGGCCGTGAATTCCAGGGCCTTGTCCAGGTCCTCCAGGCCGCCGTCGGCCAGCTGGCTTTGCAGGAGCTCTATGCGCAGGGCATAGTCGCTGTCCCGGGTGAGAGTTCCCAGTTGGGGCTTGATGTAGTTGGCGTAGAGCCAGAGCATGAAGTCGGACATTGAAAAACCTCCAGTTACGTCGATTTATTTACGTCGATTATAACATATATTTGTGGACATGTCAAGGAGCTGCCCCATGGAAATTACAGCACGATTAAAAGAACTCCGCAGAGAGCAGGAAGAGTCTCAGGAGCGGGTTGCCAGAGCAATCGACATCACCCTGCGCAATTACCAGAGGATCGAGGGCGGAGAAGGGTATCCAAGCTATCCGGTCTTTTGTGCCCTGGCGGACCATTTCCAGGTGAACCTGGACTATCTGGCCGGAAGGACCGACGTCCGGGAGATGCTGCCGCCCGCCGCCGAAGGGGAGGACAGCCATGACTGACGGCTACCGGGTGCCCTTCGCGGACGTGGAGACCGAGTTCACCGAAAAGCGCTCCCGCTTTATCACGAACCTCTGGCGGGTGGAATCCGAGGCGGAGGCCCGGGCCCGGATCGAGGAGGTCCGCAAAAAGCACTACGACGCCCGGCACCACTGCTGGTGCTACCTCCTCCGGGAGGGCGGCGTGGTCCGCTACTCCGACGACGGGGAGCCCCAGGGCACCGCGGGCCAGCCCATGCTGAACGTCTTCCAGCGCCAGGAGGTCACCAATGCCTGCTGCGTGGTGACCCGGTACTTCGGCGGCGTGCTTCTGGGGGCCGGGGGATTGACCCGGGCCTATGGCCGGGGGGCCCGGGACGGGCTGGAGGCGGCGGGCACCGCTTGGGTGAGCCTGTGGACCCTCTGGGACGTGCCCTGTCCCTATCCGCTTTTGGAGCGGGTGAAGCTGGAGATTGCCGCCGTGGGCGGCGTGCTCCGGGACGCGGACTACGGGGCGGAGGTGACCCTCCACGCGGCCTTCACGGGCTCCGGGGCGGAGGACTTCGCCCAGCGCCTGACGGAGCTCTCCGCCGGGCAGCTGGCCATGATCCCGGCGGGGGAGGAGTACCTGCCGGGACCCCGGGAGTTACTTTCCTTGAAAGGAAAGTAACCAAAGGAACTTTAGGTCCGCTCTGGTTGTCTGATGAGTTACCAAGCCGAAGCGACGGCAACGTGAAAAGACAAACGCCGGAAGGAGGACCTTCCGGCGCTCTTCTTATAGCCGCTCGCTCTTTTCCCCGGCGTAGAGCATGTTATAGGTCTGCCGGTAGATCTCCGCCGCCTCCTCCGTGTGGCAGACCATCCGCACCCGGCGGGGGAGCTCGTGCTCCCGCAAAAAGTCCATGACGGCCTTCAGCGCCACGCTGGCGGCCTGGGCCATGGGATAGCCGTAAACCCCGGTGGAGATGGAGGGGAAGTCCACGCTCTCGATGCCGTGCGACTCCGCCAGCAGGAGGCAGGAGCGGTAGCAGGAGGCCAGCGCCGCGGCCTCGCCGTGGCCCCCGCCCCGCCAGATGGGGCCGGGGGTGTGGAGCACGTACCGGGCGGAGAGGTTGTAGCCCTTGGTGAGCTTCGCCTGCCCGGTTTCGCAGCCCCCCAGAGTCCGGCACTCCGCCAGGAGCCCGGGCCCGGCGGCGCGGTGAATGGCCCCGTCCACCCCGCTGCCCCCCAGGAGGGTGGTGTTGGCGGCGTTGACAATGGCCTGGGCGTCGGATTTCGTGATGTCCCCCACGAGAATGGAAAAGCGGTCCATGGCAGGGCCCTCCTTGTTGGGTGGAATTGGTTATCAATATCAATATATAGTACCGGACTTTCGCCGGGAAGGCAACCCAAAAATTTTTCAGAAAAGTTGAATTTACCCCTTGACCTTGACGCTGCGTCAGCCCTTATACTCTCGTTTGTCAGGAGGGATGCCCCATGGAATACACTGTAAAGACCCTGGCGGAGCTGGCCGGGGTCACGCCCCGGGCCCTGCGCTGGTACGACCAAAAGGGCCTGCTCAAGCCCCGGCGGACCACGGAAGCGGGCTACCGCCTCTACGGCCCGGAGGAGGTGGACCGGCTTCAAACCATCCTCTTTTACCGGGAGCTGGGCCTGGACCTGGCGTCCATCCGGGAGATGATGGACGCGCCGGGCTTCGACCGTCTGGAGGCGCTGCAGCGCCACCTGGCGGAGCTGGAGGCCCGGCGGCGGAGGCTGGACGGGCTGATCCTGACGGTACAAAAAACCATCGGCGAGGCAAAAGGAGGAAGACCCATGACCGACAAGGAAAAATTCGAGGCGTTCAAGCGCCGGGCCGTGGAGGCCAACGAGGAGCAGTACGGCGAGGAAATCCGGCGGAAATACGGCCGGGAGGCCGTGGAGGGCGCCAACGCCAGGCTGCTCTCCCTGACGGAGGAGGAGCATGGGCAGTGGAAGGCCCTGGAGGCGGAGATTCTCTCCGCCCTGGCCGCCGCCGTCCGGGCCGGGGAGGACCCGGCGGGAGCGGAGGGCCGGAGAATCGCGGAGCTCCACCGCCGCTGGCTGTCCTGCGCCTGGGCGGCTTACTCCCCCCAGGCACACAGGGGTGTGGCGGAGCTGTACACGGCGGACCCGCGTTTCACCGCTTATTATGACCGGGAGGTCCCCGGCTGCGCCGCGTTCCTGCGGGAGGCCGTCCGGGCCTATACGGAGTGAGGGGAAGGGCCCGCCGCGAGGCGGGCCCCCAGGCTGTCGAAAACGTATTTTTCGACAGCCTGAGCAAGTTTTCAGAACTTCAAAAAAGTTCTGAAAACTTGGGATTTAAATGGCGCAGGAAACCCTTCCTGGGTTTCCCGCGCACACCCTTCCTTCCCGTTGCATCGGTTTTATGCGTTTTTCGACAAGCTGAGGGCCCGCCGCGAGGCGGGCCCCTTCCCGTTTCCGGCGTTTAAAAAATTTTTTCGCCCGCCTCAAACTTTCCGCCCTCCGTTTCCGTCTATACTACGGAAGCCGCCCGAAGCCCAGGCGCCGGACGGGGCGGCCCCAAGGAAAGGAGCATCGATGTGACGAAGGAAGAAACCCTGACCCAATTCCTCATCGAGAACCAGGCCCGGTCTTACCGCCTGGCCTACAGCCTTCTCCACAGCCGGGAGGAGGCCCTGGACGCGGTGCAGACCGCCGCCTGCCGGGCTCTGGAGCGGCAGGACGGCCTTCGGAACCCCGGGGCCGTGAAGACCTGGTTCACCCGCATTTTGATAAATGCCTGCAACGACCTTCTCCGCCAGCGGGGCCGGGTGGTCCCCTTCCCGGAGGAGGGCGCGGAGCCGGGCCGGGAGGACCCGGAGCCCGCGGACGACTCGCTGGCCAGGCGGGTGGACGCCCTGCCGCCGGAGGTGGGAACCGTCATCAAGCTGCGGTTTTACGAGGAGCTGACCCTGAAGGAGATTGGCGAAGTAACCGGCCAGAACATCAGCACGGTGAAAAGCCGCCTGTACGCGGGGCTGAAAAAGCTGCGCGTCGCAATGGAAGGAGCGGAACAATGAACAGCGAATTCAAAAACGCCAAAGAGGCTTACGACAGCATCCCCATTCCCGCCGAGCTGAACGAGCGGGTCCAGGCGGGCATCCGGGAGGGCAAGGCCCGCCGCCGGGCCCGCGGGGGCCGGACGGTCCGGCGCTGGGCGGCCACCGCCGCCTGCTTCGCCGTCCTGCTGGCGGGGCTGAACCTGTCCCCCACCCTGGCGAAGGCCGCCGCCAATGTGCCCGTTCTGGGGGGGCTGTTCCGGGTGCTGACCTTTGTGGATTACGACAGGACGGAGGACGGCATCCACTACGACGTCTCCGTCCCTCAGGTGGAGGCGGAGAGCGGCCTGGCGGAGCAGGTCAACGCCGTCATCCAGGAGAAGTTGGACGCCCACCTGGCCAGGGCCCGGCAGGATTGGGACGACTATCGGGAGGCCTTCTTCGCCACCGGCGGTACCGAGGAGGAGTGGGCCGGCCGGGAAATGGACGTGATTGTAAACTACGAGGTCAAGAGCCGGAGCGACAGCCGGGTTTCCTTCGTGGTGAGCTTTGGCGAGGGCTGGGTGTCCGCCATGGAGGAGCGGTATTACTACAACCTGGACCTGGCGGAAAACCGGGACCTGACCCTCCGGGATTACCTGGGGGAGGACTGGGTAACCGTCTGCAACGCCTCCATTCAAAAACAGATTGACGAGAGCGTGGACGAGGAGGGCTTCACCCTCTTCTTAGCCCCGGAGGACGGCGGCTTTACCACCGTGGACGAGACTACCGGCTTCTATGTCCGGGAGGACGGAACGGTTGTGGTGTGCTTCCCCGAATACAGCATCGCCGCCGGAGCGGCGGGGATTCCGGAGTTCCCCATTTCCTGAGCGCCCCGGAGCCGCGCAAGGGCCGCCCCATCGGGCGGCCCTTGCCAAGGAGCCGCTTTTGTGGTATACTGCCCTCGGTTTTCAATCGCGGCACAAGGGAGGCGCAGCCTATGTTTACCGGCTTCACGGACGAGACGGTGGATTTCATGTGGGGCATCCGATTCAACAACGAGCGGACCTGGTTCGAGGCCCACAAGGATGTCTACCTGAACCACTTCTACCGCCCCATGCAGGCGCTGGGAGGGGAGATTTACGAGTTTCTCCGGGAACAGCGCCCGGATTACGATCTTGTCAACAAGGTTACCCGCATCTACCGGGACGCCCGCCGCCTCCACGGGCGGGGACCCTATAAGGAGAGCCTGTGGTTCTCTGTGGAGGAGCCCTCGGAGCAGTGGACGGCCAAGCCCACCTTCTGGTTTGAGCTGATGCCGGAGAGCTGGACTTACGGCATGGGATATTACCTCCCCAAGGCCCTGACCATGGCGAAGCTCCGGGCCCGGCTGGACCGGGACCCCAAGACCATGGAAGCCCTGACCCGGGCCCTGGGGAAGCAGGAGGAATTCGCTCTGGAGACGGAGTCCTATAAACGGCCCAAGGGCCCCGCTCCCTCGCCGGCGCTGGAGCCCTGGTATCAGGCGAAATCCTTTGTCATCTGCCATGAGGAGAAGCTGACGGAGGACCTGTTTTCCCGGGCCATTGTGGACCGGCTGAAGAGGGGGTACGCGTTCTTGCTGCCCTATTACGATTATTTTGTGACCCTGGACGGGGACCCGGACCCCCGGGAGCGGCCGGCGCCGGAAGCTTAAAATTTGGGTTCAAACCGGCGGAATGCCGGAGGGGCGGGGAAAGGGCCGCTCCACCGGCATTCCGCGGCTGTGAATACAGGTTCCTGCCCGGGAGGGGATTGACAGCCCGCGGAAAAGCGAGTAAAATAGCCACGTTGCTTTTAAGAGAGGCCCGGCAGGATCGTGCGGCCGCGTTCCGGGGAGCAGAGCCTAAGCATGTGCGGCCCGCCCGCCAGGGACACCCAAAATTCCATATGCGTCCGTAGCTCAGCAGGATAGAGCATCCGCCTCCTAAGCGGAAGGCCAGCGGTTCGAATCCGCTCGGGCGTACCAGCTCAGAAATTCCCCTTACCGCTGCGCTTCCCGCCTTTGGCGGAAAGCTCCGCCGGACGGGGAATTTCTTCGCTTTCAACCAGGAACCGCTTCGCTGGGTTCCTGGTTGAGAAGGACGGGGTGTTATATTCAGATTGCCTGACTATTCCAGCTCAGAAATTCCCCTTACCGCTGCGCTTCCCGCCTTTGGCGGAAAGCTCCGCCGGACGGGGAATTTCTTCGCTTTCAACCAGGAACCGCTTCGCTGGGTTCCTGGTTGAGAAGGACGGGGTGTTATATTCAGATTGCCCGGCTATTCCGGCTCAGAAACTCCCGCCGCCGCTCCGGTGGGAATTTCTTTGCGTTCGGCCGGGGGGAACAGGGCGGGTTCCGCCCGCCAAAAAATGGGGGCCTGTTCCCATAAACGAACGGTGAACAGGCCCTTGTGCAGCGTGGGGGGAAGAGATCCTCCAAGGCATGCTTGGGGAGCTTGAAGACACTCCCTAGGCTCCCCTTGCCGGGATCTTTGCCCGGACGCCCTCCAGTCGGTTCAGGGCCTCCAACAGGGTTTCGTCCCGCTTGGCGAAGTGGAAGCGGATGAGATGGTTCACCGGCTCCCGGAAGAAGCTGGACCCGGGAACGGCTCCCACGCCCACCTTTTCCGCCAGATCCTCGCAGAACTTCAGGTCGCTCGCATAGCCGAACTCCGAGATGTCCAGCAGCACGTAATAGGCCCCCTCCGGCGTGGTGTGGCTGAGCTTCAGATCGTCCAGGCCCTTTAAGAAGAGCTTCCGCTTATGGGTGTATTTCGCAAGCAAATCGTCGTAATAGTCCTGCCCGAACCTCAGCCCGGGGATGACCGCCTCCTGGAGGGGGGCCGCCGCCCCCACGGTGAGGAAGTCGTGGACCTTCTGGATGCGCTCCGTAATTTCCGGCGGCGCGATGGTATAGCCCAGCCGCCAGCCGGTGATGGAATAGGTCTTGGAGAGGGACGAGCAGGAGATGGTCCGCTGCCGCATGCCGGGGAGCGACGCAAAATAGACATGCCGGTGGGGGGCGTAGACGATGTGCTCATAGACCTCGTCGGTGATGACGTAGGCGTCGTATTTCTCCGCCAGGGCGGCGATGATTTCCAGCTCCTCCCGGGTGAAAACCCGGCCGCAGGGGTTGGAGGGGTTGCAGAGGATCAGCGCCTTGGGCCCCTGGCGGAAGGCGTCCTCCAGCACCTCCGGGTCGAAATGGAAGTCCGGCGGCGTCAGGGGCACGTAGACGGGCTCCGCGCCGCAGAGGATGGTATCCGCCCCGTAGTTCTCATAGAAGGGGGAGAAGACAATCACCTTGTCCCCGGGGTTCGCCACGGTCATCATAGCGGCCATCATGGCCTCCGTGCTGCCGCAGGTGACGGTGATCTCCCCGTTGGGGTCGATGGGGAAGCCCATATACCGGGACTGCTTCTCTGCCAGGGCCTCCCGGAGGTTTTGCGCCCCCCAGGTGATGGAGTACTGGTGGAAATCCTCCCGGCTGACCTCCGCCAGCCGGTCCAGCAGGGCCCGGGGCGGGTCGAAGTCCGGGAAGCCCTGGGAGAGGTTCACCGCGCCGTACTTGTTGGAAATGCGGGTCATGCGCCGGATGACCGAGTCGGTGAAGCCGGCGGTGCGTTCAGACAGGCTCTGCATGGTCGTGCCCTCCAATGTAGGATTTTTGGTCGTTCAGGATGTGCAGGGGGTCCAGGGCGTCCTTGATTTGGTTCATGACGATGAGGTTTTCCCGGTTGGACTCCCGGAGGAAATAGCGCCGCTTGGAAACGCCGATGCCGTGCTCTCCGGAGGCCACGCCCCCCAGCTCGTAGGCTTTGTGATAGGCCCGGTCCATGACGGCGTGGAGCTCCCGCTCCCAGGTTTCTGCGTCCCGGTCCCCCCGGACCACGCAGAGGTGGACGTTGCCGTCCCCGGCGTGGCCGAAGCTGACCATCCGCACGCCGGAGGCGGCCTCCAGCTCGTTGACAAAGGCGATAAAGTCCGCCGTGCGGCTGATGGGCACCACAATGTCCACGGGCTCCTGCTCGCTGACGGCCTCCACGGCCTTCACCAGGGCGCCCCGGATCTTCCAGATATCCGCCGCCTGGGCGGGGTCCTCCAGCACCGCGTAGTCCAGCGCTCCATTGGCCAGAGCCAGGGCCCGGACCCGCTCCAGGTTGGCCTCCACCTCGTTTTCCTGTCCGTCGAAGGTCAGGAGGATATAGCTCCCCGCCTGGGGACAGGGGTACTGTACGCCGGAAAACTCCTCGCCCAGGGCCACCACCTTCCGCTCCATGAACTCCACCGCCGTGGGGTTCGCGTCGGCCTGGAGGATGGTCAGGACGCTGCGGATGCCGGTTTCCAGGTCCGCGTAGGGCACCAGGACGCTGACGGAGCAGGCGGGCTTGGGCAGGAGACGGAGGACGCACTTCGTAATGACCGCCAGGGTGCCCTCGGAGCCGATGAGCAGGTGCTTGAGGCTCAGGCCGCTGGCGTCCTTCACCTGCCTGCCGCCCACCTGGAGGACCGTGCCGTCCGCCAGAACCACTTCCAACCCCCGGACGTAGTCCCGGGTGACGCCGTACTTCACCGCCCGCATGCCTCCGGCGTTGGTGCTGATGTTGCCCCCCAGGCTGGAGGCCTTCTCGCCGGGGTCCGGCGGGTAGAAAAGGCCCTCCCCCTCCACATAGGCCTGGAGGTCCTGGAGCAGGATACCCGGCTCCACGGTGATAGTCAAGGTGTCCCGGTCCAGCTCCAAAATCCGGTTCATCCGGGAGAGGTCCAAGATAATCCCGCCCTGGAGGGGCACGGTGGAGCCCACCAGATTGGTCCCCGCCCCCCGGGGGGTGACGGGAATTTGGTGCTCATGGGCGTACCGCAGGACGCCGCCGACCTCCTCCGTGGAGAGGGGAAACACCAGCGCCGCCGCCTCGCCGCGGAGGCGGCCCAGGGCGTCGGTGAGGTACTCCGCCGGAATGTTGTCAAAGACCAGGCGGGACTCGTCGGCGACGACGTCCCGGAGGGCCTGCCGGTTGATCTGCATTGTAAATTCCTCCTGTTCCGGGGAAGCCCCCTCCCGGGCGGAGGGGGCTCCGCAGACGTTTTTTTACTGCGCCAGCAGGTCCTGGTCCCAGCCCACGGCGATGAAGTATCCGCCGTAGTCCTCGTTGAAGACCTTCTCCGTGGCCTCGCTCTGGAAGGCCCTGACCACCTTCTGATAGGTTTCCACCTTGGCGGGGTCGCTGAGGTCCGCGCTCCGGGCGGCCACCAGGCACCAGTACTCCTCCACGTCCAGGACGGAGTCCTTGTAGATGGCCTCCTCGGTTTTCAGGCCGAAGTCCAGGGCGTAGTTCCCGTTCACCACGGCGGCGGCCACGTCCGGCAGGACGGAGGGGATGACGTTGGCTTTCAGCTCCTCGATCTCAATGGCGGTATGGTAGGCCGTGATGTCGTCCACCGTGGGGCTGAACCCCGCCCCGGCGTCCAGGGCGATGAGCCCCGCCGCCTCCAGGACCTTCAGGGCCCGGCCGCCGTTGGTCAGGTCGTCGGGGATGGCCACCACGTCGCCGTCCTTCAGCTCCTCCACGGAGGAAACCTTGTCGGAGTAGATGTTCAGGGGAATGATGAAGGTGTTTCCGATCGTCTCGATCTCATAGCCGTAGCTCTCCACCTCGCTCTGGAGGTAGATGCGGTGCTGGAAGGCGTTCAGGTCGATTTCGCCGTTGGCCAGGGCGTTGTTGGGAGTGACGTAGTCGGAGAACTGGACAAACTCCAGGTTGATGTTCTCCGCCTTCAGGGCCTCCTGGGCGGGCGTCCACAGGTCCTCGTAGATGCCGCCCACTACGCCCAGCTGGATGGTGACGGGCTCGGAAGCGGCGGAGCCGCCGGAGTCTCCGGCGGGCTTGGAGCCGCAGGCGGTCAGGGCCAGGATCAGCGCCAGGGTCAGGGTGAGAATGTTCGTGCGTTTCATAGAGCGGTTCCTCCTAAAAATTAAAGACAGATTCGTATGGACCGGGGCCGTCAGTGGGTGGTCTTTTTCACCACCCGGCCTCCGATGAATTCGATGATGCAGACGATGAGTACCAGCAGCACCACCGTCACATTGGTGATGTCGGCCCAGTTCCGGTCATGGCCGTAGCGGACGGCAAAGTCCCCCAGGCCCCCGGCCCCCACCACGCCGGCCATGGCCGTCAGGTTCAAAAGGCTCACCAGGGTGATGGTGGTCCCCCGGGCGATGGCCGCCACGCTCTCCCGGAGGTAAACCCGGAAGATGATCTCCCAGGGGCTGGACCCCATGGAGAGGGCCGCTTCCACAAGCCCGTGGTCCAGCTCCGCCAAAGCGCTTTCCACCTGCCGGGAGAAGAAGGGCACCGACCCGAAGACCAGGGGCACGATAGCGCCCCGGACGTACAGCGTCGTCCCCATCAGGGCCCGGGACAGGGGCATGACCCAGGTCAGCAGGATGATGAAGGGGATGGACCGGAACAGGCTGACGGCCTTGTCCACGGTCTGGTACAGGGGCTTGTTCTCCAGAATGGCCCCGGGCTTCGTCACCGTCAGCAGCACCCCCAGGAACAGCCCCAGCAGGAAGGAGACGGCCCCGGACCACAGCACCATCAGCAGCGTGTCCGCCAGGGCCTCCCACAAATCGGGAAGCTGCTCCATCACATGGGGCATCCAGTTAATCAGCGTCTCTCGCATCCTTCAGCACCTCCACGCCTACGTTTTTTTCGATCAGGTATTTCACCGCCGCCGTGACCTTCTCCCGCTCTCCGCCGATGATGGCCACCGTGCCGCCGATGGGGGCCCCCTGGACGATTTCGATGTCGGCGAAGATGATGTTCAGCACCACGCCGTACCGCAGGGACGCCTCCGAGATCACGGGCTCCGAGGGGCTCCGCTCCACGTAGTTCAGCCGGACGATGAGCTCCCCGGGCTTGAGACGGACGATGGGGGAGTCCTGGGCGATGAGCTCCTCGATCTTCTGGAGGTTGGAGGTGGTGCGGATGAAGCTC
The DNA here is from genome assembly GCA_947577075.1 of uncultured Oscillibacter sp. Classification (GTDB taxonomy): domain Bacteria; phylum Bacillota; class Clostridia; order Oscillospirales; family Oscillospiraceae; genus Oscillibacter. The sequence continues at coordinate 9,691 of CANPTW010000039.1, read as the reverse complement.
CGGGTGACGGGCTCTTTGGGCTTGGCGAAGATGGAGAACGCCTCCCCCTGCTCCACCACCCGGCCCTGCTCCATGACGGCCACCCGGCCGCAGATCTCCTTCACCACGGCCATCTCGTGGGTGATGACCACCACGGTGATGCCCAGAGTCTCGTTCAAGTGCTTGATGAGGGAGAGGATGGCCTTGGTGGTCTGGGGGTCCAGGGCGGACGTGGCCTCGTCGCAGAGGAGGACGCTGGGGTCGTTGGCCAGGGCCCGGGCGATGGCCACCCGCTGCTTCTGCCCGCCGGAGAGCTGCCGGGGATAGGCGTCCGCCTTGTCCCCGATCTCCACCAGGTCCAGGAGCTTTTGGACCTTCTCCCGGATTTCCGCCTTGCTCAGGCCGCTGCCCCGGAGGGGATAGGCCACGTTGCCGAACACCGTCCGGGAGGGCATGAGGTTAAAGTGCTGGAAGATCATGCCGATCTTCCTCCGGGCCTGCCGGAGCTCCTTTGCGGAAAGGGCCGTCAGCTCCCGCCCGTCCACCGTCACGGTTCCGGCGGTGGGCCGCTCCAGCAGGTTCACGCACCGGACCAGGGTGGACTTTCCCGCCCCGGAAAAGCCGATGATGCCGAAGATCTCGCCCTTCTCAATGGAGAGGGAGACGTCCCGGACGGCGTGGACCTGCCGCCGGCCGGCGCCGAAGTCCTTGGAAATATGGTTGAGTTCGATCAAGCGAATACCTCCTTTAAGGCGCAAAAAAGCGGGGAGCCCACAGCTCCCCGCTTCGTTCGGCGGTCGTTGAAATGGCGCGGCGCGTCAGGTCAAACAATCCCCCGGTGTTTCGGGCAGGCGGCAAGTGAGCGCAAAGAACCCCGGACATGCATCATGTCCATGCACATGCCGCCCTGCATTCGGAAACCCTGGATGCTCATTGTCCGCGCCCCTTTCTGAATCATATCGGGATGAACAGTATATTAGCACTTTAAAGTCCTGATGTCAATGGAGAACCGAAAAAAGGGCAAAGTCTGTCGGACCTGCCAAAGGTCCACAGCGGCGGGCCGGAATTTTTGGAGGGCTCCGGGCAGCGGCGCAGGGAGGAAGGGACTCCGGACCGTCCATAGCGCCCCGCGGCCTTTGTGAAAAGCCGGGAGGGGTGGAAGCGGTTCCCATTTCAGGTTGACTTTCCGCAGGATGCCTGTATACTGGACTTGTCCGGCGCGTTCCCCCACGACTCCAAAGCGAGGTGCTTGTATGAGCTACATCTTCCAATTCCTGCGTATCCTGGTCTTCTGCTTCCTGGGCGAGATTCTCCATGCCCTTCTGCCCCTTCCCATTCCCGCCAGCATTTACGGCCTGGCGCTGCTGCTGGCGGCGCTGAAGGCCGGGGCGGTGAAGCTGGAACAGGTGAAGGACGCCGCCGGCTTTCTGATCGCCGTCTTTCCCCTCCTCTTTGTTCCCGGGGCCGCCGGAATCATGGAGCTGGGGCCCCTGCTGGCAGAGGTCTGGCTTCCCGTCGTCCTGGCCGTCGCCCTGGTGACCGTGCTGGTCATGGCCGCCGCCGGACGGGTCACCCAGGCGGTAATCCGCCGGAAGGAGGCCCGCCATGGCTGAGCTGCTGACCCAGGGGGCGGTCTGGGGCACGCTTTTGACCATAGGGGCCTTCGCCCTGGGGACCCTTCTCCAGAAGAAAACCGGACGGGCCTGGTGCAACCCCCTGCTGCTGGGGAGCCTGTTTGTCATCCTGTTTCTCCGGCTCTGCCGGATTCCCTACCCGGACTATCAGGCCAGCGCCGGTCTGGTGAGCGGGCTCCTCCTCCCCGCCACCGTCAGCCTGGCCGTGCCGCTGTACGAGCAGTGGGAGGCCCTGCGGAAAAACACCGCCGCCATTCTCTCCGGCATCGTGGCCGGGGCCGTGGTCAGCATAGGAGCCGTCCTGCTCCTGGCCTGGGCGTTTCGGACGGACCGCGCCGCCGCCGTCAGCCTGCTGCCCAAGTCCGTCACCACCGCCATCGGCGCGGACGTCTCCGCCGAGCTGGGGGGCATCCCCGCCCTGACCACCGCCGTCATCATTCTGACGGGCATTTTCGGGAACCTCACCGCCCAAACCGTGTGCAGATGCTTCCGGATTACGGACCCCGTCGCCAGGGGGGTGGGCATTGGTTCCGCCGCCCACGCCATCGGCACCGCCCGGGCCATGGAGCTCGGGCCGGTGGAAGGGGCCATGAGCAGCCTGTCCATTGCCGTGGCGGGCGTTCTGACCGCCCTGCTCTGCCCGCTGGCGGTGAGGCTGCTTCCGTGAATACAGGCGCTGGGCTCTGCTTTGTGCCCGAAGCTGCAGGGAGTTGGCGTTTGCCCCCTCCCGCCCGGCGGGCCCGTGCGCATCGGGCGCCCGAAAAACGCACGAGGGCCCCAGGGGGTCCTCGTGCGCGGCTTCCGGAAAATTCACTTGTTCAGCGTCAGCTTAAAGTCCGGCCCCTGGGGCTCCACCGCCGTCCGGTAGCCCTGCGACTGGGCGTAGCGGGTGACGTTCTCCACCGCAACCTGGGCGTCCACCAGAACCTCCAGCACGGCGGGGGCGTCCTTTTGAATGGCCTTCTGGGTCATGACCACCGGCATGGGGCAGGACAGTCCTCTCGCGTCGATCATCACGCTTCCTCCTTTCCGGGAAGATGGAGCAGGCTGACGGCCAGCAGCACCGCAAACCCGGCGGCCACGGCGATCATGCCCGCGGCGCCGATGCCGCCCACCTGATAGACGCCGTCCGCCGTGCTGTCCGGATTCCCCGCCAGGCCGAAATTGTGGGCAATGGCCGCGCCTGCAATCATGCCCAGCACCGTCACGGCCGCGTCGCCGTTGCCCTCTCCCGCCAGGATCAGCTGCCGCAGGGGGCAGCCCCCCAGAAGGATGGAGCCCCAGCCCGCCAGGGCCATGCCCAGGAAGGACCAGAGGTGCTGGCTGTGGGCCACAGGCTGGGAGAGCATGGAGAGGTTATAGTTCCCCGCGATCAGGTTCCCGACAGTGACGGTGATCCAAATGGTCAGAAAGCCCGCCAGCAGCGTGAAATCCCGGAGCAGGAACGCGTCCCGGAGGCCCCCCGCCATGCACAGGCGGCTCCTCTGGGCGAGGAAGCCCACCGCCAGCCCGACGGCCAGGGACACCAGCCAGAAGGCCCGCATGGAGCCCGGCCCCTCCTCGGAGAACTTCAAGAGGCCCGGGGCCAGCAGAAGCAGGGCCAGCAGCCCCGCCATCACGGCGGGCAGCGCCAGGCCCTCTCCCATTTTGACGGGATAGGCCCGGCCCAGGGAGAACCCCTTCTTCAAAAAGACCACGCCCGCCAGGATGCCCGCCAGGAAGCCCAGCAGCCCCGCCACGGCGGTGAGGTCCCCCCCGCCCAGGCGGATGACCATCCGCAGGGGGCACCCCAGGAAGGCCAGCGCGCCGATCATGACAAACAGCCCCAGGACGAAGCGGGTGGCGGGGCAGGAGCCCGCCCTGGCCTTAAACTCCCGGAAGGCGAAGGCCGAGAGCATGGCCCCCAGGACGATGCCGATGATCTCCGGGCGGATGTACTGGACCTTCCCCGCGCTGTGGAGGCCCAGGGCCCCGGCAATGTCCCGCTCGAAGCAGGCGATGCAGAAGCCCATGTTCTTCGGATTTCCGGCGGCGGTCAGAAGCAGCGCCGCCGCACCCACCACTGCGCCGGCCAGAATCATCAAGCCGTAGCGGCGGACAAAGGCGTTTTCTTTCATATGGTTTCTCCCCCTGTCGAAATTCTTTTTCCAGAATAACGGTGCGCTAAAAAAGCGTCACAGCAGCAGGTCGTGGAACCCCGCGGCCTCAATGCCCGCCTCCCGGAGGCGCCTCTCCAGGACTTCCCGCAGCTCCGGCGGCGCGGACCAGGCGATGCCGCAGTCGGACGTAACGCTTCTGGGCACGGAAATCAGCCTCCCTTCCAGCCCCTCCCGGCGGCAGAGGCGCTCCGCCGCCATGGCTCCGGCGGTGGTGTGAAAGGACACCACACAGCGGGGACTGCGCTGGCGCATGGCGGACCCTCCTTTTCGTTATTCTTTTAAAAAGATAACACATTTTTACAGGGCTTGCAAGCCCTTGCCGGGAAAAGATCAACCTTTTCGCAGGTTTTCATAATTTGCATAATGCGCCCTGCATTTTTTTGGAAGAATTGTCCAAAATCCGTTCCGCATTTCCGCCGATTCCTGCCGGAGGACGCATAATTTTCGCTCTTCTGGAAATCCTTCTCCAGGTGGATGCCCGGCGGGCTTCCGGCTGCCCTGGAAAACCAATACTTTATTATCAAAAATTCACAATGGGCCTTTCAAATTGTTGTTTGAAATGATGATTGCCAAAAACTTCACGTTGTGGTAGTATACTTCTGGAAATCAAGCAAACAAATCGTTTACGCAATCGTTTATATGGTATTCCGGTGCAATTTGTACCAAAATTTCGAAAGGAGCTCCTGTATTATGAAAGCGAAAATCGGCATCAATGGTTTTGGCCGCATCGGCCGCATCGTGTTCCGCGCCGCCCTGAAGCGCGACGACGTCGAGGTCGTCGGCCTGAACGACCCCTTCATGAACCCCGAGTATATGGCTTACATGCTGAAGTATGACAGCGTGCACGGCAAGTTCCCCGGCGAGGTTTCCTACACCGCCGACGCCCTGGTCGTGGACGGCAAGGAGTTCAAGGTCTTCACCGCCAAGGAAGTCGGCGACATCCCCTGGAGCACCGTTGGCGCCGAGTATATCTGCGAGTGCACCGGCCAGCACCTGGAAAAGAGCAAGTGCGAGGGCCACATCAAGGCCGGAGCCAAGCACGTCATCATGGGCGCCCCCTCCAAGGACGACACCCCGATGTTCGTCATGGGCGTGAACAACAAAAAATACACCTCCGACATGACCTATGTCTCCAACGCCTCCTGCACCACCAACTGCCTGGCCCCCATCGCCAAGGTTCTGAATGAGAAGTTCGGCATCGTCGAGGGCCTGATGACCACCGTGCACTCCGTCACCCCCACCCAGAAGCTGCTGGACGGCGCTTCCATGAAGGACTGGCGGGGCGGCCGTGCGGCCACCGGCAACATCATCCCCTCCTCCACCGGCGCGGCCAAGGCCGTGGGCAAGGTCATCCCCGAGCTGAACGGCAAGCTGACCGGCATCTCCATGCGCGTCCCCACCCTGGACGTGTCCGTGGTGGACCTGACCGCCCGCCTGGAGAAGCCCGCCACCTATGAGGACATCTGCAAGGCCATGAAGGAGGCCAGCGAGGGCGAGCTGAAGGGCGTCCTGGGCTACACCGACGAGGACGTGGTTTCCAGCGACTTCCTGGGCGATTCCCGGACCTCCATCTTCGACAAGAAGGCCGGCCTTAGCCTGACCGACAACTTTGTCAAGGTCGTGTCCTGGTACGACAACGAGTGCGGCTACGCCAACAAGATGGTGGAGCTGATCGCCTATATGTTCTCCGTGGACAACAAGTAAGAAGCATCCTGAACGCTTTAACCCCCGCCGCTCGGAAGAGCGGCGGGGGTTTTTCCGTGGGGAAGCGGCGCCTGCGGCCGTTTTCTCCCGACGGGCCCGCTTCGGGACGCTTTGTGCCGGAAGGGTTTTTCACGCCTCCTCCGGCGCGGGGAACGCCACGGCGGCGCAGACGACCTCCGCCGCTCCCGCCGCCCGGAGGGCCTCCCCGCAGGCGTTCAGGGTGGAGCCGGTGGAACAGACGTCGTCAATGAGGAGCACCCGCTTTCCGGAGAGGTCCCCCGCCGCCTCATAGGCGCCCCTGGGATTCTCCCGGCGCTCGGCGGCGCCGGACAGGCCGGACTGGGCCGGATTGTCCCGCACCTTGCGCAAGAGGCGCTCCGGCGCCGCGCCCCAGCACCGGCAGGCGCTCTCCGCCAGAAGGCGGGACTGGTCGTACCCCCGCCTGCGCAGGCGCTTCGCGCTGACGGGGACCCAGGTCACCGTGTCAAACTCCCCGGGGAAGCGCTCCGCGGCGGCCCGGGCGACCAGCTCCCCCAGGGGGCCGGCGGAGGCGGCGGCGCCATGGAATTTGAAGCGCCGGATTCCGTCCCGGACAATCCCCTTGTACCACAGCGGCGCGGCACAGCGGAGCCCGCCCTCCAGCTCCCGCAGGGAACGGGCCTCCTCCGTCCACGGCAGCGCCTTCCAACAGGCGGGGCAGATTTCCGGCTTGTCCCGCACGCTTCCGCAGAAGGGGCACTTCGGGGGGAACAGCAGGTCCAGCAGCCCGGTCCAAAGCCTCATGCCCCTCCCTCCCCGCCGGGGGCCTCCCGTCTCGCCAGCCTCCAGCGGAGGCCGGAGTAGCGCCGTTGGCGCTTGTCGTTGGCCGCCATGGCCCGGACCGCCGCGTCGTCCCCCACGACGATCAGCAGCTCCCTGGCCCTGGTAAGCGCCGTGTACAGCACGCCCCGGACCATCAGCGACTGCGCCGCCGGCATTGCCGCCAGCACCGCCGCCCGGTACTCGCTGCCCTGGGCCTTGTGGACCGTCATGGCAAAGGCCAGGTCCACCTCGTTCAGCTGCTCCACGCCATACACCGCCCGGCGGCCGTCAAAATCCAGCTCCAGCCACTCGCCGGAATCGTCGATTTTCACGATGCTGCCCACGTCCCCGTTGAACATCCCCATTCCAACGGTTCCGTCGGCCTTCTCCCAGAGGACGTCGTAGTCGTTCCGGGTCTGCATCACCCGGTCCCCCTCCCGGAACAGCCGCTCCCCCCAGAGGAGCTCCCGCTTCCCCGGCGCCTTGGGGTTCAGCGCCTCCTGCAGGCGCCGGTTCAGGTTCTGCGTTCCGGCCGGCCCCTTTCGGGTGGGGGTCAGCACTTGGATCTGGTCCGCCGGGACGCCCATTTTCTCCGGCAGCCGGGTTTTGCACAGCTCCACCAGGGTGTTTACCGCCCGCTCCGGGTCCCGGCGGCAGAGGAAAAAGAAATCCCCCTGGTTGCTGGCCAGGTCCGGCGCCTGCCCCAGGTTCACGGCGTGGGCGTTCCGGATGATGGCGGACTGCTCCGCCTGGCGGAAGACCTCCCGCAGGAACACCGTCTCCACCCGCTCGCTGCGGATCAGGTCGGAAAACACATTCCCCGCCCCCACGGAGGGCAGCTGGTCCGCGTCCCCCACCAGCACCAGCCGGGTCCCGGGGCGCAGGGCCCGGAGCAGCGCCGAAAAGAGGGGCAGGTCCACCATGGACATCTCGTCCACAATGACGGCGTTGGCCTCCAGGGGTTCCTTCTCCGTCTTGGAAAAGGTCAGCTGCCGGGTCTCCCCGTTCCAGCTCATGCCCAGCAGCCGGTGGACCGTCTGGGCCTCCATTCCGGTGAGCTCGCTCATGCGCTTGGCCGCCCGGCCCGTGGGGGCCGCCAGGACCACCTCCAGCCCCATCCGCTGAAACAGGGCCACGATGGCCCGGACCGTGGTGGTCTTTCCGGTGCCCGGGCCGCCGGTGAGGATCAGCACGTTTTCCCGCGCCGCCAGCTCCACCGCCCGTTTCTGCTGGGGAGCGTAGGTCAGCCCCTGGGCCCGCTCCAGCTCGTCCACCGTCCGCGCGGCGGAGGCGCTCCGCTCCGGCGGAGCCGCCAGCAGGCCGTTCAGCCGCTGCCGGACGGAAACCTCCGCCTCCCACAGCCGGCGGAGATAGCAGGCGTCCACATTGGCGACCCGCTCCTGCACCACCAGCCCCCGGTCGATCAGCACGTCAAGGGCCAGCTCCGGCTGGTCCTCGCCGCACTGCAGGAGCTGGGCCGTGGCGGCGATGAGCTTTCCCCTGGGGAGGAAGACGTGGCCGTTGCTCTCGTTGTGGCTGAGCTCGAAGGTTACCGCCGCCTGCAGGCGCTGGCTGCTGTCCGCCTCGAAGCCCATGCTCATGGCGATTTCATCCGCCACGGAGAAGGCCACGCCGCAGTCGTCGGCGGACAGCAGATAGGGATTCTCCCGCAGCTTCTCCAGCGCCGCGTCCCCGTACTGCTGCCGCAGGCGCATGGCCAGCACCGGGGGCAGCTCATACCGGGCCAGGAAGGCCATCAGCCTCCGCAGGCCCATGTGCTGGCGGAAGCTTTCGGCGATTTCCCGGGCCCTCCGGGCGGTGACGCCCCGGACGGAGGCCAGCCGCTCCGGGGCCGTCTCCAAAACGTCGAAGGTCTCCGCCCCAAAGCGGTCCACGATGTTCCGCGCCGTGGCCGGGCCCACGCCCCTGCACACGCCGGAGGCGAGATAGCTGAACATCTCCTCCTCGTCCTCCGGCAGGCTCCGCTCCAGCTCCTCCGCCCGGAGCTGCTCCCCGTGCTGCGGGTGCTGCTCCCAGACGCCGACGACCGTCAGATGCTCGCCGGGGGCCGCGCAGGGGATGCAGCCCACAACGGTGACGACCTCCCCCTCCTCGGTGAGGAGGCGGAGGACCGTGTAACCGTTTTCGGCATTTTGAAAGACGATGCTATGTACCGTGCCCTCCCGGCTGATCCGCTCTTCCATAGGAACTTCCTCTCTTTTCGCGCTTCCCGCGGGCTCAGATTTCCGCCGCGATCTCCGCCGCGGGGACCAGGGCGGCGTTTTCCTCCCGGTCCGCCAGATACCGGGCCAGGGCCAGGGCGTCGGGGGTCAGCCCGCAGTCCGCCAGAACGATCTTCGCCCCGGGCAGCCCCCCCTGAACCCGGCGGAGCTCCCGGACGTCGGCCTCCATGGCCAAAGCCTCCCCCCGCAGGGGCAGGACCAGAAGAAGGCCCGGAATGGCCGGGCGGCCCCCCACCCGGATCAGGGCGCCCGCCGCGGCCCAGACGATGGTGGTCAGCCCCACCGCCGACAAAAAGGCCAGAACGCCGTCTTGCAGAAGCAGCATTTGAATCACCTCTGTTCAGCTTATGCCGGCGGGAGGGATTCGGTTATTGCCCCTTACGGAAGGGGGCCGCCGCCCGGAACGGCCCCGCCCTGCGGGGAAGGGCGGTCCTCGGTCAGTCCAAGCAGGTAATCCGTGCTCACCTCAAAATACCTTGCCAGCGCGCACAGTGTCAAGATGGAAATGTTCACATCTCCATGCTCAATTTTTTGATAGTGCTGTAATGTAACGCCCAGTAAATCGCCCATCTCTCGCTGGTAAATGCGGCGTTCCTTCCGCAGCATTTTCAGGCGAGCACTGAAAATTTTTAATGTCTCCATGAAAAAACTCCTTGACTTACATAATTTAATGATGTATAATAGCATTATTAAATTATGTAAGGTGGTAACCATGAGAAACCCTGTAGGGGTCGGGCTTTACCCCGACCCATCCAAGGATAAAGGGAACCTTTGGAATATTTCACCGGACCAGGGCTTTTTTCAAATACTGCCCGGTGTAGGATTCCCCGCAGGCCGCCACCGTCTCCGGCGTCCCGGTGCAGACCACGGTTCCCCCGCCGTCGCCCCCCTCGGGGCCCAGGTCGATGATCCAGTCCGCGGACTTGACGACGTCCAGGTTGTGCTCGATGACCACCACCGTGTTTCCGTTGTCCACCAGCCGCTGGAGCACCTCCAAGAGCTTGCGCACGTCGTCGGTGTGGAGGCCCGTGGTGGGCTCGTCCAGGATATAGATGGTCTTGCCCGTGGCCTGCTTGGAAAGCTCCGTGGCCAGCTTCACCCGCTGGGCCTCGCCGCCGGAGAGCTCCGTGGAGGGCTGGCCCAGCTTCACATACCCCAGGCCCACGTCCTG
>CANPTW010000038.1 GCA_947577075.1 uncultured Oscillibacter sp. | reverse complement strand
CGTCGTTCAGCGCGTCGAAAATCCGGATGATGTCGATGCCGTTTTCAATGGACTTCCGGCAGAAGGCGTCCACCACGTCGTCGGCGTAGTGCTTGTAGCCCAAGATGTTCTGCCCCCGGAAGAGCATCTGCAGCTTGGTGTTGGGCAGGGCCTTGCGGAGTTTTCTCAAACGCTCCCAGGGGTCCTCGTTCAGGAAGCGCATGCAGGAGTCAAACGTCGCGCCGCCCCAGCACTCCAAAGACCAGTAGCCGATGGAGTCCAGCACCTCGCAGGCGGGGAGCATGTCCTCCACCCGCATCCGGGTGGCCGCCTGGGACTGGTGGGCGTCCCGGAGGATGGTGTCGGTGATATACAGGGGCTTCTTAGACAAAAATTCCATAGCCATTACAATACCTCCTATCTATCAGCCGAACAGGGAGATCATCACGCCCGCCGCGATGGCGGAGCCGATGACGCCGGCCACGTTGGGGCCCATGGCGTGCATCAGCAGGAAGTTGCTGGGGTTGGCCTTCTGGCCCTCCACCTGGGAGACCCGGGCGGCCATGGGCACGGCGGACACGCCCGCGGAGCCGATGAGGGGATTGATCTTCTCTTTCAGGAACAGGTTCATAATCTTCGCCAGGACCACGCCGCCGGCGGTGCCGAAGCCGAAGGCCACGATGCCCATCAGCATGATGGCGATGGTCTGGAGACTCAGGAAGGTCCGGCCCGTGGCCGTCGCGCCCACGGACACGCCCAGGAAGATGGTGACGATGTTGATGAGCTCGTTTTGGACCGTCTTGCTCAGGCGCTCCACCACGCCGCACTCACGGAAGAGGTTGCCCAGCATGAGGCAGGCGATCAGGGGGGCGGCGGAGGGCACCAGCAGGGCCACAAAGATGGCGACCATGATGGGGAAGATGATCTTCTCGGTCTTGGAGACCTGCCGCAGGGGCTTCATGACGATCTTGCGCTCCGCTTCCGTGGTCAGCAGCCGCATAATGGGGGGCTGGATGACGGGCACCAGGGCCATGTAGCTGTACGCCGCCACGGCGATGGGGCCCAGGAGCTCCGGGGCCAGCTTCGTGGCGCCGTAGATGGCGGTGGGGCCGTCCGCGCCGCCGATGATGCCGATGGACCCGGCCTGGGCGGAGGAGAAGATGCCGGACATCCGGCAGCCCACGAAGGTCATGAAGATGCCCAGCTGCGCCGCCGCGCCCAGGAGCAGGCTCTTGGGGTTGGCAATCAGGGGGCCGAAGTCGGTCATGGCGCCCACGCCCATGAAGATGAGGCAGGGATAGATGCCCAGCTTCACGCCCAGGTACAGGATGTCGATCAGGCCCGCCGTGATGGACGTGCCCACCGGGGCGGTGGCCAGCACGGCCTCGGCCACGCCCACCTCCCGGAGCCCGTTGATGAACTCCTGGGTGATCTCCGCGCCGCCGATGAGGTCCCAGTGGATGTGGCCCCCGGCGAAGAAGATCTCGTGGTACATCTCCGCGCCGGGCAGGTTGGTGATGAGCATGCCGAAGGCGATGGGCACCAGCAGCAGGGGCTCAAATTTCTTCACAATGCCCAGGAACAGAAGGCCGCAGGCGATGATCAGCATCAAAAGGCACTTCCAGTTGTCCCCCTGGGCAAACAGCGCGAATCCCGAGCTGTTTACAAAATCCAGAATAGCTTCCATTCTCGTCCCTCCAGCGCCTTACTGGATGACGCACAGCAGCGTGCCGGACTCCACCGCCGCGCCCTTGGAGGCGTGGATGGAGGCGACCTTGCCGTCGCAGGGGCACATAATCTCGTTCTCCATCTTCATGGCCTCCAGGATCATCAGCACGTCGCCCTTCTTGACGGAAGCGCCCTGGGAAACCTTCACGTCCAGGATGGTGCCGGGCATGGGGCTGGTGACCTGCTCGCCTCCGGCGGGGGCCGCGGCGGCGGGAGCGGGGGCGGGGGCGGCGGCAGCGGCGGGGGCCGCCCCGGTCAGCTCCTCCAGCTCGATCTCATAGGCGGTGCCGTTGACGGTGACTCTGTACTTTTTCATGATGCTCTCTCCTTCTTGTTCCTTACAGTTTTTTCATGGATACGATGCGGATGCCTGTGATGCCGGTGCCCAGCTCCTCCGCGATGGCGGCGGAGACGGCGGCGGCAATCTCCTGGCGGTTGCCCTCCGGGGCGGCGGCGGGGGCCGCGGCGGCCGGGGCGGGGGCGGAGACGGCGGGGGCCGCGTGACCGCCCACGATCTTGCCCATGATCATCGTCAGGACGATGAGGCAGATGAGGCCGAAAAAGACGACGCCCATGCCCATCAGGCAGACAAACAGACTTGAAGGTTCCATATGCTCCCTCCCAAAAAATTGATAGCGGGATTATTGTACCAACTTCTTTCTCAAAAAACAATGACTTTGCGGAAATTTTATCAGGGTTTTTTGCGTTCTCCTCCGTGTGTCCGCCGGAGGGTGGACGGGAAGACGAAAACGTGGTATGATTTTACGAATCCGGGGCCGGAAGCGGCGGATTTGTCCGCTAAGAAACCGATAAAGATTTTCCCGCCCCGCCGGAAAGGAGCCCGTTATGCAGTATGGAACCGTGGTCCCCGGCCGTTTTCTCTCCCGCCCCAACCGCTTCGTCGCCCAGGTGGAGGCGGAGGGGGAGGTCCGGACCGTCCACGTCAAAAACACGGGCCGCTGCCGGGAGCTGCTGACTCCCGGAGCGGCCGTGTACCTTGAAAAGAGCGCAAACCCCAAACGGAAGACCGCCTTTGACCTCATTGCCGTGGAAAAAGGGGGTCTGCTGGTGAACATGGACGCCCAGGCCCCCAACCGGGTCTTTGCCGAGTGGCTGGAGCCCCGGCTCCCGAGGGGGGCGGCGCTGCACCGGGAGTATGCCTACGGGGACTCCCGGCTGGACTTCTGCGTGGAGCGTCCCCGGGGCCTGTTCCTCATCGAGGTCAAGGGCGTCACCCTGGAGGAGGGCGGCGCGGCCCGGTTCCCCGACGCCCCCACGGAACGGGGCGTGAAGCACCTCCGGGAGCTCCAACGGGCGGCGGAGGCCGGGCTGGGGGCGGCGCTGTTCTTCGTGGTGCAGATGGAGGGCATGAAGAGCGTGGCCCCCAACGACGAGACGCACCCGGCCTTCGGCGCGGCCCTGCGGGAGGCGGCGGCCGCGGGAGTGCGGGTGTGCGCCTACGACTGCGCCGTGACGCCGGAGAGCCTGGCCATCCGGCGGGAGGTGCCGGTCTTGCTCGGAAATCGGGACCCGTGCCCCGCTTTGACGATGCGGCGGAATAAAAAATGACCAAGATTCGGAGGAAGCAAAGTGGTTTTGTTGATCGCGGGCGCGTCCCATACGGGGAAAACCGCCCTGGCCCAAAGGATGCTTGTAAAATATGGATATCCCTATCTCTCCATCGACCACTTGAAAATGGGGTTGATCCGAAGCGGAAACACCACGCTTACGCCAACGGATGGAAATGAGGCGCTGACAAACTATTTGTGGCCGATTGTCAGGGAAATCATAAAGACCGTCATTGAAAACGGACAAAATTTGATTGTTGAGGGCTGTTATATCCCCTTCGACTGGGCAGAGGACTTTGAAGCGGAGTATCTCCAGCATATCAAATACCGCTGTCTCGTAATGAGCGAATCCTACATACGGCGCCGGTATGGGGATATCCAGGCATACGCCAATATTGTGGAAAAAAGGCTTGACGATTCAGGCTGCACGATGGAGTTCCTGATTCATGAGAACGCGGAGGCCCAGAGACTGTGCCGGGAACACGGCGCGGAGTATCTGCTGATTGACGGCGGATATCCCCTTGACATGAGCTTCTAGGGTCTGTTCAAATTCCTGGAGTGACGGCCCGGGGCAGATTTTTTCGCCAGACAAGGCGCTTTGGCGCGGGAATCCTGACGGATTTCAAGCCGAAGCAGCGCGGCATGGCGGAAAAAGATGCCGCCGGACCCCGTTTCGGGAGTTTGAAGACACCCTCTAGAGCAGCCACCCCACGGGCCGTGCCTCAAAGACCTGGGCATAGCGGCGCCTTAACTCCGCCGCCGCCCCGGCGGTTTCCGCGTCCGGGGGGAAGAGGCCGAACACCGCCGGGCCGGAGCCGGACATGGCGGCGGCCAGGGCCCCGCGGCGGAGAAGCGTCTCCTTGATGTCTTCGATTTCCCGCCGCTCCCCAGGCTCCAGAACCGCCTCAAAGACGTTGCCCACGCGGCGGGCCGCGCCCTCCAGGTCCCCCCGCTTCAGGGCGGAAACCATTCCGTCCACATCCGGGCGGGGGAGGCTCCCGTCAAAGCGGAGCCGGGCGAACATCGGCCCTGTGGGCAGATCGAAGTCCGGCTTGCAGACGACAAAGCGGCACTCCGGCAGGGGGGGCAGGTCCGTCAGGACGTCCCCCCTCCCCTCCGCCAGGGCGGTGCCGCCCCGGACGCAGAAGGGCATGTCGCTGCCGATCCGGCCCCCCACGGCCTCCAGCGCCTCCCGGGGCATGGCCGGGGCGTATCGCTCCCGCAGCAGCCGCAGCAGGGCCGCCACGTCGGCGCTGCCGCCCCCCAGGCCCGCATAGGCCGGGGTCCGTTTTTCCAGCGTCACCCGCAGCCCCGGCATGGGCCTTCCTACGGCGGCGAAAAACGCCTCCGCCCCCCGCTCCTCCAGGGTCTTCCCCTGGGGGAGGTCGAGGCCCCGGGCGGAGAGGGCGAAGCCCTCCCCCCGCTCCTCCAGGGTCACGGTGTCGCAGAGACTCACCGTCTGCATCACCATGCGCATCTCGTGATAGCCGTCCGGGCGGCGGCCCAGGATGTCCAGGGCCAGGTTCACCTTTGCCGGGGCGGCCTGCGTGCAGTTTTTCATAGAAGCTCCTCTCCGCGTTTCCATATCTCCCGCCGGGAACAGACCCTGGGGTCTGTTCCCATAAACCAAATGTGGGGATTTCCGAGGAAATTTTTGCCGGATGCAAGGCAAAAATTTGCGGGCGGGCTGACGCCCGGCAAACATTTTTAACGCCGCAGACGACAAAATTTGCCGGAAACACGTGCGTTTGGGCTTATGGGAACAGGCCCTAAAAGCCCATATCCGCCAGCTCCCGGACCAGCCGGAGATAAAACTCCCCGGCATCGAAGCCGGGGCGCTTCCGCCGCCGCCCTCCCACGCCGTCCTGGTGGGAGACGCCCTCCAGCGTCCCCCGGTAGTTCCCCCAGACGGCGGAAGCCGGGGAAACCAGGCCGTCCGTGGGGGCGTCGGCCCTGGTCAGCCAGAGCTGCGCCCGGTCCAACAGGTCCCAGCCCGCCCGGTCCAGCCGGGCGCCCCAGCTCTGGTAGTAAACCAGGGGGCTGTCCGGATTCTCCGCGTTGAAGCGGGCCATGGCCTCCGGCGTCAGGGCGCTTACCGCCGCCCGGAAGTCCGGGTCCCGGTCCCCCCGGGCCCGCCAGAAGCCCTCCAGCCCCCGGCCCGCAATCCGGCAGACCCGCTCCCGCGCCAGCCACTCCGCCGCCGCCCGGGAGCCGTGGTGCGGGGTGCAGATGGTGGTGAGGGACGCGGTTTTTTCGGCGAAGCCCAGGGTGGAAATCAAAAACCGGGCCTCCAGCCCGCCCTTGGAGTGGGCGATAAGATTGAGCTTTTCGCCGCCCGTCTCCGCCAGGATATCCTCCCCCCGCCGGAGAAGGGCCCGGGCGTTGCCGGGGACGCTGCCCCAGGCGTCCTGGCCGCTGAGGCAGACCAGGGCCCCATGGGATCGGAGAAGGTCCGTCATGGGGCCCCAGTAGGAGAAAATCCAGTCGTCCCGGCAGTTCAGGCCGTGGATCATCAGAAGGGGGTAGCGGGTCCGGCAGTCCTCCATGGCGCGCTCCTTTCCGCGGTTTTTCCGTTCGGAGCCCGGGGCCGCGCCCTCTTGGGCCGGGGTATGCGGGGCTTCCCGCCGGGCTCCCACTGTGCGCAACGATTATACCACGCCCCGGCGGGGCGTGGCAAGGCATATCCGCCGGGGGCCTTTTATCCATTTTTCCCCTCCCCCCGTTTTTTCTCTCCCCCCTCTTGCAATTTCGGTTGAGCGTGCTACAATAAACGCCGTAACAAGTCGGCGCAACACTGTAAATGATAAAAAATGATAAAATGAGAGGGTGACACATACAAGATGGAATGGACAATGACGGGAGGCGTCCCCGGCCAGGTCTGCCTGATGCAGGGCAACGAGGCCATCGTGCGGGGCGCGGTGGAAGCCGGAATCAATTTCGCCGCCTCCTACCCCGGCTCTCCCTCCTCCCAGGTGCTGGGGATGCTGGGCAAAATCGCCCGGGAGCGGGGCTTCTACGCGGAGTGGTCCGCCAACGAGGTCTGCGCGTTCCAGGCCTGCACCGGCGCGTCCCTGGCGGGCGGCCGGGCGCTGTGCGTGGTGAAGCAGAACGGCCTTTTGTGCGTGGCGGACGCGCTCCACTGCGCCGCTCAGGCCGGCGTGAAGGGGGGTCTTGTGATCGTCTCCAGCGACGACCCCAGCGCCCACTCCTCCACCAACGAGTTCGACTCCCGCTGGCAGGCGGTATCCGCGGGCATCCCCCTGCTGGAGCCCACCACCATGCAGGAGACGAAGGACATGATTCCCTACGCCTTCGACCTCAGCGAGAAGGCGGGGCAGGTGGTGCTGGTCCGGGTGACCACCCGGGTCTGCCACGGACGGGGCAACGTGGTCCTGGGCGAGCTTCCGGAAAAGCCCCGGGCCCTGGAGCGGGTCCGGGAGTGGGACCGGATGGTCTGCGTCTCCTATATGCACGGCCCCGCCCTTCAAAAGCTGGAAACGCTGCGGCAGCTCTTTGAGTCCAGCCCCTGCAACCACTACGAGGGCCCCGAGGCCCCGAAAAAGCTCATCATCGCCGGGGGCACCGGGCGGCTCTACGGGCAGGAGGCCCTCCGCCGCCTGGGCGTGGACCGGGAGACCGGCTTTATGGCCCTGGGAACCCTCTGGCCCCTGCCGGAGTCCTACATACTAAAGCGCCTCCGCACGGCGGAGGAGGTCCTCATCCTGGAGGAGGTGGACCCCTTCCTGGAGCGGGCCGTCCAGGCCCTGGCGGGCCGGGAGGGCCTGCGGGTCAAATTCCTGGGCCGGGGGGACGCCCTGCCGCCCTTCGGCGAGCTGGACCCGGACGTGACGGCCGCCGCCATCTGCCGTCTCACCGGCGCGGCCCTGCCCGAGAAGAAGCCCGCCGGGGACCTGGAGCTCCCCGTCCGGGAGATGAGCTTCTGCGCCGGCTGCCCCCACCGGGCCACCTTCTACCTCCTCAAGCGGGCCATGCGGCAGGAGAAGCACCCCGGCGTCGTGGTGGGGGACATCGGCTGCTACTTCATGGCGGGCCAGTCCGCCGGGCAGTACGCCTGGCAGACCTGCAACTGCATGGGCTCCGGCGTCAACGTGGCCGAGGGCCTGGGCCAGCTGACCAACTACGGCCTGGATCAGAAGGTAGTCACCATGTGCGGCGACTCCACCTTCTTCCACACCATCCTCCCGGGGCTGGTGAACGCCACCTACCACAACGCCAACATGCTCCTCATCGTCCTGGACAACTCCGCCACGGCCATGACGGGCTTCCAGCCCCACCCGGGCACGGGCCTCACCGCCATGGGGGACCACGTGAAGCCCATGGACATCCCCAAGATTCTGGACGCCGTGGGCTGCAGCGTGGAAACTGCCGACCCCTTTGATGTGGTGGAGGCGGAAAAGACCCTCCGCCGGATGCTGGACCAGCCGGGGATGAACGTCCTCATCATGCGCCAGCCCTGCGCGACGCTGATGACCAAGGAGCGGAGCAAAAAGCCCGTCCGGGTCTACGTGGACCAGGACGTGTGCATCGGGGACGGCTGCGGCTGCGACAAGTACTGCTCCCGGGTCTGGGGCTGCCCCGGCAACACCTGGGACTTCCAGAAGAACAAGGCGCTCATCGACCCCGTCACCTGCGTTGGGTGCGGCGTGTGCGCCAAGCTGTGCCCCTCCGGGGCCATCAAAGTGGATAGGGGGGAAGAAGCATGAAGCTGAAATACGATCCTTTGAACATCGTGGTCTGCGGCATCGGCGGGCAGGGCAACGTGCTGGCCGCCGAGACCCTGGGCAGCGCCATGTGCGACCGGGGCTGCCGGGTGGCCGTGGGGGAGACCTACGGCGCCAGCCAGCGGGGCGGCTCCGTCATGAGCCACGTCCGGGTCTCCGAGAAATGGGACCCCAGCGTGCTGATTCCCGCCGGAGAGGCCCACATCATCATCGGCTTCGAGCCCCTGGAGACGCTCCGCATCGCCCGGAAGTACGCCGGGGCGGACACCGTCACCGTCTACGATCCCCGGCCCGTCTATCCCCTGGGCGTCCTCCAGGGCGTCCAGACCTATCCGCCCCTGGAGGAGCTCCAGGCGGAGATTGCCCAGCTCTCCACCATGGCCCTGGCCATCCCGGCGGCGGACATCGCCATGGAGGCCGGGGACTCCCGGGCCGCCAACATCGCTCTGCTGGGCGCCTTCAGCCAGCTGGACGCCGCCCCCCTGAGCGGCGAGGACCTGGAAAAAATCCTGGCCCAGCGCTTCCAGGGCAAGGTGCTGGAGCTGAACCGGAAAGCCTTCGCCATGGGCCGGGAGGCCGCGAAGAAAGGGGGCGCGGTGTGATGAAGACCATACGCGTCGTGTTCCGCCACCCCCAGGGCAAGGCTCCCCTGACGCTGGAGCTTCCCCGGGATACCCGGTTCTCCGCCCTGACGCCGCTGCTCTACGAGCATGACTTCGTGGAATGGCAGAAGCCGGGCTGGCGCTGCCTCTATCAGGAGCACCTGTGCGGCATGAAGCACCGGCTGTGCGACTACGTGCCGGAGGACGCGGAGGAGATCGTCCTGGACCTCTTCGGCTTCTCCCAGGTGCTGGTGTAAAGGAGGAGATGGGAACATGTTAAGTACGATTGCGTTAGACACCCAGGTCCTCCGCCGGGGCCTGTGCACCGGCTGCGGGGCCTGCCAGGGCCTGTGCCCCTACTGGGGCAGCGTGGACGGGCGGACCGTCTGCTTCTTCGACTGCGAGCGGACGGACGGCCGCTGCCAGCGCTTCTGCCCCCGGATGCCCACGGACCTGGACGCCCTGCGGAAGCGGTTCTTCCCCGAGGACAGCATCCTCCCGGAGATCGGCCCCTTCCGCGGGCTCTACCTGACCCGTGCCGCCGACCCGGGTCTCCGGGCCAGGGCCCAGCACGGCGGCAGCATGACCGCCCTGGTGGAGCTGGCCCTGAAGGAGGGCTTCATCGACGCCGCGGCCCTGACCCGCTCCCAGGGGGGCCTGAACCCCGAGGGCGTGCTGGCCACCACGGCGGAGGAGGTCCGCTCCTGCTCCGGCTCCAGCTTCCAGGTGCCCCCCACCCTGGCGGTTTTGAACCGGGCCCTGAAGGAAAACAAGTACCGCCGCATCGGCGTGGTGGGCACCCCCTGCAAGACCCTGGCGGTCTACAAAATGCGGGCCAACCCCCTGCCCGAGAACGACAACCACGCCGAAAACATCGGCATGGTGTTCGGCCTCTTCTGCGGCTGGGGCCTGGACTGGGACGGCCTGAACGCCCTGGCGGCCAGGCACGCCGACCCGGCCAGAGTCTC
Organism: uncultured Oscillibacter sp.; assembly: GCA_947577075.1. Lineage (GTDB taxonomy): Bacteria > Bacillota > Clostridia > Oscillospirales > Oscillospiraceae > Oscillibacter. The sequence continues at coordinate 18,836 of CANPTW010000038.1, read as the reverse complement.
CCACGTGGACATTCCCCCCAGCAAGTACCACTCCCTGGAGCTCCGGGAGAACGGCGCGGAAACTGTCTCCGTCAACCTGGACGAGGTGACCCCCCTGGTCCGTTCCGGCTGCCGGTACTGCGCCGACATGACGGCGGAGTTCGCGGACCTCTCCATCGGCGGCGCCCGGAGCGCCGACGGCTGGGACGTGGACAAGGGCTGGAACCAGATCCTTGTCCGCTCCGAGAAGGGCGAGGCCCTGCTGAACCTGGCCCGGGAGAAGGGCGTGCTGGAGTTCAAGGACGCCATGGAGGGCGGCCTGGAAAAGCTGAAGAAGGCGTCCCTCGGCAAGAAGCGCACGGCGGTGAAAAACCTCCGGGAGCTCACCGGAGCCCCCGGCGACCTGGGGTATCTGAATCCCAGCAGGGAGCTTTTCCGGGACCTGTAAAAAGCCTGAACCAACGCCCGGCGCACTATGTGCGCCGGGCGTCAGCCTGTCGAAATATCTTTTGGCCGGGTAAGCTTCCCGGACCGCTGAAACTGGAAACAATAAGGAGCTCCCTTCCGGGTTCCTCTTGCGGCGCTCTTCCTTCCCCTTGCCCCCTCCCGCATTTCCCTCTTGACATGACGCGTCTTTTGTATTACTATAATACTGTACTAATTTAATAATACAAAAGAAAGAGGGACTTTGATGGAAGGCACACGGATACGGGGGCTCAGCTCCACGGGGCTGAAATGGATTGCCCTGATTTTGATGGTTCTGGACCACATCCACTATTTCTTCGGCTATACGGGCTGCGTCCCGGAGTGGTTCAGCATGCTGGGGCGGCTGGCCGCGCCGCTGTTTCTGTTCTGCTTAGTGGAGGGCTTCGCCCACACCCACGATCGTAAAAAATACTTTATAAAAGTATATTTCATTCATTTGCTGATGTCCGGCCTGCTGTTCCTGGTGATGACCGGAGCCGTTCCGGTCCGGCCCGATGGATTCTATCCCATGAACGGCATGATGACCTCATTTGCCATTTTGATGGCGGTCTTCCAGGGTATGGACTGGCTGGGAGAGCGGCGCTGGATTCCGGGGCTGGCGGCGGTGGTCCTGCCTCTGGCGTGGCCCATTCTGGCCAGCGTATTTATGGGAGCGGCGCCTGCGCTGCAAATGCCCCTGTCCGTCCTGGGGTATACGGTTCTGCCTATGTGGAACTCCAATCCGGACGCCGGTATCGGCACGATTCTCACGGGGATTCTGCTGTACGGCTTTCGAAAAAATCGAAGGGTTCAGGCCGGCGTGTTCGCGGGCTTCACGGTGCTTTATGATTTCCTTTATCCTCTGCTGGTGTTCTCCCGGTCCCCGGAGTTTCATTGGACAATGATGTTCACCACCGTCTACGAGTGGTACGGGGCCCTTGCGGCGGTGTTGATGCTGTGTTACAATGGAGAGCGGGGCCGGGGGCCGAAGTGGTTCTTCTATGTGTTCTATCCGGCTCACATTTATATGCTGTACGCGCTGTCCTGGGCGGCGTATCCCCTCTTGGCGGGGGGCTGACCGGGAAGGAGAAAGAGGGGCCATGAAAACGAGGACAGCGAAAATCGCCGGGAAGGCAGCCTACTGGCTGCCGGCCCTTCTGGCGGTCCAGGCCCTGCTGTGGGCGGTTCTGGGCTGGTCCCCGGTGCTGGGAAACCTGGTCTCCGCCATACAGTTGCGGGCTTATGCTGCTCAGGTCTGGCCGGGCCTGGAGCCGGAGGGCCTCTGGGCCAAGTATGATCCCGTGAGCAACGGCTATTTCCTGGACTTCACCTTGAAGGACGGCGGCCGCCGCCCTCTGGGCTACGACCTGAAATCCGGGCTGGTGGAGGACGAGCACCGGGAGACAATCCTGCGGAAGGAGCTGGGCATCGCCGAGACCCCGGAGGTCAACGGCCACATGGCTTTCTGGTGGGCCAAGTGGACGCCCGGGAGCCCGGAGGAGCCGGTGGTGGGCATCCGCATTGACTTCAGGGACAGGAATGGCACCCCGGTGCCGGACGAAGCGGCCATGCGGGAGGCCATGGCGGACCGGGCCATGGAGCTCTATGAGGAGCTGTCCCCCCGAACCCCGGTCCACAGCGTCTCCGTACACTATAGCCACGAGGCCCAGAAGGACAAGCATGGCGCGCCCTTGTGGCACTCCATCACCGTGGACCTGCCGGAGGACGCGTCGCTGACACGGGAGATGGTGCTTACCGGGAAGCTGGTAAGCCGCTAGAGAAAGGAGCCCCTATGCGCACAATTTTTGAAAACCTCCTGGCCCTGCTGAACCAGGGGGAGGACGCCGTGCTGGTCACGGTGGCCGCCGCCCGGGGCTCCACCCCCCGGGGGCCCGGTTCCCAGCTTCTGGCGGGCCGGGAGGGCCTGGCTGCCGGGACCATCGGCGGCGGCCCGGGGGAGGCCCAGGTCCTGCTTCTTGCGGCAGAGCTGCTGAAGGAAAAGCGGTCCGCTCTGCGCCGCCTGGAGCTCCGCCACGGCGGAGAGCTGGATTCCGTCTGCGGCGGGGAGCAGACGGCGCTGCTCCAGTTCATCCCCCATGACAGCGCCGCCTGGCGGGCCCTGGCCCGGGAGACCCTGGAGCGGCTGGAGTCCCGCCGGGGCGGCGGGCTGGCCCTGTCGGCGGAGGAAGCGCCCTCCCTGCTGGAGGAGAGCCCGGCGGGCCTCTCCTGGGACGGGAGGCGGCTGATCCTGCCCCTGCCCATAGGGGAGCGGGTGGTAATCTTCGGCGGGGGGCACTGCGCCCTGGCCCTGGCCCCGGCGCTGCGGAAGGTGGGCTTCCGGGTGTCCGTGTTCGACGACCGGCCGGAATTCGCCTCCCCGGAGCGCTTCCCGGAGGCGGAGAGCGTGACCTGCGCCCCCTATACCGACATTGCCGCCCACCTGGAGCTGACGGCAGAGGACTACGCCGTGGTCATGACCAGCGGCCACAGCCACGACTTCGAGGTGGAGGAGCAGCTTCTCCGGCGGCCCCTCCGCTACGTGGGCGTCATGGGCTCCCGGACGAAAACCGACTATGTCAACGGAAAGCTCCGGGAGGCGGGCATCCCGGAGGAGGCCATCCGGCGGGTCCACACCCCCATCGGCACCGCCATCAAGGCCGTGACGCCGGAGGAGATTGCCGTCAGCATCACTGGGGAGCTGATCTATGAGCGGGCCCTCCGCCGGGAGGCCGCCGGGGCGGCGGCACATATGTGCCCATCACATTTATAAAGAGCATAAGAAAGCCTCCCGCCGAACAGGCGGGAGGCTTTTCCCATAAACGCAAGGTCCGCGCTGCCGTCGCTTCCGCTTGGTTTTTCACCCGGCAATCAGCGCGGGACAGCGCTCTTTTCGATACGCTCCTCACGAGTAACGTAACAGTCGGCGGGGCCGCCCAGGAGCATTTTCAATCCGTGCTCCAGGGCGGGGAGAACCGCCTCCAGATTTTCCCGGGCCGCCTTGGGACTCCCGGGGAGATTGACGATCAGGGTTCCGCCCCGGATTCCCGCCGTCCCCCGGGAGAGCATCCCCCTGGGCGTAACGGCCAGGGAGGCCGCCCGCATGGCCTCCGGAATGCCGGGGGCCATGCGTTCGCACACGGCCTGGGTTGCCTCCGGAGTCACGTCCCGGGGGGAGAAGCCGGTGCCGCCGGTGGTGACGACCAGGGCCGTGTGCTCCCGGTCGGCAAGGCGGATCAGGGCCTCCTCAATGGCCGGTTGCTCGTCCGGCACCACGGCGGTTTCCGTAACCAGGTACCCCGCCTCCGCCAGCAGAGAGGCCGTCAGCGGCCCCGCCTCGTCCCTGCGCTCCCCCCGGGAACAGCGGTCGCTGACCGTTAAAACAGCTGCTTTGTACATCGAAAGGCTCCTTTCCGTCCGCAAAGCGGTTCCTCTGCAACTTCCCTTTCTCCGGGGAACCCGGGTTTCCCCGCCAGGGGGCGCTTCTCAGCAATCCCGCAGGAGCATCAGGTCCTCCGGCCGCACCGCCGCCAGAATCCGCCCATGGTCCGGCAGGGCGGCCCACGCGTCCTTCGCCAGCTCCATGTACAGGAGGGGCGCCCCCTCCCCCACGCCCTCCGGGCGAAGCGCCGCCAGCATGAAGGCCACGTCCTCCGCCGCCCGGACCACCCGGCAGGGGAAGGCGTTGCTCTCTCCCGGCTCCGCCGGGTGGACCCGGTCCGCCCGGATTCCAAGAAAGGCGGTCCCCTCCCGCCAGGGGGAGGCGGTCCGGAGCGTCAGGCCCCAGTCCGGGACCTCCGCCAGTCCCGGACCCGGGCCGGGGCGGACGGGGACGCAGTTCCGGCACCCGGAGAGCCGGGCGGCGCTGACGGTGACGGGGTCCGCCATCAGCTCCCGCATTTCCGCCGCCGGGGAGGACCTTCCCCCCTCCAGCACGCAGACCCGGCGGCAGTTCCGATAGACCTCCCCCCGGTCGTGGCTGACCCACAGCACCGGGCCGGGAAAGCGGTCCAGGACCTCCCGCAGCTCCTGCTCCAGCTGCCATTTCAGGAAGCTATCCAAGGCGGAAAAGGGCTCGTCCAGCAGCAGCGCCCGGGGCTCCGCCGCCAGAATGCGGGCCAGGGCCGTCCGCTGCTGCTGCCCGCCGGAGAGCTGCCGGGGATACAGGTCCCGCTGCCCCTCCAGGCGGAGCAGGGCCAAAAGCTCCCCCGTCCTCTGCCGCCGCTGCCGCCGGTCCAGGCGGCCCAGGCAGACGGCGACGTTCTGTTCCACGGTCATGTTGGGAAACAGGGCGTAATTCTGGAAGAGGACCCCCACCCGGCGCCGCTGGGGCGGGAGGTTGATTCCCGCCGCGCCGTCAAAGAGGACCCGGCCGTCCAGCTCGATCCGGCCCGCGTCCGGCCGGTCGATGCCGGCGATGCATTTGAGCGTCACGCTCTTTCCGCAGCCGGAGGCCCCCAGCAGCGCCAGGGCCTCCCCGTCCTCCGCCGTGAAGTCCGCATCCAGGAGAAAGCCGCCGTAGCGCCTTTGAATCCGGACCGTCAGGGCCATACGCGTCCCTCCTTCCGCTCCAGCAGGTTCACCGCCAGCAGCACCGCGGCGGAGATCCCCAGGTTCACCAGCACCCAGCGGAGGGCCAGGGCGTCCTGCCCGGTGCGCCAGAGCTGGTAGACGGTGGTGGAGACGGTGGCGGTGCGGCCGGGGGTGTAGCCCGCCAGCATGGACGTGGCCCCGTACTCCCCCAGGGCCCGGGCGAAGGCCAGCACCGTCCCCGCCAGGATACCCTGGCGGCAGACGGGCATTTGAATCCGCCAAAAAATGTAAGAGTTGCTGAGCCCCAGGGTCCGCCCCGCCTGGGCCAGGGTCCGGTCGAAGGACTCGAAGGCCCCCCGGGCGGTGCGGTACATCAGGGGAAAGCTCACCGCCACGGCGGCGAAAACGCCGGACTGCCAGGTCATGGTCAGCCGGAGGCCGAAGGCGTCCAGGAGCCAGCCCCCCAGAGGCCGCCGGGGCCCCAGGGCCAGCAGCAGCAGCCAGCCCACCACCGTGGGGGGCAGCACCAGGGGCAGGGTCAGCACCACGTCCAAAACGCCCTTCACCAGCCGGGGGAGCCCCGCGATGAAATGGGCGGCGAAAATGCCCAGGAAGAACACCAGCACCGTGGACACGGCGGCGATGCGGATGGAGTTGTAGAGGGGAAACCAGTCCATGGGGACCCTCCCATTTTATTAATTGATTCCCGTGAAGCCCACGGCCTCGAAGACGGGCCCGCCCCCGTTGGCCGCGCCCAGCCAGGTGAGGAAATCCAGGGCCAAGCCCTGATCGGCGGAATTTTTCATCACGGCGGCGGGGTAGATCACCCGCCCGCACATGTCCGCCGTGGCGGCGTCCACGGTTTCCAGCCCGGCGGAGAAGGCGTCCGTGGCGTAGATGACGCCGCAGTCTACGGTCCCCTCAGACACCTGGGTGGTCACTTCCTTTACGTTGGAGCCGTAGGTCAGGACCCCGGCCGCGTTCAGGGCGGCTTCGTCCAGGCCGTAGTAGGCGAAAATCTCTTGGGTGTACTGGCCCACGGGCACGTCCTCATTCCCGATGGCCAGGAGAATCTCCCCGGCCTCCAGGGCGGCCTTCAAATCGTCAAAGCTGTGAAGGTCCGCCGGATTCCCCTCCGGGACCGCCAGGACTACCTTGTTTTCCAGCAGGTTTATCCGGGTGTCGGACAGGACGAGGTCCAGTTCTTCCGCCCTCGCCTCCTCCGGAGCGTCCGTGTTGACGGCGGGAGCCACGGCGGCGTCCAGCTGGTCCATCTGCTTTTGCCCGGCGGAAATGAAGAGGTCGCAGGCCGCCCCCTCCTCAATCTGGGTTTTGAGGGTCCCGGAGGAGTCGAAGTTGAAGACCAGGGTCACGTTCGGATGGTCTTCCCGGTAGCGTTCCCCCGCCTCCGTCAAGGACTCCTGAAGGGAGGCGGCGGCGAAAACCATCAATTCCACGTCCTCGTCTGTGACGGGGCCGTCCGCGTTGGAGCCGCCGCAGGCGGACAGGAGCAGCAGGGCCAGCAGAAGGGGAAGCAGTCGTTTCATAGTGCCCTCGCTTTCAAATATACTTTATAAAAGATATGTCTTACCTTGATTCATCGCCGTCAACGCCGCCGTGAACCGGGAGACGGGGCGGCGCCGGGACCGCCCCCTACTTCCCAAATCCGCAGTTGGGATAGGTGCAGACCGCGCAGCCCAGGCACAGCCCGCCCTCGCCCAGGACTGTGATGTCCTCTCGGGTGACGGGGACCCCGGCGGCGATTTTGGGGAGCACCAGGTCGAAGATGGTCCGCTTGGCGTACATGACGCAGCCCGGGAGGCCCAGGACGGGGGTCCCGTCTTCAAAGTACCCCAGCAGGAACATGGCCCCCGGCAGAACCGGCGCGCCGTACGTGACAATCCGGGCCCCGCTGCGCTTGACCGCCCCGGGGGTGTTGTCGTCCGGGTCCACGCTCATGCCCCCGGTGCAGAGGATCAGGTCCGGCCCCTGGGCCTTGACCTCCAGGATGGCGGCTTTCACCGCCTCAATCTCGTCCCCCGGCGTCCGGCGCTCCACAGTCTCAATGCCGAACTCCCGGAGCTTCTTCTCTACCACCGGGGTGAAGGAATCCTGGATCAGACCCTTGGCCACCTCGCTGCCCGTGGCGACGACGGCGGCGGTTTTCAGCTTCCAGGGCCGCAGCTCCAGCAGGGGGCTGCCCCCCGCGGCCTCCTCCGCCCGGCGGAGCTTCTCCTCCTCGATGACCAGGGGGATGACCCGCATGCCCGCCAGCTTGTCCCCCTTCCGGACCGCCGTGCCGCCGTGGCGGGTGGCGATCATGACGTCCTCCAGGGCGTTGACGGCGTTCAGCCTGGCGCTGTCCACCAGGAAGAGGCCGTCCCTGGCGGCGGTGAGCTCGATCTTGCCCTCCTTGACGGGGCTCCGGTCCATGTTCTGGTTCCGGCAGAGGGAACAAAGGCGCTCCGCCGCGTCGTTTTCGTGGACCATTCCCGGGACCATCTCCCAGACGTAGAGGTGTTCCTTGCCCATGGAGAGGAGCACGGGGACGTCCTCCTCCCGGACCACGTGGCCCTTGCGGAAGCGGGCGTCCTTGTACTTCCCCGGGATGATCTGGGTCATATCGTGGCAGAGGACGTGGCCCACGGCCTCTTGGGTTGGAATCAGCTTCATGGCGCTCGCTCCTTATATAGAATCTTTTAGAATCTCTATTTTATCGCCCTTTCGGACGGTTCCCTCCGTCACCACCACGGCGAAGATGCCCTCGGTGGGCATGACGCACTTCCCGGTGCGCTTTTTGATCTCGCAGTCATTGTGGCACTCCTTGCCGATCTGGGTGACCTCCACCACCGTCTCCCCCAGCCGGAGCCGGGTCCCCACGGGAAGGGACTTCAGGTCCAGCCCCCGGGTGTTGATGTTCTCGGCAAAAGCGCCCGGCTCCAGTCCGGGCAGGAGGGAGCGCATCTTGTCCACGCTCTCCTCCGCCAGCAGGGAGATCTGCCGGTGCCAGTCCCCGGCATGGGCGTCCCCCAGGATGCCGTGGCGGAGCTTCAGCCGGATCTCCGGGACCTCCCGTTTGACGGTGCCCTTTTTCTCGCTGATGTTGACGGATACCACCTCTGCCACGTTCACCACTCCTTCACGTAGTCGCCGATTTTCCCCCCGCTCTTCCGGCAGAGGCGGATATCGGTAATCTCCATGTCCCGCTGGACGGCCTTGCACATGTCGTAGACAGTCAGCGCCGCGGCGGAGGCCGCCGTCAGGGCCTCCATCTCCACGCCGGTCTCCCCCTTGCACTTCACCTTGGAGCGGATGTGGACGGCCTCCTCCTCCAGGGTGAAGGCGATGTCCACCGCCGTCAGCCGCAGGGGGTGGCACATGGGGATGAGCTCGTGGGTCCGCTTGGCGGCCATGATCCCCGCCACCTGGGCCACCGCCAGCACGTCCCCCTTGGGGGCCCCGCCGGTGCGGATGAGGGCCACCGTCTCCCGGGCCATGCGGACCCGGCCCTCCGCCTCGGCCTGGCGGAAGGTGACATCCTTGCCTGTCACGTCCACCATGCGGGCCCGGCCCTGTTCGTTGATGTGGGTCAGTTCCATAGGTTCAGCCTCCAATCTGGTGCATGTTCCGGCCCGCCTCGCTGCGGCCCGTTTCGTTCATGTGGTGCCGCTCCGGCTTGGCGGCGATTCCGGTTTCGATGGCCCGGCGCAGCTCCTCGCCGTGGAGTCCCCGGAGGGGGAGCTCCTGATCCGAGTGGAGGCAGGGCTTCAGCTTCCCATCCGCCGTCACCCGGATGCGGTCGCAGTCTCCGCAGAAGCGGTGACTCATAGGCTCGATGAGCCCCACCAGCCCCGGCCCACCGGGGGGACGATAGCGCCGGGCCACGCCGGAGCCCTTCGCCGGGCGGAGGTCCGGGCAGGCGTCCAGCACCGCCTGGGCGGGGAGGAATGGGGCGCTTCCCCCCTCCCCAATGGGCATCAGTTCAATGAAGCGGACCTCCAGGGGATACCGCCGGGCCAGGTCCACAAAATCGGGGATCTCGTCCTCGTTGAAGCCCTTCATCAGCACCACGTTCAGCTTGGTTCCGGCAAAGCCCGCCTCCTCCGCCGCCTCCAGGCCCCGGAGCGCATCCTCCAGGCGGCCCACCCGGGTCATGTAGGCGTAGCGGTCTGGCCGGAGGGTGTCCAGGCTGACATTCAGCCGGTCCACCCCCGCCTCCTTGAGGGGCTTCGCCAATTGGGGGAGGGCCGCGCCGTTGGTGGTGAGGCACAGCTCCTCCACCCCGGGGATGGCGGAAATCCCCCGGCAGATGTCCAAAATGCCCCGGCGGACCAGGGGCTCTCCCCCGGTGAGGCGGACCTTCCGGACCCCGCAGTCCGCGGCGGCCCGGGCGATCTCCACCAGCTCCTCCACGGAGCAGATGTCCCGATGGTCCCGCTTGGGGACTCCTCCGGCGGGCATGCAGTACCGGCAGCGGAGAGAGCAGCGGTCCGTGACGGAAAGGCGCAGATAGGTGATGCTTCTGCCGCAGCGGTCCCGCATGGCGGCTCCCCCCTTTCTCCGGCGGCGGCTGTTGGCGTTTATTATAGCGGAACGCCGCGCAGAAAGATGTTGTCTTGCCAACATTTCTCTGCTATAATTTTCTCATAGGAAAGGAGGAACGCCATGGTCCCATCCATCTTGCGCGCATGCCGCCTCTTCCGGGACCTGCCCCAGGAGTTTTTGGAGCAGCGCCTCCTCCCACTGGGAACGTCCCGGGAATATGCCAGACAGTCCGTCCTCATCGCGCCGGGGGACCCGGTGGATTGGTTTGCCGTGGTCCTCCGGGGGAAGGTCCAGATTTCCCAGATCTTTTCCGACGGAACCGCCAGCCTGATGGACGCCCTGGGTCCCGGCTATACCCTGGGGACGGACCTGATCTGCACCCGGAGCCGCCGGTCGCCCTACTACGCCGTGGCGGCGGACCGGCTGGAGGTCCTCCAGTTTCCCGGGGCGCTGCTGCTGGAGCCGGGGGCGCTGCCCGGAGAGGCGCAGACGGTCCTCCGGCGGAACCTGCTGACCCTCCTCTCCGACGACAACCTCCGCAAGCACTACCGTCTGGCCATCCTGGCCCAGCGGGGCCTCCGGGACCGGGTGCTGGTCTACCTCACCATGCAGGCGGAGCGCCGGGGGACCCCGACCTTTCGCATTCCCTTCTCCCGGGAGGAGCTGGCGGCCTTCCTCTGCGTGAACCGCAGCGCGTTGTCCCATGAGCTGAGCCGCATGGAGGCGGAGGGGCTGATCCGCTTCCGGAAGAACGAGTTCACCCTGCTTTCCGCCGGGAAGAGGCGGAGCACCTGGAGCGGAACGGAGGAATAGGGCAAGCCCCCGCCCATAGGGCGGGGGCCGGACTCACTTTATTCCGAATATCCCGAAAATAAACAGCAGAACCCCGCCCAGCAGCCAGCAGCCGCTGATGAAATAAAGAGCGGCGGCAGCGGTCCGGGTTTGGGCCTGGGGGATATAGACGCTCTCGGGATAATCGGGGTCATAGAAGACCGTCACGGTATCCCCCTCCCGCATGTGCCGGGTCCCGGCGGCCTGGGCCCGCCGCAAACTGCCGTTCACGGGAAACTCAAAAATAAAGCAGGGGACCGTCCGCTCACCGATCCGGCCAGTTCGGACCAGCTTCTCCGTCACGCGCGCGTCCGCCCGGGCCGTGGCCCGCTGACGCCGCTTCAGGACAGCGCGCCGCCTTGCCTCGGCGATTCCCAGCAGCACCGCTCCCCCCAACAGGAAGAGAGGGGACAGCAGCAAATAGAGGGTAACCATGTTACCGCTCGCACTTCCAGAAGGCCACGCTGTAGGGGGGCAGCTCGCTGCCGCCGCCGAAGTCGTGGAGCTTCCCGGTAATCAGGTCCACCGCCTGGCCGCAGCCTGCGTCGAAGTGGGCGGTGTAGGGCTGGTCCGAGGCGTTGACGGCCACCAGCACCCGTTCGCTGTCCGTCCGGCGCTGGAAGATGGCCTGGTGGTTGGTGAGGACGACGTCCTTGAAGTCCCCGTAGCACAACGCCTCGCTCTCCCGGTGGGCCCGGGCCATAGCGGCGATCTGGTCCGTCAGCTCGTTCCACTCCGGCGCGTCGAAGGCGGGGCGCAGGGCGTCGTCCCCCTGGGACTTCTCCCCCGGGGCGCCCCACTCGCTGCCGTAGTACAGGCAGGGGATGCCGGGCATGCCGAAGAGGAGGCCGTAAATCAGAGGGAGATGGCGGGGATTCGTCAGGATGCTGGCGGCCCGGGTCACGTCGTGGTTGTCGGCAAAGCAGAGGAGGTGCTTTCCCTTATAGAGGGTCCACTGCTCCGGGCCAAACTGGCGCTTCAGGCTGTGGACAATCTCGAAGAGGTTCATGGAATTCAAGCTGGAGTAGAGGCCCTTGTAGCACTCGTAGTTGGTGCAGGAGTGGAGCAGGCCGTCCCCCACCCAGCGGTTGTAGTCCCCGTGAAGGGTCTCCCCCACCAGGAAAAATTCGGGCTTCAAGCCCTCGGTGAAGGACCGGAGGCGGCGGAGGAAGTCCGCTTCCAGGCAGTAGGCCACGTCCAGCCGGAGGCCGTCGACGTCAAATTCGTCCACCCAGAACTTCACGCAGTCCAGCAGGTAGTCCACCACGGCGGGGTTGCGGAGGTTCAGCTTCACCAGCTCGAAGTGGCCCTCCCAGCCCTCGTACCAGAAGCCGTCGTTGTAGTTGGAGTTCCCGTCGAAATTAATGTGGAACCAGTCCTTGTAGGGGGAGTCCCACTTCTTTTCCTGGACGTCCCGGAAGGCCCAGAAGCCCCGGCCCACGTGGTTGAACACGCCGTCCAGCACCACCCGGATCCCGTGGGCGTGGAGGGTCTTCACCACTTCGGCGAAGTCCTGGTTGGTCCCCAGGCGGCAGTCCACCTTCCGGTAGTCCCGGGTGTCGTAGCCGTGGCGGTCGCTCTCAAAAATGGGGGAGAGATACACCGCGTCGGCCCCCAGCTTTTGGATATGGGGGGCCCACCCGGCAATTTTTCCGATGCGGCCGGCGGGGACGCCGTCGTTCTCCCTGGGAGCTCCGCAGAAGCCCAGGGGGTAAATCTGATAGAATACGCTTTGTTCAGCCCACATAGTATGCCGTCCTTTCTTAGCGGGGGTTGGATGATTTTATTATACAACAAAAAAGCCCGTTTGAAAAGAAGCTCCGGCGCGTTCTGCGCCGGAGCTTCGAGGGCTCTCCCGGATTCTCTTATTTCTTCGCCAGATACTTCCGCAGGTCCAGCGCCACGGCCACGATGATGACCAGGCCCTGGGCAATGAAGGTGTACGCGGGGTCGAAGCGGAGGAACTGGAGGCAGATTTTCAGAACCTCGAAGACCAGCACGCCGATCAGGATGCCGGAGATCCGGCCCACGCCGCCGTTGACGGAGACGCCGCCGATGGTGCAGGCCGCGATGGCTTCCAGCTCATAGCCGGTGCCCGTGGCGGTGGAGGCGCCGCCGGCCTTGGAGCCGATCAGGAAGCCTGCCAGGGCGTAGAGCACGGAGGCCAGGATGTAAATGCGGATCAGGGAGGCGGAGACGTTGACGCCGGCCACCTGGGCCGCGCTCTCATTGCCTCCGATGGCATACATGTACTTGCCGTGGCGGGTCTTGTTGTACAGGAACCACATGAACACGCCCACCAGCAGGGCGGGGAGCAGCAGATAGGGCAGGAAGCGGTTGCCAAAGAAGTTGCCGCTGGCCAGGGCCCGATAGCTCTCCTTAAAGCCGCCGATGGGCTGGTTTCCGGTGATGATCTGGCAGGTGCCGTACACCAGCGTCTGCATGCCCAGGGTGGCAATGAAGGGGGGGACTTTCAAAAAGGCGATTACGCAGCCGTTCACCGCGCCGATGATGGCCATGATGGCCACCGTGAGCACCAGGGCGAAAATCCAGTGCATGTCGGGCATCCAGTCAAAAACCCGGGCGCTGTAGTCCAGGGTCTGCTGCATCATGGCGGCAAAGCACGCGGCCAGGCCCACCTGGCGGCCTGCCGACAGGTCCGTGCCCTTGGTGATCAGGCACCCGGACACGCCGCAGGCGATGATAAACCGGGGCGCCACATTGGAAATCAGGTTGCCCACGTTGTCCCGGCTCATGAAGTTCTGGCTGTTGGCCCAGGTGACAATGGCCAGCAGGATGATGAGCAGGATGATGGCGTTGTCGGAAATCAGTTTCTTGACGTTGATTTTCTTTCCCATAAAATTCTCTCCTCCTTATTCAAACTGGGTGGCCAGGGCCATGATATTTTCCTGATTGGCCTCCGCGCCGTCGATGAAGCCGGTAACCCGGCCGTCGCACATGACCATGATCCGGTCGGACATGCCGATCAGCTCGCTCATCTCGGAGGAGATCATGATAACGCTTTTGCCCTGCTTCGCCAGTGCCGCGATGATGCAGTAAATCTCGTACTTCGCGCCCACGTCGATGCCCCGGGTGGGCTCGTCCAGAATGAAGACGTCCGGATCGTTGGCCAGCCACCGGCTGATGAGCACCTTCTGCTGGTTGCCGCCGGAGAGGGACTGAATCAGCGTCTTGGAGGACGGCGTTTTGATGGACAGCTTCGCCACGTTGTCCTGAACCAGCTGCTCGATCTTCCGGTCGTCCAGCATGACGCCGCCGATGAGGTACTGGTTCAGCGAGGCGATGGACACGTTGTCCGCGATGGAGAGAACGCCCAGGATGCCGGTGGCCCGGCGGTCCTCCGTCAGCATGGCGATACCGCTGTTGATGGCGTCCTTGGGCTGGTTGATTTTCAGCTCCCTGCCCTGATAGGTGATCTTGCCCTCCGTGTGGCTCCGCAGGCCGAAGAGGCCCTCCATCAGCTCCGTCCGCTGGGCGCCCACCAGGCCCGCAACTCCCAGGATCTCGCCTTTTCGGACCTCGAAACTGGCGTGGCGGAAGCTCTTGGGATTGATGGACGTGAAGTTCTCCACCCGAAAGACCACCTCGCCGGGGACGTTCTCCCGCTTGGGGAAGAGGTTCGAAAGCTCCCGGCCCACCATCTTGGTGATGATGAAGTCCGTGGTGAGCCCCTTGGCGTCCCAGGTTCCGATATACTGGCCGTCCCGCATGATGGTGACCTCGTCGCTGATGCGGAGGATCTCATCCATCTTGTGGGAGATATAGACAATGGAAACGCCCTTTTCCCGGAGCTCGTTGATGATGGTGAAGAGGGCCTCCACCTCCGCGGCGGTCAGGGAGGAGGTGGGCTCGTCCAGAATCAGGACCTTGCAGTCCGCGGACACGGCCTTGGCAATTTCCACCAGCTGCATCTGGGAAACGCTGAGGCTGCCCAGCTTGGCCCTGGGGTTGAAGTTCAGGTGGACCTCTTTCAGCACCGCCTCCGCGTCCTCGTACATTTTCGCGTGGTCAATGACGGTGACGGGGCCGTACTTCTTTGTGGGATAGCGGCCCACGTAGATATTTTCGCCGATGCTCCGCTCCGGGATGGGCTGAAGCTCCTGGTGCACCATGGCGATGCCCCGGTTCAGCGCGTCCAGAGGGCCCTTGATCTGGACCTTCTGCCCCTCATAGAGGACCTCGCCCTCGTCCATGTGATAAATGCCGAACATGCACTTCATCAGCGTGGACTTGCCCGCGCCGTTTTCTCCCATCAGCGCGTGGACGGTGCCGGGGCGGAGCTTGAGCTGCGCGTGGTTCAGGGCCTTGACGCCGGGGAAGGTCTTGACCACGTCGCGCATTTCCAAACGATATTCTGACAATTTACTGTCCCCCCTTGTTCATGTTGGCTTTTCCATAACCGGCAAAAGGCTGAGGAGCCGGGCTTCGCCGGCTATGGAAAAGAGGGGCGCGTGCGCTTCGGCACGCGCCCCTGTCAGACGTTTTCGTTTTGATGAACTTGGATTACTTCATGAAGTCGCCCACGTTTTCGGGCGTGACCTTCACATAGTCGACATACACGCTCTGCTCGCCGGAGGCATAGGTGGCGCCGCCCAGCAGCTTTTCCATCTCTTCCACGGCGGCGGTGGCCTGGCCCACGGCGTCGTTCAGGACGGTTCCGGTCATGTTGCCGTTGCTGACTTCGTTCAAAGCGGCGTCCAGCGCGTCCACGCCCACCAGGTAGATATCCTCGTTGACCTTCCGGCCGGCGGCCTGGATGGACTGGAGGGCGCCGATGGCCATATCGTCGTTGTTGCAGAAGACCACCTCAACCTGATCGCCGAACTGGGCCAGGTCGTTGGCCACGATCTCCTGGCCGCGCTCACGCATCCAGTCGCCGCGGGTGAGGTTCAGCTGCTCGACTTCCTTGCCGGCGTCGGTCAGAGCCTTGACGGAGTACTCGGTACGATACTGGGCATCCACGTTCTCGGGGTCGCCCTGGACCATAATGTAGGAGATTTTGCCGTCGCCGTTGATGTCGCCGCCGTTGGGGGTGTCCAGAATCAGCTCGCCCTGCATGGTGCCGGACTGGCGGGCGTCGCAGCCCACGTAGACCAGCTTGTCATAGACGGCCATCTGCTCGGGAGTGGGCTCGCGGTTGATCAGGACGGTGGGGATGCCCGCGTCCTTCACGGTGGAGATGATCTGGTCCGCGGCGGAGGTCATAACGGGGTTGATGATCAGAGCGTCCACACCCTGGGTAATAAAGGTGTTGATCTGCTCGTTCTGTTTGGCCTGGTCGTTGGCTCCGTCCACCACGGTGACGGTGTAGCCCTTGCCCTCCAGGATCTCCTGAAGCGCGTTCCGGTAGGTGGTCATGAAGGCGTCGGTGAACTGATAGATGCACACGCCGATGGTGCCGCCCTCGGCGGGAGCCTCGGGAACGTCGGCGGGAGCGGAGTCGGCGGGCTGCTCGGTCTGAGCGTCGCTGGGAGCGGAATCGGCGGGCTTGTCGCCGCCGCCGCAGGCGACAAGAGCCAGCATCATAATCGCGGCAAGAAGCAAGGCAAACGTCTTTTTCATCATAGTTCCTCCAATCAATTTTTCGTGTTCCGGGGACGCGCCCCAAACCACGCCTATCATTTTAGACGGGCGCCCATAAAAAAACGATAGAAAATTCTTGGAAAATTTATAAAAAAACTCAGAACCTGTATTCACAGCCGAAGGATGCTGAATGGACGGGGTTTTCCCCGGCGGACAAGAAGCTTTTCCGAAGCAGTCCCGGCGGATTGCAGGGGACAGCGGCGCGCCGTGCCGGGAAAAAGGCCGCTTAAACGGCGTCCGCCGGTTATGAATACAGGTTCCCAGGTCCGCCGCGCAGACAGCAGAGCAGCCCGCCGCGCCTCCTTTCCGGGAGATGGGGCGGGCTGTGTTCCGGGCCGGAAGGCCGGCGGGACGCCCTGCGTCCCGCCGGCCCAAAGGGGAACTGCGGGGCAAACCCGCGGCTCAGGCCATTTTCTGCACCAGACGGTCCACCATCCTGGGGCTGATACCGTCCTCCGTGACCACCTTTGCCCGCTGGCCCACCAGGGCGTAGAGCCCCAGCAGGGACCGGGCGTCCAGCATCACGGTTTCGGTGCTCAGCCATACCTCGCAAGGCGCCTCGCAGGCCAGGCGGTTAATGCGGGCAACCTGCTCTTCGCTCTTTATATCAATATCTCTTGTCATCGTAAATACCTCCTTGACATAGGTCCTGTAAAACGGAATGGGTCGGATCCCCTCATCCGGGATCAGCCATATTCTAGCAGGGACGGCAGGGAATGTCAACGCCGAATTTATATAAACTGCACAATATAGATGCGCTATATTTGTTTATATCGCCAATTCCCCGCCGCCGATTGTTCCCGCGCCGCGCTTCTCCTGTGCAGCATTCTAGGGTCTGTTCCCATAAACCAAATGTGGGGATTTCCGAGCAAATTTTTGCCGGGAAAACGTGCGTTTGGGCTTATGGGAACAGGCCCTAAGCCTGCATTCTCCCGCGGAACGTCCCCTGTGTCCGGAGGATTCTGCGCCCAGGCGGGGAAACCCTCCGGCAAAGCACGGAGGTCCCCCGCTGGAGGTTTGTGCCGTGTGGCGGGCGCAGGCCGCGGCTTTCCGGGGCTTACAGGTCGTCCGCGTCCTGTACCGGAACCTCATAGGGGTCCAGCGGCTGGCCGGTCCAGCTCCCCAAGGGGTCGGTTTTGGCCGCCATAAATTGGGATAATTCCCTTGCCTTTTCCATAGGATCGCGCTCCGGACGTCTCTTCATTTCCATTGCCTCCTTATTAAAATAAACCATGAACTCGCAAATTTCTCCCGGCCGTCCCAGAGGGCGTCTTCAGATTTTCGGAATGCCGGATTGGGGGGGCGCGCCGCCGGACGAGGCAGTTTGACACAGGAATCCTGCCGGATTTCAAGGCAAATGAACGAAGTCCCGGCGGTGCCGGACGCCCCAAGATCCTATTTTAAGGGGTTGAAGACGCCCTCCAGTCTCAGGGCCGGAAAACGGACGGGCCTGCATCTGATACGTCAATTTTGCGCAGGAGTTCCGGCGGGCTTCACGCCAGGTCAACCCGCATGGCGGCAAGAAGCGCCCCGGGGCGGCGTTGGACATTTGCGGGTCCCTCCGGTGTTTCCGCTAATAGTGTTCCCGCGATCAAGCGCGGCAGGTCTGACAATTTATAGGACCCTGCAGGCCGCCCGCAAGGCGGCGCCTGGCGCATGTCGAAATCGGTTGGAAAAATTTTTTCTTTTTTTGATGATATTGCTTGACAAGCGCGGCAGGTTTATGGTATTCTAACCATTGCCGACAAGCTGCCGGTGTGGTGGAATTGGTAGACACAGGAGACTTAAAATCTCCCGGTAGCAATACTGTACCGGTTCGAGTCCGGTCACCGGCACCACAAAACGAAATATCGCGGAGTAGAGCAGTTGGTAGCTCGTCGGGCTCATAACCCGGAGGTCGCAGGTTCAAGTCCTGTCTCCGCAACCAAAAAAGTCCTGAAATCGTGAGATTTCAGGACTTTTTCTCCGTTTTTGCGTCGAAATAATCCGGCCAAAAAATCGGGTCAGCGCTCTGACCCAAGCGCTGACCCAGACGGCGAAATGTCCGGAAACTACCGGAGAGCACCGGAGAGGATACCGCCCATCGTATTCGCTGCTTCCTTCTTCGCGGAGGTGGTGACGTGGGTGTAGGTGTCAAGGGTGAAGCCGGCGGAGTAGTGGCCCAGCATCCCGGAGACGGTCTTGATGTCCACTCCGTTTTGCAGTGCCAAGGTTGCGAACGTGTGTCTGAGGTCGTGGAAGCGCACTTTTGGCAGTCCTGCCCGCTTCAGCACCCGGTGGAGCATGTGGAGTACACTGTCCGGCGAGATAGGTCCTCCGGTGGGGGAAGGGAACACATATTGGTTTTTCCCGCTTTTTCTTCTCTGCTCTTTCAGAACTTCCACCGCCTCTGCCGACAGCGGCAGAACTCGGTAGGCGTTCTTCGTTTTCAGAGGCGCTTCCACAATCTCGCCATCGATCCGGCAGACCTGCCGCTGAACCCGGAGGTTACCTTGCTCCAAATCAATGTCCTCCCATTTCAGCCCCAGCAGCTCTCCACGCCGAAGACCCGTTGCCAGTTCGATGTAGTACATCTCAAAGACGCCAGTCTCCTTCGCCTCCCGCAGGAAGGACGTCAGCTGCTCTACGGGCAGGGTCTTCATCTCCCTATGCTCCAGCTTCGGCAGGGCACAGCCATCTGTCGGGTTGACCGCAATCAGCTTCTGATCCTTTGCGAAATCCATCGCCGAGGAAATGACCTGGTTGATGTTCCGCACCGTCTTGGCGCTGAGGCCCTTGGGCTGTTTCTTGGACTCGGTCCGCTCCACTCTGCCGCCGGTGAGGAGCCTTTTGTAGAGCTGCTGTAAGTGCAGAGAGGACAACTTGCTCAGCGGGATACTGCC
>CANPTW010000037.1 GCA_947577075.1 uncultured Oscillibacter sp. | reverse complement strand
GGCCTCCCGGACCACGTCCTCCTTCTCCCAGTCCCCGTGGGGCGGGCTGCCCACCAGGGCGGTCAGGTGGGGCGTGAAGCCGAAGCGCCGGCAGATGGAGTCGCAGAGGTTTTGGGGCTTGGAGGAGGCCAGGGCCAGCACACAGCCCCGCTCCTTCAAGCGGCCCATGACGGCCTCCATGCCCGGGGCCGCCCGGTTCTCGTACTGGCCCACGGGCTCGTAGAGGAGGCGGAAGCGCTCCACGGCCTCCGCCGCCTTCCCGGGGCTGTAGCCGCAGAAGCGGACAAAGGAGTCCTGGAGGGGCGGGCCGATGAAGCGGAGGAGGATCTCCTCCTCCGGAACCGGATCGCCGTAGCCCAGGATCGTCTCCCGGACGCAGTGGACGATGCCCTCCCGGGAGTCCGTCAGGGTGCCGTCCAGGTCGAAGAGTATGTAGCGGTACATATCAAGTCTCCTCACAAAATTTCGGGACCAGGACGCCCCGGCCGGTCTTGTCCACTTCCAGGGACGGGCCCTCCAGCCGCCGGACCTCCGACTCGGGCCACAGGGCGAGGAAGTCCTCCACCCCGCCGACCACCGGCAGACCGTAGGGGGCGTGATGGTAGTGCATGGGGACGACGCACGTGGGGTTCAGGGCCTCGCAGACGGCCTTGGCCCCTGCCGCGTCGATGGTGTAGAAGCCGCCCACGGGGATCAGCACCGCGTCCAGAGGGCCGATGGCCTGGACCTGCTCCGGCGAGAGCTGGTGCCCCAGGTCCCCCATGTGGGCGACGGTTACCCCGCCCGCCGAGAGGATATGAATGGTGTTGTTCCCCCGGAGGGCCCCGCCCTGGCCGTCGTGGAAGGTCTCCACGGTGCGGATGGTGAAGGGGCAGGGGCCGTCGAAGGGGATCACCTCCGCCTGGTCCACGGCGTTGTGGTCGAAGTGGCCGTGGCTGCAGAGGATTTTATGGACCCGGAGCTTCCGGTCCGCCAGGGGCGGGTAGCCCTCCACGCCGGTGTAGGGGTCCAGCAGGATTCGATAGCCGTCCTGCTCCACCAGGAAACAGGCGTGGCCCAGCCAGGTGAGTTTCATATCAGCATCCTCCTTGTGAGTATTTGAAAAGTAGGGGGCGGACCCATGTCCGCCCCCTCAGTATACCAGATTTATGGCTGTTTGTCATCCGGGTTTTTCGGCTCGTCCTGCTTCTTCCGGTTGAAGAAGCCCTCCCGTTTCTTCTTAGGCTCCTGGAAGGGTCCCCCGAAGCGCTCCGCCCGCCGGGCCTGGGCCCGCTTGGAAACCCTTGTTACCAGCAGGACGATGAGGGCCAGAAGGACCATCCACGTCCAGTTGTAGGCCAGGTACACGGCCGCGTCCTGGAGGAAGTCCCCAAAGCCGTGGAGCCCGTCCGTAAAGGCGTTGCCCAGGCGGCTTCCAAAGGTGGGCGGGGCCTCCTCCACCGTGGTGAGGCGCAGCACCTCCCGGAGGCGGACGTCGATGGTGGCGAAGTCCACCAGGGAGTCGTAGTGCCGGAGGGACCCGGTGAGCTGCTCGATCTGGAGCTCTGTCTCGCTGATGGCGTTTTCCAGGTCGATGATGTCCTCCATATTCTCCGCCTTGGAGAGGAGCGTCTGGAGCCGCTCCATCTTGGTTCTCTGGGTTTCCAGGCGGCTCTCCGTGTCGTAGTACATCTCGCTGATGTTGTCCGCGTTCCGGCTCTGGCTGGTGACGTGGCTGATCTCCCCCACGGTCTTCAAAAAGCCCTGGAACTCCCGGGCGGGGACCCGGACGGTATAGCTGGCGCTGCGGCTTCCGTCGCCGTAGCGGTCGGCGGAGGCGTACTCCAGATAGCCCCCCAGCTTATCCACCAGGTCTTCCAGAGCGGCGGTGCAGGAATCGTAGTCCTGCGTCTCCGCCTCCACGCTGGCGGTGTAGACCATCTTGGCGTTGGCCAGGCGGTCCTCCGCCTGGGCTTCTCCCCCGCCGGGGGCCTCCTCCGGCGCGGCGGAGGGTTCCCCGGCGTCGTCGGCGGGGGCGTCGAAGCCGAACTCCATCATCTCGGATTTCCAGCCGCCTCCGGTGTCATAGGCGGCCGACTGGCTTTCGCCGGCGGCGGGGGCGCTGGCGGTCCCGCCGCTGTAGCCCCCTCCTCCGCAGCCGGTGAGGGTCAGGGCCGTCAGCGCCGCGGCCAGAAACAGGGCAAGTCCTCTTTTCATCCGTGCATCCTCCTTTTCCGCCCCGTCTTCCAAGCGGGGCTCCCGGGACCCGTACGCAAAGCCGCCGGACGCCCGGGTCCTTCCCCGGCGGTGAATACGGGCTCTTACCTCTATAGACGGATTTCACCGGGGAAAGGTTCCGGCCCCCTCCAAATTTTTAGTCGAACAGGGTTTCCCAGGTTTCCGCCCGGTGCGCCTCGAAGCACATCCGGACCTGCTCCTCCGTGTTCTTCTCCTCCGCCAGGGGCGGCAGCTCCGACCGGGAGAAATACCCGCTCTCCGTGGTTTCGCTGTTGGGCCGGAATTCCCCGCCCGCAAGGTCGCAGAGGACGAAGATCTTGCAGATCTTCCAGGCGTAGACGGGCCGGTTGTGCTTCTCCCGGTCCTGGACGGCGATAAGCCGCCGGGGAACGACCTCCAGCCCCGCTTCCTCCCGGACCTCCTTGGCGGTGTTCTCCAGCACGGAGACGTTCACGTCCACCCAGCCCCCGGGGAGGGACCACCGCCCGTCGTTCTCCCGGACCAGGAGGATCTTCCCCTCCCGGAAGACGGCGGCCCGGGTGTCCAGCTTGGGGGTCTGATACCCCGTCTCGCAGCAGAAGAGGCCCTTCACCGTCTCCAGGGAGAGGCCGCTCTTTTGGGCCAGCATCTCGGCGGCGATGTCCCGGATTCGCTGGAAGCGCTCCCGGTCGAAGGGGTCCCGGCTGTAGTGCAGCCCCCCCTGGGCCAGGGCCTGGAGCTCCACCGCCCAGTCCAGCCAGGGGGACGTTTGCGTTTTCTTTTCCATAAGCCTGCCTTTCCTTTAGGACCTGTTCCCATAAACCAAATGTGGGGATTTCCGGCAAATTTTTGCCGGATGCAGGGCAAAAATTTGCGGGCGGGCTAACGCCCGGCAAAAATTTTTACGCCGCAGACGGCAAAATTTGCCGGAAGGACGTGCGTTTGGGCTTATGCGCACCGGCCCTAGAAAAACAGGGCCCCGAGGGGGGCCCTGTCCGTGCCTGTCACGCCACCGCCGAGAAGGGGGTGCGGGTCTTCTGGTCTTCCTGGTTCTGCCGCTGCTGCTGGGCGGCGTTGTCCGTGTCCGCCTTGGTGACGGTCCGGGTGGTGCCGCCGGAGACATAGGACTTCCCGCACTCCGGGCAGATCTCCGTGTGCATGGTCACATTCTGGCTGACCACCTTCCGGCCCTCCCGGTCGGCCTTGGCCTGTTCCCGGACGACGTGCTCCATTTCGTGGCCCCGGACGGCGGAGGCCGCCTGCTCGGGCTTGATGTTCGTGGGCGTCTGGAAGGAGACGCCCATGTCGTCGGAGCCGTCCTGGTACTTCCGCTCCTCACAGGTTTGGCACTCGCCCTCCTTCAGGGCCTCCTGGGCGCTCTCGGCCCCCTGGGGAGCCCGGCCCCCCGGGACGCCCTCGTCCTCCCGGGCCTCCCGGCCGGGGAGGGGCGCCTCCTCCTCCCCGGGGAGGCCGGGGAGCTTGGGCGCGCCGTTCTTCAAAACGTCTTCCGCGCCCGTCAGGTCGTTCCGGGCCAGGGCGTCCTCGGCTTGGGCAAGCTGCCCCTCCAGGGCGTTTTTCCGGGAATCCTGAACGGGGGAGAGGCCCTCCTTCCCGGTTTCCACGAACATGCCCTCGGCGTTCACGTCGCCGTACCGGGTCCGCATCCGCCCGGCCATGGCCGCTGGGTCGCTCTCCAGCCGCCGGGCCAGCTCCGGCAGGGACGCCTCTTCCCGGGAGACGGGACGCACCGCCCCCACGGGCTGCACCGGCGTCTCCGGGGAGGCGGCCCTTCGGGCCGTCTGAACCTGGCCCCGCTCCGCCTGCCGCGCGTCCTGGGCAGTCTGGGTGTTTCGAAGGGTTTCCGTCAGCCGGGACCGGTAAAAGGACCCGACATAGCCCGCGCCATAGCTTCCGACGCCTGCGATACCGCCAATCATAGCGCTCACCTCATATCCAAAAAGTACCGGCCTTCCGGTCCGGCCAAGAAAGCGGAGAAACCTTCACACATACAGTATACCATAGTTTTCCGAAACCGCAAGAGGAAGTTTTCCGGCTCCTTCCAAAATCGGGGGCCCTCCCCCCGCCGGGGAAAATCCCGCCGGGGTATTGAAAAGCCGGGGGCGGTGTGCTATGCTCTTTTTTACAAAAATCGCGGCAAAGGCGCCGGAAAAGCGGGGCGCGCCGCGGGGATTACACGCCGAAGGGCCTTATCCTTCGACAGCATGGAGGAACGCGTTTTGAACTGGAAGGAACGACTGAAAACGGCGGCGCTGCTTCTGCTCCGGTGGCTGCTGTTTGGGGCGGGGGCCCTGTGCATGGGGCTGGCGGTGACCGTGGCGGTCCAGTGGATCACCGGGGGGACGCTGCCCGGCGTCTGGGCCTGGTTTGTGAAGGACCCCGGCGCCCTGGCGCTGACCGCCGCGCTGTACGGACTGGCGGCGGCCGCCCTGGGCGGGCTGACGGGGCGGCTCTGGATCGGCGGCGGGCTGACGGCCCTGGCGGGGCTGCTTCTGGCCCTGGTGGACTATTTCAAGCTTGCGATCAACGGCTCCCCCCTGACCCTGGCGGACTTCGCCATGGCCGCCCAGGCGGGGACCATTGCGGGCCTGGCGGGGGACCTGACGCCGCCGCTGGACTTCTGGCTGGCCCTGGCGGCCCTGGCCCTGTGCACGGGCCTGCTGTTCCTGACCCGGCGGCTGACGGAGCTGACCGGGCGGGTGCGGTTTCTGACCTTCAGCTTTTACGTGCTGGCGGCGGTGGTGCTGCTGACGCCCTCCAGCGCCAGGGCCGTCGGCCAGCGGCTGGGGATGGACTTCACCGTCCGGCTGGACGCCGCCACCAACCACGCCCACCACGGGCTGACCCTGAGCCTCTGGCGGGACGCCTTCCTCCAGGGCAAGGCCCCCGCCGAGGGCTACGGCGAGGAGTATATGGAAGAGGTCCTGGCCAGGGTGGACGCCGCCCTGCCGGAGGGGGACGGCGCCCCGGAGTCCAGTCCCAACATCATCTTTGTGCTGGCGGAGTCCTATTTCGATCCCATCCGCCTGACGGGCCTCCGGTATGAGCGGGACCCGGCGGAGAACTTCCACGCCCTGGCGGAGGAGGGGATCAGCGGCGTCTTCCACAGCCATCACCTGGGCTACGGCACGGGGAACATCGAGATGTCCATGCTCACGGGCATCCGGAGCACGGACCTGCTCCCCGGCACGGACATGTGCTCCATGTACGGCGAGGTGTACGAGAGCTTCGACTCCCTGGCGGAGCAGTACACGAAGGCCGGGGGCTATCAGGCGGAGATGATCCACGGCTACAACAGCGAGCTGTACAACCGCACGGTGAACTACCCCCTGCTGGGCTTTGAGAACCTGCTCTTCCTGGAGGACATCCAGGCCCTGGGCGTGGAGTGGGAGAAGCGCCTCCCGGACGGCTATTACATGCAGGACAGCGAGTTTTTCCAGGTGCTGCTGAACCGGCTGGCGGCCGTCAACGCCGGGGGGCGGCGGGCCCTGCTCTACGGGATTTCCATGGAGAACCACCAGCCCTATAAGCCGGACAAGTTCGGCGGCTCCTGCCAGATCGGCCTGACGGCGGAGGGCTTTTCCCAGGAGGAGCAGGACGTGATCCGCTCCATGCTGGAGGGGCTGATCCGGGCGGATGAGGCCCTGGGGGAGCTGACCGCGGCCCTGCGGGAGTACCCGGAGCCCACCATCCTGGTCTTCTTCGGGGACCACCGGCCCAACCTCTTCATGCCCGACGGGGACACCGTCTACACGAAGCTGGGCCTGTGCCCGGGGAACTGGACTTATAACTGGACGCCGGAGCAGTTCAACGACCTCTATTCCACGGACTACCTGATCTGGGCCAACGACGCCGCCCTGCTCCGGGGGCAGGCCGGGACCCGGCGGGACAGCAGCGTCACCGGCGTGGGCCCCCAGCTGCTGGAGCTGACGGGGCGGAAAGTCTCCCGCTACTGGGGGCTGATGGAGGCGTGCGCCGAGGTCTGCCTGACCCACACGGACTTCTATTTCGTAGACGGACAGGGGACGGCCAGCGTCAGCCCGGAGGAGTCGGCCCTCTCCCCCGAGGCGCTGGAGCTCCTGAAGTTGCGGGAGGCCGTGGTTTACGACGCCATTTACGGCCGGCGCTATATCACGGAGGCCATGAATCTCCCGGCGGGGGAAGCCCTCCCCGCCGGGGCGGGAGAGACGAGGAGGTAAGATGCGGAACCACCGGCTTTTCCTGTTCGCCCTGTGCTGCGCCCTGGCCCTGGGCGGCTGCGCCCCCTCCGGGGGCGGGGAGGCTCCCCCCGCCCCCGTTCCCCAGGAGGAGCGCGCCATGGCGCCGAATCCCCACTCCGCCGAAACCACGGCCCTGGCCGCCGCCGCGCTGGAGGAGGCGGGCCTCCTGACGGAGGACCTCCCCCTGGACGAGCCCGTCAGCCGCGCCCGGTTCATCAGCCTGGCGGTGGGGGCCCTGGGGGCGGAGCTGCCGGAGGCGGAAACCTCCATCCCCGGGGAAACCTGGTACGCGCCCTATGTCAAGGCGGGCTATGCCATGGGCCTGTTCGCCGACAGCCGGACGGACATGAGCTTCACCCCCACCGACGGGTTCTTTATGGGCGGGCGGGGCTACGCGGACATGGAGCGGCCCATCCGCCGCTATGACGCCGCCGCCATCGCCGCCCACGCCGCCCCGCCGGCGGAGACGGAAACGGTCTTTGCCGACGGGGAGGAGATTGCCGCCCTGCCGGAGCTTCTGCAAAAGGAGCTTCAGGCGGCGGCGGCCTTCCTTCCCCCGCTGGAGGACGGCTCCTTCCGGGGGGAGGAGCTCCTCTCCGGCGGCGAGGCGCTGGTGTGCGTCCAGAGGCTGGCGGAAAGCGGACGGGTTAACCCGTCCGCTCCGGAGAGTCCCTCTCCGGAGCCTGAAGAGGTCTTGAAGGAGGACCGGCGCATCGTCCACGCCGGGGGCTATATCACCAGCCCCGCCGGGAAGGGCCGGACCTATACGAACTCCGCCGAAGCGCTGGTGAACGCCTACCGGGCGGGAAACCGGGTGGTGGAGCTGGACTTCATGTGGACGTCCGACGGATACCTGGCGGGGACGCACGACTGGCTGAGCGCCGTGTCCCCCGCCATTGCCGACGGCGTCCCCCTGTCCCTGGCGGAGTGGCTGGAGACGGAGGTCTATGAGGAATTCACGCCCCTGTGCCTGGAGAGCCTGGCGGGCTTCATGCGGGAGCACCCGGACCTCTACGTGGTGACGGACGTGAAGGTCCGCAACGCCGACGCGGCGGCGGTCATCGCCAAGACCTGCCCGGATTTGAAGGAGCGCTTTCTCATCCAGATTTACCAGGACGGCGAATACGACCCGGTGGCCGCCCTGGGCTTTCCCCACATCATCTATACCCTTTACAACCTGCCCCCGGAGGACAAGCGGGACACGGAGCACCTGGCCGCCTTCGCGGCGGAGCACCCCCTGCTGGGCTATACCTATCCGGACGCCCTGCGGGACGTCTGGCGGTACACCGCCCGGATGAAGAACACCGGAGTACTGCTGTTTGTGCACACCATCAACGACCGGGAGGAGATTGCGGCCTGTTACACCGAGGGGATCACCGCGGTATACACGGACACGGTGTGGTAGCGCCGGGAGGCGCCGTAAAACAGGAGGGCGGCGGCGGGAGGGCCGCCGCCCTTCCGCCGTCCCGGATAGGCGGGGCGAAAAATTTTCCCCTTTGGGAAAACTTTGCACTATCTATTTGGAAAAATTGTGCTATAATGTGCTTGAGCGCTGTTTGGAACCTGGCAAAACGCCTAAGCGGCAGGGGACGCCTGCCGGTTTTCGTGGATTTTCCCGAAATCCGTCCGGATTTTTGTGGAAAACCGCGGGCCGGAAACGCTTTCCGCCGCGGGGCGCTCCGCCATGGGCCAAACGGGGTTCCAGAAGGGCGCCGTCCCCCCCGCCGCCGGAGGCGGAGCGGGTTTTCGGACCGCCTGAGAACAAGAGGAGGTAAAAGAATGCAGACTAAGAAATTCCTGTCCCTGCTGCTGGCTTTGGCGATGATGTTCTCCCTGACCGTTACCGCCAGCGCCGCGGAGGAGGAAGCGAAGCCCCTGGAGGGCCAGATCGTCATCCTCCACACCAACGACGTCCACGGAGCCATTGGCAGCTATGCCAAGGTGGCGGCCCTGAAGCAGTCCTTCCAGGACGCGGGGGCCTATACCCTGCTGGTGGACGCGGGCGACTACATCCAGGGCGACCCCACCGTCAGCGTCAGCCAGGGCAAAACCGCCGTGGAGCTGATGAATATGGCGGGCTATGACGCGGCCACCATCGGAAACCACGAGTTTGACTATGGCTATCCCAACTTCAAGGAAGTCACCAAGGACGCCAAGTTCCCCGTAGTCTCCGCCAACGTCCTCTATAACGGCAAGGCGGAAAACGCCCACACCGTCTTCACCGCCCCCGGCGGCGAGAAGATCGGCGTCTTCGGCCTGACCACCCCCGAGAGCGGCACCAAGGCGCACCCCGCCAAGATCCAGGGCGTGACCTTCCCCGCGGGCAAGGATCTGTTCGCCATCGCCGAGGCCGAGGTCAAGGCCCTGGAGGCCGAGGGCTGCGATTACATCGTCTGCCTCAGCCATCTGGGCATTGACGACGAGTCCGTCGGCAACCGCTCCATCGACCTTCTGAAGGAAGTCGAGGGCATCGACGTGCTGATCGACGGACACTCCCACTCCACCATTGAAGAGGTGGCCGAGGCCGCCGGAGAGACCGTGGAGACCCTGCCCGAGCAGGGAACCGTCGTCACGGGCGAAACCGCTACCGTGGCCGTGGAGTCCGGCAAGACCCTGGTCACCTCCACCGGCACGAAGCTGGCCAACGTGGGCGCGGTGATGCTGTCCGAGGAGGGCTGCTCCGCCCGGAACATCCCCCTGGAGGCCGTCACCCTGGACGGCGTGAAGGAAATCGCCGACCGGGCCGCCGCCATCCAGAAGCAGATTGACGACGACTACGGCGCCACCTTTGCCAAGACCGAGGTCCTGCTGAACGGCGAAAAGGCCCCCGGCAACCGCACGGAAGAGACGAACCTGGGCGACCTGATCACCGATTCCCTGGTTTGGGGCGCGGCCAAGAACGGCGAGGAAGTGGACGCGGCCGTCACCAACGGCGGCGGAATCCGGGCCCCCATCGCGGCGGGCGACATCACGAAGAAAGACGTGAACACCGTCCTGCCCTTCGGCAACACCCTGAGCATCGTCAAGGTCACCGGCGCGGAGCTGCTGGAGGCCCTGGAAGCTTCCACCTACTGCACGCCCGAGGCCGTCGGCGGCTTCCCCCAGGTCAGCGGCATCGAGTTCACCGTGGACACCACCAAGGAGTTCAAGGCCGGCGACCTGTATCCCGGTTCCACCTATCACAAGCCCGCCTCCATCGAGCGGGTGACCATCGCCTCCGTGGGCGGCAAGGACTTTGACGAAAAGGCCACCTACTCCATCGCCACCAACGACTTCATGGCCGCCGGAGGCGACACCTACTATGCCTTCTCCGCCGCCTCCGTGAACTATGATCTGGGCCTGCCCATGGACGAGGTCCTGATGGACTACATCAAGGAAGAGCTCAAGGGCGTCGTCACCGCGGAAGCCTACGGCGAGCCCGCGGGCCGCATCACCGTGGAGGCCGCCCCCGCCGAGGAGGCCCCCGCTGAAGAGCCCGCTCCCGCTCCGGAGCCCGCTCCCGCGCCCGAGCCGATTCCCGAGCCCGCTCCTGCTCCGGCTCCCGCGCCCGCGCCTGCCGAAGCCGAGGGCGACTATGTGGTCAAGTCCGGCGACTGCCTGTGGAGCATTGCCCAGAAGGCCTACGGCACCGGCCGGCAGTGGCAGCTGATCTACAACGCCAATAAGGACACCATCAAGAACCCCAACGACCTCCGGGTCGGCCAGGTCCTGGTGATTCCCGCCGCGTAAACGGCAGGGGTTCCGGCCCGTTCCGGGTTCAGAGTTTCCCCGAAAAAAGGCGCTTGGAGCATCGCTCCAAGCGCCTTTTTCCTGTCTGTAACGGGCGGGATTGCCCCGTGGGGGACGGGGAACCATCCCCCTCACCGGGGAACCAGCCGCCCCAGCAGGGGCTCAAAGTCCACGCCCTCCCGGAGGGAAAGCCCCTGGGCCACCGTCCGCAGGGCGCAGGCGTGAATAAAATCCACGGCCTGGGCGGCGGCGTCCCGGAGGGAGGCGCCCCCCATCAGCGCCCCGGTGAGGACGCTTGAAAAGATATCCCCCGTCCCATGAAGGGGGTGGGCGACAAACGCGGCCTGGACCGCCTCCGCCCGCCCCGTCCGGGCGTCGAAGCACATGGCCCCGGTCTGCCCCGGGGCCAAGGCCGCCCCAGTGAGGGCCACGGAGCGCCGCCCCCCCAGGCTCAGCTCCTCCGCCAGGCGGCGGAGGGCGGCCTCGTCGTGGAGGGCCCGGCCCCCGTCCAGCAGGTCCCCGTACTCCCGGCCCAGCAGGAAGGCGGCCTCCGTCAGATTCGGGGTGATGACGTCCGCCAGCTCCGCCAGGCGCCCCATGCCGGCGCACATGGCGGGGGTGTAGGTCTGATAGGCCTTCCCGTCGTCCCCCATCACGGGGTCCACCACCACCAGGGTGTCCGGCCCCCGGAAATCCCGGATGAAGTCCGCCACGATGCCGATCTGCCGCTCGCTGCCCAAAAAGCCGCTGTAAATGGCCTGGAATTCCAGGCCCAGGCTCCGCCAGTGGGCGGCGGCCCGGGGCAGCTCCTCCGTCATGTCCAGGAAGGTGAAGCCCTCGAACCCGCCGGTATGGGTGGAGAGAAAGGCGGTGGGCAGGGGGCAGCACTGGACGCCCATGACGGAGAGAATGGGAATCACCTCGGTGAGGGAGCAGCGGCCGAAGCCGGAGAGGTCGTGAATGACGGCGGCACGGGGAGTGGACATGGCGAAGTTCCTCTTTTCCTTGGATAAATCGGGTCTATTGTACAACGGACGGGGGGAAAGCGCAAGTGGGGAAAACGGGACTGGACGGAAGGGGAGGAGTGTGGTATACTGAACTCCTCCTGAAACCGCCGCCCAGGCACGCGGGCATGATGAAATTGGCAGACATGCGAGATTTAGGTTCTCGTGCAGCAATGCGTTGGGGTTCGAATCCCCATGCCCGCACCAACTCAGAAATTCCCATCGCCGCTCCGTTTCCGGCTTCGCCGAAAACTGCGCTGTGATGGGAATTTCTTCGCTTTCCGCCGCGACTCGCTTCGCTGGACTCGCGGCGGAGGGGGACGGGGGACGCGGGGGGTTAGAACTGCAGTCAAGGGGGACGAATGCAGGTTCTTATTTTCCTACGCAGAAGCGGGAGAAGATGCGCTCTACGATTTCTTCCTTTGCCGTCCGGCCGGTCAGCTCTCCCAGGGCGTTCAGGGCCTCTTCCGCGTCGCTGAGGACGGCGTCGGGGGTCAGGCCCTCCTCCAGGGCCTCCCGGGCCCGGCGGAGGGCCTCCCGGGCCCGGAGGGCCGCGTCCTCCTGCCGCCGGTCCGTCAGCAGGCTCCCGGCCTCCCCGGGGTCCCCGGCGGGGAAGAGGGCGGAGACGGCCTCCTCCAGCTTGTCCAGACCCTGGCCGGTGACGGAGGAGACGCACAGGCAGGCGGCGGGGTTGTTGGCGTCCTTCTGGATGAGCCCCAGGGAAAAGGCGCGGGGCCCCGTGAGGTCGCATTTGGACTCGATGCAGAGCCAGGGCTTCCCCGTCTCCGCCACCTGGCGCAGGAGGAGGGCCTGCGCCTCCCAATAGGCCCGGTTCTCCGGGCAGACCTCTGCGGCTCCGTCCTTCACCAGCAGGATCAGCTCCGCCTCCTCCATGGCCCGGCGGGACCGCTCCACCCCCAGCTTTTCCACCTGGTCCTCCGTCTCCCGGAGGCCCGCCGTGTCCACCAGGCGCAGCAGCACCCCGCCGCAGAGGACGGATTCCTCCACCGTGTCCCGGGTGGTGCCCGGCACGTCGGTGACGATGGCCCGGTCATAGCCCGCCAGGGCGTTCAGCAGAGAGGATTTCCCGGCGTTGGGCAGGCCCACGATGGCCGTGCGCACGCCGCGCTTGAGGACCTGCCCCCGGCGGCAGGTGTCCAGCAGGGCCGTCAGGCGCTCCTCCGCCTCCCGGAGGGCGGCGGCGATTTCCCGGGGCTGTACGTCCCGGATGTCCTCGTCGGGGTAGTCCACCACGGCGTAAAACCGGGAGGTGATTTCCAGCAGGGCCTCCTGCACCGGCTCCAGGCGGCGGCGGAGGCCCCCGTCCAGCTGGGCGGCGGCGTTCCGGGCGGCGGCGGCGGTTTCCGCGTCGATGAGGTCAATGACGGCCTCCGCCTGGGTCAGGTCCAGCCGCCCATTCAAAAAGGCCCGCTTCGTGAACTCCCCCGGCCCCGCCTGCCGGGCCCCGGCGGCAAGGAGGGCCGCCAGCACCTCCCGCAGGACCACCGGGGACCCGTGGCAGTGGAACTCCGCCGCGTCCTCCCCGGTGTAGCTGTGAGGGCCGGGGAAGCGCACCGCCAGCCCCCGGTCCAGGACCCGGCCCTCCCGGTCCAGCATCTCGCCCAGCACCATCCGCCGGGCCTCCAACTCCCCGAAGGGCCGGGCGGACCGGAAGACCCGCCCGCACACGGCGAAGCAGTCCGGCCCGGAGATCCGGAGGACCCCGATGGCGGAGGGGGCGCCCCCCCCGGCGGCGATGGCGGCAATGGTATCCATAGGCGTGTCTCCTTTCGAAAACAGGGGCGGGCTGAACGCCCGCCCCTTGTACGCTTGCCGCCCCTCCGGCCGGTCGCCGGGCAGACGGGGCGGGCATTTTGCCGGACTCCGGCTTCCTCCGGAAAAACAGGTCAGATGCGCTGGCTGAAGCGGTAGAGGATCACCGCGAACTGGGCGCGGGTGAGGGTGGCGTTGGGGGCCAGGCGGCCGTTTCCGGTTCCGCCGATGATGCCGTTGGCCACGGCCCAGGCGAAGGCGTCCCTGGCGGAGGCGGGCACCGTGCGGCTGTCCGCGTAGCCCGCCAAGCTGGTGGTGTTGCGGTTGGTGCTGCCCATGAGGTGGGCGCTGCGGTACAGGGCGGTCACCAGCTGGTGGCGGGTGACCAGGCCGGTGGGAGAGGCCCCCTCGGCAAAGCCGCTGTTCACCGCCCAGCGCCGGGCCTCCGCCATGTTGGCGGGGCGGCTTCCGGTGAGCCGGGCCAGCACCATCCACAGCTGCTGGAAGGTGATGTTCCCGTCGGGGTTGAAGCGCCCCGCCGTGCCGTTCATATAGCCCATCTGGTTGGCCCAGTTGATCTCTCCCGCGGCCCAGTGGCTGGTGGGAATGTCCCGGAAGAGCTGGCTGGAGGCGCCGGCCCGGGGAACGGGCTGGACCGGCCCCTGGATCAGGGAGGGGTCCGTCGTCTGGGAAGAGGAGGAGCTGGAGGACCCGGACCAGCCGGAGGAGCTTCCGGAGTATTTCCGGACAAAGCTCACCCGGACCTCCACCCGGGACGCGGGCATGGTGAAGCGGTACTGTCCGCCGCCCAGAGAGGTGCAGCTGACGATGGAGCCGCTGGACACGTTGGTGACCCGGAGCTGGTCCAGCTCATAGCCGGAGTCGGCCCAGAGGTCCAGGACGACCCGGGTTCCCGCGGCGGCGGTGCTGGGCGCGGAGACGGACCCGTTGCTGGCCTGGATGAGGTCGATGCTGTAGCGGGTGGTCTCCGGCGGAGTGGTGGGATTGTCGCCGCCGCTTCCGCCGGTGGCGGGGATTTCCTCCGTATCCGTGTGGCCGCAGACGGAGCAGATCCGCTGCCGGGAGCCGGGGGTGGTTTCGGTGGCCGGCTTCGTGATCTCCCAGTCGCCGTAGGTATGGTTGAGGCAGGTGGAGATGGAGGCCGTCTCCTTCTCGCCGCAGACGGAGCAGACCCGCTCCTTGGAGCCCGGCCCGGACTCGCTGGGATTCGTGACGGTTACCCACTCGCCCCAGGTATGCCGCCCCTTGCCGGGGATGGTGAGAGTGCGCTTCTCCGACGCGCCGCAGCTGCCCCGGGTGCAGGCGACGGTGCCGGTGACGTCCTTCGCTGCGCAGTTCTCGTTGGGCTCGGCGCTCTGGCCCGCGTCCGGCGTGAAGTCGCCCCATTTGTGGCCCAGGGGCTCGCCGTCCTCCCGGACCTCGGCCTCGATCTCCTTTTGGCACACCGTGCACTTGGTGCCCTCCGGGATGCGGATCTGCATGGGATGGGTGCAGTCCGCCGGGGTGACCTCCTCCGCGTGGTCGGGCTTGTGCTGGTCCTTCTTGGGCTCATCCTCCACGGCGGTGAGGCCCTCTTTGCCGCAGAGCTCGCACTTGTAGGTGGTGGTTTTCTTGCCGCCCTGGGTGCAGTCGTAGGGGCCGCCGTCCGCCGCCGTGAAGGCCGTGCCGGTTTCCGTGAGCCGGTCCTGGGGATGGGACTTTAAATCGTCGGCGTCCAGCGTGTATTCCTCGACCCAGTGGGGAGGGGGGGGATCTGCGTCGGGATCGGCGTCCCGGGTGCCCGGGACGGGGGTGGGATCAGGCGTGGGGCCCGGGGGCGTGGGGAGGAAGCTCTCCCAATGCTCCAGAAGGGCCTCCTTCGTCGTGTTCGGGTCGTCGCAGATGGGGCAGGGCTCCGTTATGCCGCAGCCCTCATTTTGACAGGTCCTGCGCCAGCCCTTGATCCCCGGCTCCGCGCAGGTGGCCTCCTTGACGGTGACCTCCGTCGTCTCGCGGTCCTCCGCGAAGGTATGTCCCAGGGCGTCCATCTCCGTCGTCCGGGTCCGGGTCGCGCCGCACTTCTTGCCGTCCGCGGGGGTGCAGGTCTGCTGAAACGTCTTGACGCCCTTGGCGGTGCAGGTGGGGGCGGTCGTGACTTCCCCCTCCGCGTTGTCGTCCACCCAGGTGTGTTCCGCGCCCTCCTTGGGGAGGATTTTCTCCGTCCCGGTGACCTTCAGGCCGCAGCGGGGGCACGGCGCCTCATAGGTCCACTCCCATGTGGAGCAGTCCGCGTGCTTGGCCGCCTCGGAGTTGAAGGCGTCCAGCGGCCTTTGATAGTCGTGGCCCAGGGCGGGAATTGTAATCTCGTCACCAGCCAGATCCTTGCAGGCTTCCGTCTGCTTGTCGCTGGCTTCCCGGCAGAATCCGCCGCCCATCACAAGGCCGTTTTCCTCGCAGGTCGGCGGGTTGATATGCGTGCTGTCCGTCGCCAGGTGGACTTGATCTCTCCACAGTCCGGGAGGCATTGCGGCGAAAATCTCATAGAGGATATCTGCCTTATCGGTTCCGCCATAGTGGATGGATTCCAGCGTGGTGTTGGCGAACGCATCCGCGGAAACCGGTTTTGTTCCGCCGGAAGTCGCGGGCTTAAGCGCCGCAGGAATGTAGACCGTTTTCAACCCTCTGTCATTTGCGAAGGCCTTGCTCCCAATGGCCGTCACGCTGTCCGGAATCGTCACCTTTGTCAGATTTATATTATTGGCAAAGGCCGACTCTCCTATGGACGTCAGCTGATCGGGAAGCACCAGCATGCTGATTCCCGTGCCCGAAAACGCGCTCTTTCCAATGGTAACGTCGCCCGTGCTGTCCGGAAGGAACAGGACGGTCTTCAAGCCTGCGCAGTTTTCAAACGCGTTGTCGCCGATACTGGTAATCGTATTGGGAAAGACTACCTCGGAAACCTTTCTGCCGGCAGTGGATTTAAATGCCGCATCGCCGACAGAAGCAACCGTTTTTTTGTCATATTCAGACGGCAATACTACCCGGCCGCCGCTTCCGGTATACCCGGTAATCTTCCACCCGGTGCCGTCCTGGGTCAGCACGACGCCGTTGTCCAGCGTCGCCGTCACCGGGTCCGCCGCCAGGGCGGTCCCCGCCAGCGCCAGCACCGCCGCCGCCGTCAGAAGCACTTTCCAAACCCAACGCCTCATCTTCTGCTCCTCCTTATCAAACACGCGCCAAGCGCCAATTTCACACATACAGCATAGCACAAACTGCCCTTCCATGCAAGGGCAAAAAAGGGCGGACCTTCCGGTCCGCCCTTTGGCTTCCTGCTCCGCAGCCCTGCGCTGCCGCCGCTTCGGCCTGGTCTGCTGCCGGACGGTCAGAGCGTGATACAGTTCTTTGGCTGCGTTCCCCGTCCGGGGACGTACTCCACCAGGAGTTTGCTTCGCAAAATCGAGGGTCGTTGCAGTCTTTCAAGAACGTATCATTTCACCCGCTCGCCGGCGGCCTCCTTGGCCTTGATCTCCCGGACGGCGTCCTTGTGGCTCAGGTTCACCCGGCCCTTTTCGTCGATGTCCGTGACCTTGACCCACATCATGTCCCCGATCTTGCAGGCGTCCTCCACCTTCTCGATCCGGTGGTCCGCCAGCTTGGAGATGTGGACCAGCCCGTCCTTGCCCGGGGCCAGCTCCACGAAGGCGCCGAAGGTCATCAGCCGGACCACCCGGCCATAGTACAGCGCGCCGATCTCGGGCACAAACACAATGTCGTCGATGCACTTTTTCGCCGCGTCGCAGGAGGCCGCGTCCACGCCCGCGATGAAGATGGACCCGTCGTCGTTGATGTCGATTTTCGCTCCCGTGTCCGCCACGATTTTCTGGATCACCTTGCCGCCGGAGCCGATGACCTCCCGGATGCGGGAGGGGTCGATGTGCATGGTCAGCATCTTGGGGGCGTACTTGCTGACGTCCTTCCGGGGCTCCGCGATGGCGGGAAGCATGATCTGGTCCAGAATCTGGCAGCGCCCGTCATAGGTGATCTCCAGGGCGTTTTTGATGATCTCCATGGTGAGGCCGTCGTTTTTCAGGTCCATCTGGATGGCCGTGATGCCCTTCTTGGTGCCCGCCACCTTGAAGTCCATTTCGCCGTGGAAGTCCTCCACCCCCTGGATGTCGATGAAGGTGGTGAAGCCGCCGTCGTCGTCCTGAATCAATCCGCAGGAGATGCCCGCCACGGGGGCGGAGATGGGGACGCCCGCGTCCATCAGCGCCAGGGTGGAGCCGCAGACGGAGCCCTGGGAGGTGGAGCCGTTGGAGCTCACCACCTCGGAGACGACGCGGATGGCGTAGGGGAATTTCTCAACGTCCGGAATGACGGGGAGCAAGGCCCGCTCGGCCAAAGCGCCGTGGCCGATCTCCCGGCGGCCGGGGGAACGGGCGGGCTTGGCCTCGCCCACGCTGTAGCCGGGGAAGTTGTAGTGGTGCATATAGCGCTTCTCCGTCTCCTCCCAGATGGTGTCCAGCTTCTGGTTGGCGGAGAGG
Organism: uncultured Oscillibacter sp.; assembly: GCA_947577075.1. Lineage (GTDB taxonomy): Bacteria > Bacillota > Clostridia > Oscillospirales > Oscillospiraceae > Oscillibacter. The sequence goes on along the minus strand of CANPTW010000037.1, from coordinate 11,653 downwards.
GTGTCCAGGGTGACGACCGACAGGACCTGGGTCTGCCCCCGGGTGAAGAGGCCGGAGCCGTGGGCCCGAGGCAGCACGCCCACCTCGGAGGCCAGGGGCCGGATCTCGTTCTTCTGCCGGCCGTCCACCCGATGGCCCTCCAGCAGCCAGGCCTTGACGATCTTCTTCTGGAACTTGTAGGTGATCTCGTCCAGGTACTTGTCCATCTCGGGGTAGTCCTCCAGGAAGAGCTCGTGCCACTTCTCGATGAGGGCGTTCCACCGGGTTTCCCGGACGTTTTTGTCGTCGGTGTCCATGGCCGCTTTCGCGTCCTCCATGGTGGCGGAGACGATTTTTTCAAAGAGCTCCTCGTCGAAGTCGGCGTGGGGATAGTCGAACTTCTCCTTGCCGATCTCGGAGACCATTTGGTTGATGAGGGCCACCTGCTTCTGGTTTTCCTCGTGGGCCATCTGGATGGCCCGGAACATGGTGTCGTTGTCCACCTCGTTGGCTCCGGCTTCAATCATGACCACCTTTTTCCCGGTGGACACCACGGTCACGTCCAGGTCGGAGACCTTCCGCTCCTCGCTGGTGGGGTTGAAGATGAGCTTGCCGTCCACCAGACCCACCTTCACCGCGCCCACGGGGCCGTGCCAGGGGATGTCGGAGATGGCCAGGGCGGCGGAAGCGCCGATCAGGCCGCAGATCTCGGGAGAGCAGTCGTGGTCCACGCTCATGACCGTGGCCATGATGGAAACGTCGTTCCGGAAGTCGTGGGGGAACAGGGGGCGGATGGGCCGGTCAATGACCCGGCTGGTGAGCACGCCCTTCTCGCCGGGGCGGCCCTCCCGGCGGTTGAAGCTGCCGGGGATGCGGCCCACGGAGTAGAGCTTCTCCTCGAAGTCCACGCTCAGGGGGAAGAAGTCGATGCCGTCCCGGGGCCGGGCGGAGGCCGTGGCGCAGACCAGGACCCGGGTGTCGCCGTAGCCCACCATGACGGCGGCGTTGGCCAGCTCCGCCAGCTTCCCGACCTCCAGGGTCAGGGGGCGGCCCGCCAGCTCCAGCTCGTACTTGCGGTAGTGGGGGAATTGTCTCTGGGTGATGATGGTAGACATACATTCGCTCCTTTTCGTGTTTGTCCGGGCGGGAGCGTCCTTTTCGTATTTGAACCTGCCCCCAAGGTCCGGGGAGGTTGGGGGAACGTTCAAACACAAAAAGCGGCGGCCCCCGCAGGGGTGGATGGGGACGGCGAATCAGGGAAGGCCGGATTCGCCGCACGGAAAAAAGGGCGGCGTCCTGCGCCGCCCTTTTTCTCTTACTTACGGATGCCCAGCTTGGCGATGAGGGCGCGATACCGCTCCACGTCCTTCTTCTGGAGGTAGTCCAGGAGGCTGCGGCGCTTGCCGACCATCTTCAGAAGACCCCGGTTGGAGTGCTTGTCCTGGGGGTTGGCCCGCATGTGCTCGGTGAGGACGTTGATCCGCTCGGTGAGGATGGCGATCTGGACCTCGGGAGAGCCGGTGTCGGACTCGTGGGTGCGGTTGGCGTTGATGATTGCGGTCTTTTCTTCCTTGCGAAGCATGGCGTGTTTCCACCTTTCAAATAATTCCCCGCGGGGCTGTGCTCCGGGCCGGTGAAGCTCCTCGGGACAAAGCTCCGGGGCGTGATTTCCGTCCAACTGACGGACTCTGATACTATATCATAGTGATTTCCCATTGTAAAGGGCCAATTCAGGATTTTTCCGGGAAATCAAGAAAATTTTCCCCGGAGCGGCCCGGGGGCGGGACTCCGGGGGCCGTCTGGCGGCCGACCATGAAAAGCGCCGCCGCCGCCACGATACACTCCGAAACCGGCAGGGCCAGCCAGACGCCCAAAAGGCCCAGCGCCCGCGGCAGCGCCAGGATCAGCGGCCCGCTGACCAGGAAGCTTCGCAGGGCGGCCGTCAGCAGGGACCGCCTCCCCTGGAGGACGGACTGCAGGAAGTACGTGGCCAGCACCGTCACCCCCAGGGCGGGGAACAGCAGGAAGTAGGGCCGGAAGATCCCGGGCACAAGGGCCAGCGTTTCCGGCTCCGCGTTCATGAACAGCCGGGCGATGGGCACGGGGAACAGCTCCCCCAGGCAGGTGAACGCCGCCCCCAGGGCCAGGGAGGACGCCAGCCCCAGCCGCCAGAAGGTCCGGACCCGGTCCCGCCTCCCCGCGCCGCAGTTGGCGGAGGCCAGGGGCTGGACCGCCTGGCCCACGCCGCCGAACACCGCCTGAAACAGGGGGCTGACGGCGGCGAGGACGCCGTAGACCGCCAGCGCCGGAGGGCCGCCGTAGCGCATGATCTGGTTGTTCATCAAAACGGCGATGAACACCGCCCCCAGATCCAGCAGGCCGGAGCCCGCCCCGATGGCGAAGACCTTCCGGAGCGCCTGCCCAAGCCTGCGGGGCCGGGCCGGTTTCAGGCCGCAGCTTTTCCGGAAAAAGTGCCCGCACATCAGCAGGGTCTGAATGGCGAAGCCGGTCACCGAAGCCAGGGCCGCCCCCTCCATGCCCATGCCCAGGGGAAACACCAGCAGCCAGTCCCCCAGGATGTTTACGCCGCCCCCGATCAGCACCGCCCCCATGGCCAGGGCGGGGGCCCCGTCGTTGCGGAGGAAGGCCCCCAGGAACGTGGGCAGAATGGCGAAGGGCAGAAAGCGGATCAGCCATTCGGCGTATTCCATTACCTTGGGCAGGAGGACCTCGTCCGCGCCGAAAAAGCGGAAGACCGGGTCGTGGAACAGCGCCAGGGCCAGCCACAAAAGCCCGGTCAGCGCCGCCATGGCCAGCAGGGAGGCCGTGTAATACGCCCGGGCCGTTTCCTCCTTCCCCTCTCCCCGGGCGGCGGAGAACAGCACGGACCCGCCGATGCCGCACAGGATGCCGAAAAAGGTCAGGAAGCTGTACAGAGGCGAGATCACCGCCATGGCGGCGGCTCCCAGCTCCCCCTCGGACCGGCCCACGGCAATGGTGTCCACAAAGCTGTAGACGGACAGGGCCAGGGCGCTGCCGATGGAGGCGGCCAGGTACTTGCGGTAGATTCTTTTGGGGGCGGCGGTTAAGAGCTCCATCTTGATTTCCTCCTTACGGACAAAAAAATAACGCCGGGCACAACGACCGGACACAGGAACGGGCGGTTACTGCGCCCGGGCCCTTGTGTCCGTCATCATACTCGACGTGCTTCCCGTCAGTTTCTTCACCGATGACTTGCACTCAGTATAGCACAATTTCACGCAAAAAGTCAAGAATTTTTTTGAAAATGCGGATATGCGGCGTTTTACACGGCGGTTTGGTTAAATTGCCCCCGGGCATCCCTGAAAGCCGATTCCCCTCTTGACAAATGCGGCAAACTGTGTTAACCTTCTTAATACAGTTAATACAGTTCTCCAATACGGTGCGGCGGGGGACCCGCCGCGGAAGGGAAGGTATGCGGTGATCAGCCTCAATTACCGGGACTCCCGCCCCATCTATGAACAGATCAAGGACGGGCTCCGCAAGCTGATCGTCACCGGGGCCATCGGGACGGACGAGAAGCTCCCCTCGGTCCGGTCCCTGGCGACGCAGCTGTCCATCAACCCCAACACCATCCAGCGGGCCTACAACGAGCTGGAGGGCGAGGGGTACATCTATTCCGTCCCCGGCAAGGGCAGCTTCGCCACCGGGGACGCGGGCGCCGACACGTCCCGCCGGGAAGAGCTCTGGGAGAAGGTCCGGGAGCTGCTGGCGGAGCTCCGGTATCTCGGCGTGGGCCAGGAAGAGCTTCGGTCTCTTCTTGAAGAAGAGACCCCCGGCGGGTTCCCCGCCGGGGGGAAGGAGGGAACAACATGATTCAAGTTGCCAACACCGTCAAGCGCTTCGACGGCTTCGCCGCCCTGGACGGGGTGAGCCTCAGCGTCCCGGCGGGGAGCGTCTACGGCCTGGTGGGTCCCAACGGCGCGGGGAAGTCCACCCTGATCCGGTGCCTGACGGGCATCTACCGCCCCGACGAGGGGGAGCTGACCTTCGACGGCCAGGCCGTCTGGGAGAACGAGGCCCTGAAATCCCGGGTGGCCGCCATTGCCGACGACTGGTATTATTTTCCCCAGGCCAGTATCCGGGACATGTGCAAATTTTACCAGGGCTTCTACCCCGGCTTCTCCATGGAGCGCTATGAGAAATTAAAAGAGGTCTTCGAGATCGACGAGAAGCGGCCCCTGCGCCGCCTCAGCAAGGGCATGCAGAAGCAGGCCGCCTTCTGGCTGACCCTCAGCGCCATGCCGGACTACCTGGTTCTCGACGAGCCGGTGGACGGCCTGGACCCCGTCATGCGGCGGCAGGTCTGGTCCCTGGTGCTGGGGGACGTCAGCCAGCGGGGGACCACGGTCCTCGTCTCCTCCCACAACCTGCGGGAGCTGGAGGACGTCTGCGACCACGTGGGCATCCTGGACCACGGGAAGGTGCTGCTGGAGCGGTCCCTGGCCCAGCTCCAGGACAACATGGTCAAGCTGCAGGTGGTCTTCAAGGACGGCGGGGACGTGCCGGAGGACCTGGAGGTCCTCCACGCCTCCCACGTGGGGCGCATCCACACCCTGATTATGCGCATGAGCGCGGCGGAGGCCCCGAACCGCCTGGCGGTCTACGAGCCCATGCTGGTGGACGCCGTGCCGCTGACCCTGGAGGAAATCTTCATCTATGAGTTAGGAGGCGCCGACTATGCGGTCAAAGACATCGTACTTTAATCCCACGCTGTTCAAGAAGAACCTCAGCCGCTTCTGGCCATTGTGGGGCGGCGCGTCCATCATTGGGGCCCTGTTCCCCCTGGCCTTCCTCACCATCCTCATCCGGGAGCACGCCCTCTTTGGGGAGCCCATGAGCGAGCCCCTGTCCGTCACCGCGGGCTATTACCATATCGTGGCCTGGATCGTCCCCACCCTCTCCCTGCTGTACGCGGCTCTCTGCGCCCTGGCGGCCTGGGGCTGGCTGTACAACCCCCGGAGCGTAGGCATGTACCACTCCCTGCCCGTCACCCGGAAGGGCATTTTCGTCACGGACTTCCTCTCGGGGATGGCCATGATGCTGATTCCCTACGCCGTCACCGGGGGCCTGGCCATCCTGGTCTCCGCCATTGTGGGCGGCTTGGAGCCCGTGGGCCTGGCGGTGACCATCCTGGCCGTGGCGGGGCAGAGCTTTTTCTTCTTCGCCTCCGCCATGGCGGTGGTGTTCGTCACCGGCAACCCCTTCGCCTTCGCGGCCCTCTATTTCATCTTCCACTTCATCGCCGCCGGGGCCGAGTGGCTGGTCACGAGGCTCATGACCATGTTCTACTTCGGCGTGGAGCGGTCCTATCAGGGCGTGATCGAGTTTCTGAGCCCCACCATGTACCTGACAAGGATGCTGGAGGTGGACACGACGTCCCGGCAGATCATCAATGCCGAGGGCTGGGAGGAATCCGTCCTGGAGTCCGTCACGTTAGTGAACGGGCACCTGATCGCTCTGTACGCCCTGGCGGGCGCCGCCCTGCTGGCCCTCGCCTGGGGCTTGTACCGCCGGAGGAGGAGCGAGAGCGCCGGGGACGTGGTGGCCGTGGGGTGGATGAAGCCCGTCTTCCGCTACGGCTTCGCCCTCTGCGCCGCCTGCACCGGGGGCATGGCCCTCTACAGCGTGTTCTTCGCGGGCTATGAGACGACCCGCACCGCCAGCCCGGTCCCCCTGGCCCTCTGCATGGCGGCGGCCGGCGTGATTGGGTACTACATCGCCTCCATGCTGCTGAGTAAGTCCCTCCGGGTGTTCCGGGGAAGCTGGAAGGGGGTCCTGGCCACGGGGCTGGCCTCCGCCGCCCTCTGCGCCGCCGTGGCGCTGGACCCCCTGGGCGTGGAAAGCTGGACGCCCCGGCCGGAGGAGGTGGGAAGCGTCTGGCTGATGGTCAACAGCGGGAACGGCAGAGGCGTCGGCGCCAGGCTGACGGACCCCGCCCTGATTCAGGAGATTCTGGACGTTCACCGGGCCGTCCTGGCGGAGCGGGAGGACCTGAACAAAAGCTGGCGGGGCCTGGGGGGAGAGAACGTTTCCGTGGCCTCTCTGGACGTCACATACTATGAGGGTGAAATCGGCTCCCCCCACACCAGCCGCATGTATAACCTCCCCTACTCCCAGGAGCGGATGGAGCGGTCCCAGGCCCTGCAGAAGCTGGCGGCCCTGACCTCCCATCCCCTCGTTCAGGAGGTCAACATCTTCGGCCATGTTTACAGGGAGAACCTTGAGACCCGCCTCACCGGCGGCTACGCCGACCGCCTCTACAACCCGGAGACAAAGGAGATGGAACAGCTGGACCTGACCCTGGAGCAGGCCAAGGCCCTGGAGGACGCCGTCCGGCGGGACGTGGCGGCGGGGCACTTCGGCCGGACCCTGTTCCTGCAGGACGACCGCTATAACCAGGCCATCTGCACCGGGGGCCTGGAGCTCTATTACTCCGTCACCAACCTGGACCGTCCCCAGGCGGGCCCCAGCGTCCAAACCGTCTCCCTGAGCCTCTCCGCCTACTGCACGGAGACGCTCAAGGCCCTGGAGGACCTTGGCATTGTGAACGGGAGCCGGAGGCTCCTGACCTACGCGGAGCAGTGCGCCCTGGAGGATGAGGAAAAGGGGATTCCCTACACCTATGACGACCCCTACACCGGCTATTACGAAGAGGGCTTTTTCCCCGCCGATACGGTCTACCCCGGGGACGCCTACGTCTACCCCGGGGAGGAGGTGGACGCCGCGCTCCTCCACTGACCGGGGAGGCGGTCCGAAAAATTTTCAAAAAATTTTCCGGCGGGATGAAACAAAACCGCCTCCTCAATCGTCTATATAAATAGACGAAGAGAAAGGAGACTCCCCCTATGGAGCAAACAACTACCGCCCAGAACCTGTGGCGCGTCTGGGTCGACACCCGCCGCCGGATCGTGTCCTTCCATGAGGAGGAGGACTGCAAGCTGCTGGAGTTCCGGAACCGGGAATTGTTTTTCAGCTGCATCGAGCAGTACACCGGGATGCAGTACCGCTATCAGTAAACAAAAACGGGGGCCGGAAGGCCCCCGTTTTGCGTTATGCGATAAAGCCCCCGTCTGCCGTCAGCACCTGCCCGGTGATGAACGCCGCCCGGTCCGATGCCAGAAAGGCCACCGCCTCCGCGACGTCCTCCGGCCTCCCCAGGCGGCCCAGGGGGGTCTCCTCCGCCAGCATGGCCCGGGTTTCCTCCCCCAGAACCCGCACCATGTCCGTCTCGATGCAGCCCGGGGCCACACAGTTCACCCGGATGCCGGAGGGGGCCAGCTCCAGGGCCAGGGACCGGGTGAGGCCGATGAGCCCCGCCTTCGTGGCGGCGTAGGCCGCCTCGCAGCTGGCCCCCCGGAGGCCCCACATGGAGGAGATGTTCACGATGCATCCCCGCTTCTCCCCCAGCATGTGGGGCAGCACCGCCAGGGCGGCGTTCCGGGGCCCGGTGAGGTTCACCGCAAGCAGGCGGTCCCAGCCTGCATCGTCCAGGTCCTGGAAAAGGCCCTGGCGGGAGACGCCCGCGTTGTTCACCAGCAGCTCCACGGGGCCCAGCTCCTCCGCCGCGGCCCGGACCATGGCCTCCACCGCCCCCCGGTCCGCCACATCGGCCTGGAAGGCCATGGCGGCATGGCCCTGGGCCCGGAGCTCCGAAACAAGGCGCCCGGCGGCGTCCCGTCGTTCCCGGTAGTTGACGCATACGGGCCAGCCCTCCCGGGCCAGGGCGGCGGCCACGGCCCTCCCGATGCCCCGGGAGGCCCCGGTGACCAGGGCGCATCTTCTCATGCCTTCAGCTCCTCTCCGGTGTTATGGGGGCAGTATAGCAGAAAAAAAAGAAAAACGCAAGAAAAGGGCTTGACAAACCGGGGGAGTTCGTGTATCTTATACATGTTCGCTTCGGACGATTAGCTCAGCTGGCTAGAGCACCTGCTTGACGTGCAGGGGGTCACAGGTTCGAGTCCTGTATCGTCCACCAAAAGGAAAGACACGCTTTTGCGTGTCTTTCTTTTTGGGTTTCGCTCCCGTTGGCCGCGCCACCCTTCGGTATTTCAATGCTCGGGCCGGCAGAGCCGGCCCTGCGCAAATTCTCCGCCGCCTACGGCGGCTCCGAATTTACGGCGCACCTGCGCCGCCGACCGGAAGGCCGGTTTTCTGTGTGCTGCATCTTTTTTGTCAGCGAGAGACGGTTATGAACCCCAGACTGGGGTTTTTCATATCCGGCTGGAGGCGGTTTCCCTTATGGAAAGACAGGCGCCGGAAAAAGGCGGCCCGGCATGCCGGGCCGCCTTTGATTTCTTGGACGCGCCTTCGAAAGGGGGAGATCCGGCGCGTTTCCGGGCGTTCCCTCAGCCCTTGCAGACGGGATCGGTCCAGCCCTTGCCGTCGGGCAGCCTGCCCCACTGGATGCCGGTCATGGTGTCGTAGAGCTTCTGGGTGACGGGGCCGATTTTCCCGCCGCCGATGAAGACCTTGTCCCCCTTCCAGTCCAGCTCCTTCACCGGGGAAACCACGGCGGCGGTGCCGGTGCCGAAGACCTCCTCCAGCTTGCCCTCGTGGCCGGCCTTCATCACGTCGGCGATGGCCAGCTTGCCCTCGACGACCTCATAGCCCCAGTCCTTCAGCAGCTCGATGCAGCTGCGGCGGGTGACGCCGGGGAGGACCGTGCCGTCGCAGGCGGCGGTGTAGATTTTCCCGTCGATTTTGAACATGATGTTCATGCTGCCCACTTCTTCGACGTACTTTTTCTCCACGCCGTCCAGCCACAGCACCTGGGCGAAGCCCTTCTGCTCCGCCAGCTCGCCGGCCTTGATGGAGGCGGCGTAGTTTCCGCCGCACTTGGTGAAGCCGGTGAGGCCGGGGGCGGCGCGGATATACTCGTCCTCCACATAGATGCGGACGGGGTCAATGCCCTCGGCGTAGTAGGCGCCGGAGGGGGCGCAGATGATGCAGAAGGTGTAGTGCTTGCTGGCGTGGACGCCGAGCCCCACGTCGGTGGCAAAGACAAAGGGGCGGATGTACAGCGTGGTGCCCTCGCTGTGGGGGACCCAGTCCTTGTCCAGCTCCACCAGGGCCTTGACGGCCTGGATGAAGTCCTCGACAGGGACGGCGGGAATGCACATGCGGTCGGAGGAGTCCTGCATCCGCCGGGCGTTGCAGTCGGGGCGGAAGAGCTGAATCGTGTTGTCCACGGTGCGGTAAGCCTTCATGCCCTCAAAGAGCTCCTGGGCGTAGTGGAAGACGACGGTGGCGGGGTCCAGGGAGAAGGGGGCGTAGGGCACGATGCGGGGATCGTGCCAGCCCTGTCCGTCGGTGTAGTCCATCAGGAACATATGGTCCGTGAAAATCTTGCCGAAGCCCAGCTGGGACTCGTCGGCGGGCTTGGCCTTGGGGGCGGTGGTCTTGGTGATCTGGATATCCAACATTGCGAACACTCTCCTGTTTTGTGTATTTGGGGGCGCGGCCCCCTGCCGGGCGGGGCACAGGCCGAACCCGGTTTTACGCTTTAAACGATTATATGCTTGCCGTTCGGCAAAGTCAATGATTTTTCTCGCCCGCCGGGGGAGAGAAAAAAGGGGAGGGGCCTCCCCCTCCCCGGCCGCCGTCTCAGGCGGGCTTCCCGCACTCCATGCCCCTGCGCAGGGCCTCCAGGTTCAGCGGGACCAGCTTCGTCTTGGGTCCGGTGAACATCTCGGCGATCATCGTTTCGATGGTCTCCTGCTTCAGGGCCCCGGTGGCGGCCACATAGGCCCCCAGCATGACCATGTTGGCGACCTTCGCGTTCCCCAGCTCCGCCGCGATGTCGTCGCAGGGGACGTAGACCGCCGCGACGTCCTCCCGGCTTATTTTGTCGGGGATGATGCTGCTGTTGACGAACACCGTGCCGCCGGGAGCCACGGCGCTTTCAAACTTGTTAAGGGCCGCCCGGTTCATGGCGACGACCTCGCTGGGCCGCTCCACCAGGGGCGCGCCGATCCGCTCGTCGCTGATGATGACCGTGCAGTTGGCGGTGCCTCCCCGCATCTCCGGGCCGTAGGAGGGAACCCAGGAGGCTTCCAGGTCCTCCGCCACGGCGGCTTCCACCAGGTTTTTCCCGATGGACATGACGCCCTGGCCGCCGAAGCCGGACAGAATGACTTCCTTTTTCATCTTACGTCGCCTCCGTATCCTTGACGACCCCCAGGGGATAGTAGGCCGCCATATTCTCCATCAGCCATTGGTTGGCCTCTTCAATCTCCATGCCCCAGTTCGTCGGGCAGGCCGCCAGGACCTCCACAAAGGTGAAGCCGTCCCCGGCCATCTGCCGGGCAAAGGCCTTTTTCAGGGCCTTTTTCGCCTTGTTCAGGTGGGGGATGTCCGTGACGCAGACCCGCTCGGCGTAGACGCAGCCGTCCAGGGTGGAGAGCATCTCCGCCACGCGGATGGGCATGCCCGCCTGCTCCTTGGTGCGGCCCAGGGGGGCGGTGGTGGCCTTCTGGCCGATGAGGGTGGTGGGGGCCATCTGGCCGCCCGTCATGCCATAGATGGCGTTGTTGATAAAGATGGTGGTGAACTTCTCCCCCCGCATGGCGGCGTGGACGATCTCCGCCGCGCCGATGGAGGCCAGGTCCCCGTCCCCCTGGTAGGTAAAGACGGGCTGGGTGGGATGGGTCCGCTTGACGGCGGTGGCCACCGCCGGGGCCCGGCCGTGGGCGGCCTCGATGGTGTCGAAGGAGAAGTAGTTCCCCGCGAAGACGGCGCAGCCCACGGGGCAGACGCCGATGGCGGTCCCCAGGGCGTCCATCTCCTCCAGCACCTCGCCGATGAGCTTATGTACGATGCCGTGGGCGCAGCCGGGGCAGTAGTGCAGCTCCGTATCCTGGAGGCCCTTGGTCTTTTGATAAATCGTCGTCATGTCACTTGGCCTCCTTCCAGGCGTCCAGCGCCGCCCGCTCCACCTCGGACACGCCGGGGATGGAGCCGCCGCAGCGGCCGTAGAACTTCACGGGCTTCCGCTCCCCAACGGCCAGGTTCACGTCGTCCAGCATCTGCCCCAGGCTCATTTCCACGTCCAGGAAGACCTTCACCCGGTCCAGGGAGGCAATCTCTTTCAGCCGCGCATAGGGGAAGGGCCAGAGGGTGACGGGGCGGAACACGCCGGCCTTGATCCCCTGCCTGCGCAGGTTCTCCGCCGCCGTCTGGGCCACCCGGGAGGGGGTGCCGTAGGCCACGAAGACCAGCTCGGCGTCCTCCAGCAGGATTTCCTCCCAGCGGCATTCGTTCTTCTCCATCTCCAGGACCTTCCTGTGAAGCTCCAGGTTGTGGGCCTCGCAGGAGGGCGCGTCGATGAGGAGGGAGGTGATGAAGTTGTTATGGTCCCGGGTTCCCCGGCCGCAGGCGGCCCAGGTCTTCTCCGGGAGCTCTCTGGGGGTGCGCTCCTTCCAGACGATGGGCTCCATCATCTGGCCGATGAGGCCGTCCGCCAGGACCACCACGGGGTTGCGGTACTGGTCGGCGATGTCGAAGGCCTCCTGGGTCAAATCCACCGCCTCCTGGATGTTGGCGGGGGCCAGGACCACGGTGCGGTAATCGCCGTTTCCACCGCCCCGGGTGGCCTGGAAATAGTCCCCCTGGGCGGGCTGGATGGACCCCAGGC
>CANPTW010000036.1 GCA_947577075.1 uncultured Oscillibacter sp. | reverse complement strand
GAAGTCGTTGTGCCGCTGCCGCTCGTGGAAGCGCCGGATGTTCTCCGCCGCCTCCTTCAGCGTCTCTATAAAATAAGGGTCCACGGCCCGCCGGGCGGCGTCAAACTCCTCCGCGCTCACCCACAGGTCCTGGAGCTCCGCGCCGTCGAAGCGGCGGGTATACTCCCGCAGGGCCGCGTCCCCCCGCTGCCGGACCTCCGCGATCACCGCGTCCACGGCGGCGCTCACGTCCTCCTCCGCCTGAATATCCCGGTTCAAAAATTCCTCCGGGGAGAGGCGGTCAAAGTCCAGAATCCTCATCATGCCCCCGTCACCTCCGTCAGCTTTTGGAGCAGGTTCTCAATCTCCCGGCGCTTGAACTGGAAGGCGGCCCGGTTGGCCACAAACCGGGCGGAAATGGGCATGAACGGCCTCAGCACCTTCAAGTGGTTCTCCCGCAGGGTGGTCCCGGTCTCCACGATGTCCACAATCACGTCGGAGAGGCCCAGAAGCGGGGCCAGCTCGATGGACCCGTTGAGCTTGATGATGTCGATGTCCCGCCCCTGGGCGGCGTAGTAGGCCTTGGCGATCTTCACGAACTTCGTCGCCACCCGGAGGGACCGCCCGGGATCGTCGGCAAAGTCTTCGGGCCCCGCCACGCACATGCGGCACTTCCCCAGGCCCGTGTCCAGCAGCTCGTATACGTCGGCCCCGGATTCTTCCAGGACGTCCTTGCCCACAATGCCGATATCCGCCGCGCCGTGCTCCACGTAGATGGCCACGTCGCTGGGCTTCACCAGGAAATAGCGGATGCCCGCCGCCGGGTTCTCCACCACCAGCTTCCGGCTCTCGTTATAGTCCTCGGGACAGCCGTAGCCCACGCCGGCCAGGAGGTTGTAAACCTTATCTCCCAGCCGGCCCTTGGGCAGGGCGATGTTCAGCATGGTCCGCTCCCCCGCCTCGGGGACGGCCTCGCCAAGGCGGTCCAGCTCGTCCAGGTACAGGGCGAAGCCCACGGCCTTCGCGCCGGGGCGGAACTGCCCCGCCAGGGGATCGTACCGCCCGCCCTTCAGCACCGCCCGGGGCAGGCCCGCCACATAGCCCTGGAGCACCAAGCCGTTGTAATACTCCATGTCGTTCACCAGGGACAAATCCAGCCGCAGGCTCTGCCCCTGGGCCTCCAGGGCGGCGCACAGCGTCCGCAGCTCCGCCAGGGCTCCGCCCATGGCGGCGTTGAGGGCGATGGGCTCCGCCTGGTCCAGCACCGCCCCCCAGTCTCCCGCCAGGCCGTCCAGGCGGCAGAGGGCATCCGTGCCCTGCTTGGACAAGCCCGCCTCCTCCGCCGCGGCCCGCAGCTCGTGGCGGTTCCGGTCCCGGATGCAGCCCAGCAGCCGGGGCCGGGCGGCCTCCGGCGCGCCCACGGCGTCCAGCAGTCCCGCCACAAAGCCCATGTGGCTGGCCTCCAGCACAAAGTCCCGGCCCGTCAGGGCCAGGCTCCGCCAGGCCAGGGAAACCGCCTGGGCGGTGATCTCGTCGTCCACTCCGCCGACGCACTCCAGACCCATCTGGCTGATCTCCTGGAAGGTGTGGCTCTCCTGGCTGGGGCGGTAGACGTTCTCGGAATAATAGAACCGCCCGCAGCCCCCCTCCTCAAACTGGGCGTTCTTGGCGATGGAGAGGGTGACGTCGGGCTTCAGGGCCAGCAAGCGCCCGTCCAGGTCCGTAAACGTGATGACCTGGTCGCTGGCCAGAAAGCGGCGGTTCTGCTGGTAGAGGCCGTACTCCTCAAAGCGGCCCATGCGGTACTGCCGGAAGCCCGCCTCCTCATAGAGCAGGCGGAGCCGGAGGGACAGCCGCTCCTGGGGCCGCAGGATATTCAAATCCAATTCCATGGGGGTTCCTCCTTGCGGGGCCGTGCCCCGGTGATGGACTACAGTATACTCCGATTTTTTAGCGTAGTAAAGCACTAATTCGGTAGTATGATAAATTCTGCTATTTGTACAATTGGGCTTCCGTTCGAGGGGGAGGGATTCAGCCATGTTGATGGCTGGTCCATTTGCACCCCCCATGTCGTCGGAGCGAAATCCGTTCCGCTCCGCAGCCGCCTGGCGGCGACGGCTTCGCTGCACTTCTTTGCCCCTCCTCTCCCCACCGCGCGGGGCGCGGCGGGGACCCCTCTTTTGCGATTACATGGGGTCCCCGCAAAATCGAAGATTTTGTGGGGAAAGGAAGAAGGAATGGAGCGGGTGGAGTTTTCGGCGTCAGCCGGAAACGGAACAGAGCGAAATTTCTTCTGACGCAATGCGCCGTGCACGGTGGAAGAGAGAAAACGAGGGGCGCGCAAGACGTGCCGGCCGTTTCACGAATGTCTTCTGCCCGCGGCGTAGATTGCGCGGGGGTTTGGAGATCGACGCATGGACCAGCTCCTTTTTCCGCTGCCGCTGACTGGTCCTGCGGAGGCAGTCAGCTTATACCATCTTTTCCGGCCGGACCGTCTCGTCGAACTCCTCCGCCGTCAAAAGGCCCAGGGACAGGACGGCCTCCTTCAGGGTCGTGCCGTCGTGAAGGGCCTTCTTGGCGCACTCCGCCGCCCGCTCATAGCCGATCTTCGGCGTCAGGCAGGTCACCAGCATCAGGGAGTTGTTCAGGTTCTCCTCCATCCGCTCCGCGTTGGGGGAAATCCCCTCCACGCAGTGGACCCGGAAGGACTCCATGGCGTCCGCCAGCAGCCGGGCGGAGAGCTGGAAGTTATAGGCCGACACAGGCAGGAAGACATTGAGCTGGAAGTTCCCCTGGCTGGCGGCGAAGCCGATGGCCGCGTCGTTCCCCATCACCTGCACCGCCGCCATGGTGACCGCCTCGCACTGGGTGGGGTTCACCTTGCCGGGCATGATGGAGCTGCCGGGCTCGTTTTCCGGGATGTGGAGCTCCCCCATGCCGCAGCGGGGGCCGCTGGCCTGCCAGCGGATGTCGTTGGCGATCTTCATCAGGTTCGCCGCCAGGGCTTTTAAGGCCCCGTGGGCGAAGACCAGGGCGTCCTTGCTGGTGAGGGCGTGGAACTTGTTCTCGTCTGGCCGGAAGGGAAGGCCCGTCAGGGCCCGGAGCTCCCGGCAGACCATCTCGTCATAGCCCTTGGGTGCGTTCAGCCCGGTGCCCACGGCGGTGCCGCCGATGGCCAGGCGGCAGAGCTCCTCCTGTGCCGCCCGGAGCATCCGGCAGGGGGCTTTTACCAGCTCCCGCCAGCCGGAAACCTCCTGGGCGAAGCGCAGAGGCGTGGCGTCCTGGAGGTGGGTCCGGCCGATGCGGATCAGGTCCGGATAGGCCGCCTCCAGCTTGGCGAAAGCCCCCGCCAGCCGCTCCGCCGCCGGGAGGACCTGGTTCGCCACCGACAGCGCCGCCGCGATGTGCAGGGCGGAGGGATAGGTGTCGTTGGAGGACTGGGAGGCGTTCACATGGTCGTTGGGGTGCAGGGCCACGCCCCGGTCCGCCGCCAGGTGGGCGACGACCTCGTTGACGTTCATATTCGTCTGGGTGCCGCTTCCCGTCTGCCAGACGACCAGGGGAAACTCCCCGTCCCACTTCCCCGCCCGGATCTCCTCACAGGCGGCGGAAATGGCGGCGGCCTGCTCCGCCGTCAGCTTCCCCGCGGCGGCGTTGGCCCTGGCACAGGCTTCTTTTAAGTAGGCAAAGGCGGTGATGATCTCCTCCGGCTGGCGCTGGCCTCCGATTTTGAAGTTCTCCAGGCTCCGCTGGGTCTGGGCGCCCCAATGGCGGTCCGCCGGGACGGCAATCTCCCCCATCGTGTCGTGTTCCATGCGGGTGGCGTTCATGGCAGTTCCCCTTTTCTTTATTGATCGCGTTTATTATAACCGCAGAGGCGGGCAAAAGCAAGCCCGCCGAAAGGGGTTTCGGCGGGCTTGGTTCACTGCGTCAGCAGCACCAGGTTTCGGTCCGTGATGAAATTCGGCACGCTGTAAAGCACGGCAATCTGATCGATCCCATGCTCCCCGGCATACCCGGCGGCGGAGTATCGGTAATACCGGGGGTCCAGGAGGTGGACCTCCGCAAAGCTCCCGGCCAGGAAGGGGGCCAGGGAATCCGCATAGGAATCCCGGATCACCAGCAGCCTCCCCGTTCCCTCGGGGTTCTTGATGACGCACAAGGGCTGGTTCCCCCCCAGGAAGGCGGAATACTGGTCCTTTTTTTCCAGATAGGAGCGGTCATAGAGGGCCGCCTCCTCCGCCCTCCCGCTCCGCCAGGAGGTCACGGTCCAGCCCGGCTCCGGCTCCACCCAAAACTCGATGGAATCCGGCTCCAGCCAATGGACTCCGGACTGGGAATACAGCGTCCCGCGGAAGTCTTCGCTGACGGTTTCCGGCGGGAACGCCGCCATGTCCGGCGGCTCCCGGCCCAGGGCCTCCAGCAGGGCGGCATAGCCGTAAAAGGCCCCCAGGGTGGTCCAGTGGTGGTCCGTGCGGTAAAAGAGGTCCTCCCCAGCGCGGTCCCGGAGGGGCGTCAGAAAATCCACGGGCTCCACCCCCTCCAGCTCCGCCGCCCGGGCGATGAAGGCCCCCTGGTCCCAGCTCTCCGCCCCCTCCGGCAGGTCCGCCCTCCGGATCTCCGCCGCCGAGGGGATGAGCCCCAGGTACACCGGGACCTCCGCCGATTCCGCCAGCCGGGCCACATAGCGCAGGTTCTTTTCCTCCAAGCCGTCCCTGGGAGGCTCAACCTTAGAGATCAGTGCGTCGCCGCAGAGGTAGACCCCCTTGAACTCCCGCTTGCCCAGGAGCTGCTCCGTCCGGGCCTTCAGGCCCGTCCACTGGTCCCGGAGGGGGAACTGGTCCGCGAAGTAGTCCTCCACCCCTTTGGTGAAGCTGCCGTCCTTCAGGCCCTTCCAGGAGAAGGCCGGAAGCTGGGCCAGGGTCCGGTTCTCCACGTCGGAGCGGTCCCGGTCCGGAAGGAGGACGTGCCACGCCAGCAGTCCCCCCAGGAACACACAGAAAACGGCCGCGAGAAAACGGCTGTACCTCGTCGTCATTCCGACGCCTCCTTAAAACCGGAAATACAGGAAGGGATTATAGCTGCCGTCCACCAGGTAAGCGGTGGACAGGACCAGCCCCAGGACCATCAGCACGGGGGCCAGCGCCTTTCGGCCCTTCTCCGGGACCGTTCTCCAAAGGTCTGCGGCCAGGGTGGTGGAGCCCAGGGCCAGCAGCGCCAGGAGCACGGCCCAGCTCCTCAGGCGGTATCCGTCCAAGGCGGACCAGACCGGCCCGCCGCCGAAGCACACGGCAAGATACCGCCCGCAGACCCCCAGGTCCTCCATGGCGAAGATCCCCCAGCCCACGAAGACCACCAGCAGGGTGTAAGCCCGCTTCAACCAAACCGGCGTCCGGGCAAGCAGGTCCCGGAAGACGAAGCGCTCCAGAATGATCCACAGGGCGAAGTACAGCCCCCAGAGGATGAAGTTCCAGCTGGCCCCGTGCCAGAAGCCGGTACAGAACCAGACAATCACCAGATTCCGCAGGGTCCGGGCCCTTCCCCCCCGGCTGCCCCCCAGGGGGAAATAGAGGTACTCCCGGAACCAGGAGGTCAGGGACATGTGCCACCGCCGCCAGAACTCCCCCACGGAGGCGGAGAGGTAGGGGTGGTCAAAGTTCTCGTCAAACCGGAAGCCCAGAATCCGCCCCAGGCCGATGGCCATATCGGAATAGCCGGAGAAGTCGAAGTAAATCTGGAAGCCGAAGGCGAAAAGCCCCGTCCAGCCCCCGGCAACGGTCAGCGCCCCCGTCCCCTGAGCGGCCAGGCAGCTCTCCCACAGCGCCCCGGCGGCGTTGGCCAGCAAAACCTTTTTCGCCAGGCCCACGGTGAACCGGCAGGCCCCCCCGGCAAAGTCCCGGGAGGTGACGGTCCGCTCCGCCAGCTCCGCCGCCACGGTCTTGTATTTCACGATGGGCCCCGCGATGAGCTGGGGGAACAGGGTCACATAGGCCCCGAAGTCAACGACGTTCCGCTGGACCGGCGCATCCCGGCGGTAGACGTCGATGGTGTAGCTCATGGTCTGGAAGGTGAAGAAGGAGATGCCCAGGGGCAGCGGCAGTCCCAGCTCCGGAAGAGACACGCCGGGAAGCCGGCTGAGGTTTGCCGCCAGGAAGTCCCAGTACTTGAAAAAGCCCAGAAGCAGCAGGTTGAACACCACCGACTGCCCCACGAACCACCTCGCCAGCCGGTCCCGGCTCCGGAACCTCTCCACCAGGAGGCCGTGGGTGTAGTCGATGAAGATGGAGAGGAACATGACCCCCACATACACCGGCTCCCCCCAGCCGTAGAAAAAGAGGCTGACGACGAGCAGCACAAAATTACGCCGCCGAAGCGGCGTAAGGAAGTACAGGGCCAGGGTCAGCGGCAGGTAGCCGAATAAAAATGTCAGGCTGCTGAAAACCATGGCTCACCCCTCGTCGGATTGGAATTGGAAGCTGAACAGCTCTTCCAGCTCCTCCTGGTGGGTCCCGGAGGCAATCAGCGCCGCATAGGCCCCCTGGCGGAGCACCTTGGCGCTTTTCCACGACTCCAGAGTTTCGGGATACCACGCGCCTCCCTCCACCTGGCCGTCAATCCGGGCCTGGAGGATTTCCGCCGCCTTCTCCCCGTCCTCCTCCGTCTCGCCCTGGAACAGGACGATCTCGTTGACGTCGGAGCTCATGGCGGGCACCTGAGCGATGAGCTGCTTTCCGGAGAGGCCGGAGAGGCCGGGGTAGTATTCCTCCAGCAGCCCCCCATCCACGGAGGTCATATAGTCCTCCTCCCAGCCGCACGCCTCCGCCATCCCGGCATAGAGGGCGCTGAGGGACACCTCCGCCTCCTCCGCGCCTCCTTCCCCGTCCCGCTGCCCGCCGCAGCCGGCGGCCAGCATCAGCAGCGCCGTCAGAATCAGTATACCGCCCTTTTTCATCCCAGTTTCCTCCCGCTTCCGCAGGCGGTTTCCGCCCCCGGAAAAAAAAGTCTCGTTTTATTCCTTGTTTTTATACCGTATCTGCGCTATAATTTCAACATCAAATCTGTAACATTCCGTAACAGTTCTCTGCCGCGGTTGTTACTTTCTGGAGGTTGACATGTACAGTTTCCGAAACGACTACAGCGAAGGCGCCCATCCCAAGGTGCTCCAGGCCCTCACCGAGACCAACTTTGAGCAGACCCGGGGCTACGGCCTGGATCCCCGCTGCAAAAAGGCCGCGGACCTCATCCGCTCCCTCTGCGCCGCGCCGGAGGCGGACGTCCACTTCCTGGTGGGCGGCACCCAGGCGAACCTGGTGACCATCGAGGCCCTGCTGAAGCCTTACGAGGCGATCATCGCCGCCCACACGGGCCACATCAACGTCCACGAAACCGGAGCCATCGAGGGCACGGGCCGGAAGGTCGTCGCCGTCCCCAGCCCCGACGGAAAGCTCACCCCCGCCCTGGTGGAATCCGTGCCGGAGCTTCACGGCGACGAGCACCAGGTGAAGCCCGCCATGGTTTACGTCTCCAACACCACGGAGGTCGGCACCGTGTACTCCCGGGCGGAGCTGGCGGCCCTCCGGCAGTGCTGTGACAAGCACGGGCTGCTTCTGTTTTTGGACGGCGCGCGCCTGGGCTCCGCCATGGCCTGCGGGGACGTCACCTTCCCGGACCTGGCGGCCCTGACCGACGTTTTCTACATCGGCGGCACCAAGAACGGCGCCCTCTTCGGCGAGGCCCTGGTCTTCCCCAGGCCCCGGGAGGACTTCCGCTGGTACATGAAGCGCCGGGGAGCCATGCTGGCCAAGGGCCGCCTGCTGGGCGTCCAGTTCCAGGCCCTGCTGGAGGACGGCGCCTTCCTGGACGCCGCCCGGCACGCCAACGCCCTGGCCCTCCGCCTCCGGGACGGCGTCGCCGCCCTGGGGTATCCCCTTCCGGTGCAGTCCCCCTCCAACCAGCAGTTCCCCGTCTTCCCCAACGAGGTGGCCGCGCGGCTCCGGGACATGGGCTATGAGTTCGAAACCGACCACGCCGTGGACGCCGGGCACACCTGCATCCGCCTGGTCACCAGCTGGGCCACGCCGGAGAAGGCCGTGGAGGACTTCCTCCGGGACCTGGCCGCCTGCAAATAACCCGCCCGCCCCCTCCGGCAGCTGCCGGAGGGGGCGTTTCGCGCCTTTACTGGATATGCTCCTCCGGAAAATTGTCCAGCACCCGGAAGCCCATCTCCTCGGACGTGGCCAGGGGATATTTGTAGATCTGGACCGGGTCGGTGATGGGGCATATCCGCTTCTCCGGCTCTAAACGGAGAAAGGGCTTTCCGTCGTCATCGCCGAAACAAGCTCCGCTCTGCACGTCCCGCCCTGCGGACAGGCCGTACTCCGTTCCGCCTGCTTCTTCTCTTCCCGCCGCGCCGGCGCGGCGGGGACCCCAAATATTGGTCGCGCGTCTGTCCTCCGACATAAAATCACCTCAGAGGAAGCATGCGCGAAAAGCGGCAAACCATGAGCGGAACTTAATGTAAATTCATCAAGCGGATGCCCGCCTCCTTGTCCCCGGCCACGATAATATGGGCGTCGTCCCGGAAGCGGTAGTTGGGGTCCACCAGGGGAACCACCACGTCGCCGCTCTTCACCCCCAGGATGTTCACGTTGTATTTCCGGCGGACCTCCAGCTCCATCACCGTATGGCCCTCCCACTCCTCGGGGATCTCCAGCTCGAAGACGGCGAACTTCGGCGTCAGCTCAAAATAGTCGAAGACGTTCTCGGCGGAAAAGCGGATGGCCGCCCGGCGGGCCATGTCCATCTCGGTGTGGACCACGAAATCCGCCCCGATCTTCCGCAGGAACTTGATCTGCCGCTCCTGGTCCGCCCGGGCTACCACGAACCTGGCCCCCAGGTCCTTCAGGGCGGCGGTGGCCTCCAGAGAGCACTGGAAGTCGTCCCGGACGCAGACGAAGCACGCGTCGAAATTCCGCACCCCCAGAGCCGCCAGGACCTGCTCGTCCTGGCAGTCCCCCACGCAGGCGGCGGTGGCCCGGTCGGCCACCCGGGCCACCTTGTCCTCGTCCCTGTCCAGGACCATGACCTCGTTTCCAAGCTCCAGCAGATAGTTCGTCAGGTGCCGCCCGAAGCGGCCCAGGCCGATGACTAAAAAGGATTTCACAGGGTATCCCCCTTCTTCAAATTCTAGGGCCTGTTCCCATCAGCCCAAACGCACGTCTTTCCGGCAAATGTTGTCGTCAGCGGCGTTAAAAATGTTTGCCTTGCATCCGGCAAACATTTCCTCGGAAAGCCCCGCAGTTGGTTTATAGGAACAGGCCCTGGCGTCTGCCGCAAAACCGGCGGAATGCCGGATTGGGGCGGGTTTTCCGCCGGGCAGGGCGGTTTGGCATTTTCAGCCGGGGCCTACCCGATCAGAATCCGTTCCCGCACATAGCGCAGGCGGTTCTCCGCCGCCTTGCCTCGGGTGATGGCCATGACCACGGACATGCTCCCCACCCGTCCGGCGAACATCATCAAAATCACCGTCCACTTGGAGAGCAGCGGCAGGGACCCGGTGAGGTTCCGGGACAGCCCCACGGTGCTCATGGCGGAAAAGGTCTCAAACAGCGCGTCCTCCAGCCCCGCGCCCTGGACGCACAGCACCATGCACCCCGCCAAAGCCCCGAAGAGGTACAGCCCCGCGGTGGAATACGCCTTGTGGATGTCCGCCTCGTCCAGGCGGCGGCGGAAGACGTTCACGTCGTCCTGCCGCCAGATTCTGGCCCGGACCCCCAAAACCAGCACGGCAAAGGTGTTCACCTTCACGCCGCCCCCGGTGGACCCGGAGGCCGCGCCCACAAACATCAGCACCAGCATCAGCAGCACGCCCCCCTGGCTCAGGGACGCCTGATCCACCGAGGCAAAGCCCGCGGTCCGGGCCGTCACCGACTGGAAGGCCGCCATCAGCGCCCGGGTGGGACCGTCCGCTCCGGCGAAGGCGTGGTCCGCCTCCAGAAACCAGAAGGCGGCCGCGCCCCCGGCGAAGAGGAGCAGCGTCACCGTAAAGGCCATCTTGGAGTGCAGCCGCCAGCGGCGGAAGCGGGGGCCGTGGGTCAGCACATCGTCCCAGACCAAAAAGCCCAGGCCCCCGCAGATAATCAGCCCCATCAGCACCAGGTTTAAAAGCGGCTCCCCCGCCGCGCCGGTGATGGACGCGCCGGTGCCCAGAAGGTCGAAGCCCGCGTTGCAGAAGGCGGAAACGGCGTGGAACACCGCCATCCAAAGCCCCCTCCCCAGGCCGTACCGGGGGCAGAACCACAGCGTCAGCAGCGCCGCGCCCGCCCCCTCGCACAGCGCCGTCACCAGCAGGGCCCGCCGGGCCAGCCGCACCACGCCCCCCAGCTGCAGCGCGCCCACGCTGTCCTGAAGCAGGGCCCGCTGCCGCAGGCCCACCCGCCGCCGGGCCAGCAGCGCCGCCGGGAGCGAGGCCGTCACAAAGCCCAGGCCCCCGATTTGAATCAGCAGCAGCAAAACCGCCTGCCCGAAGGCGCTGAACTGGGTGGCGGTGTCGTACACCGTCAGCCCCGTGACGCAGGAGGCGGAGGCGGCGGTGAACACGGCGGCGGTCCAGGGTATGCCCTCCCCGGACCGGGAGGCGATGGGCAGGGACAGCAGGCAGGCCCCGGCCAGGATCAGCAGGGCAAAGCCCAGGGCCAGGGTCTGCACGGCGTTTGGGCGGCGCATCTTCGGCATTACAAACTGCACTCCATTCCGTCCGGCTCCGCCGGACATCCATTCCCTTCCGTCTGCCCCGCCTCCTTCCGGGGGGGCTCCTCCCTGAGCAGCCCGCCCGGGAGAGGGCGGGGGAACGGAAGCTTTCTCTTCATTATACCCCGCTTTTTTTCATTTGCAAGCGGGTCGGCTCACGCCAGCAGGAGCAGCCGCTTCAAAAACTCCAGCCCCCTTGGCAGGACCGCCTCGTCGTCAAAGCAGAACTCCGGCGAGTGGAGCTCCGCGGTGTCCCCCACGCCCAGCAGGAAGAACACCCCGGGGACCCGCCGCTGGTAGAAGGAGAAGTCCTCCGCCGTCAGCGTGGGCGCGTCCAGCAGCCGGACCTCTCCCAGGGCGGAGCGGACAGTCTCAAACAGCCCCTCGTGGTTCCAAACCGCCGGATAGCCCGCGCTGAGGGAAACCTCCACGCCGCAGCCGGTCTCCTCCCCGATCTCCCGGCCGATCCCCTCCAGGCCCCGGCGGCAGAGCGCCTGGTCTTCATCCCGGAAGGTCCGCAGGCTCCCCTCCAGCCGGGTCTCTCCGCTGACGGCGTTGCGCACCGTGCCGGAGATCATTTTTCCAAAGCGCAGCACCACCGGCTCCGCCCCCGGCAGCCCGTCCGCCATGGCATAGGCCCGGCGGAGATATTCCGCCCCCGCCGCCAGGGCGTCGATCCCCTCCGCCGCCCGGCCGATGTGGACGCTCTTTCCCGTGAGGGTGACGGTCACCTCGTTGGACCGGGCCATGATGGGGCCGGGGCGGGAGTAAATCTCCCCCTCCTCCAGCTTCGGCCACAGGTGCATGGCAAAGACCCGCGCCGCGCGGCAACGTTCCAGCAGCCCGGTTCCGCAGAGCCGCTCCGCGCCCCCGGTAGTCTCCTCGGAGGGCTGGAAGAGAAAGAGGACGTTCCGGGGAAGATCCGCCCTGTGGGCGGCGGTATACTCCGCCAGGGCCAGGGTCATGGCGGTGTTCCCGTCGTGTCCGCAGGCGTGCATGGCCCCCAGGTGGGACGAGGCGTAGGAAAGGCCGGTGGCCTCCCGAATGGGCAGGGCGTCCATATCCGCCCGGAAGGCCACGGTCTCCGGCTTCCCCGCGTCCACATAGGCGCAGACGCTGGAGGGAATGGGGGAAAACGCCTCCAGATCAAAGCTGGCCAGGGCGGAGCGGACGTAGTCGCAGGTTTCCGGCAGGCGGTCGTCCAGCTCGGGAATGCGGTGCAGGGCGCGGCGGTACTCGATTACAGGCAGCATAACGTTTCCTCTCGATCCATATTCTCGCCGGGGCCGGGAGGGGCGCTTTCCGCCTGGTCCCCCGGCCGCCGTTCCCGTTTCCCTCCCACTATACCACGTCCCGCCGGAGGCGGCTAGTGGCCCTTCCCATTTTTCAGCACTTTTTACAATACTTTTTCCAGCGCTTCCTCTTGCAACCGGGTTTGGAAGATGATATGATAGCAAAAAATGAGATAGAGGCGCGGAGACGAAGAAGTCGCGGGAGCCGGCAGGCGTAGAACGCGGCGGAGGCAGCTCCGCCGAATCCCCTGTTCAGGCATGGGCGGGGGATGGGGCCGCGGGGAACACCCGCGGGACTGTCCGCAGTGCCAGACTGCGGGGGCGCTATCCGCTACAGAAACGTCACGCCGTCCAAGGGCGTGAGCCCTGTCGGTAAGAGCGTGCCTCTGCCGGCTTTTTTGTTCGCTCTCCCCAGGCGCCCGGCTTTCCGGAAGCGCCGCCGGGGCCTCCGGCGGGCCGGAGGCTCCCCTGCCCTGCAGTTCGCCGCCCTTCAGCGCAGATTCTCAATCTCAATTCTATAGAAAACCGGAGGATACGCAAATGAAATTCAACAACCCCACGGGCTCCATTGTCGCCATGATCACCCCCTTCCACCAGGACGGCAGCGTCAACTTCGACGCCCTCACCAATCTGCTGGAGCGGCAGATCGCCGCCGGAACCGACGGCATCCTCACCCTGGGCACCACCGGCGAGTACCCCACCATGAGCCACGAGGAGGACGCCTCCGTCGTCGCCCACACCATCAAGGTGGTAAACGGACGGGTGCCCGTGATCGTGGGCAGCGGCTCCAACTGCACCGCCACCCAGGTGGAAAAGAGCGTCCAGTACCAGAACATGGGGGCCGACGCCCTTCTGCTCATCGCCCCCTACTACAACAAGGCCAACCCCGAGGGCATGTACCGCCACTTCGCCGAAACGGCGGACCAGGTCCGCATCCCCTGCCTTTTGTACAACGTTCCCGGCCGGACCGGCTGCTCCATCCCCGTCTCCGTGGTGGAGCGCCTGGCGAAGCACCCCCGCATCTGCGGCATCAAGGAGGCCAGCGGGGATATGAGCTACGCCATGAAAATCGCCCACTGCGTGGGGCCGGACTTCGCCCTCTACTCCGGCAACGACGACATCACCCTCCCCCTGATGAGCATCGGGGGCAGCGGCGTGATCTCCGTCTTTGCCAACGTCTGCCCCGCCGTGTGCCGCCAGATCGTGGCGGACTACGCCGGCGGCCGCCGGGACCAGGCCCTGGCCGCGCACCTGAAGTACCTCCGGCTGATGAACGACCTCTTTATGGAGGTGAATCCCATCCCCGTCAAGTCCGCCATGAATATGATGGGCCTGGACGCGGGCCCCATGCGCATGCCCCTGTGCGAGATGAGCGGGGAGCATCAGGCGGCGCTCCGCGCCACGCTGGAGGAGGCGGGGCTGCTGTGAGGTATATCCTGATCGGCCGGGGAAAGATGGGCCGCCTGATTCAGGAGACCGCCCAGGCCGCCGGGGACGAGGCGGAGGCCGTCTTCGGGCGGAACGACCTGGATCGGCTGGGAAAGCTGGGCAGGGCCGCCGACGTGGTGATCGACTTCTCCCGGCCCGAGGCGCTGCCCGAGATCGCCTCCTATATCCGCCGGACCGGCACGCCCCTGCTCTCCGGCACCACCGGCTATACCGCCGCCCAACGGGCGCAGCTGGAGTCCCTGGGGGCCTCCGCCCCGGTGCTGTGGAGCGCCAACTTCTCCCTGGGCGTGGCGGTGCTCTGCCGGGCCTTGTCGGTGGTTTCCGGGGTGCTGAAGCCGGATTTTGACGTCGAGCTGACGGAAACCCACCACAACCAGAAGGAGGACGCTCCCAGCGGCACCGCCCGGCTGCTGCTGGAGGCCCTGGACCCCGCCCACACCCTCCGCCCGGTCTACGGCCGGGAGGGGAACACCGGCCCGCGGCGGAAGGACGAGATCGGCGTCCACGCCCTCCGGGGGGGCTCCGTGGCCGGGACCCATACCGTCCACTTCTTCGGCCCCGACGAGGAGCTGGCCTTCACCCACCGGGCGGCCAGCCGCCAGATTTTCGTCAACGGCGCTCTGCATATGGCCCGGCTGCTGCCGGGGAGGCCCAACGGAACTTACGACCTGCAAAAAATCCTGTTTGGGGAGTGAGCTGCTTTTCCGGAAAGAAACGCAGCCGAAAGAACGGTATCCCGCCGTGGCATGCGGCGGCCGGCCCTTGCGGCGGCAGCGCGGCGGGATCTTTATGGAGGGTTCTTATGAACGCACAGGAAATCATCGACTATATCGCAAACTCGGAAAAGAAGACCCCGGTGAAGCTCTACGTCAACACCGCCGCTCCCGTGGACTTCGGCTCCGCCAGGGTCTTCGGCTCCGGAAACAGCTTCACCGTCTTCGGCGACTGGGCGGAGCTCCAGCCCATTCTGGAGGCCAGCCGAGACAAGATCACGGATCTGGTGATTGAGAACGACCGCCGGAACTCCGGCGTCCCCCTGCTGGACCTGAAGGGGGTCAAGGCCCGCATCGAGCCCGGCGCCATTATCCGGGAAAAGGTGGAAATCGGCGAGGGAGCCGTCATCATGATGGGGGCGGTCATCAACATCGGCGCGGTGGTGGGCCCGGGCACCATGATCGACATGGGGGCCGTCCTGGGCGGCCGGGCCACGGTGGGGGCCCGCTGCCACATCGGCGCGGGGGCCGTCCTGGCCGGCGTGGTGGAGCCCGCCTCCGCCACCCCCGTCATTGTGGAGGACGGCGTGCTGGTGGGGGCCAACGCCGTGGTCATCGAGGGGGTTCGCATCGGGAAAAACGCCGTGGTGGCCGCCGGGGCCGTGGTCATCGAGGACGTGCCGGAAAACGCCGTGGTGGCCGGAAGCCCCGCCCGGATCATCAAAATGAAGGACGAGAAGACCGAGGGCAAAACCGCCCTGGTGGACGCGCTCCGGAAACTTTAAGCTGAAAGAAACCGCCTGGGAATTGAACTCCCAGGCGGTCTTTCGTCGCCGTCGCTTCGGCCTGGATGCCCTCCGGACAGGCAGGGCGGGCGAACGCTCGTTTGGTTACGTTTACCCTCGGGGCATACGGGTTCTCTAAGCGGCAAAGCCGCTAGAGGGCGTCTCCATATCTCTCGAGAAACGTAACTACCAAATCAAGGTCGCAAAGTAGTCCTCCAGCGTCTCCGCCCGGCGGATGAGCTCCACGCTTCCGTCCTCCCGGAGGAGCAGCTCCGCCGAGCGGAGCTTGCCGTTGTAGTTGTAGCCCATGGAAAACCCGTGGGCCCCGGCGTCGTGGATCACCAGCAGGTCCCCCATGTCGATTTTCGGGAGCATCCGGTCCACGGCGAACTTGTCGTTGTTCTCGCAGAGGCTCCCCGCCACGTCGTACTTGTGGTCGCAGGGGGCATCCTCCTTCCCCATTACCGTGATGTGGTGGTAGGCCCCGTACATGGCGGGGCGCATCAGGTTGCAGGCGCAGGCGTCCACGCCGATATACTCCTTGTAGATGTGCTTTTCGTGAATGGCCCGGGTGACCAGGTGGCCATAGGGGGCCAGCATATACCGGCCCAGCTCCGTGTACAGGGCCACGCCGCCCATCCCGGCGGGAACCAGGATTTCCTCATAGGCCCGCCGGACCCCCTGGCCGATGACGGCAATGTCGTTCTCCGGCTCCTCCGGCCGGTAGGGCACCCCCACGCCGCCGGAGAGGTTGATAAAGGTGATCTTACAGCCCGTCTCCGCCTGAAGCTCCGCCGCCAGACGGAAGAGAATGCGGGCCAGGGCGGGGTAGTACTCGTTGGACAGGGTGTTGGAGGCCAGGAAGGCGTGAAGCCCAAACTCCTTCGCCCCCAGGGCCTTCAGCCTCCGGAGGGCCTCCGCCAGCTGGGGGCGGGTCATGCCGTACTTGGCGTCCCCGGGGCTGTCCATCACCTGAACGCCGTCCCGGCTCTCCCCCAGGGTGAAGACCCCGCCGGGGTTATAGCGGCAGCAGATTTTCTCCGGTACCTTCCCCACGGCGTTCACCAGGGTGTCGATCAGGGTGATGTCGTCCAGGTTGACGATGCCCCCCAGGCGGCAGGCGGTTTGGAACTCCTCCTCCGTGGTGTTGTTGGAGGAGAACATAATCCCCGCCTCCCCGGTGATGCCGCAGCCCTCCGCCAGCAGCAGCTCCGCCGTGGAAGAGCAGTCGCAGCCGCAGCCCTCCTCATGGAGAATCTTCAAAATGGCGGGGGTGGGGGTGGCCTTAACGGCGAAGTACTCCCGAAAGCCGGGGTTCCAGGCGAAGGCGGCCCGCAGCCGCCGGGCGTTCTCCCGGATGCCCCGCTCGTCGTAGATATGGAAGGGCGTGGGATATCGGGCGGCGGCGGCCTCCAGCTGTTCTTTTGTGACAAAGGGTGTTTTCATAAAACGACCTCGCATCTTTTAAAATCTGGTTTTCCTATTGTATCCGCCCCCCTTCCGCCCTGTCAAGGCATTTCCCGAAAAAATCAGCCGGTATCCTTTTTAAAAAACAACCCTTGTATTTCACCGCTCCCGGCGGTACAATAGAGGGACAACACCCGCCCCAGAGGGTTTCTTCAAACTCCCGGATACTGGATCGGGGCAGATTTTTTTGCCGGGCAGGGCGCTCCGGCGGGGGAATCCCGGCGGATTTCAAGCCGGAGCGGCGCCCCCCGAGGCCGCGGTTTTGGGAGCTTGAAGACGCCTTTCAGGGGCGGAAGACGGAGGTAGCGCTATGGGAAAAACCGTTGTGAACGCCATGGGGGAGCAGTGCCCCATCCCGGTGGTGAAGGCCGCCCGGGCCCTGCGGGAGATGACGGAGCCGGGGACCCTGGAGGTCCGCGTGGACAATGAGATCGCCGTGCAGAACCTGACCCGGATGGCCGCCGGGCACAAGCTGGCGGCGAAATCCGAGAAGCTGGGCGAGGGAGAATTCGTGGTCGCCATGGAGGTGACGTCCCCCATCGGGGAAGCCCCTCTGGAGGAGCCTCCCCTTGCCTGCGCGCCGGACCAGCGGGGCAGCCTGGTGGTGGCGGTGGACAGCGCCGTTATGGGCCGGGGCAGCGAGGACCTGGGCGCGGCCCTGATGAAGGGCTTCCTCTTCGCCGTGGGCCAGCTCCCGGAGCTGCCGAAGACCATGCTCTTCTACAACGGCGGGGCCCGCCTCACCTGCCGGGGCTCCGACTCCCTGGAGGACCTGCGGCAGCTGGAGGCCCAGGGGGTGGAGATCCTCACCTGCGGCACCTGCCTGAACCACTACGGGCTGACGGAGGAGCTGGCAGTGGGGAGCGTCACCAACATGTACGCCATCGTGGAGAAGCTGGCGGGGGCGGGCAAGGTGGTCAAGCCGTGATCTATCTGGACAACGCCGCCACCACCCGGACCAAGCCCCCCGCCGTGGCCCAGGCCGTGCTGGAGGCCCTGTCCTCCTACGGCAACTGCGGCCGGGGCGGGCACGAGGGGGCCCTGTCGGCGGCCCGGACCATCTATGAGACCCGGGAGAAGCTGGCCGACCTGCTGGGCTGTCCCCGGGCGGACCACGTGTGCTTCACCCAGAACTCCACCCAGGCGCTGAACATCGCCATCAGCGGCCTGCTGAGTCCGGAGGACCACATCCTCTCCACGGACCTGGAGCACAATTCCGTCCTCCGCCCCCTGTACCGCCTCCGGGAGCGGGGGGCGGGGGTGGACTTCGTTCCGGCGGACAGGCGGGGGCGGCTGGACTACGGCGCGTTCGAGCGCCTTCTGCGTCCGGAGACGAGGGCCGTGGTCTGCACCCACGCCTCCAACCTGACGGGGGACGTGGTGGACATTGCATTCGTGGGCCGCTTCGCCCGGGCCCACGGGCTCCTCTTCCTTCTGGACGCCTCCCAGACGGCGGGGGTCCTCTCCATCGACATGGCGGCCCTGGGCGCCGACGTGGTGTGCTTCACCGGGCACAAGAGCCTCATGGGCCCCCAGGGCACCGGGGGGCTCTGCCTCCGGGAGGGGCTGGAGATCCGCCCCTTCGCCGTGGGGGGCACCGGGGTCCAAAGCTACTCCGAGGCCCAGCCCGCCGAGTACCCCACCCGGCTGGAGGCCGGGACCCTCAACGGCCACGGCCTGGCGGGTCTCAGCGCCGCCCTGGACTTTCTGAACGAGACGGGCGCCGAGACTGTTCACGCCCATGAGGACGCCCTGGCCCGCCGGTTTTACAAGGCGGTCCGGGATCTCCCTGGGGTAACGGTCTACGGGGACCCTGCCGCCCCCCTCCGGGCCCCCATCGTGACGCTGAACATCGGGAATCTCGACTCCGCCGAGGTTTCCGACGAGCTGGCGGAGCGCTTTGCCGTCGCCACCCGCCCCGGCGCCCACTGCGCCCCCAGGCTCCACCGCGCCCTGGGAACCACGGACCAGGGGGCCGTCCGGTTCTCCTGGTCCTGGTTCAACACGGAGGCGGAGACGGACGCCGCCGCGGAGGCCGTGGCCATCCTGGCGCGGGAGGCCCAGGCGGAATGAGGGAACGGGCGGAGAAGTGCGTGGTGACCTTCCGCACCACGGCGGGGGCCATGGCCATGGAGGCCGCCTGCAAATCCGGGGGACTGCCGGGGCGGCTGATTCCCGTGCCCCGGAGCGTCACCGCCGGGTGCGGCCTGTGCTGGGCCGCGCCGCCGGGAGCCCGGGAGGCCCTGGAGGAGCTGGCGGTAAAAAAACACTTGGATGTGGACGGAATTTATGCTATCATCCTCTGAGAGGTGATGCCCAATGGCCAACATCTGCGAGGACTGCGTGTGCTATGACTACGACGAGGAGCTGGAGTCCTTCGTCTGCACCATGGACCTGGACGAGGACGAGATGGAGCGCTTTTTGAAGGGGACCAACACCGCCTGTCCCTTCTACCGCCCCGGCGGAGACTACAGGACGGCGGCAAAGCAATGAGGGAGCTTTTATGGAACTGGTAGATTTATACGACGAAAACCGCCTCCCCCTGGGAAAGACCGGGGAGCGGAACGCGCCCCGGAGCCCCGGAGAGTACCGGGTTGTGGTCCACGTCTGCGTCTTCGACAGCCGGGGGCGGCTGCTCATCCAGCAGCGTACCCCTGAGAAATCCATCTTTCCGAATCTCTGGGATGTGTCCGTGGGCGGCGGCGTGGACGCCGGGGAGAGCAGCCGCCGGGGGGCGGAGCGGGAATTCCGGGAGGAGCTGGGGTATCCCCTGGACCTTGGCGGCCTCCGGCCCTCGGTGACGGTGAACTTCGACGGCGGCTTTGACGATTTTTACCTCCTCACCAGGGACCTCCGCCTAGAGGACCTGACGCTCCAGAAGGAGGAGGTCCGGGCCGTCCGCTGGGCCTCCCTGGAGGAGATTCTGGACCTGCTGGGCCAGGGGGTCTTCGTCCCCTACCCGGAGGGCTTCCTGCGCTTCCTCTTCGATATGCGGGGCCGGTTCGGCTTTCCCACGAAATAGCATCAGAAAACCGGAAGGGGAATCCCCTTCCGGTTTTGTCATTCGCTCGCTCCGTATTCCGCCCGCCAGGCGGAGAGCTCCGCCGCATCCTTGTCGTCCAGGGCGTGGAGCCCGCCCCGGGCCTCCATGTGATGGGTCAGCTCATGGGAGAGGGTCTGCCGGAGCTCCTCCGCCCAGTCCTTCTCCGTCCAGCCCTCCTTCTCCGCCAGGGCGGCGAAGGAGCCGTAATAGAGGTTGATATACCGCCCCAGGAGGTCGTCGCAGTACTCCCCCAGGATATACATCTCCCCCACGGGAAACTCCGGGTCCGACCGGAGCTCCTCCAGCAGGTTCACCCCGCCGTTGAGCCCGTCGAACAGGGCCTCCGGGAAGGGCTCCGCCAGCACGTCCAGCAGGTCTCCCGCCTCCTCGAAGCTCAGGCCCATGGTCCCTCCAGAACGGCGGCCTCCAGCTCCTCCATGGTATCCGCCAGGCGGTCCGCCCCGGCTTCCTCCAGGGAGGCCCGGGGACGGAAGCCCCAGGTCACACCGCAGGTCTTGAGTCCCGCGTTATGCCCGGTCTGAATGTCCACGCTGCTGTCCCCCACAAAAAGGGTGGTCTCCGGCTTGGCGTCCAGCTCCTTCATGATGCTGTGGATGCCCGCGGGGTCCGGCTTTACGGGCACGCCGTCCACCTTCCCCCGGACCAGCCGGAAAAAGCCGGGCAGATAATGCTCCACCATCGCCCGGCTGAAGCCGTCCGCCTTGTTGGAGTATACCGCCATCTGAACCCCGGCGGCCTTCAGCCGCCCCAGCAGGTCCGCCACGCCGGGATAGGGGACGGTGGCGTCCATGTTATGCTGTCCGTAGTACTCGCTGAACTGGGAGAGGGTGTTCATCAGAATCAGGGGGCTCTGGCAGCCCTCGGGGGAGAACTTCGAGACCAGATTGGGGATGCCGTGGCCCACCATGGCCTTGAACTGCTCCAGGGAGTGTTCCGGCCAGCCGTTGCGGCGGCAGACCCAGTTCCCGGCGGCGGCCAGGTCCTCGATGGTGTTCAGCAGGGTCCCGTCCAGGTCGAAAATTACGGTATGATACATGCAGCACCTCATAATATCAAAATCAGTTGTCAAGCGTGGAAGGGGGCCTTCGGCCCAAGGGCCGCCCGAAGCGGCCCCTGAAGCCGCCAAAGCTCCTGTGCCACAGATATTCTAACAAGCCCCCTCCCCCTTTGCAAGTGACGAAGGGACAGAAAGCCGGGGTCCGCGGCGGCGGCTTTTTTAGAGTATATGGCAAAAAGGGGCGGGAAAAGGCGGAGGCGGTCCCCTCGGGGCCCTTGACTTTTTGCCCCAAAGCGTGGATAATGGTAGCGCGCAAACGCATCGATTCTGAATGCCGCCGGGGCTCTCCCGGCTTGACCAGGAGGTTTTTCTATGGCGTCCGACAGCCGCTTTTTTGAGGACATGGAAGCCCGCATCCCCAAGGGGACGGTCCGCACCCGCTTTGCCCCCTCCCCCACGGGGTACATGCACGTGGGCAATCTCCGCACCGCCCTGTACACCTGGCTCATCGCCCGGCACCACCACGGCACCTTCATCCTCCGCATTGAGGACACGGACCAGGGCCGCCTGGTGGAGGGCGCCACCGACGTTATTTACCGCACCATGGCCGAGTGCGGCCTGACCCACGACGAGGGCCCCGACGTGGGGGGCCCCACGGGGCCCTACGTCCAGTCGGAGCGGCGGGATCTTTACGGGAAGTACGCCAGGCTCCTGGTGGAGAAGGGCGCGGCCTATTACTGCTTTTGCGAAAAGACCGAGTCCGAGGAGGACTCCGGGGACTGGGACCGGGCGGCGGACCCCTGCCGGGACCTGAGCCGGGAGGAGGTTGACGCCAACCTCCTGGCGGGCATGCCCTACGTCATCCGCCAGCGCATCCCCCGGGAGGGGACCACCACCTTCCACGACGTGTCCTTCGGGGACATCACCGTGGAAAACAAGACCCTGGACGACCAGGTCCTTCTGAAGCGGGACGGCCTGCCCACCTACAACTTCGCCAATGTGGTGGACGACCACCTGATGGGCATCACCCATGTGGTCCGGGGCAGCGAATACCTCTCCTCCGCGCCCAAGTACAACCTGCTCTATGAGGCCTTCGGCTGGGACATTCCCACCTATGTCCACTGCTCCCCCGTCATGCGGGACCAGCACAACAAAATGTCCAAGCGCCACGGGGACCCCTCTTATGAGGATCTGATCCGGCAGGGCTATCTGACCCCCGCCGTGCTGAACTATGTGGCGCTGCTGGGCTGGGCCCCCAAGGGCGAGCGCAGCGAGCAGGAGATCTTCTCCCTGGAGGAGCTGGTGGACGCCTTCGACATCGCGGGCATCTCCAAGTCCCCCGCCATCTTCGACATCGACAAGCTGACCTATTTTAACGCCCAGTATCTGCGCCGCCTGGCCCCGGAGGATTTCGCCAAAATTGCGGAGCCCTACATCCGGCAGGCCGTGCAGAACCCGGCCATTGACGCCGCCGCCGTGGCCGCCCTGCTCCAGGCCCGGTGCGAGAAGCTGACGGACATCCCGGAGAAGGTGGACTTCTTCGACGCCCTGCCGGATTATGACGCCGCCCTCTTCACCAACAAGAAATCCAAGACCGACGGCGAGGTTTCCAGGCGGATGCTGGAGGCCGCCCTCCCCGCCCTGGAGTCCCTGGCGGACTGGACCCAGGAGGCCGTTCACGACTGCCTCATCGCCCTGGCGGAAACCTTAGGCGTGAAAAACGCCACGCTGATGTGGCCCGTCCGCATCGCCGCGGCGGGCAGGCAGGTCACTCCCGGCGGCGCCGTGGAGATCTGCCACATCCTGGGCCGGGAGGAAACCCTCCGCCGCCTGCGCCTCGGACTGGAAAAGCTGTAACCCCTTCGACCCCACATTTTGAATAAAGGACTGGTTTTATCACATGAGCAAGCTCACCATCCCCACCGGCTATCATATGCCCCTGAGCAACAACGAGCTCCAGCGGGCCATCGAGCTCATCCACGAGGACTTTCAGCGCAACCTCACCCTCCGCCTGAACCTCCACCGGGTCTCCGCCCCCCTGTTCGTGGACGGGCGCACCGGCCTGAACGACGACCTCAACGGCGTGGAGCGCCCCGTCTGCTTCGACATCCCCGACGTGGGCACCGAGGGGCAGGTGGTCCACTCCCTGGCCAAGTGGAAGCGGCTGGCCCTGAAACGCTATGAGTTCCCCATGGGCAGCGGCCTCTTCACCGACATGAACGCCATCCGGCGGGACGAGGTGGTGGATAATCTCCACTCCATCTATGTGGACCAGTGGGACTGGGAAAAGCACATCGGTCCGAAGGACCGGACCCTCCAGTATCTCAAAGACACCGTCCGGGACATCGCGGGGGCCCTGTGCGACACCGCCTCGGTGCTGCGCAACCACTTCCCCGTCCTGGACTTCCGGCCCGACCGGGACGTGTATTTCATCACCACCCAGGAGCTGGAGGACCGCTATCCGCACCTGGAGCCCGCGGAGCGGGAGACGGAGATCTGCCGGAAGCACCGGACGGTGTTTCTCATGCAGATCGGCAAAACCCTGAAATCCGGAACCCGCCACGACGGCCGGGCCCCGGACTATGACGACTGGGAGCTGAACGGGGACATTCTCATGTGGAATCCCACCCTCCAGCGGGCCTTTGAAGTCTCCTCCATGGGCATCCGGGTGGACGCGGCGGCCCTGGACCGCCAGCTCACCGCCGCCGGGTGCGACGAGCGGAGGAAGCTCCCCTTCCATCAAATGCTGCTGAACGGGGAGTTGCCACAGTCCATCGGCGGCGGCATCGGGATGAGCCGGGTGTGCATGCTCCTCCTGGGGGCCTGCCACATCGGCGAGGTCCAGGTCAGCCTGTGGGATCGGGAAACCCTGGAGGGCTGCGAGAAGGCGGGGATCACCCTTTTGTAACTTACTTTTCTTGAAAGAAACGTAAGCAAAAGAACGTTATCCCGCTTTGGGAGTCCGGTGAAACACCAGGCCGGAGCGGCGGCAGCGCAGTCTTACCTTGAGCATAAAAAGGACCGGCAGGGACGCATCCCCGCCGGTCCTTTTTTGTCTCATCCGTCGTTGGAGGCGATTACGCCGTCCTGCGTCACCTCAAAGCGGACGCCCTCCGTGGGGACAGTGGTTGTGAACAGGCCGCCGTCCTCCAGAATGGCCGCCGCCAGGGTGCCGTCCCGAACGCCCTGCAGGGCCTCCTCCAAGTCCCGAATGGATTTGTCATAGGTCTCCCGGGAAATCGTCCCCCGGTCCAGGTCCGCCTGAAGATTGGCCCTCTCCGCCTCGGCATAGGCCGCAAGCTCCTCCTCTGTGGCGAACTCCAGAGCCTCTCCGCCTTCCGGCTTGGGCCGGAGGGTAATCTCCTCGCCGTCCTCCGTCTCCCGGCGCTCAATGTCCCATTCCTCCTCCGGGTCCGAACGCTCGTTGGTCCAGCCGTTCATGCCGGTGGACTCCACGAAGGCGTCCGCCGCCGCCCGGTCCGCCTTGGCGGGGTCCAGGGGCAGGGTGAAGAGGGCCTGGACGCCGGCGAAGTCCTCCGCAAAGGCGATAGTCCCGTCCTCCGCCACGGTGAAAATGGAGTTGTTGGGCACGAATCCCTCATAGAAGGCCATATAGACCGTGCGGTCCGCGAACATCTCAATGCTCCGGGTGTCCAGCAGGTAGTAGTACACCCCGTCCTTGGCCATGCCGGAGCAACCGGCCTCCAGGGTCCAGATGTTCACCGCTGCGGGAGAGCAGCCCGCCACCAGGGGGGTCATGGTGTATTGGGTCAGGCTGTGATTCTCGTTCGTCAGGGCCGTCCCGTCCAGCCGCCGCAGGGCCAGCACGGAATACGTGTGGTCCTTCTCCAGGTCCTGGTTCAGCACGTCCAGGTTTTTCCCGGAGACCAGGCCCAGCAGGGTGATGGAGAAGTCCCCGCTCTCCACGGTTTCGTTGATTGCAATGGCGTCGGGCCCCTGGAACGCCTCCGCCAGAAGAGGCTGGTTATGCTCCTCCGCCACCTGGGCGGGGGTGAGCCACATATAGGCGGCGGACACGGACACCGCCAGCAGGGCGATACAGGCGGCGATGAGCACCGCGATTCGTTTGGTTTTGTTGAAGGTCATTTCGGTACGCTCCTTTTCCAATTCACGGGCGCGCTGTTGCAGCAGGTCCGCCGTCCGCTCCTGAAAGTCCGCGGAAAAGGAGAGCTCGTCAAAGGCCTTGCGATAGTCTTCCCGGTTCATACAACGTCCTCCCTCAGCATCTGCCGCAGCCGCTCCCGGCCACGGGCCAGGCGGGTGCCCACCGTGGCGGCGGGCAGGCCCAGCAGTTTCCCGATCTCTTTGATGGTATATCCCTCGTAGTAGTGAAGGTGAATGACGGCCCCGTACATCTCCGGCAGGGCCCGGACGGCGGCGCGAAGCTCCCCGCCGGGACTCTCCGGGGCCGCGGGCTCCGCCACGTCCTCCAGGGGGATGTTCCGCTGTTCCGCGCGGCGGCGGATGTCGCCGGCGCGCTGAAGGGTGGTGCGGATCAGCCAGGCCTTCTCGTGCTCCTGGTCCCGGAAGACGGGCCGGGCGGTGAGCAGGCGCAAAAACGCCTCCTGCACGGCGTCCTCCGCGTCGGCGGTGGAGCCCAGGCGGGTACAGGCCAGCCGCAGCAGCATATCGCTGTATGCCGCCACAATCCGGCGGATGGTTTCATCGGTACCAAATGGAACCACGCTCCTCACTCCCTTCTGCCTATAACACGGCCGGGCCCCGGGGAATTTTTCACCCCGCCGAAAAAAATGTCCCGTTCCGCAATGCCGCCGGGTCAAAATCCGGACGCCGCCTTTTGGCAGGGAGGCACCGCCGCAGACCCGCTTCTATAGTCAGCACAGCTGAAAAGAGTCCAAAGGATTCTTTTCCATACGGTGCTTGCCTTCATAGGAAACGCACAGGCGCTTTGCGCCCCGGCGGGCCATAGGCCTGCCGGTTGAAAAGAAGTGTATGCTTCTTTTCAACTGCGTTGACTATATTATAAATAGCACTTTCTCACAAAGACTTTGTGGAATCTTACAAAAACGGAAAAAAGTTATGACAAATCTGAGGGCGTACTGTATAATGAGACCGTATTCTACAGTCGCCGGACCGGCGAGGAAGGAGTTCCCGGTGAAAACACAGGACAACATCGCAACCCAAGCGGCCGCCTCCGAGGCGTCCGTCCCCGCAGTGGCCCTGCCCCGAACCATCCACCTGGTCCCCATGGATCACCTGAACGGGTTTGACGTGCGGCCGGGCTTTTATGAAATCAACGGCGCCACCGCCATCCCCGGCGGCGTAAACTTTACCGTTCACTCTCACGGGGCCACCTCCATCGAGCTGCTGCTCTTCCGGCGGGAGGAGACGGAGCCTTACGCCGTCCTGCCCTTCCCGGAGCGCTACCGCATTGGAAACGTATACTCCATGATCGTGTTCAAGCTGAACATCGAGGAGTTTGAATACGCCTTCCGGGTGGACGGCCCCCGGGACTTGGAGAAGGGCCTGATCTTCGACAAGTCGAAATACCTTCTGGACCCCTACGCCCGGGCGGTAACCGGGCAGAGCAGGTGGGGCGTGAAGTCCTCCACAGACCAGCACTATAAGGCCCGGGTGGTGAAGGACGATTTCGACTGGGGCAACATGCCCCGGCCCCTGATCCCCACGGAGGACCTGGTGATCTACGAGCTCCATGTCCGGGGCTTCACCATTCACGAGTCCTCCGCCGTGGCCGCCCCGGGCACCTTCGAGGGCCTGCGGGAGAAGATTCCCTACTTAAAGGAGCTGGGCGTCAACGCCGTGGAGCTGATGCCCATCTTCGAGTTCGACGAGATGCAGGACGCCCGGCAGGTGGCCGGGGAGCAGCTCTATAACTACTGGGGCTACAACACCGTCAGCTTCTTCGCCCCCAACACCAGCTACGCCTCCGGCCTGGAGTACAACCGGGAGGGCAACGAGCTCAAGCGCCTGATCCAGGACTGCAACGAAAACGGCATCGAGGTCTACCTGGACGTGGTCTTCAACCACACGGCGGAGGGCAACGAGGACGGCCCCTTCTTCTCCTTCAAGGGCTTTGACAACAACATCTATTACCTGCTCACTCCCGGCGGGCAGTACTACAATTTCAGCGGCTGCGGAAACACCCTGAACTGCAACCACCCCATTGTCCACCAGATGATCATCGACTGCCTGCGGTACTGGGTCACCACCTACCACATCAGCGGCTTCCGCTTCGACCTGGCCTCCATCCTGGGCCGGAACGAGGACGGCACCCCCATGCACAAGCCGCCGCTCCTCCAGGCCATGGCCTTCGACCCCATTCTGGGGGACGTGAAGCTCATTGCCGAGGCCTGGGACGCGGGAGGGCTCTATCAGGTGGGGTCTTTCCCCGCCTGGAACCGCTGGGCGGAGTGGAACGGCCGCTACCGGGACGACATGCGCCGCTATCTCAAGGGGGACGCGGGCTGCGCCCAGGCCGCCGCCCTCAGGATGGTGGGCTCCCGGGACATCTACCAGTCCGGGGACCGGAAGAACGCCTCGGTGAACTTCATCACCTGCCACGACGGCTTCACCCTCTGGGACCTGTTCAGCTACAACGTCAAGCACAACGAAAAAAACGGCTGGGGGGGCACCGACGGAGCCAACGACAACAACAGCTGGAACTGCGGAATCGAGGGGGAAACGGACGACCCGGAGATCACGGCCCTCCGGCGGCGGATGGTCCGCAACGCCTTCGCCCTTCTGATGTGCAGCCGGGGCATCCCCATGTTCCTGGCGGGGGACGAGTTCTGCAACACCCAGTTCGGGAACAACAACGCCTACTGCCAGGACAATCTGACCAGCTGGCTGGACTGGCGGATGCTGGAGAAAAACAGGGACATGTTCCGCTTCTTCCAGCTCATGATCGCCCTGCGGAAGCGGTTCCGGATTCTCCGGACCAACCTCTCCGACGGGTACTACGGCTTCCCCGACGTCAGCTTCCACGGCGTCACCCCCTGGCGCACCCAGTTTGAGGACCATGAGCGCTATGTGGGCGTCCTCTTCGCCGGGCAGGCGGAGGGGGAGGAGCCCCAGATCGTCTACGCCGCCTCCAACGCCTATTGGAAGCCCCTGGACGTGGAGCTGCCGGAGCTGCCCCGGAATCTCATTTGGGAACAGCTGGCGGACACCTGGGAGGCGGAGCAGTGGCCCGTCCCGGTGCCCGACGGACGGTTCTCCATCGGCCCCCGGAGCGTGAAGGTCTTCGCCGCCCGGCCCCGGTAAAAGAGATATGGATATTGCGGAGACCTTGCTGCTTGTTGCCTTCTGTTTTGGCATGGCGGCGCTGGGCATGGGGTTCGTTTTCTGGATCATGAAAAAAGCGGGCATCCAGCCGGCGGAGGGCTTCTTCTGTAAAATCTACCGGGAGCGCTGGACGGGACGGGTCGGCCTCCCGGCCTGGAACGAGTCCTTCGGTACCGTAGAACGCGGCGGCTCGCGCCTCTCGTGGTCCCGGCACGGGACGTGGTATGTGGTGACCAAACGGTGCGCGATGATCGCCGTGGAAACCGTTGTGTCCCGGGGACATGTGACGCTGGAGGTCTATGGGGACACCGGGCTTCTTCGGAAGTGGGAGAGCTGGCAGGAGCCGGCGTTCACCGTCGACCTGCGGGGCGTGAAGCGGGTATGGTTTCGCGTGTACGGCGAGGACTTCACCGGGAGCATCCGCTGCGCCGGGAGGAGGCAACAGACGGTTGCTTGACGGCCCGCCGCCCCCGTGGTAAGCTGAACCCACAAAGGAGGCGGACCCATGAAATTCAAGGACAACTTCACGGCCCTGCGGAAAAAGGCGGGCCTTTCCCAAAACGACATCGCGGAGAAGCTCTTCGTCACCCGCCAGGCCGTGTCCCGCTGGGAGCAGGGAGACACGGTGCCCGAAATTGAAACCCTGCAGGCCATTTCCCAGCTCTTCGGCACGACCATCAACGACCTTCTGGGCTACCCGACGGACCTCCGGTGCCAGAGCTGCGGCATGCCCCTCACCCCCGAGCACATGGGCCGGGAGCAGGACGGAACCCTTAACGAGCACTACTGCGTGTGGTGCTGGGACAACGGCGCGTTCCTCCGGGAGTGCACCATGGAGGAGATGGTGGAGCAGTGCCTCCCCCACATGCCCGGGGACCCGGAGGCCAGCCGGAAGTACATGACGGATCTCCTGCCCACCCTGGACCGCTGGAAAACGAAGGAAGCCTGATCATCAAAGGGAAGCGCCCCGGGGCGCTTCCCTTTTTCGCGGGTAATTTCCGGACGCTTTTCCCCTTCCGGTTTCTGCAATCTGGAAGGAATTCGTTCACTATCAGCAAAACTGTGGATAGATTCCAAAAAATAGCTATTACCGATTTCTGTCAAAACCTGCTATAATTTTGAACAAGAGAGAAGGAGACTCTCAGCGGAAAACTATGCAATCAGACGAAGGAAGGCGCATTCACAAAGCGGTAAAGAAAAGGAGAAACGAAATGGAACATAACCTGAACAAAAAGAGCAGCGCCCTGGCATTGGTCCCCTTTTTGATTTTCGTCGTGATCTACCTCGGCGCCGGCCTGATTCTCCAGGCCCAGGGCGTCGAAATGGCGTTCTACCAGTTCCCCTCCGTCACCGCCATGTTTATCGCCCTGCTGGTGGCCTTCGCCATCACCAAGGGTAGCCTTGACGAGCGCTTTGCCATCTTCGCCCGGGGCGCGGCCAACATCGACGTTCTGACCATGCTGATGATCTATCTGCTGGCCGGCGCGTTCTCCAGCGTGGCCGCCTCCATGGGCGGCCGGGACGCCACCGTCAACCTGGGCCTCTCCCTGATTCCCGTGCAGTTCCTGGCCGCCGGCGTGTTCATCATCTCCGCCTTCATGGGCACCGCCACCGGCACCTCCATGGGCACCATCGGCGCCATCGTCCCCATCGCCGTGGGCGTGGCGGACAAGGGCGGGCTGTCCATCCCCCTGATGGTGGGCGCCTGCGTGGGCGGCGCCATGTTCGGCGACAACCTGTCCATGAT
The DNA here is from genome assembly GCA_947577075.1 of uncultured Oscillibacter sp. Lineage (GTDB taxonomy): Bacteria > Bacillota > Clostridia > Oscillospirales > Oscillospiraceae > Oscillibacter. The sequence goes on along the minus strand of CANPTW010000036.1, from coordinate 263 downwards.
CTCCGACACCACCATCGCCGCCACCCGCTCCCAGGGCTGCGAAATGCGGGATAAGTTCCGGGTGAACTTCTTCATCGCCCTGCCCGCCGCCCTGATCACCCTGGTGGTCCTGCTGGTCGTGGGCCGGCCCGAGACCGTCACCAGCATGGGCGACCTTCAGTACAGCATCATCAAGGTGGTGCCCTATCTGCTGGTCCTCATCCTGGCCCTCATCGGCATGAACGTGTTCCTGGTGCTGACCATCGGCATCTTCGTGGCCGGCC
>CANPTW010000035.1 GCA_947577075.1 uncultured Oscillibacter sp. | reverse complement strand
AGCTGGGGGCCGCCATCTCCCTGGTGATGATGGTCATCGTCGTCGTCTGCATGGTAGTCATGAACCGCTTCGGCGAGGGCGAGGAACAGGCGGTGATGCTGTGAAAAAACGAAACCGCCTGGGCAGCCGGGCCCTGATGGCCCTGGTCTTTCTGTTTCTCTACGCGCCCATCCTGCTGCTGATTGTCTTTTCCTTCAACAAGGGCAACAGCAACATCGTCTGGACGGGCTTCTCCCTGGACTGGTACAGGTCCCTGTTCCAGAACCGGCTCATCATGCGCAGCGTGTACACCACGCTGCTCGTCTCCCTGCTGGCCACGGCCATCGCCACCGTGGCGGGGACCTTCGCCGCCATTGGCTTCTACAGCCTGCGGCGGCGCTCCCGGGCGGTGCTGAACACGGTGAACAGCATCCCCATGATGAACGCGGACATTGTGACCGGCGTGGCCATGTGCCTGTTCTTTGTGGCCTTTTTCACCTTTTGGGGGGACTTCTCCGTTTGGTTCAACGGCGTCCAGAGCGTTGTGGTTCTGCCGGAGCGGCTGACCCTGGGCTTCGGCACATTGCTCATCGCCCACGTCACCTTCAACATCCCCTATGTGATCCTCTCCGTGGGCCCCAAGCTCCGGCAGATGGACAAAAACCTTGTGGACGCCGCCCAGGACCTGGGCTGCACCTGGATGCAGGCCTTCTGGAAGGTGATCCTGCCGGAGATCAAGCCCGGCATCGCCTCCGGGGCCCTGACGGCCTTCACCATGAGCGTGGACGACTTCATCATCAGCTACTTCACCGCCGGGTCGTCCTCCTCCACCCTGGCCATGACCATCTACGGCATGACGAAAAAGCGGGTAACGCCGGAGATCAACGCCGTGTCCACCCTCTTGTTCGTGACCGTGCTGGTCCTGCTGGTCATTGTGAACCTCCGGGAGGCCCGGGCGGAAAAAACCGGGGCGGAGCGCCGCCCCAACCCCGCCGCCCAGCGGCTCACCCGGTTCCTGGACTCCCCCAGGGGGAAGTGGTTCAGCCGGGGCGCCGCCGGGGTGCTGACGGCCTGCTTCCTGGTGTCGGTGATGCTGCTGGCCAAGGCCACCAACGCCCAGCCGGTGGTGAACGTGTGCAGCTGGGGCGAGTATATCGACGAGGACCTCATCACCCAATTTGAGGAGGAAACCGGCATCATCGTCAACTACCAGACCGCCGAGAGCAACGAGGCCCTCTATTCCCTGCTGAAAAGCGGCGCGGGAGACTACGACGTGATCGTCCCCTCCGACTACATGATCTCCCAGCTCATTGAGGAGGATATGCTGTCGGAACTGGACTACAGCCGGATTCCCAATTACGCCCTGATTTCCGATCGCTTCAAGGGCCTGACCTACGACCCGGAGGAGCGCTACAGCGTTCCCTACGCCTGGGGCACCGTGGGCATCATCTACAATACGGCCATGGTGGAGGAGCCCATCACCAGCTGGTCCGTCCTGTTTGACGACCGTTACGCCGGGAACGTGCTGATGTTCCGCAACTCCCGGGACGCCATGGCCACGGCCCTGTTCTATCTGGGCTATTCCGTCAACACCACCGACGAGGCGGAACTCCGGGAGGCGTTCCAGCTCCTCAAGGACGCCAGGAACCGGGGGGTGTATCAGTCCTTCGTCATGGACGAGATTTTCCAAAAGCTGGAGGGCGGCAACGCCGCCATCGGCGTGTACTACGCCGGGGACTACCTCACCATGCTGGAGAACAACGAGGACCTGGCCTTCGCGGTTCCCGAGGAGGGGTCCAACTGGTTCATGGACGCCATGTGCGTGCTGAAGGACGCGCCTCACTACGAGGAAGCCATGGCGTGGATCAACTTCATCGCCTCCACGGAGGCCAACCTTAAAAACATGGACTACCTCTGGTACGGCTCCCCCAATCAGGAGGCGCTGGAGCAGTATCCCGCCTACTACGAGGAGCTGTACGAGGAGGAGCTGGACCAGGAAACCTTCGACATCATCGCCGCGCCCCCAGAGATACTGGACCGCTGCGAGGCATATCTGGTTCTGCCCCTGGAAACCCGGAAGCTGTACAACGACCTTTGGACGGAGCTTGGAATCTGAGAGGAGCTTGCTTATGATTTTAATCGGAACAAAATGCCGCCTGGAGCAGGCGGTCACAGAGGAGCTGACCGCCGAGGCCGTCGGCTCCGGGGCCCTGCCGGTGTTCGGCACGCCCTTTATGGCCGCCATGATGGAAAACGCCGCGCAGACGTGCCTCCAGTCCTTCCTGGAGGAGGGCCAGGGCAGCGTGGGCACCCATCTGAACATCTCCCACGACGCTCCCACCCCCGTGGGGATGAAGGTCTTCGCGGAGGCGGAGATCACCGGCGTGTCGGAGAACGGGCGCATGGTGGACTTCCAGGTTTCCGCCTGGGACGAGAAGGGCCCCATCGGAAAGGGGACCCACACCCGCGCCATCATCGGGAACGAAAAGTTCCTGGCGAAGTGCAGCGCTAAACTAAACGGCTAAACCAGACAAAAAGAGATCCGGAGGAAGCTTCCTCCGGATCTCTTTTTTGCGCTTTCACAAAAGCTTACAGCACCAGGGACGGCGCGCTGTAAACGCGGCCCGCCAGCTCGCTGTTCAGCATGTACAGGCTCTTGGGGTCGGAGCCGAAGAGCTCCATCTTGGAAATCAGGTCGTTGGCGTTGTCCTCTTCCTCCCCCTGCTCCTTGACGAACCAGTCCAGGAACTGCATGGTGCGAAAATCCTTCTCCTCATAGGCGGCGGCATAGATGGTATTGATGAGGCCGGTGACATAGAGCTCATGCTCCAGCCCCGCCTTCAGCACCGTCATGTCGCTGTCCAGCACCTTGTCCGGCTGGGCGATGGCCCCCAGGGTGACCTTGGCGCTGTTGTTGTGGAGGTACTGGTAAAACAGCATGGCGTGGTCCCGCTCCTCCTGGGCCTGGATCTTGTACCAGTTGGCGAACCCGTCCAGGCCCCTGGCCTCAAAATAGTTGGAGAAATCCAGATAGAGATAGGCGGAGTAAAACTCCTTGTTGACCTGCTCGTTCAGCAGGGCGGCGACCTTTTCACTCAGCATAATGTATGCTCCCTTCCTTGTGTGATAGCCGGCAAGTCCGAACCGTATTCACGGCGGGTTTTCGGCGGCGGGCCTCCCCGCAGCCGGAAACCGCCGGCGGATATGTTCAGCTTTGCCGGCACCCGAATATTTTGATTGTACACCCGTCCCGGCAAAAAGTCCACTGCAAAAGCGCCGAAAAGACGAATCGGAGGAAACCGAAGGCGGAACCGCCCCCGGTCCCGGCTCTGCGCCGCCGGGCGGGAAGCCCTCCCCCTGCGGCCTCCGGCGGGTGTCTTTCAATTCCCGGAATACCGGATGGGAGCTGATCTTTTCGTCAGGCAAGGCGCTTTGGCGCGGAAATCCTGACGGTTTTCAAGCCGGAGCAGCGCGGCATGGCGGAAAAAGATGCCGCCGGATTGCGTTTCGGGAGTTTGAAGACACCCTCTAGGCCGCGGCCCTCAATTCCTCCAGAAAACCAGGGCATAGGTCCGCAGATCCACCGCCCGGACGAGCCATCCCAGCACGGGGACCGCCTCCAGCGTGTCGGCCAGCTCCGGGAGGCAGTTCAGCAAAATCAGGCCGGCCAGCACCGCCAGAACCGCCGCCGTCCCCCGGTTCAGGCCGCGCCGCCCCCTCTGGGGGGCCGCCTGGTCCACGGGCGGCATCAGCACCGCCCGGAACAGGAAGCGCTCCTGCTCCCACTGGCAGCGGAAAAGGCCGCCGTACTTGTCCGTCACCCGCTTCACGCTTTGAAGCCCCAGGCCGTGGCCCTCCCGCCGGGGGCTCTCCGGCAGGCCGTCCGGCCGGAAGGCCACCGGCTGCGGGCAGGGATTTTCCACCGAGATCAACAGGCGGCGGTTCTCCGTCAGCTCCAGGCGGAGCTCAATCCGCCTCCGGTCCTCCGGCAGCTCCCGGCAGGCGTGGATGGCATTTTCCAGCGTGTTGGACAAAATCACGCAAAGGTCCGTCTCTTCAAAGGGCAGCTTCTCCGGCACCCGGAGCTTCGTCTCCAGCGTGCAGCCCGCATTGGCGGCCTGAACGATGCAGGCCGTCAGCACCGCGTTGACGACGGGATTGGCGCAGCGGGCCGGCTCGGCCAGCTCCTCCAGCCCGCCGCTGAGGGACCGGACATACTGCAGCGCGCCTCCGTCGTCCCCCTGCTGAAGCATCCCCTCCAGCGCCGCCAGGTGGTGGCGCATGTCGTGGCGGTAAATGCGCCCCACCTCCATCTTCTGGCAGAGGGCGTCATAGTCCTGCCGCTGGACCTCCATAATCCGGACGTTTTCATACATCTGCATCTGCCGCCAGAGGGAGTGGAGGATCGCAATATAGGTCAGCGGCATCAGCAGCATAACCAGGCCCAGCCGCAGCAGCCCCGCCGCGTCGGGCAGGGGCGCGTCCACCGGCGCCGCCGTGGCCATGATCAGCAAATAGTATGTCAGGCCAATCGCCGAGAACAGCCACCACCCCCGGGTCAGCTTCCTCTGGAGCTCCCGGCAGGGGACGCGGAGATAACGCCAGATGAACCACTCCGCCAAGGGGAACAGCAGCAGGCGGCTGACCAGCAGCACCACATACCCGCCCCCCGCCAGCCGGTCCAGCAGGTTCGTCAGCTGGAGCAGCCAGAAGCACAGGGTATCCGACAGGCAGAAGAGAAAGAAGAAGCGCCCGTCCCGGTATTGGGAGAGCAGAAAGAACAGCGCCATGGAGGGGATGGTGCAGGTAAAAAAGGCGATGCTCATAATGATGCCGGGCCCCCGCCAGAACATGGCCAGCACGTTCACGCACAGCAGCGTCCCCGCCCCCGCGAAGCTGACGAACACCGTCCTCCGCCAGGAGTACCGGGGCTCAAAGAAAATCAGGAACACAAAGACCACGTGGAGCATCGACCACAGAAAGGATACGTCCCGCAAGACCGTCATAACGTCCCTCCTTCCGTCGAATTCAGCCAGAAATCGCTCCAGCGCTGCCGGACCCTAGCGGCCAGGCCCCGGGCCAGGGGAACCCGGGCCCCTCCGTCCATGCGGAGGAACCCCTTCTCCACGGCGGTGACATAGAAGAGGTTCGCCGCGAAGCTGGCCCCGCAGAGCAGAAAGCGCGGGTCCGCCAAAAGCGGCGCCACCTCCTCCTGAAAGGGGCTTCGCACCGTGACGCTGTCCAGGCTGCCTCCGCCCGCCAGGTGATAGCGCACCGTGCGGCCCGCCAGCTCGGCATAGACGACCTCGTCCAGGCGCACGCGCTCCAGCCCGTCCTTCGTGCGGACGGCGACGCAGGCCGCCCGCCGCTTCTCCAGCACCGCCACGGCCTGGTCCAGCACCTGGTAAAGCCTCCCGGGTTCCACCGGCTTCATCAGGTAATGAAAGGCCCTGGCGGCATAGGAGTCCACGGCGTACTCGGGGGAAACGGTCAGGTAGACGATGGCCCCGCCGCTGTACAGCTCCCGCAGGCGCACGCCCAGGTCAATGCCGCTGAGCTCCGGCATCACAATGTCCAGCACATACAGGTCAAAGCCGCCGCACTCCTCCGCCGCGGCCAGCAGCTCCCGGCCGGAGGAAAAAACGGACAGCTTCACCGCAAGGCCGGGCCGGGCCGCCGCGTACTCCCCAAGGAGTCCGCCCACCGCCGCCCGCTGTTCCGCCTCGTCGTCGCACAGCGCAAGCTTGATCATAAACCCGGTCCTCCCTCCGTGCAAATTCTGCGCAAAATCAAACCGAATTTACGCAAAGCATCAAATCTTTAATTTTTTTGCTACAATGACCATAGCACGCCCTCTCGGAATTTGTCAAGCCGTTTCCCGCAGGGGGCGGAAAATAAACCGCGCGGCGGGGTTCCGCGCGGCTTCCACCGCACGATTGGAACAGGAGAAAGGAGGGCCAAAGATGAACGCCGGAACGCCGATGCAGCGAGATCCGGCGAAGGGCCGCGCCCTTCGCAAGCCAATGTCCGGCGGCAGCGTCTGGCCGGGGCAGCGCTGCCCCGCGTTCACCGTGCGGACGGTGGGGCTCGTCTGCGGCAGCGGATGCTGGTTCTGCCGGTACGCCAACTTCCACCTCCGCAAGCCAATCTCCCTGGACGTGGGCATCTGCTGCTGGCCGGAGGCCCAGAGCGACTGAGGGCGCCGAAGCGGCGCGTCCCCCCTCATGAAAACGGCCCCTTGTCCCGGAGGTTCAGCTCCCGCAGGTTCTCTTTCAGCGTCCGGATCGTCTCCGTGATGACCTTCAGCTCCGCGTGGGTGCAGTCCGACAGTATGCGGTCCACCTCGCTCTGAAACACGGAGCGGGACGCCGGCACGCTGTCGCACAGCAGCTCGTCCACCGTCACTTCCAGGGCGTTCGCGATGCTGACCAGCGTGGGCAGGCTGAGCTTTGTGGCGCCCCGCTCAATGTGAGAAATATTGGACGGCTCCTGATTGGAGATCTCCGCCAGCGTCTGCTGGGTCAGCCCCCGCTCTTTCCGCAGGCGGCGCACCCGAACACCGATGGCCTGATAATCAAGCTCCACAAGCGTCCTCCCCTTTCATCACCTTCCAGTAAATACCTTTACTGTTTTTCGCGAAATGTATTGTATATCCGATTCGGATATGTTAAAATGCTCCTGATATCCGATTCGGATATGTATTCAAGTTTTTGCCGTCCGGCACATATTTGAGGTAAGCAGATGAGGAAACGCATTGCAGACAAACGGAACAGCGGCTTCTCCCTTGTGGAGACGCTGGCGGCGGTGGCCATCCTGGTGATTCTTTTAAGCGTCTCCGCCGTGGCGGCGGCCTATTACCGGGACTACCTGAAGATCACCGAGCTGGACAACGCCGCCCGGGAAATCTACATGGCCGCCGAGAACCGGGCCGTTCTGCTGGACGGAGGCCGCCAGCTGGAACCCGCCCTGCCGGCGGACCAGGTTGTGACGCTCTCCGCCTCTCCCGAGGGCGGAATTCCCGCAGGGACCGAGGCCCGCTATATCAGCGAGGCCAACACCGACGCCCTGGAGGTGCTGCTGCCCGCCGGGACCGTTGACCCGGCCCTGCTGGAGGGGCATTTTTACATCGTCTACGAGCCGGTCAGCGGCGCCGTCACCGACGTGTTTTACACCGAGGCCCCCGGCATTCCCTCCATCGGCGACGCCTTCGCCTGGGCCGCCCTGGGCCGGGACCACCGGATGAAGCAGACGCCCATGCTGGGGTACTACGGCGGCAGCCTGGCGGAAAAGGCGGAGTACCTCCCCCTCCCCGCGCCGGAGGTTATCGTCAATATCCGCAATGAGGACCGGCTTTTGGTGGACGTCACCATCAAAATTCCCCAAACCGCGCGGGACTTGATCGGCGCGGGGAACCTGGACAGCTCCGTGAAGCGCACGGTGAAGCTGCAGTACCAGGGGAAGGAAATCGTACTTTACGACAACAGCGTTACTCCCGCCGTATCGCCCTTCGACTCCTCCGGCCGTCTGGAGAAGCCTCTGAAGGGCTCCCTCTCCGACAGCTCCCGTGGCCTTACATATACCTGGATTCTGGACGCCTTGGACGAAGGCAGGGACTGGCGCTTCTCCCAGCTGTCCCCCGCTCTCGGAAGCACCTATGGCGGGGACTTCACGGTCACTGCCGACGTGACGCTGGACGACGGGGTGCACAAGCCCGTCGGCGCCTCCGACTCCGACACGGACAACAGCCTTTTCGCCGAGTTCAGCGATGGGGCCGTCGCCCGGGTGGAAAATCTGCGGCACCTCCAAAACCTGGACTCTGATTTTTCCCTCGTCAAGGGGAAGGACTCGGCGGTGCAGCTGGACGATATCTCCTGCTATGACAACGGAACCTATCCCCAGTATTGCTTCCGCCCCATTGAAAACAGCGAGCTTCTTACCTTCAACGGCGGGCGGAACCAGATCCTGAACCTGCATATCACCGAGGACAGCGCCCAGGGGAAACCGGCCGCGGGGCTCTTCGCCGCAACGCCCAACGGCACCTCGGCAAAGCCGGTGACCCTCACCGGCGTCCGCCTGGCCGGCGCGTCGATCTCCTGCGCAAAGCCCGCGGGGGCCCTCGTGGGCAGCGCCGGGGCCCACACCGTTTTCAACGATATCAAGGTCAGCGGCTCCGACATAACCTGCCGCACCGCCGGGGGCGGCGTGGTTGGCCAGGCGGGAACCACCGGGCAGGTAAGCGAGTGGTGGGACCCCTATGAGAAATTTGAAAACATCCGCGTAAGCAACACCTCCGTCAGCTGCGCCGGGGGCGCCGCCGGCGGCTTGGCGGGCCGCGCCACCGGGCCCTACTGTGCGGCTTCCTTCACGGACTGCCAGGTTTATTGGGAGCCGGAGAAAGGGCAAACCAACCTCCGCAGCCTGCTGACCAACGGTTCTGCGGAGGGCTCCTATAAATACGTGATCCAGGGCGCCTTTGCAGGCGGCCTGGCGGGAGAGCTGTCCGGAGTTCCCAACGACAGCAGCAGCATTGAAAGAAGCTTTTCCGCCACCAACATCCGCGGCACCTCCGTGGCGGGCGGACTGGTGGGACGCTCCAAGAATTTAACGGTTGAAAACTCCTACGCCGACTGCTACCTGACCGGCAAAGCCGCCGCGGGACTGGTTGGCGACGCGCAGAGCTTTGACCTCTCCAACTGCTATGCCGCCGGATTCATTGTCGTGGGGCCGGGGGATACGGCCGCCGGCCTCGCGCTGGGCAGCAACTCCAAAGTCTCAACGGAGAACGTATATTCCGCCATGTCCTTCCCCGGGCAGGACCCTGACGCGAATACCGTCTATGAACTGACGCAGCAGCAGGAAACGGCAAACAACGACGAGTTCCAAAACACCTATTACCTGGGCCCCGACGGCGCAACGCTGGGCGGCAGTGATAAAAAGGCCACGGGCAGGTCCTATTCGTCCATGACCTCCAATACGTTTGCCACCGATATGGGCGGCGGGTTTGTTCAGCCGGCTTCCGCCAGCCACCCCTATAACCTCCAGCTGAAACGGTATCTTCGCGTGTATGCGTTCCCCGGGCTGAAGGACCTCCCCCACTACGGCGACTGGGTGGCGGAGTTCAAGGAACCCAGCCTGGTCTATTATGAGCAGTATGCCGAGGGTCAATCCGCCTTCTCCGGCGGCAACGTCCGGTACGTGGATTACACGGAGTTCGGAGAGCTGACCCAGCGCCAGCCCGTTTCCGACGGCTACGCCGTGGCGCTCCTTGCGGAGGACCTTCCCGCGTCGGGCGGCTTTGCGATTACCTATACCTATCTTGACAGCTCCGGCGGAAGCAGCGAAAAGAGAACGCTGACGCGCTCCTACGCAAGCGGCGCGGACCTCATCGAGACGACGTGGGAGGGGAAAACCTACCTTCTGGCCCCCCTGCCCCCGGAGCTCGTAAACGGGGACCTCACCAGCCCGGACTTCTTCCAGTACCTGCACTTCGCCTTTGACCAGAAGCTCAAGGACTTCCAATCCGCCGAGTGCTTCTACAGCCCCCATTTTGCCGAGACGGTCATCCCCTACGCGGCGAAGTCCGGCGGGCCCCTTGCCGACTGGAGCCAGCCCGCCGGGGACGTGACCGGCCGCATCGCGGACTATGCCGCGAACCTGATCGCCCAGCCCTCCAACCGGGTGGCAAACGTCCGCACGCCCCGGCACCTCTCCGCCCTGAGCAAGTACGGGGATTACTACAACAACCGCCACAATCTCAGCTTCCAGCAGGTGCTGGACCTGGACGGCGCCGTGGGCAGCTATGGCGACTCCGCCGCCGGATTGACCCTGGCCCCCATCGGCACCAAGAGCGCGCCCTTCCTGGGCTCCTACGACGGCGGCTGCAATACCATCCGGAACATCGCCTTCCAAATCCCGGAGGGCGGCGACGGCGGCAGCCGCGTCTGCGCGGGCCTCTTCGGCTACTCCAACGGGACGCTGGAGAACATCGTCTACCAGCTGGACCCCGAGCGGGAGCTGAGCATCACCATTCCCAGCTCCGAGGGCAGGACGTATCTGGGCGCCCTGGTGGGCGTCAACAACGCCGGGATTCTGCGGAACTGCGCGGTGGAGGGCGCCAACCTCAGCAGCCGCGTCTTCGACTCCACGATCTATATCGGCGGCCTGGCCGGGCTGAACGACGGCATCATCGAAAACTGCTCCGCGGACTCCGCCCTTCTCTCCGGCGACGCCTCCAACTACGGCCACACCTATATCGGCGGCCTGGTGGGCTGGAACGCCAAGGGCCAGATCAGCACGTCCTATGCCGTGGGCCGCGTCTCCGCCAAGGCGGAGGAGCGCACCTCGGAAGCCCTTGCCTGCGGCTTTGCCGGCTGGAACTCCAACTCCATCCGGAACGCTTACGCCGCCATGGACCTCCGGGCCGACGGCGCGGGGGCCCAGGTCTTCAGCTTCTGCGGCAGGACGGAGGCCGGCGGACGGCAGGCGGGCACCTCCTATCTGAACAAGGGCAACTTCACCTACCGCGGCGAGTCCTTCCTTGCCGACTATGAGGCCGCCGCGGGCGGCGCCGTCCCCCGGCGCTACACGGACCTGACGGCGGCGGACGCTGTGAGCGGCATGTCCCTCCCCACGGGGGGAAATCCCTCCCCCTATCCCTCCGCCGTGCGGGACGCGGACGGCGCGGTCCGTCATTACGGGTCCTGGCCGGAGCCCATGGACCTGGGCGAGATGGGCGTTTACTACTGGGAGGAGCTGAAGATTGACGGCAAGACCACCTATCACATCAGCGCCCTGGCGGCGGACCCCGCTCAGAAAACCGTCGCCCGGGAATCCACCCTCTCCTTTGCCCGGGACGACCGCGGCGTGGTCACCCGCTACGGCTATGGCTTTTACAACAAGGAAGGCATCACCGTTTCCCTTGAATCCCAGCGCCTCCTCTACTCCACCGCCTCCGGCGGAACCGCCGGGGCGGGGCAGAGCTTCCACACGGTTCTGAGGACCCTGGAGGCCGCAAAGGAAGCCGCGGCGGAAAACACCCCGGCCTATTGGGACCGCCTGGCCGACGAGCAGCTCGGGCTGCTGGCGGACGGCTTTGAGTTCCACTCCTTCCACAGCTTCGGCCTGGACCAAAGCCTGGGCGGCCTCTACCCCGACAGCACCACCCTTTACCCCAACAGCACCCTCACCCTGGAGCAGTACGGCAAGGAGGACGCCCGGCTTACCTTCACCCTGAATCCCTTCTTCGCCGGGGCGCTGTCGGTGGAGTATCCTTCCGGCTGGGGCCCCAAGCCCGGCGGAACCCCCGAAAACACACCCTTTGTCACCGGCGGCGGCTCGCCGGGTTCCAGGGGGAATCCCTACGGCGTCCGCTCCATTGACCAGCTGGAGCTGATCAACTGGAACCGGATCAACCGGGACGCCCGCACGGTGGTGGAGCTGAACGCCTCGGGCGCCAAGGGCATTGCCAGCTTCCCCTACCTGTCCTCCTTCTCCACAACCACCCAGTACTTCTGGAAGCAGAGCCACGACCTCCGGGGCGCGGACGGGCAGACCTACTATCCCATTGCCGAATTCTACGACAACACCACCAGCAATGCGAACCGCGGCTATCTGGACGGCTGGTTCGGCGGCGTCTACGACGGGGACAGCTATGTCATCGAAAACGTCGATATCCAGGGCCAGCTGGCGTCCTGCGCGGGCCTCTTCGGCGTGGTGTACAACGGGGTTTTGAAGAACATCATTCTCTACTCCTCCAGCGGCACAAGCACCGTCTCCAGCGGCTTCTATGACGGCAGCGCCTCCGCCCCGGGAGAGCCGCCCCACACCCCCCGGTCCGTCAGCCAGTGGTACGCCATCGGCGCCCTGGCCGGCGTAGCCGCCTCCCACGACGAGAACGGACGTCCCGGCGGAAGCGCCGTGCAGAACTGCGCCGTCTCCGGTTACCGGATCGTCGCCCATACCTACACGAGTCTTTCCGCAGGCGGTAAGGCCTGGGGCGGCACCGGCGTGGGCGGCCTGCTGGGCCTTTCCAACATGGCGCTGGAATCCTGCACCGCGGACGCGGACATCGAACTCGCGGAGGGCTCCAATGCCCAGGACAACATGCGCGTCGGCGGCCTGGTGGGCTCCTGCCAGGGGAGCATGACCCGCTGCTATGCCGGCGGAAGCATCACCGTAGACCCGGACATCCAAGTCCGCAGAGACGGAAGCAGCTATGCCTGCGGCATCTATGTCGGCGCCCTGGTGGGCGGCGCTTATATGAAGCCCCTTCAGATCGGAAGCTCCAACCGGACCATCGGCTATGAAAATGACGGCACTGCTTCCAACCCCACCCTCACCAGCAACGAGCTGACCGACTGCTACAGCTATGTCCGCCTCCCCGCGCTGAGCTCCCATCCCGCGATCAAGGGGCTCTTTGCCGTGGGCGGAGCGGGCGAGATTCTGGAAAGCGGCGGAACCGCCGCAAACCACGGCGTCTCCACCAAAACGAACTGCTACTATTTGGAGCAGGAGGTCCTGTCCCAGAACGGCGGCACCGGAGCGTCCATTCTTGCCGCCGGAATCCGGACCGACCTGGGGGACGCGGGTCTTGTGGTCGGCCAGGAGTACTCCGGATATGGAGACTATACCCGGGTTTCCACCAACAGCAATTTCAAAATCGTGGACGAGGCGGGCCGCCCCTGCCTCAACGATGCGAGCGCCGCCTATTACAAAACCGGTTCTTCCGTTGCCGCCGGCCTGCCGGTGTTCCAATACGTTTATCGCTCCGACGCCGCCGGGAACTGGATCTACAAATTCCTCGGCTGGCTGGTCACTCAGGGAAGAAATCAATGGACCCTGACCACCGACCCCACCCGCTTCCCCAGCGGCTCCAGCGGCATCACCGGCCTGACCTATGAGCAGCTTGCAGGCGACCCCATTGAAAACGACGCCGGCGGCCTCCACCTCATCGGCGGCAAAACCATCTACCAGCTTTTAAACCGCTCCTCCGGCACGGACGAAGAAGCCCGGAGGGCAGGGCCCTTCAGGCCGGTCACCACCGAGACGGCGGAGGGCATCCCCGTTCCCGGCAAGTACAGCTATCCCCCCGCTACCTCCGGGGAGCTGCAGGGCCAGGACTACCCCTTCCCCACCATCCTGACGCGGGAAAACGGCAGTGTCCGGGCCCACTACGGCAAGTGGCCCAGCAACGGCATCCAGCGTGTCGACCATAACCGCACGCCCTTGGGCGGCGCGCCCATTACGCTGGACCTGTTTGTGAGCTCCACCTATACGGAGTGGCTGGTGCTGACGGACCGGGTCCCCGAGGGCGGCAGCTGGACCTGGGACAGCGGAGACGCCTCCGTCGCCGCCGTGGACGGCCGGATCACCCAGGACCCCGGCATGGGCGCGAAGACCTATGCCCTGCCCATTGTCAGCCGGAGTCCCGGCACCACAACCCTGAAGATCTCCTACGCCGTAAACGGCATCGTTTACTCCCGGACCATCACGGTCCACGTCACCGACGACGTGGAGCTGCGTCCCCACAGAATGTTCCTCTTCCCCAGGGACACGGTCACCGTGGAAATGAAGGCCGGCAATAAGGAAGGCGGGCTTCTGAGCGGCGGAACCCTGGAGCTTTTGGGAGAACCCAGCTGCGGAAACGACAGCATCCAGGTCCAAACCGTGAAGCCGGAGGCCGAGGGCGAAAAGCCCGTGCGCGTCCGCTTCCGCACCGAAGACGCGCCGCCGGGACTGACGGCCATGGCCGGCATCCGCTTCCAGTATGCCGCCGGAGAAGGCGGCCCGAAGGAATACGACAGCCCTGTTCAGCTGGAGGTCCTGGAGCTGCCGGAGCCCAGGTTTGAGATCCTCGAAGAGCCTGTCGAAATTCCCGGAGAAACCGACCCCGGGACCGTCCGGAAAACCCGCTGCACCCTCCTTTTCGGGGATCTCCCGGTACTGGAGGGGGCGGACGGCACGGCGGCGGACACCCTGAAATTCCAAATTTCCGCCGTCACCCTGGACAACGCCTTCGAGCTGGGCGCCGCCGCTCCCACCGTCGAGTGGGAGCGGGACGCGGACGGAAACGGGACCGGAAACGCCATTGTCCTGACCTATCCGGCGGAGGAGGCGCCCGAGGCCGTCCTGACCATTACCCTGACCATGACCAGCGAGCACGGCCTCCTGGTCGGCGAGGCCCAGTCTCACGAGCTGGCCCTGACGGTGAAAAAGGCGGAGGATGCTTCCGGCGATCCGGAAATCCGGACGCCGGACGCCCCGCCCCCCGCCGGGGGCGCCCGGGACAGCGCGGAACGGCGGCGCCGCCGGGAGCGCGGTTGCCCGCCCCGCCGGGCCCCGAAGCCGCGGGCCTGATATCGAACCCGAAAGGAGGGACGCCCCGTGGAGCGTCTGCGCGAAAAACTGCACAGCCAGCGCGGGGCGTCCATCCTTCTGGCGCTGCTGTTCTTCCTGCTGTGCATGATGGTGGCGGCTTCCATCCTCATGGCCGCGGCCTCCAACGCCGGAAAAATCCGGAGCAGCTACGAAGAGCAGCAAAAATACCTGACGCTTTCCTCCGCCCTCCGGCTGGTCGCCGGCCAGCTGGAGCAGGCGGAATATCGGGGAAGCTATTCCATTTACAGATGGGATGTAATCACTGAGGATGAGGAAGGCAGGGAAATCACCACCAAGTATTATCACATCCAGCAGAAGTCCGGCAGCTTCGGCTGCGGCAAGCTTGACGGCGTCCTGACCTTTCAAAAGGAGCTGGACTATTTGTTCTCCAAGGAATTTCCCGAATATAACATCGCCTACTCTTCCTCGTTCAGAAATCCGCCTCCCTCATTTAATAAAGACCCCTCTTTCATTCCCCCCTCCTTATCCGTGACCGTGGACGGCAGTGACCCTGAGCTTCAGGAGAAATTCCCGGCCGTCACCGTAGAGGCGGAGATGGACGAAAGCCGCCGCATCCACTTGACGGCCACTTTGAAGGAGTCCGACGCCAAAGTCTACCGCATGGAGGCGGAGCTGTCGGCCCAGGGCGTTCCCGCCATCGAATTTTCCCCGGAGGCAGACGAATTTCCCCTTGATTCGCCTCCAGGCGGCGCGGCAGCAGTCCCAGTGGAGACGGAGCTTGTAACCTGGAAGCTGGACTGGATTGCCAAGGAGGTGGCGGGCGGATGAGCGAAAAGCTGCAAAGCTCCCGGGGCGAGACTCTGGTGGAGGTGCTGGCCTCCATTCTGATCTGCGCGCTGTCCATCACGCTGCTCTTCGGGGCCGTCATGGCCTCCGCCAGCATGGACCGGACCGCGCAGGAGGCCGACGGCCGGTATTATCAGGCCCTGACCAAGGCGGAGCGCCAGCGGAAGGACCCCCCGCCCGGCGTTGAATCGGACCTCTTCACGCCCCCCGCCGGAACCGCGCCGGCAGTAACGGTGGAAAACAAAACGCCCCCCTCCCCCGGCGAACTGCCGCCGTCCCCCGTCACCCTGGGGGAGGGCGACGGGCTCTATTTCTACGGCACGGAGCGGCTCCTCTCCTACGCGATTGCTTCCGCTTCCGGGGGAGGAGGCGGCGGATGAAACACAAGCTGAACGGCAGCGCCGGCTTCACCCTGGTGGAGATGCTCTGCGCCGTGCTCATCCTTGTGCTGCTGAGCCTGATGCTGAACGCCGGCCTCAATATGGCAATGAAGAGCTATCTCGACATCACGGCGGAGTCGGAGACGCAGCTTCTGCTGAACTCCCTGACCAACGCCATCGCCTCCGAGCTGCGCTATGCCCACGAGGTCAGCGGAGACGAGGACCCGACCTATAACGGGGACTGCCGGATCACCCTGGAAAACGGGCGGGTCTGCGCCGGGGGCCGGGAGCTCCTGCCCGCGGAAAAGGGCGGCGCCGGGGGCGCATACCACGGCACGAAATACAGCGCCGTCAAAATTGCCGACGACGTTCCCGTCGTCCAATATGCGGACGGCTGCTTTACCGTGAATTTAAAAGTCGTCTGGAACAACAGCACCATCAGCGCCCAGACGCCCGACGGAGGCGTGGTCATCCGCTGCCTGAATCCGCCGAAGGAACCGGAAGAAGGAGGGGAAGCCCCATGAAATACGTCAGACTCGGCGACCTGCTGGTCAAGAGCGGCGACATCACCCCCGCCCAGCTGGACGAGGCCCTGAAGCTTCAGGAGGGCAGCGGCGAGCGCCTGGGCACCGTGTTGCAAAAGCACGGCTTCATCACGGAACGCCAGCTCATCGACACGCTGATGAGCCAGCTGGGCGTGGAGTTCATCGACCTGAACACCTGCGCCATCCCGCCGGACATGGCCCAGCTCCTGCCAAAGAACCTGGCAAAGAAGCACATGGTCGTTCCCATCAAGGCCACCCGGTCCGAGGTCTGGCTGGCCATGGCGGACCCGCTGAACTTCATGGCCGTGGAGGAGGTCGGGGCGGTCACCCGCCGCCGGGTGGTGCCCGTCATCGCCGCTTCCGCCGCCGTGGAGCGGGCGGTCCAGAACCTCTACAGCAACCAGGGGGCCATGCAGGCCATCGAGGACATGCAGCGGGACCTCCTGGGCAGCCAGTACGGCGGCGGCGCCGTGGCCCAGCCCCAGAGCATGACCGTGGACGAGGACGAGGCGGACGCCGCCCCGGCCATCCGCCTGGTGAACTCCATCATCGACCGGGCCTGCACCGAGGGGGCCAGCGACATCCACATGGAGCCCGGCGAGGACAGCATGACCATCCGCATGCGCATCGACGGGGCCCTCCGGGCCATCATTCCGGTGCCCCGGGAGCTCCAGAACTCCGTGATCTCCCGGATGAAGATCATGGCCCGGATGGACATCGCCCAAAAACAGATTCCCCAGGACGGCCGGGCCAACGTCACCGTCCGGCAGGAAACCCTGGACCTGCGCATCTCCACCCTGCCCACCATCCACGGGGAAAAGGTGGTCATCCGCCTTCTGCGCAAGACGCCGGAGCTGGCCACGCTGGACGGCATCGGCCTGGAGGGGGAAAACCGGGAGCGCTTCTGCCGCCTGGTAGACAACGCCACCGAGGGGGTCATCCTCATGGTGGGCCCCACGGGCTCCGGCAAGACCTCCACCCTGTACACCATGATCGACCGCCTGAAAAGTGAGGAGGTAAACCTCGTCTCCCTGGAGGACCCGGTGGAATACCACATCGACGGCATCTGTCAGGTGCAGATCAACGAGAAGACCGGCCTGACCTTCGCCAACGTCCTCCGCTCCGTTCTCCGCCAGGACCCGGACATCATCGCCGTGGGCGAGATCCGGGACGGCGAAACCGCCGAGATCGCCATGCGGGCCGCCATGACGGGCCACCTGGTCCTCTCCACCATCCACACCAACAGCGCCGTCAGCTCCATCGACCGCCTTTTGGACATCGGCGTGGAACCCTATCTCATCGCCGGGGCGGTGAAGGGCATCGTCTCCCAGCGGCTGGTCCGCCGGGTCTGCCCCCACTGCAAAAAGCCCTACACCCCCTCGCTGGAGGAGCAGGCCGCCCTGGGCCTCCCCGCCGGGGATTACCTCTTCTACAAGGGCGCGGGCTGCGGCGAGTGCTTCGGCACCGGCTACCGGGGCCGGGTGGGCGTCTTTGAGATCCTGCCCGTCAATCCCGCGATCCGGCGGGCCATTCACGCCCGCTCCCTCAAGGAGCTGGAAGCGGCCATGGCCGCCGCCGATTTCCACCCCATTATGGAAAACTGCCGCAAGCTGGTCCTGAACGGCGTCACCTCCAGCGAGGAGGTCCACCGGGTCCTGGGCGGTATTTAGGAGGGCATTTATGACTGTCGAGCAATACATCACCCAGGCCCTGCGGGACGGGGCCTCGGACGTCCACCTGGTCCGGGGGCTCACCCCCCGGTGCCGGATTGACGGCTCCATCCGGGAAATGGGGGACGTCCCCCTGACGGAGGAGGAGTGCCTGGAATTCGCCAAGGAGCTGGCCGGGTCCGAGATCCGCCAGGCCGAGGCGGTGGGCGAGCTGGACCTGGCGGAGACTATCGCCGGAGTCCGCTGCCGGGTGAACCTCTTCCGCCAGCAGGCGGCCTGGTCCGCCGCTATCCGGCTTTTGAACGACCACATCCCCGCCCTGAGCGAGCTGGGCCTGCCCAAGGCGGCGGCGGAGTTCCCCGGCTACAGCCAGGGGCTGGTGCTCATCACCGGGGAAACCGGCTCCGGCAAGTCCACCACCCTGGCCGCCATCCTCAACCAGATCAACCGGACCGAGGCCAAGCACATCCTCACCCTGGAGGACCCCATCGAGTACGTCTACACCCCCGTTCGCTGCGTCGTCAACCAGCGGGAAATCGGGCGGGACACCCAGTCCTTCGCCTCCGGCCTCCGGGCTGCCCTGCGGGAGGACCCGGACGTGATCCTCGTGGGCGAGATGCGGGACCTGGAGACCATCGAGACGGCGCTGACCGCCGCCGAGACGGGGCACCTGGTCTTCGGCACCGTACACACCAACTCCGCCGCGGACTCCATTGACCGCATCGTGGACGTGTTCCCCGCCCAGCGGCAGCAGCAGATCCGCCTGCAGCTGTCCATGACGCTGAAGGCCGTGCTCAGCCAGCAGCTCCTGCCCAGGGTGGGGGGCGGCCGGGTGCTGGCCTGCGAGGTGATGAAGACCGACGGGGCCATCCGCAACCTGATCCGGGAGGGCAAGACCCCCCAGATCGTGAACTCCATCCAGACCACCGGAAACATCGGCAACATCCTGATGGACAAGGCCCTCCAGGCCCTGCTGTCCGCCGGGACCATCAGCCGGGAGACCTATGAAGGCGCCCGCCGGGACCAAAGCCAGGCGGCGGGGGCGAAGGCCCCCCCTTCCCCTGTGGACACAATGCGGGCCCCGGGGTTTAAGCGGCCCTTCTGAGACGGGGGACCTTTGCGAAAGGAGACCTGCCTATGCCCACTTATAAATACGAGGGCGCTTACATCAGCGGGGAAAAAGTCTCCGGCGTGGTGGAGGCCGTCAGCCGGAACGACGCCGTGGCCCAGATCCGCCAGAGCTGCGAGATTGTCCTCTCCCTGAAGGAGGTGCCCAAGACCGCCGCCCGGGACCCCCTGGCCCGGTTCCACAAGATCAGCGCCAAGAGCCTGGCCCTCACCTGCCAGCAGTTCGCCATCATCCTGAAGGCGGGCCTGCCCCTGGTGCAGACCGTGGACCTGGTGGCCGGGCAGTGCGCGGACAAGGCCCTGGGGAACCTCCTGCGGCAGGTGTCCGAGGACGTGTCCAACGGCTGGGCCCTGAGCTACAGCTTCGAGCAGCGGGGGGCGGGCTCCCTGCCCGTCACCTTCCGGGAGACCGTCCGGGCCGGGGAGGAATCCGGCGACCTGCTGTCCTCCTTCCAGCGGATGGCGGACTACTTCGAGCGGATGAACAAGACCCACGAGAGCGTGGTATCCGCCCTGACCTATCCGGCCTTCGTGATCTTCGTGGCCATCATCGTGGTGAGCATCATCATGGGCTACGCCGTGCCCACCTTTACCGGCATGTTTGAGTCCATGAACATCGACCTGCCCTGGGTCACCCGGGCCCTCATCGCCGTCAACCATTTCTTCCGGAAATACACCCTGCCCCTCATCGCGCTGACGGCCCTGGTCCCCTTTGCCGTCCGGCTCTACGGGGCCACGGAGAAGGGCGGGCCCCGGCTGGCCAGGGTCCAGCTGAAAATCCCCATCCTGGGGGAGATCGTCCGCATGTCCGGGGCCAGCCAGTTCGCCCACACCATGAGCACCCTCCTCACCGCCGGAATGCCCATTCTCCAGGCGATTGAGGTCTCGGGCCGGACCATGACGAACCTGTGCATGTCCGGCGAGGTGCTGGACACCCTCCCGGGGGTGGAGGGCGGGCGGCCCCTGGGGGAGTGCATGCGCTACGCCAAGGAGCTGCCCCCCATGCTGACCCAGATGACCGCCGTGGGCGAGGCCACGGGCTCCATGGAATCCACCCTGAAGGTCCTGGCGGAGTACTACGACAACGAGACGGACGTGCGGGCCAAGCGGGCGCTCAGCCTGCTGGAGCCGGCCATCATCATCGTGCTGGCCATTTTCGTGGTGTTCATCCTCATGGCGGTGTATCTGCCCATGTTCAGCATGTACAGCGCGATTTGATTCCTTGACAGCGGAAAGGAGCTCCGACGGCCTATGCGCGTATGGAAACGGAAGCTGAGCGGCTCCGGGGGCTTTACCCTGGTTGAGATGCTGATCGTGGTGGCCATCATCGCGATTCTGATCGCGGTGTCCATCCCCCTGGTGGGGAACGCCCTGGACCGGGCGCGGCACGCCACGGACGCCGCCAACGAACGGGCCGCCCGGGCGGCCATGACGATTTATTATCTGACCACAAACACCCCCGGCAGCAGTCCCACCGCGCAATATCTTTATGACATAGAGTCGGGAACCATTGTTCCCCGACCGCCAAGTTCTGCCGAGATCAGCGCCTATGCCACCCTGGGAAAATGCGTAAAGCATGACCACGAGGGAAAGCATCTCTGTATTGAATTCAATTGGCAGACCTATGAAATGAGGCTGGGATGGGGCACATTCTCCGGCACCAATTCTGTAGTCGACTGGGATTCCAACTGCAGCACCACCCCCTTGCCCGGCCCGTAATTCCCGGTATTCCGGACCTCGCCAACCCGGGTCCTGAGTATAGAATTTCCATGACTTTGAAAGAGAGGTACACATCTTATGGAAAAGTTGAAAGCCAAGCTGAAGAAGCAAGGCGGCTTCACCCTGATCGAGATGCTGATCGTGGTGGCCATTATCGCCATCTTGATTGCGGTTTCTATTCCGCTGATTGGTAATGCTCTGGAAAAAGCCCGCGATGCCACGGACCAGGCTAATGAGCGCGCTGCCAAAGCGGAAGCCGCCATTATGTATTTGGGTGTAGGTAGTTCTGGAATCGACTTTGGTACTGCTGACGATGTCACACTCTGGTACGATGCAGCCAATGGAAAGCTTTTGACCCAAACTGAAGCAGCAGCATCTACAATGACTCCTTATGGCCAGTGCACTAAAACGCACACTGCTCCCGATTACACAGGGGGACCAAATACTGGCAAAATCATAAAGGTTACGGTTACTAAAGAGGATGGTACCATCACTGTTGCGTGGGATACTAAACCTACCTGATCTAAATAACACCCCCGCCCCCTTCCGGGTTGGCGCAGGGCGGGGGAAACGGGACGCCCGCACACGCGGGCGCCCTCCAGAGCCTCCGGGAATTCCCGGGGGTTGTGGAGGGCGGGAAACGCGCCGCCATTCCCGGTTTCGCCGGGGCACAAAAAAAGCCCCCCGAAGGGGGGCGGCGGTTACCCTCGGAGATCCTCCTCCAGGTCCCGGCGCAGCTTATTGACAATCGCCAGGATTTCCTCTTTGGAGCTCTCCTCTGTGATGTCTTCGGTCATGCTGAGAAGCTTGCGGACATAGCTCTTGAACTGCAAATCGGTCATGCCCATACGGTTCACCTCCTTTTTTGTCAATCCTCTCTCGTCCTCATTTTACCACACCCCGCCCCCAATAGCAACGCGGTGAACCGTTAATTTTTTGTGACGGCCCTGTAAAAAAGGCCCCTTATTTCAGGTCCCGGGTTCTCCGGCCTGCCACGTGGGTAATTGTGCCTTTCCCCGGTTGTATGTACAAACAAAGGATTTTATGTTATACTATCCCCCAGGAGGCGGCCTCCGTGCCGTCCCGTCTTCTTTCCGCACGCCGGCCCCCCACATACCCGTCGTACCATGGGAGTCGGGGCGGCGCGGAGACCGTCCCCTGGGAAGCCCGCAAAGGAGACCCCTGATGGACACACAAATTTGGACCCTCTACCTCTGCTTCTGGCTGGCCGTCCTCGGCGCGGTGCTGGGCAGCTTTCTGGACTGCGCCGTCTCCCGCTGGGCGGAGGGAAGGCCCCCCTTCCGGGGCCGCTCCCGGTGCGGCGCCTGCGGCCGCGTCCTGGGGGCCGGGGATTTGATCCCGGTGTTCAGCTTCCTGCTCCGCCGGGGGAGATGCCGCTATTGCGGGGAGCGGATTCCGGCGGACTGCCTGGCCGCCGAGCTGGCGGGGGCGCTGGCCCTGGCCTGCGCGGGGCGGCGCTTCGGCTTCACGCCGGAGCTGGGGCAGTGGCTGGCCGCGGCGGTTCTCCTGCTGGCCCTGTCCCTGGCGGACGGGTTCCGGCGGGTCCTTCCGGACCGGCTGCTGGTTCTGCTGGCGGCCAACCGGGCGGCGTGGTTTTTCATCCTGGGCCAGGGGGTCCGGGAGGCGCTGGACGCGGCGGCGGCCTGCGCCGTTCCGGCGGCGCTGCTGGCCCTGGTGCTGCTGTTCGAGCGGCTCTCCGGCCGGGAGCTCATGGGCGGCGGGGATATCAAGCTCCTCTTTGTCCTGGCGCTGTACCTGGACTGGGCGGAGCTGCTGCTGGCCCTGCTGGCGGCGTGCCTGCTGGGGCTGGCCTGGGCCGCCCTGGCGGGGAAGCGGAGGGGCGCGGCGGTGCCCTTCGGCCCCTTCCTGGCGGCGGGGGCCATGACGGCGGTGTGTTTCGGAGGGCCGGTGCTGAACTGGTACTTCGGTTTGTTTTGAGAAGGAGAAGCAGTATGGGAAAAACGCGGCTGGGATTCGACATCGGAAGCAGCAGCCTGAAAATCGCGGTGCTCCAGGGAACCGGAGTCCGGGTGGAGGAGGTCCGTCTGCCGGAAAACATGGTGGACGGCACGGGGCAGATCATCCTGCCCCACGCCTTTGCCCAGTTTTTGAAGCAGACAAAGAAGGAGCTGTCCCTCCCCCGGGGGCCGGCGGCGCTGGCGCTGCCCCCCAGCCAGGTGATCTGCCGGCTGGTGACCATGCCCCGGATGACCACGGAGCAGCTCTTGATGAACCTGCCCTATGAGTTCTCGGACTTCATCCAGGGCGTGGCGGACCAGTATCACTGCGATTACGCGGTCTGCGTCCCCGCCGAGGGGGACGACGAGTCCCAGGGCGTGCCCATGATGGCGGCGGCGGCGGCCAAGCAGACCCTGGCGGAGTATACCCGGATGTTCAGCCAGGCGGGCTTCAGGCTGAAGACCGTCCTCCCCCAGGAAATGGCCCTGATCCAGCTGTGCCAGGCCCGGGGCGCGGGGGCGGAGGAGTTCTGCTTCGTGGACCTGGGGCACCAGTTCACCCGGATCACGGTGGTCTGGCGGGACCGGGTCCAGGCCACCCGGCAGATCGCCCTGGGCGGGCGGAACCTGGACCTGATCGTGGCCAACGAGCTGGGGGTGGACGCGTTCCTCTCCAACACCTACAAGGCCACGAACTTTCAGGACGTCCTCGCCCTCCCCGCCGTGGCCGAGGTCTGCGACCGGATTTCCGTGGAAATCCTGAAGGTCGTCAACTTCTATCAGTTTACATACCGCTCCAGCGCGCTGGAGGGCGTCTATCTGGTGGGCGGCGGCGCGGCCCTGCCCCTGCTGCGGCAGAGCATCGAAAGCACGGTGGGCCTGCCCCTGCTGGACCCGGCAGACCTTCTGCCGGAGGCCGCCGGAGCCGCGGCGGCGGGGGTCTTTGCCGCCGGCGCGGCCATGGGAGGGAAATGAGATGAGCAGACGAAAAGCGGACTATCCCGCCAAGCGGTCCATGAACCTGTTTTACAAGCCGGACCGCACCACAAAGCCTGCCACCATCGCGCTGTACGTGCTCTTCGCCCTGGTCTGCCTGCTGGGCCTCGGCAAGTTCCTGGTCTACGACGTCTGGGTGGAAACCAACGCCGCCCGGCACACACTGGCCGCGGCGGAAAGCCGGCTCAGCGGCGTCATGGCGGAGCTGACGGACTATAACGAGGTGCGGGAGCGCTACAGCCGCTATTCCGCCACGGAGGAGGAACGGGCCCTCATCGACCGCATGGAGGTCCTGGCCCTGCTGGACGACGCCGTGGGCTCCACCGCGGCGATGGACGTCGTGTCCATCAACGGCGGCACGGTGCAGATTCAGTTTTCCGGCGTGACCCTGGCCCAGACCGCCCAGATCGTCCGGGCGCTGGAGTCCTCTCCCATTGTGGCGGGCACCACGGTGAACACCGCCGCCACCACCCCGGAGCAGGCCGCCAGCTCCCTGGTGCAGGCCAGCGTCTTGATTCAGCTGCAAAAGGAGGCGGAGGAATGAGAAGGCAATTGACCTCCAGAGAGTGGATCCTGCTGGGCGTGCTGGGCGTCGTGCTCCTGGTCTGCGGGTATCTGATGCTGTTTTACTTCCCCATGACGGCGGAGCGGGACCGCTGCCTCGGCGAGGCGGAGCTCTGCCGCACCCAAACCGAGGCTGCCCAGCTCCGCCTGGAGGAGAAGCGCAGGATGGAACGGGAGCTGGAGGCCCTGTTCTCCGCCGATTCCCCTCCCCTGAGCATCGCGGACTATGACAACCTCCAGCCCGTCATGTTTGAGCTGAACGCCATCCTGGCCCATACGGAGGATTACAGCCTGTCCTTCAGCACGGTGGACGCCTCCCAGTCCATTGTCCGCCGGAGCATTTCCATGGCCTTCACCACCCGGACCTATGAAGCCGCCAAGGAGGTCCTCCAGCAGCTTCACGACAGCACCTTCCGCTGCATGCTGGACAGCGTGAACGTCAGCATCGGCCAGGACTCGGGTGCCGGAGCCGTGGCGGTTACCGCCAGCATCGTCTTTTTCGAATACCAGGCCAATCCCCAGCCCCAGGAGCAGGCGGCCTGAAGCGGAGGCGTCCAGGTCAAACCCTCCGGCAAAGCCGCAGGCTTGGGAAGCCCCTAGAAGGGCTTGATGTCGGTGGGCGTCTCAAGTCGCATCGAATATCTTTCGCCTGCATTGCTCGCCCTGCCGCCCGTAAACGGGCCAATCATCTTCTATTTGAGACTTTTGCATAACTGTTACTTAGTAAGTTGTCAACTCGCTTCGCTCGTAGCTTTTTGCTAAAGTATACGAGGGGAGCCCACCAGCAGAGCTGGTGGTTCTTTCTACCCAACGAGGACCGCCGGAGGGGCAAACCCTCCGGCGGCCTTTCGTTTAGTCCGTAACGGTGGTGACCACGCTGGTGTAGGTTTCCGCGGCGGCGGAGCTCTCCGAAACGATGTTATAGTCCGTGTCCCCGTCCTGGGAGGACAGCAGAACCTCGCAGTCCTCCAGGGTGCCGGTGACGGTCACGTCCACGTCCGTGCCTCCGGCGGTTTTCACGGTTCCCTGGTAGACTCCGCTTTCCGCGATCTCCTCGGTGATGTCAAACTCCGCACCGTCCACGGTCAGGATCAGCTTGCCGTCCCGGAGCTCCGCGTCCGCAAAGACGCCGACGACCTCCACCCGTTCCCCCGCGTCGTTTTCCAGTACGATGTGGGAATCGTCCTGGAAGATGATGCGCATGTTCTCAAACAGCGCGCCGTTGCTGGCCGCGTTGGCCGTCACCGCCAGGGCCAGGGTGAGCATGGCGGCCAGGGCCGCCGCCCGCAGGGTCTTCAAGGGCCGCCGCAGGGTCTTCTTTCCGTTCATCTCGTTCATTTTTGCAAGAACCTCCTTCTTCGCCTCGTCGGAGGCCCGGAGCCGGGAAAAGGACTCGCAGTACAGATTCCTGTCAATCATAGGCTTCCGCCTCCTTCAGTTTGGTTTTCAGCTGCCCCCTGGCCCGCATGAGCCAGGTCTGGACGGTGGACGCCTTGGCCCCCAGCAGCTCCGCGATTTCCTTCACGGAGCAGCCCTCATAGTAATGAAGGTACACCGCCGCCCGGTACTTGGGCGGCAGGGCCATCACCTGCCGAAAAAGCTCCGACTGGGCGGGCCGGTCGAACACCGCGGCCTCCGCCGCCTGGTCCAGGGGGCCGGTCCGCCGCCGCCAGGGGGAGCGGAGGAGCTTCCTGCACTCGTTGGCCGCCACCCGGAGAAGCCAGTGCTTCTCGTGGTCCGGCGACTCGAAGTCCTTCGGCTCCACGTAGAGCTTCAGCAGGGTCTCCTGCATCACGTCCTCCGCGTCCGCCCGGTTTTTCAGATAGCTGTACGCCAGCCGGAACACCGTGTCGCCATAGAGCTCCACGGCCTCCCGAAACCTCTGGTCCGTCAACGCGCCTCACCTCCTTTGCGTCCGGTTTGGAAGGGCCCTTCTGCAAGGTATATCCCGCAGGGGCACAGGATATCTCACAAAGCTGAAAATTTCCTCAAAAAAACCGGGGGACCCCAGCGGGTCCCCCGGTCGCGAAGGTCCGGGCCGCCGCTCCGGCCCGTCGCCGGACCGCCGGAGCGCGCGAACGTTCTTTGGATTCCCTATCCTTCAGGAACGCATTACTTCTTCTTTCCCTCCCACTTGGTGACGCAGATGGAGCAGGCGATATCGCCGGTGACGTTCAGGCAGGTGCGGCCCATGTCGAAGATCCGGTCCACCGCCACGATGAGGCCGATGTAGGCCACGGGGATTCCCAGAGCCTCCAGCACCATGGCCAGCATGATCATGCCCGCGCCGGAGACGCCGGCGGTGCCGATGGAGGCCAGGGTGGCGGTTACCACCACAATGACCATCTGGCCGATGGTCAGGTGAATGCCCGCGCAGGAGGCGATGAACACCGTGGCGACGCACTGATAAATCGCCGTACCGTCCATATTGATGGTGGAGCCCAGGGGCAGGACGAAGGCGGCGATGTCGTCCTCCGCGCCCAGCTCGGCGGCGCATTCCTTGGACACCGGCAGGGTGGCGGCGGAGGAGGTGGAGGTAAAGGCGAACACCATGGCGGCAAAGGCGCCCTTGAAGAACCGGACGGGACTCATGCCGGCAAAGACCTGGGCGGAGGCCGAGTAGACCACAACGGCATGCACAATGTAGCCCAGATACGCGCAGGCGATAACCAGCAGCAGCGACACCAGGATCTCGGACCCCTGGGTGGCGACAACCCAGGCCATGTAGGTAAACACGCCGATGGGGGCCAGGCTGATGATGAAGCCCATCAGCTTCTCAATCACGGCGTAGGCGGAGGACACAAAGTCCCGGCAGAGCTTCGCCTTCTCCCCGGCGGCCAGGATGGACCCGCCGAAGAACAGGGAAATCACGATGACCTGAAGCATGTTGGCGTCCGTAAAGGACTTCCACATATTGGTGGGGAAGATGGACACCAGGGTGGACATGAAGCCGCTGAACTCCTTGGCTTCATACTCCGCGCCCTCAGGGTCCAGAATGGGGAACAGGCCCGCGCTCTTGAAGATGTTGGCGAACACCAGGCCGATGACGCAGGCGATGGCGGTGGTGACCAGGAAGTACGCCACGGTCTTCACGCCTACGGTGCCCACCTTCCGCATGTCGTTCATGGAGAGGATGCCGTCGATCATGCTTAACAGCACCACGGGCACCACGATGAACTTCAGAAGGTTGACGAAGATATCGCCAAAGGGCTTCAAATAATTGGTCGTCAGGTCGGCAAAGCCCCCGAAATAGCAGGCCAGGCCGACGGCGATGCCCAGAACCAGCGCAATTAAAATCTGTGCCGGCAGGCTGAGTTTCTTGCTCATACACTCACCTCATAAAAATAAAATATTGGGGGCCCTCCGGCAGGGCGTCTGCGTTTTGGACAAATGCCCCGCCGGGAATCCTCTCCAAATTGGCCACATTATACCAAAGCGGCGGGGAAATGTAAAGAGCAAATGGTAAATTTGTGAAAAAACTATGAAAAAAGCGTGAACAGAGGCAGGATGTATGACAATATCAACAGACATCTTTTCTCATTCGCCCCGCACCTTGCCGCCGCAAAACCGGATGGCGGCCCTGGCCAGCTCCTCGGTGGGGTCCGCAAAGGGAAGGTCCAGCCCCAGGGCCTGAAACGCCAGGGGCAGCTCCGTACAGGCCAGAAGGAAGCAGTCCGCCCCCCGGTCCGCCAGGCTCTCGATCACGGAGAGGAAGGCCCCCCGGTAGCGCTCCGGCGGAGCTCCGGCCTTGACGCCGCGGTAAATGACTTCCATCAGCGCCGCCCGCTCCCCCTCGTCCGGGACCAGAAACGCCGCGCCCTCCGCCGCCAGGGCCCTCTGGTACAGCCCCGCCGAAAGGGTGCCGGTGGTGGCCAGAATTCCGGCTCGTTTCCCGGGGAAGCGCCGGCTGCAGGCCGCCGCCGCGGCCTCGATCATGCTGAGAAAGGGCAGCTTCGTCAGGGGCTCCAGCCGGGGCAGAAAGTAGTGCGCGGTGTTGCAGGGCATAATCACGCAGTCCGCGCCGCAGGCCTCCAGCTTCCTCAGGGAATCCGCCATGGCGGGGACCGGGTCCTCCCCGCCCTCCAGGATGGCGGCGGTGCGGTCCGGAATGGAGGCGTTGCTGTCTATGTAAATCCGGATGTGGTCGCTGTCCCGGCCGGCGTCGGTAAGGGCCGTGATCTTTTGAAACAGGTCCGCCGTGGCCATGGGGCCCATGCCGCCCAGAATGCCGATGGTCTTTTTCATAAACGTCCATCCTTATATCCGTCTTCGCCGCCCCTTCGGCCCGGTTATCCGCCGGATGGCCGGAGCGTGCGGCCGTTCTTTTGCTTCCTTTGCCGCAAGCGGCTCCGGGGCCCGAGCGCTCATGCTCCGCATGCGCCAAGAGCCTCACATTCCAGGAAAAGGAACTACCCCCAAAAGTCCGGGAACAACAGCTCGCTACCCACCTTCACCGTCAGCAGGAGCAGCACGACGATCACCGCCGGGCGGACAATCCGGCTGCCGTTTTTAATGGCCAGGCCGGAGCCGATGTAGTGCCCCGCGATGGAGGCCACGGAGGCAATGAGCCCCACCCCCAGAAACACATAGCCCGACGCCAGCTGGGTCACAAGGCTCCCGACGTTCGAGGCGAGGTTGATCACCTTCACGCCCCCCGCCGCGTGGCGGGTGTCCATCTTTCCGGCCCGAATGAAGAGAATCATGAGGAAGGTTCCCGTGCCCGGCCCGTAATACCCGTCGTAGCCGCCGATGATAAAGGAGGCCGCCCAGACGACGGCAAGCTGCCTTCGGGGATCGATCTCCCCGGGCTCGTCAGGCCATTCCCGGTTGCGCAGGGTGATGAACGCCACCACCGGAAGCACCGCCAGCAGCAGGTACTTCAGCACCGCATCCGGCGTCCGGTGCTGAAGCCAGGTCCCCGCGGCGGAGCCCGCCAGCGCCAAGCCGATGGCCGGCCCGAACAGCCGCCAGTTTACATACCCGTTTTTGATAAACCGGGCGGTGGAGAACACGGTGCCGATGGCGGCGGACATCTTGTTGGTCCCCAGGGCATAGGGCGCGGGAAGGCTGCCGAAGGCAATGAGGTGCGTGGGGGCGGAGATGATGCCCCCGCCGCCGGCGATGGCGTCCATGAAGGACGCCAGGAACACGCCCACGCAGATCAGCAGCACCACCCAAAGGGAAAAGCCGTCAATCCGCAGGGCCGTCAGGAACTGGAACATGGAAAAGACCTCCGATACAGTTGAAGTGAATTGTTATCATATAACAACCCGGCGGTAAAATCAACCGGAGCGCCGCCTCTTTTTTATAGCACATGCCCGGATTCTCCCTCCATCTTTTGCGCATTTTGCCGAAGGTGAACAAAAAATATTGTGAATCTTGCGGCATATTTGGGGGAACATGCTAAAAGAGAGGCGGTTTTTTCGACAGGACCGTCCTTGACGCTATTTTCCAAAAGAAGTATAATATCCTAGAATAACAAAACGTTGGTTTTAAACCACGGCCCGCCGCAAAACGGGCGGCGGGCGGGCGCTTTGGAAGGGCGCCCGGGAAATTGGCGGACCGCTCGCCCAAAAGCGGCAGCCCCGGGTTTGGAGAGTTCCCGGGGCTATGCACGGAGGTTGACTATGGCAAAAAACGATCAGGCCCAACGCTTTCACTCCGGCGCCCTGACCGACGGCTGGCGCTGGTTCGGCGCCCACCCCGAAAAACGGAAGGACGAGCAGGGCTGGCGCTTCCGGGTCTGGGCGCCCCACGCCCAGAGCGTTTCCGTGGTGGGCGATTTCAACGACTGGACCAACGGCGTCCACAGCCTCACCCGCACCGGCGAGGTTTGGGAGGGCTTCATCCCCGGCCTGCCCGAGTACACGTCCTATAAGTACGCGATCACCGGCCCCGACGGGGAAGTGCGGCTGAAAACGGATCCCTACGCCTTCCACTGCGAGACCCGCCCCGCCACCGCCGGAAAGCTCTACGACATCGAGGGCTTCAAGTGGACCGACGCCGCCTTCCTGGCGAAGCAGGAAAAGCACCAGGTCTACGACTCCCCCCTGAACATCTACGAGGTCCACCTGGGCTCCTGGAAAAAGCGCCCCAACGGCGATTTTTATGACTACAAAGACATGGCGAAGGAGCTGGCCGCCTACGTCAAGGAGATGGGCTATACCGCCATCGAGCTGCTGCCCGTGCTGGAGCATCCCTTCGACGGCTCCTGGGGCT
>CANPTW010000034.1 GCA_947577075.1 uncultured Oscillibacter sp. | reverse complement strand
GCTCCGTCCACATGTCCTCGTCCAGCCGGGCCACCCGGGTCATGTCCTGGAAGCTCCCGGCGGAGAAGCCCCGGCGGCGCTGGGCCTCCGGCGATTTCACGTAGGCGCTGGAGGTGATGTGGGCCAGCTGGGAGGTGAAGGCGATGATGCGGTCGTGCTCCTCCGGGTCCGAGAAGGTCAGCCCGGCGAAGCCCACGTCCAGGAAGAAGGCCTTCAGCGTCTCCAGCAGCTGCATGTCCGTCCGCCTGTCCGGGGTCAGGATCATGGAGGCCCCCAGGTACAAGTCCTCGCTGGAGGCGGTGAAGCCCCCTCGCTCCCGGCCCGCCATGGGGTGCCCCCCGATGTAGGCGAAGCCGTGTTCCTCGGCGACGGGGGCCAGGGCCTTCACCACCACCCGCTTCACGCCGCACAGGTCCACCAGGATGGCGGACTTGGCGATCCGGTCCGCGTGGTCCTTCACCCACCGCACCGCCGCTCCGGGGCAGATGGCAACCAAAATCAAATCACACCGGGGCAGGTTCTCCTCCGTCAGGGGGCCGTCGATGGCCCCGCTCATCCGGGCCAGGGCCATAGTCTCCTGGTCCAGGTCCGCGCCGTAGACGGTGTGGGCCGTCCGGGCCTTGACGCTTTTCGCCATGGAGCCGCCGATGAGCCCCAGGCCGACGATGCCGACATTCATAATATCCTCCCGATTCCCATGTTTTCCGCTGCCGCCGCTTCGGCCTGGATAGGCTCCGGACCTCACAGCGTGTTATAGTCAGCACAGTTGAAAAGAGTCCAAAGGATTCTTTTCAATACGGCGCTGTTTTACAGCGCCGTAAGCCGCGTGAGCGGCTCACTGTGCTTGACTTCATAGGAAACGCACAGGCGCTCTGCGCCCCGGCGGGCCTATGGCCCGCCGGTTGAAAAGAAGGGTATGCTTCTTTTCAACTGCGTTGACTATAACGTTCTTTCTGCCTGCTTTTTCTTTCAGGAAAAAGCCGCGTCCATGTCCTTCATGAAGGCGTGGAGCTTCAAGAGCTTCCTGGCCAGGGGGTCGAAGACCTCCGGCTTCAGCGACTGGGGCCCGTCGCACAGGGCGTGGGCCGGGTCGTTGTGGACCTCGATCTGGAGGCCGTCGGTCCCCGCCGCCACGGCGGCCCGGGCCATGGGCTCCACCAGCCAGTACTTGCCCGTGGCGTGGCTGGGGTCGACGATGATGGGCAGGTGGGTCAGCTGGCGCATCACGGGAATGGCGGAGAGGTCCAGGGTGTTCCGGGTGTAGCTCTCGAAGGTCCGGATGCCCCGCTCGCAGAGAATCACGTTCTCGTTTCCGCTGGCCATGACGTACTCGGCGCTCATCAGCCACTCCTCGAAGGTGGCGGACATGCCCCGCTTGATCATGACGGGCTTGTCCTGGTGCCCCACGGCCTTGAGAAGGTCGAAGTTCTGCATGTTCCGGGCGCCGATCTGAATGACGTCCACGTCCTTGAACAACGGCAGCTGGGTCACGTCCATCAGCTCCGTCACGATGGGAAGCCCCGTCTCCTGCCGGGCCACCTTCAGATACTCGATGCCCTTGGCCCCCAGACCCTGGAAGGCGTAGGGGGAGGTCCGGGGCTTGAAGGCCCCGCCCCGGAGCATGGTGGCCCCGCCGGCCTTCACCGCCTTGGCGATGGCCACCACCTGCTCCTCGCTCTCCACAGAGCAGGGGCCCGCCATGATGGTCAGGGTGCCCCCGCCGATCCGGGTGTTCCCCACGGGGATGACGGTGTCCTCCGGGTGGAACTTCCGGTTGGCGTTCTTGTAGGGCTCCTGGACCCGCTTCACGTCCTGGACGATGTCCAGGGCGGCGATGAGGTCGATGTCCAGCTTGGAGGTGTCTCCCACCAGTCCCAGGATGGTGTTGGCCTCGCCGATGCTGGTGTGGATGGTGACGCCCTTTTCCTGGAGCCAGGAGATGAGGCTGTCCAGCTGGTCCCGGTTGGGGTTGTGCTTTAAAATGACAATCATGGCAAATTCCTCCTGTAAAGTTTGGAAATACAAAAAACCCGCAGCCTGGCTTGGCTGCGGGTCGTTTCGTTCAGGCGCCTGCTCCCGGAACCGAACGCTTACACACGCGCGTTTTCAGCCAAACCACGAAAAGCCTTACCAAACTTGGTAAAGCTGAAGTAGAAATAGCTGTATTCGGCGGTGCGGACAGCGGCGGCCATAGTCAGGTTCCCCTTTGATTCTTTAGATGTTTAAAGCATAACACAACGCCCGGAAAATGAAAACCGCAAATTCTCACAAATGAAGGGCGGGCGAACCCGGTTTTTTTGTGCACCCCGCCGAATCAGGCGGCGGGCAGGCAGCCGGACATCAGCAGGCTGGTGGCCTTGAGGATGTAACTGGCGTCCCGGTACATGCTGGCCCGGGTGGACATATACTGCGCGTGGAGCTCCTCCAGGGCGGCGATGAGGTCCCGGCGGGCCTGCTGGCGGCAGATATGCCGGTTGGACAGGTAGCCCCGCATAAACTGGCGGAGGCCCGTCTCATAGTTGTGGTGGTCCATCATGGAGTCGGGGTAGTCCTCGTTATGGGGGTATGTATAGGCGTCCGCCAGGTAGTGGGTCAGCTTGCCCAGGGTGTAGTACTGCCACATGGTCCACCGGCGGCGGCGCTGGAGCTTCAAAATCCTGGCGTTGATGTAAGCCCGGGAGTTGGCGTAATTATGGCCCTTGAGCTTGTTGTGACGCAGGGAGCCCTTCAAATAGCTCAGGGGGTTTACATCCGGCTGAAACGAGCCGAAGAGGAAGGCCAGCTCAAAGCGCCGGGCGGAGAACCCCGTCTCGCCGCGCAGCAGCGTCCGGGCCAGCAGGGTGTGGGTTCGTTTCTGCAAGGTTAGCTCCTCCTAACCACAAGAATAGTTACAGTTTAGCATATTCCGCGGCGGGATGCAAGGGGAGGGATGTAAAAAAATTGTGTATGGATTTGTGCAATGTAACGGCTTCCGGCCCGGAGCAGGCGGGGTCCCCTGGGGGGATCGCCCGCCCTACCCCCTC
This sequence comes from uncultured Oscillibacter sp., assembly GCA_947577075.1. Classification (GTDB taxonomy): domain Bacteria; phylum Bacillota; class Clostridia; order Oscillospirales; family Oscillospiraceae; genus Oscillibacter. The sequence goes on along the minus strand of CANPTW010000034.1, from coordinate 27,501 downwards.
CACTTCCGGGCGGGGACGCCCCGGGCCTTGAGGCGGGCGTATACGAAGCCCCGAAAGAGGGCGTACAGCACCGAGCAGAGGGGAATGAAAAACAGCATTCCGGCCACGCCCATGAGCTTGCCCCCCAGGGTCACCGCCGCCAGCACCCAGATGGAGGGCAGGCCCACGGAGGACCCCACCACATGGGGGTAAATCAGGTTGCCCTCGATCTGCTGGAGCGCCAGGAAGAGGACCACGAAGCCCAGGGCCTGGAGCGGGTTTGTGACGGCGATGAGCAGCGCCCCCACAACGCAGCCGATGAAGGCCCCCACCACCGGGATCAGGGCCGTCAGGGCGATGAGCACCCCCACCAGCAGGGCGTAGGGCATGCGGAAGAGGGTCATGGTGAGGACGAACAGCGTCCCCAGGATCACCGCCTCCACGCACTGGCCGGAGAGGAAGCTGGAAAACGTCCGGCCGGAGAGGCGGAGCACCTCCAGCGTCCGGTCCGCCCAGGACTCCGAAAGCAGGGCATAGAGGACCTGCCGGCCCTGCCGGGCCAGGCGCTCCTTCTGCAAAAGTACGTAAAAGGAGAAGATCAGGCCGATGACAAAGGTGCTGACCCCGCTGACCACCCCGCCGATCAGCACCCCGCCGGAGGACACCAGCCCCCCGCCCCAGTCCCGGACCAGGGCGGCGGCCTTCTCCGCCAGGGCCTTCCAGTCAAACTCCAGGTCCGCCGCCAGCGTCTCCAGCTGGGGCAGCCAGGCCTCCAGCTCCGCCAGCTGCTCCTGCATCCGCTGGAAGGCGGCGGGGAGCTGGCCGGTGATGGAGCGCACCGCGTCCCCCACGCCGGGACTGACGACGCAGACCGCCAGGGTTACCACGCCGACGACCGCCGCCAGGGTCAGGATCAGGGCCAGGGGACGGCGGAGGGGGTGCCAGCGCCTCCCCCCGGGAAGCCGGGCCTCGATGGCCCGCATGGGGACGTTCAGGACAAAGGCCACGGCCCCGCCCACCAGGAAGGGGGACAGGACCCCCAGCACCCACCGGACGGCCTGCGCCACGGCGGGGAGATTCTGCAGGGCGCAGAAGAAGGCCACGCCGCCGCAGACCACCAGCAGGCGCTGCTTGATTTGATCGCGGTTCCAGTCCATGGCTCAGCCCCGGCGGTAGTGCTCCGCCGCCTCCAGATAGCCCTGGGCGGATCTGCGGTTGGAGGCGATCTCCGCCTCCGTCAGGGGGCGGACCACCTTGGCGGGGCTGCCTAAGATCATGGACCCGGCGGGGGCGTCCATTTTCCCCGTCACCAGGGCCCCGGCGCCGACGATGCAGTCGTCCCCGATCCGGGCGCCGTTGAGCACAACGGCCCCCATGCCGATCAGCACGTTGTCCCCCAGGGTGCAGCCGTGGACCACGGCCCCGTGGCCGATGGTGCAGCCCGCCCCCACCCGGGTTTCCTCGTGGAGGACGGCGCAGTCCTGAATGTTGGTGCCCTCCCCCACGGTGATGGCTCCGTCGTCCCCCCGGAGGACGGCGTTGTACCAGACGCTGACGCCCCTGGCCAGGGTCACGTCGCCGCTGACCTTCGCGCCGTCGCAGATCAGAACGTCGGGGGTAGTCTCTTGCAGTTTAACAGCCATGGTTACGTTCCTCATTTCCTTATATGTGATTTGCCGGGACCGGGCCGCCGCTCCGGCCCGGGCGCCTTTCCGCTCAGGAAAAGGCCGGGGCAAAATTCCCGTCGACAAAGATGGGAATCTCCTTCCCCTCCCGGGTGGTCCCCAGGATGGAGAGGTCCGGGGTGCCGATCATGAAGTCCACATGGGTGATGGAGTCGTTGAGGCCCCGGGCCTTCAGCTCGTCCTTGCTCATCTTCTGGCCGCCCTCCAGACAGGGGTAGGCCTCGCCGAAGGCGATGTGGCAGGCGGCGTTCTCGTCGAACAGGGTGTTGTAGAACAGGAGGTTCTGGTTGGAGATGGGGCTGTCGTAGGGGACCAGGGCCGCCTCGCCGAAGTAGGCCGCGCCCTCGTCCACGCCGACGGCGGCTTTCAATGTCTCCTCCCCCTTCCCGGCCGTGGCCTCCACAATCTTCCCCTCCCTGACTACAAAGCGGAGGTCCTCAATGACGTTGCCGTCGTGGACCAGGGGCATGGAGGCGTACACCACGCCGTTGGACCCCGTCTTCAGGGGGGAGGTGAAGATCTCCTCCGTGGGGATGTTGGCGATATAACTGCGGCCGGAGAGGGTGCGGTCCCCGCCGCTCTCCCAGATATGGCCCTCGGGGAGCTCCACCGTCAGGTCCGTGCCCAGGGCGTTTTTGTAGTGAAGGCTCTTGAGGTTCAGGGCGTTCAGCTTCTCCAGGCGGCGCTCCAGGGTGGTCAGGTGCTCCTTCCAGCGCTCCACGGCCCTGCCGTCCCCGGTGACCCGGACGGCGGCGAAGATGGCGTCCCAGAGGGCCGCCACGGCCTCCTCCGCCCCCTTCTCCGGGAAGACCCGGACGGCCCAGGAGGGGATGGGAATGGAGGCGATGCACCAGGGGAAGCCGCCGCACATCTGGAGGCGGTCGAAGTCCTTCAGCGCCTTGCCGCTGGCCCGCTGGGCCCGGACGATGCGCCGGGGGTCCACCCCCTTGAGATTCCGGGGGTCCGAGGCGGAGATGGCCAGATAGGCCGCGCCCTCCAGGGCGTGGTCGTTGAAGAAGTGCCGCCGCCAGAGGGGCACCGTGTCGAAGACCTCCTCCCCGGCGCGGAGGTACTTCATGCGGGTCATGGCGTCGTCCGTCCAGTTCATGACCACCTCACAGCAGCCCGCTTCATAGGCTTCTTCCGCGCACAGGCGGGCGAAGGGGGCGCACTCCACCGGGGAGGAGATCACCATCCGCTGGCCGGGATAGGGGTTCAGGCCCACCCGGACCAGGAGGCGGGCGTATTCGCGAAGCTTTTCTTCCATGTTTGGGGTCCTTCCTTTCCGTTCGTCTGGAAATATTATGTGCGATTATAGCAAGTTTTAACGGGGAAGTAAAGGCGGCGGGGGCGGGATTCAAAAAACGTTCATGAAAAAATTTTTTGGCCCTTCGGGCGAGGGGAGGTTTTCCGGCCCTTCGGGCGGGGCGGAATGGCAACCAGCGATGGCTGGTCCAATGCACCCCCCATTTTCTCTTTTCATTCCCGAATGAAAAGAGAAAACGGGCCGTGCACGGTCCAAAAGAGAAAAGCAAGGGGACGCGGTTACGGGGGCGCGCAAGGGGTGCCTCCGGTTTCAGGCATATCTTCTGCCCGCGGCGTGGTGCGGGCGGGGGTTTGTCCTGTGAAGAATCGACTGTCCTCCTCTTTTTGCTGCCGCACTGCAGACCGTGCTTTGGAACTGCTTCTACCGCTTTCTTTAAAACGGGCTCCTTTGGCAAACGGGGGCGCGCAAGGGGTGCCTCCGATTCTAGGCATATCTTCTGCCCGCGGCGTGGTGCGGGCGGGGGTTTGTCCTGTGAAGAATCGACTGTCCTCCTCTTTTTGCTGCCGCACTGCAGACCGTGCTTTGGAACTGCTTCTACCGCTTTCTTTAAAACGGGCTCCTTTGGCAAACGGGGGCGCGCAAGGGGTGCCTCCGATTCTAGGCATATCTTCTGCCCGCGGCGTGGTGCGGGCGGGGGTTTGTCCTGTGAAGAATCGACTGTCCTCCTCTTTTTGCTGCCGCACTGCAGACCGTGCTTTGGAACTGCTTCTACCGCTTTCTTTAAAAAGGGCCCCTTTGGTAAAAAGGGGGCAACGGGAAAGGGAGAGGCTTCCGCCTCTCCCTTTCCCGGGAACTATTTACGCGTGGAGTCTGGCTCAGCCCTGGTGGCTGAAACGGTACAGAATCACCGCGAACTGCGCGCGGGTGGCGGTGCCCTCGGGATTCAGACGGCCGTCACTGGTACCGGTGACGATGCCGTTGCCCACGGCCCACGCCAGGGCCTCCTGCGCATAGGAGGCCACGGCGGCACTGTCGGGATAGGTGCTGAGGTCCGCGGCGCCCTCCAGAGTCATCTCCTGGGACTGGGCGTAGCGGTAAAGCATGGTGACAAGCTGCTGGCGGCTCATGGTGCCCTCGCCGTTGGCCCCGTCGGAGACGCCGGTATTCACGGCCCACTCCCGGGCGGCCGCCATGTTGGCGGGCGCCGCGTTGGCCAGGCGGGCCAGGACCATCCACAGCTGCTGGCGGTTGACCTGACGGTCGGGGCTGAAGGCACCGTTTCCGGTTCCGTTCATAACGCCGTTGTCCCGGGCCCAGGTGATCTGCGCGGCCGCCCAATGGCTGGCGGGAACGTCGGTGAAGACGCCGGAGGGCGTGGTGGTGGTGGTTCCCGGAGGCGTGACGACCACGGAGCCGCCGCCACCGCCGCCGCCGCTGGGACGGCTTCCGCCGCCGCTGCCGCCGGAGGTGGAAACGGTCTCGGTGATGACGAAGTCACTGAAGCCCGTGAGGGTGAAGGAGAGATAGCCGTTGGCAACCTTGGGGGTGATTACGGTGGGGGTGCTGGAGCCGTTGTGATAGTGCAGGACCACGACCCTGCGGGCGCTGACGGAGGAGGGCAGGGGCAGGGTGATGAGCACGGGAACGGCCAGGTCGGAGGCGTCCTTCACGCCGGAGAGGGTCATGCTGAACTGGGAAGCGACGCTGTTGCTGTACTTGGAGCTGAAGGTGCGCTGTTTCACGGGGGAGGAGATGGAAAGGCGGATGGTGCTGTTGGCCTTGGTGGCGTTCAGCGCCGCGCCGACGATGGAGACGGAGCTGCCCCGGAGGAAGCTGGGCGCCTCGCTGTCGGAGCGGACCTCGACCTCAATCCCGCCGTTTTCCTGAACGGCGGCGTCCAGCTTGGCAAAGTCCTCGGCCACGGAGCCGCCCTTCTCCAGGTCCTTCTGGAGCTCCTTGGTATCCATGGCCTGGACGTTCTTGATGGCCGTCTCGGCAGAGGACGCGTCGGTCACGCTGCCGGCGCTGGGCACCTGGCCGGAGGGGGTGCTGGGGGTGGAGGGCTTGGCGGCGGTGGAAACGGTGCAGGTGAAGGCGTGGGCGGAGTCGCTATTCACCCAGACCTTATAGTCGCCGTCGGGGAGGGTGAAGGGCAGGCCGAAGGTGGCCTTGTAAGCGGTGCCGCTTCCGGTGGCCTGAACCTCGGTTCCCTCCGGCGTGCCGGTGGTGCAGGTGACGGCGGGGTTCAGCTGGGCCTTCTGCTCCGGGGTGACGGAGGCCACGTCGGTGTCAATGCTGACGGTGAAGTCCACGTCCGCCTGGGGGGCGGGGGTGATGGTCACGTTAACCGTCATCTGCCGCCCGTCGCTGGAGGCGGAGGAGATGGCGACGGTGGAGGCGGGGGCGGTCTTCTTGGGGCAGCCGTCCTTGTGATAGGAGGCGGTTCCCGCGGTGTTGGGGCAGTTTTCATCCTCGGTGCACAGGCTGGCGCAGTTCGCCTTGTGGAAGCCCTCGTCGTTGGTGCAGGAGGCGGCTCCGGTGCACTGGGAGATGCACTTGTTTGCGGTATGGCTGTCCGCAGTGCAGTCCGCTTTTCCGGTGCAGGCCATGGATTTTCCGCAAACGTCGCAGATATTATCCTGGGGATTGGTATCCGTGTGAGCCAGTTTGGCAATCGTCAGGTCGGAAAGCTCGGTATTGCCCGCGGCATCGGAGAAGTTCTTGCTGCAGACGCTGCAGGTGTAGTGGGCCTTCGTGCCGGGGGCGGAGCAGGTGGCGGGCACTTCCGCGACCTCGCTGCCCAGGGTGTGGGCGGCCAGGGGTTTCGTGACGTCGGCCGCTTCGGTAGTGCCCGCGGAATCGGAGAAGTTCTTGGAGCAGACCGAGCAGCTCCAGTACTCGATGTTGCCCTTGTCCTTGCAGGTGGAATCGGCCGCATCGTGATGTGTAAGGGTGTGGCCCTTGGGGGCCTCGTATCCGCCGCCGTTTTCGGCCTTCCAGGCGGCGAGGTCGGCGATGGCGGTGGCGCCGGCGGCATCCTCAAAAGCCGCGCTGCAGACGGAGCATGTGTAGTAGGCCGCATAGCCCGCCTCCGTGCAGGTGGCGGGCTTCGCCGCAGTCTCCGCATATGTAGCGGACGCGCAGGTCCCGCTGGCGTCATGGTCCGCGGCGAAGGCCATGGTGGGCATGAGGGTGAGGGCCATGGCGAGAACCAGGGCCAGGGACAAAAGTTTCTTCTTCATAAGCGTGCTCTCCTTTGATTCGGGCTCTGCCCGTAGTTCCGCCGCCGGGGTGTACCGGCTCCGGCGGGCGGACGCAATAAACGCGGTGCATGGGTGCCGGGCTCATACACCGCGCTCCGCCGCCGGGCGGGGGACAGCGGGACGCACCGCCCCCCTCGGGGCGGCGGACGCCGCTGTGTACAAGTGACGAGTCCTCTCTTACTCGGCCCGGGGGCGGTTCCGGCGCTCCCGGGCTTCCGCGTTTATCATTCAGGCTTATTATACCAGCGTTCGCAGAAATTGCAATAGCTTCGTAACATAAAAAACGAAAAAAGCGCGGGGGAATTTTTCCCACGCGCTTTTTCCCCGTCGTCAGGCGGGATGGGCGGCGGTCTCCCGGTCCAGGCGGAAGAGCAGCGTCAGGCACCACAGGCCCGCCAGGCCCACCAGGGCGTAAATGATCCGGGAGAACACCGCCAGCTGGCCGCCGAAGAGCCAGGCCACCGTGTCGAAGCCGAAAAGGCCGATGCCGCCCCAGTTCAGCGCGCCGATGACCGCCAGCAGGACGGCGATTTTGTCGATTGCCATGAGAATCCCTCCAATCATGTCGAGATGTCTGTTAGCGTGCCCGGTTTTCCGGGCTTTAAAAATGGTAAGATTTTGAAAAAAGCAGGGGGCTCAGAGCTCCACCGCCTCGCCGGGGGCCAGGAAGTAGAGGACCCGGCGGGTCACGGGGCGCTCCAGCACCCGGGCGAGGGCCAGGCTGTACGCCTCCAGCTGGGGGCGGTAGCGGGCGGTCCGCTCCTCCAGCTCCCGGGGGGCGAAGACATGGTCCGTCTTGAAGTCCACCACGGTGAGGCCCTCCGGCGTCTCAAAGCAGAGGTCCGCCACGCCCTGGAGGAGGATGGCGTCCCCGGAGGAGGCGGCGGGGTCGTACTCCCGGGCGGGGACCAGGAGGGTGAAGCGGTACTCCCGGAAGCAGCGGGGGCTTTGGCGGATCTCCCGGGCCAGGGGGGATTCCAGGAGGCGGCGGAGGGCGGCCAGGTCCACGGCCCGGGCCTGCTGGGGGGTGAGGAGGTCCTTCTCCTCCAGGGCGGAGAGCTGGGCGGGGAGGTCGGGATTTTGGAAGTCCAGGTACTGGAGGACCAGGTGGGTGGCGGAGCCCCGCTCGGCGGGGGTGAGGCCCGCCTGCTCCCGGCGGAAGCGGGGCTGGGAGAGGGGGCGGAGATAGGGGGTGTGGGCGGCGTTCTCGGCAATCTCCTGGTCCAGGGGGCGGCCCTTGAGCTGGGTGGCCGTCAGCTTGGCGGGGAGGGCGGCCTCCCGGGCGTAGGGATATTCAAAGGAGAGGAGGGCGGGGTCGAAGGGGACCTGGGGAGGGCCCTCCTCCTCCGGGAGGCCGGGGCGGGCGGGCGGCTCCCGGTAGTCCGCCGCGTCGTGAAGGGCGATTTCCCAGGGGGCCCCGGAGCAGGGGCACACCGGGACCTCCGCCCCCGCCAGGGCCCGGAGGGGCTCCGCCTCCGGCCGGCAGAGGAGGGGCAGGAGCAGCCACTCGCCGAAGGTCCGGCAGGCGGCCACGGCCTCCGGCGGAACGGGGCAGGCGGCGGAGGCCGCCAGGCGGCGGAGGCGGGTTTCCGCAAAGTAGAGGGAGTGAACCAGGATCAGCTTTTCCTTGGGGCGGGTCATGGCCACATAGAGGACCCGCTGCTCCTCCGCCAGATTCTCCCGGCGGAGGGTCTCCTCGACGGCGGAGCGGGCCAGGGTGGGGTAGCGAATCCTCCGGTTCAGGTCCACCCGGCGGGGCCCCAGGCCCAGGGTGGGATGGACCAGGACGGAGGCGTCGAAGTCCTGGCGGGAGAAGGCGTGGTCCAGGTCCGCCAGGATGACGATGGGGAACTCCAGGCCCTTGGACTTGTGGATGCTCATCAGGCGGACCCCCCCGGCGGCGGAGCCGGAGGAGGCCGGGGGGGCCTCCCCCTCCTCCAGAAGGCGGCGGAGGCGGGCGACGAAGGCGAAGAGGCCCCGGCAGCCCCCGGACTCGAACTTCTCCGCCTGGCGGGCCAGGGAAATCAGATTCTCCCGGCGCTCCAGCCCCCGGTCCATGGCGCCGTAGAGCCCCAGGAGGTTCAGCGTGTTGTAGATGTGCCAGAGGAGGCGGTGGACGCTCATATCCCGGGCGGCCAGGCGGAGGGAGGCCAGGGTCTCCCGGAAGGCGGCGCAGTCCGCCCCCTCCGAGGCGGCCACGGCGTCGTAGAAATCGCCGTCTGGAGAGGCGGCCCGCAGCTCCGCCAGGCGGTCCGGCGTGAAGCCGAAGATGGGGGAGCGGAGAACCGAGATCAGGGGCACGTCCTGCCGGGGATTGTCCACCAGCTCCAGCAGGGCCACGGCGGTGGAGACTTCCATCGTCTCGAAGAAGCCGGACTCCTCCTGGAAGGAGCAGGGGACGTCCCGCTCCGCCAGGGCCGCGGCGAAGGCCGCCGTCCGGCTTCCGGGGGAACGCATGAGGACGACGATATCCTCCGGCACGCAGGGGCGGAGCGAGCCGTCGGGGGCGGTGACGGGATAGCCCTCGTCCAGCAGCCGGCGGATGCGCCGGGCCACGAAGCGGGCCTCCGCCGTGAGCTTCTTCACCGGGCGGGGGTCCTCCGCCGACTTCTGCCGGGCGGTGAGAAGGTGGTACTCCGTTCGGCAGTCCGTCCGGGGGGGATAGTAGGCCGCGCCGAAGTGGAGGGAGGCGTCCCCGTCGTAATCAAGGTCGCCCATTTCAACGGACAGTATATTTTCAAAGACGAAGTTGGCGGCATCCAGGACCTCCTGCCGGGAACGGAAGTTCCGGGAGAGGACGATTTTCCGGTCCTCGCCCTCCGCCGCCTCCTCCCGGGGCTTGAAGGCGGCGTACTTGGCCAGGAAGATGCCCGGGTCCGCCAGGCGGAAGCGGTAGATGCTCTGCTTCACGTCCCCCACGGTGAAGAGGTTCTTCCCCCCCCGGGAGACGGCGCGGAAGATGGCGTTTTGAATCTCGTTGGTGTCCTGGTACTCGTCCACCAGGATCTCGGCGTAGCGGGCGGCGACCTGCTCCCCCAGGGGGGTGGGGGTTCCGCCGGGCCCGGCCAGGAGGGCGAGGGCCAGGTGCTCCTGGTCGGAGAAGTCGGCGGCGTTCAGCCGGAGCTTTTCCGCCCGGAAGGCGGCGGAGAAGGCCCCCGTCAGGTCCAGCAGGGCCAGCATGGCCGGGGCCACGGCGGCCAGGTCCTCCATGGCCTCCTCCCCGGAGACGTCCAGCCAGGACCGAAGGGGCTTGAGGGCGGCCTTGGCCCCCTCCCAGAGCTGCTTCAGGGCCAGGACCAGGGGGTCCTCCTTCCGGCCCTTGGGGGTGGCCAGCCTGGGGAAGGCCACGGCGGCGGCCAGGTCCCGGGCGGAGGCCCAGTCCCGGGCACGGCTCAGGGCGCAGAAGCCCCGGGAGGACTCCAGGAATTTCGCGCCGTACCCGGATGCCAGGGCGGAATCGCCCTCCGTCCGCTCCGCCCCCCGGCGGAGCTGGTCCCCCCAGTGGGCCGCCCGGCGGCGGACGGCGGAGAGAAGGGCGGCGGCGTAGAGCGTGGCGTCAAAGGCGGGGGCGGGGGATTCCCAGGCGGCCCGGCTCCGGAGGAGCCAGCCCTCCGGGGCGGCATGGCTCTGGAGCTTGTCGTACAGCTCCAGCACCAGGTCCGCCAGGGCGCCGTCGTCCCTCCCGGCGCCCAGGGTGTCCGCCAGTTGGCCGGCGCCGGGGGTGAGGTTCTCGTAAAAATCGGAGAGGACCCGGTCCAGGACCCGGCGGCGGATCAAAAGGGCCTCGCCCTCGTCCAGGACGCGGAAGTCCGGGGTCAGGACATGGGCGTCCTCCTCCCGGGCCAGGAGGTGGGTGTTCTCCCGGAGGAGGGCGGTGCAGAAGGCGTCCACGGTCTTGACGTCCGCCTGGTAGACCCGGAGGAGCTGGCGGCGGAGGTGGGTATTGGCCGGGTCCTCCGCCATGCGGCGGGAGAGCTCGGCGGCAATCTTGCCCCTGAGCTCCGCGGCGGCGGCCCGGGTGTAGGTGATGATGAGAAAGTCGTCCACATGGTAATGCTCCTGGACGACGTAGCGGAACAGCCGGTCCACCAGGACCCGGGTCTTGCCGGAGCCGGCGGCGGCGGAAACCAGAAGGCTGCCGCCCCGGTCCTCCACGGCGGCGCGCTGCTGGGGGGTGAGGGTCACGGGCATGGGGAATCGCCTCCTTCCGATTCAAGCGCGTTCCAGAATTCCTCCGGCTTCACCGGGAGGATATAGCGCAGGCGGTCGCTGTCCCGCCCGTCCTGAAAGTGGCAGGCGGGGGCCCAGTCGCAGCAGCGGCAGGGGCTGTCCTCCTCGCTGCGGCAGCAGGGGTCCGCGTCGACGACGCCCTGGCGGAGCTCCCGGGAGATGTCCCGGAGGAGGCGGTCCACGTAGCGGCTGAGGCGGCCCAGCTGGGCCGCGGAGGCCAGGCTTCCGGAGAGGTTCCCGCTCCGGTCCACCCGGAGGGGAAGGTAGCGGGGCTCGGTGAGGGCCTCGTGCTCCATGGCCCGGAGGACCCGGGGCTCCGCCAGGAGAAGGCCGGAGCGGCGGAGCTGCTTCTCCCGCTCCTCCCGGAGCTTCTCCGGGGGAATGTTCCGCTGGGCGGAGAGGATGTCGTCCCGGGCGGGGAGGTAGAGAACCCCGGCGGGCTCGATCTCGGCGCCGAAGCGGGCCGGGCCGGTCTTTTGAAGGGCGAAGAGGTAGAGAAGCATCTGAATGTCCAGGCCCGCCCGGACCGCCGAGAGGTCAAAGGACTTTTTGCCCGACTTGTAGTCCACCACCCGGAGGTAGAGCCTGCCGTCCTTCAGCCAGCCGTCCACCCGGTCCACCTTGCCCCCCACCCGGAGCTCGCCGTCCGGCTCGGAGATCACCACGGCGGGAAGGTCCGCCTCCGGCCCGTCCCCAAAGGAGAGCTCGAAGGCCAGGGGGACGAAGTCGGAGCAGCGAAGCTCCGCCGCCGCCTGGTCCACCACGGCGCAGGCCGTGCTCCGCAGGCGGTTGAAGAGGTAGCGGAAGCGGGCACCGCGGTTCGCCAGGTTGGGAAGCTCCCGCTCCACGTACTCGTCGATATACCGGCGGACCAGGGCGTGGAGGGTCTCTTCGTCCACCTGGGCAAAGCCCCCCAGGGACTGGACGTCCCGGACGACGCGCTCCAGGAGGAAGTGGAGAAAGGTCCCGATCTGGGGCGCGTCGAAGGCGGCGGGGGTCCGGGGCTTCGCCTTGAGGCCGTACTCCATGAAATAGGAGAAATGGCAGGTCCGGAGGCGCTCCAGCCGGGAGGCGGTCATGCCGATCCGCTCCCCGTAGAGGGCCCGGACGGCCCGGGGGGAGAGGGAACCCCGGGTCTGGGACGCCGCCCGCTCCATGGCGGCCAGCCGGGGGCGGAGGGCGGGTGCCTCCTCCAGCCAGCTCCAGAGGGGCCCGCCGGGGACGGCGGCCTCCAGGGCCGGAAGGGGGGCCGTGAGGCGGTAGTCCCGGGAGGCGGGCTCCCGCTCCACCCGGAGGGTGGGAAACAGGGCCAGGAGGCGGTCCACCACGAAGGCGGGGCGGAGGGCCCCCCCGGAGACGTCCGTCACGGGCCAGCTCACCGTCAGCCCCCCGGTGGGCTGGGCCAGGGCGGCGTAGAGATTCTGGAGCTCAATGCCCATCTGGTCCATGCCGGTGGGGGCCAGCTCCACCCCCAGCCGGGCCAGCTCCTCCCGGTCGTCCTCCCCCAGGATGCCCCCGGCCTGGCCGGGGGAGGGGAGAACGTGGTCGTTCACCCCCAGGAGGAAGAGGTACCTGGCGGTGTGGCGGTCGTTCCGGGCCACGCCGGAGACCTGGACCTGATCCAGGGAGACGGGAATGGTGCCCACGCTGTACTGGGTCATCACCTGGCGGAAGAGGCGGGTGAACTCCTCCAGGTCCATGGGCTCCTCCCCCAGGATCTCCACGAACTGGTCCAGCACGCCGCAGAGAATCTCCCAGAGCTGGGCAGTTTCCTCCGCCTCCTGGAGGCGGCCCGCCCGGGCCTGGGCCCGCATCTGGCCCTCCAGGGCGTCCTGGAGGTTCAGCTCCTCCATGAAGCCGTAGAGGGCGTTCACCTTTCCGGCGGCGGTCTCCCCGGTTTTCAGGCCCTCCGCCAGGCGGGAGAGGGGCCCCCGGACCCGGCGGCGCAGGGCGTTCACCCGGCTGAGACGGGCCTCCCGGCCGGGGGTCCAGGGCGCCCCGTAGCCGTCGGGGTTCTCCGCCCAGTCCACGTCCCGGAGCCACATACCGCCGTGAACCTCCCACTTGAGGGCGTAGTTCTCCAGCTCGTCGCACTCCTCGGGGGTCAGGCCCGCCAGGCCGGTTTTCAGCCAGCGGAACATATCGTCATACTCACAGCCCCCGCCCAGGGAGGCCAGGACCCCGGTGAGGAGGCTCAGGACCGGCTTTTCCAGAATGTCGCTGCGGCGGCTGAGGTAGGCGGGAATCTGCCAGCGCTCAAAGACCGTTTCGATGGCGGCCTCGTAATCCTGAATGTTCCGGGCGGCCACGGTGATCTCCCGGCAGCGGCACTTCCCCTCCGCCAGGAGGCGGCGGATGGCGGCGGCGGTCTGCTCCACCTCGGAAAAAACGGTGTCCGCCTGGAGGAGCCTGATGGGAGGGCGGTCCTCCCCCCCGTAGGGGAGCGTCTCGCCGAAGAAGCAGCGCTCCAGGTGGCCCAGGGGGGAGGGGTCCCGGGCGGCGAGGGTTTCGATCCGGACGGGCTTCCCCTCCCGCTCCGCCAGGCGGCGGAGCCGGTCCAGGGTGCGGAGGGATGCCTCGAACATCTCCTCCCGGCTGTCCGGCTCGCCCAGGAGGGTGACGGTGACGCTGTGGGCCTGGCGGAGGAGGATGGAGAGGCAGCGGCGCTCCTGGGCGGTGAAGTAGGTGAAGCCGTCGATGTAGACGTCCTTCCCCCGGACGTAGCCCGACGCCTCCAGGCTGCCGCACAGGCGGGTCATCCGGTCCCGGGCGTCCAGGCCGGGACGGAGAAGGCGGGACTCGTAGGCGGCGTAGATCAGGCTCAGGTCCCGGAGCTTGTCCCGGGTGGCCCCGGCGGCGGCCCGGGACCGCTCGTAAAGAGTCTCGGGGGAAACCTCGTAGCACCGAAGCTCGTCAAGGAGGGCCAGGAGCTGGCGGAGGAAGGCAGACTTCCGGGAGGGGCGGCGGTACACCGTCAGCTCCGGGGCGACCTCGATGAGGGCCTTCTCCAGGGTGAGGAGCTTGCCGCCGGCATCCAGGGTCACCTGGGCCGCGCCGCCGGCCACGGAGAGGACCCGGTCGGAGAGGCGGCGGAAGCTCAGCACCTCGGCAAAGCGGCTGGCCGCGTCCCCGCAGGCCCGGCACAGGTCCACCTCCGCCTGGTGGGAGGCGTGCTCGGGAACCAGCAGGATCTGGAGCCGCCCGCCGGGGCGGGCGGCGATGCGCTCCAGCACCGCCGCGGATTTGCCGGTCTTGGCCCGGCCGGTTAAAAGGGTCAGCATGGGGGCCTCCTTCCTTCCTGGGGAACGCTGTCGAATGGAACCAGTATAGCATGTTTTCCGCCGGACGCAAAAAAATTTTTCCGGCCCTTGCACGGGGGCGTGCAACTTTGCCGGAGGGGGCGGAAGCATGTGAGGGGGGAAACGATGGAACGGGGAAAAGGACTGAGAAATTTCTGCGCCGCCTATCTGCGGACCATGGACCCGGAGCGGGCGGCGGAGGCGGCGGGCTGCGAGGACGGCTTCGCCGCGCTGGGGTGGAAGAGCGCCCGGAGGCGGCTGGACAAAATGCGGGGAGCCGCCGCGGGGCAGCTGCGGCGGGAGGACGCCCTCCGGCGGCTGGCCCAGCTGGCCTTCGGCCGGGCCAACGACGCGGCGCGGCTGGCCCTCTCCCCCAGGGAGGTGGACCCGGGCGCCCTGGACCTCTCCGCCGTGGCGGAGCTGAAGGTCACGGACAAGGGGGGCGTGGAGGTGAAGCTGGTGGACCGGGTGCGGGCCCTGGAAACCCTGTGGGGGCTGCTGGGGGAGAGCGGCGGCGGCGGGGCCGAGGAGCTGTACCGGGCCCTGGAGGACGCCGCGGGGCAGCTGGAGGAGGAGGACGGCTATGGCGGATAGGGCGCTGCGCCTTTCGCCCAAGCAGCTCCGGGTGCTGACCTGGTGGCAGGACCCCCGGTGGGAGGCCCTGATCTGTGACGGGGCGGTGCGCAGCGGGAAGACCTTCGCCATGGGACTGAGCTTCTTTTTGTGGGCCCAGGCGGGCTTTGACGGGCGGCAGTTCGGCATCTGCGGGAAGACCATCGCCTCGGTGCGGCGAAACCTGCTGGCGGACCTGGCCCCCTATCTCCGGCGGCTGGGCATGGAGGTCCGGGAGCGCCGGGGGGAGCACCTTCTGACGGTGCGCTTCGGGGGCCGCGAAAATACCTTTTTGCTCTTCGGCGGGCGGGACGAGTCCAGCGCGGCGCTGATCCAGGGGAGCACCCTGGCGGGAGTGCTGCTGGACGAGGCGGCGCTGATGCCCCGGTCCTTCGTGGAACAGGCCGTGGCCCGGTGCAGCGTGGCGGGAAGCCGCCTTTGGTTCAACTGCAACCCCGAGGGGCCCGGGCACTGGTTCTACCAGGAGTGGATCCTCAAGGCGGAGGAGCGGCGGGCCCTGCGGCTCCGCTTCACCATGGAGGACAACCCGGCCCTTCCGGCCCGCATCCGGGAGCGCTACCGCCGGAACTACTCCGGGGCCTTTTACCGGCGCTTCGTCCTGGGGGAGTGGACCGCGGCGGAGGGGCTGGTCTACGACTTCTTCGACCCGGAGCGGGACGCGGCGGAGGCCCCGGAGGGGGGCTTCTCGGCCTGGCGGATCTCGGCGGACTACGGGACGGTGAACCCCGCCTCCTTCGGGCTGTGGGGCCTGCGGGAGGGGGTGTGGTACCGGGTGGAGGAGTTCTACTACGACTCCCGGAAGGCGGGGCGGCAGCGGACCGACGCGGAATACGCGGAGGACCTGGAGCGGCTGGCCGGGGGGCGGGAGATCGAGCGGGTGATCGTGGACCCGTCGGCGGCCAGCTTCATCGAGGTCCTGCGGCGGCGGGGCTTCCGGGTGGTCCGGGCGGACAACGCCGTGGCCGACGGCCTCCGGGTGACGGCGGACCTGCTCCGGGAGGGGCGGATTGTAATCTGCCGGGGCTGCGGGGATTGCCTGCGGGAGATTGCCCGGTACTGCTGGGAGCAGCGGGGAACCCGGGACGCCCCCCGGAAGCGGGACGACCACGCCATGGACGACATGCGCTATTTCGCGGCGGACCTGGCGGCGGACCGGGGCGGGGACGAGTTTCTGGCCCTGGCGGTGGAGCGGTAGGCCCCCAGGCGGGGAGGCCGAGAGGGTTTGAGAGGAGATGAGGCTTTGAAGCGGCCAAAAAAACGGGGCGGGGCCCCGGCGGAGGAACGGCCCGCGGCGGTGCAGCTGCGGAACCGGGAGCGGCACCCCTTCGGCCCGCTGGGGGAGTACGTGCCCCTGCGCACCGGGGAGACGCGGCTCTACCGGGCGGTGCGGGAGGCGGTGCCGGTGGTGGACGCGGCAGTCTACAAGCTGATCCGCATGACGGGGGGCGTAACCGCCTCCTGCGGGGACAAGGAGGCGGAGCGGCGGCTGGGGGAATTCCTGCGGACGGTCCCGGCGGGGCGGGGCCAGTACGGGCTGAACGCCTTTCTGGAGTGCTATCTGGACTCCCTGCTGACCTGCGGCCGGGCGGTGGGGGAGATCGTGCCCGCCGCGGGGAACCGGGGAATCTCCGCCCTGCTCTGCGGGCGGGTGGAGGACATCGAAATCCGGGAGGGGACGAGCCCCCTGGATTTCACCATCTGGGGACCGGACGAGGGCGGGCGGATGGCGGAGCTGCCCTATCAAGACCTGATTTTGTTCACGCCGCTGAACCCGGAAGCGGAAAACCCCTACGGCGTGTCCCTGCTGCGGTCCCTGCCCTTTCTGGCGGACATTCTGATGAAAATCTACAACACCGTGGGGGTGAACTGGGAGCGGTGCGGAAACCTCCGCTTCGCCGTCACCTGCCCGGGGGGCGAGGGCGCCGCGGAGCGGGGCAAGCTGCTGGCCGGGGAGTGGTCCCGGGCCATGCGGGAGACCCGGGGGGGCAGCGTCCGGGACTTCGTGGCGGCGGGGGACGTGAACATCCGGGTCATCGGCGCCGACGCGCCGATGCCGGACAGCCAGGTCCCCGTGCGGCAGATCCTGGAGCAGATCGTGGCCAAGACGGGCATTCCCCCCTTCCTGCTGGGGCTGAGCTGGAGCTCCACGGAGCGGATGAGCAGCCAGCAGGCGGACATGCTCACCACCGAGATCACCGCCCTGCGGCGGACGCTGACGCCGGTGGTGGAACGGATCTGCCGGCTGTGGCTGCGGATGGCGGGCTATGGCTGCGGCTTCCAGGCGGTTTGGGACGACATCAACCTTCAGGACCAGGTGGAGGAGGCCCGGGCGGCGCTCTACCGGGAGCAGGCCAGGCGGCTGCGGATCGAAAACGACGCCCGGGAGGCGTGAGACAGGGGAGGAGCGAGTATGGAGGACTGGACGGAACGGACGGCCGCGGCGGAAGACCTGGCCCTGATCAACGGCCTGGCCAAGGCGGAGCTGACGGCGGAGCAGGTGTATGTGTTTACCCTGCGGCTGTGCGACAACGAGGTGGACCGGGACTTCGAGCGCTTCGACAGCGAGGCGCTGGAGCGGCTGGGGGAGCTGTTTGTGGGCAGGAGCGGCATCTTCGACCACCAGTGGAGCGCCCGGGGCCAGGCGGCCCGGCTCTATAAGACCGAGGTGGTGCGGGAGCCCGGGCGGCACACCCGGGCGGGGGACGAGTACCGCTGGCTGAAGGGCTGGGCGTACCTGCTGCGGACGGAGAAAAATGAGGACCTGATCGCCGAGATCGAGGGGGGCATCAAAAAGGAGGTCAGCGTGGGCTGCAGCGCCGGGCGGTGCGCCTGCTCCGTCTGCGGGGCGGAGGACGGGGCGTGCGGCCACGTGCCGGGGCAGGTCTATGACGGGGCGCTCTGCTTCCGGGAGCTGCGGGACATCACGGACGCCTATGAGTGGTCCTTCGTGGCGGTGCCCGCCCAGCGGGCGGCGGGGGTACTGAAGCGCTTCGGCCGGGAGCGGGACGGGGACCGGAGGCTCCGCAAGGAGGCGGAGCTGGGGCGGAAGTACCTCAAGGAGCTGCGGCGGGAGGTGGTCCGCCTGGCCCGGCTGGCGGACGACGAGGCGGACGGGGTCATCCTCGCCCGGGCGGCGGAGCGGCTGGAGGAGCCGGAGCTTCTGGAGCTGCGGCGGTCCTACGCGGCCCGGGCGGCGAAGCGCTTCCCCGTCCCCGTGCAGCTGAGGCGGCGGGACGCCGGCGGCGCGGAGGAGGACACGGAGTCCTTCCGGATTTAGGAAGGCACAAAGGATTCCCCACGTGCGCCGGTTTTAACCCACCGGGACCGGGGATTCCCCGGGCAACATCAAAAGGAGGAAAGGGAAATGGGCTATCATTTTGAGAATGTGCGGCTGGAAAAGGGAATGTACGGCCGGGGCGGGACCAGCTTCACCAAGACCCTGGAGGAGCTGGACCCCGGCGAACGCTACCGGGGGACGCCCCTGGAGGGGCTGGACGCCTTCCAGCGGCAGCTGAAGCGCTTCGACATCCACGTCAAGGGGGCGGACAGCGACCCGGTGGAGAAGTTCTTCCACACCACGGAGTCCTCGGTGCTGTTCCCGGAGTTCGTGTCCCGGGTGGTGCGCCAGGGACTGGAGGAGGGGGGCATTCTGCCGGACATCACCGCCACGGTGACGAAATTCGACGGGATGGACTACCGCTCCATCGCCTCCGTGCCCACGGAGGAGGAGAAGAAGCTGCTGGCGGTGGAGGAGGGGGCCGCCATCCCCCAGACCTCCGTCCGGACCCGGGAGAACCTGGTGAAGCTCCGGAAGCGGGGGCGGATGCTGGTGGCGTCCTATGAGGCCATCCGGTTCCAGCGGCTGGATTTGTTCTCCGTGACCCTGCGGCAGATCGGGGCCTACATCGGGAAGATGCACCTCCAGGACGCCATCCAGGTCCTCATGGAGGGGGACGGAAACGAGAACCCGGCGGAGACGGTGAGCCTCGGGGGCGAGCTCAGCTACGACGCGCTGCTGGAGTTCTGGAACAAGTTCGACCCCTATACCATGAACACCCTGCTGGTGGGGGGCGACACCATGCTGAAGCTGCTGCGGCTCAAGGAGTTCCAAAACCCCCTGACGGGGCTGAACTTCCAGGGCACGGGGACCCTCTCCACCCCCCTGGGGGCCAAGCTGCTGCGAACGAGCGCCATGCCCGCCGGGACCATCATCGGCCTGGACAGGCGCTATGCCCTGGAGCAGGTGATCGGCGGCGAGGTGGCGGTGGAGTACGACAAGCTCATCGACCGGCAGCTGGAGCGGGCGGCCATCACCTCCATTTCCGGCTTCGCCAAGCTGTTTACCGAGGCGTCCAAGGTGCTGAAGCCGGGCGCCTCCGGCGGCGGGACCCAGGGCTGACGGGCGGAGCCATGAGGGAGCGGATTTTTGAGCTGGCCCTGGCGGCGGCGGGGGAGGGCGCGGAACGGGCGCTGCTGGAGCCCCTGTGCGCCGCGGCGGAGGGGGCCTGGCTCCGCCGCCTCCGGGAGGGCGTGACGGCGGAGGATTGCGGCGAGGCCCTGCCCTGCGCCGCCGCCTTCACGGCGGCGGCGGACCTGGCGGCGGGGGACGGGGGCCCGGCCTCCTTCTCCGCCGGGGACATCTCCGTGAGCTTAGGCGGCAGCGGCGACCGGGCCCGGCGGGCGGACAGCCTCCGGCAGGCGGCGGAGCGGCTGATGGAGCCCTTCGTCCAGGCGGAGGGGCTCTGGGCCCGGGGGGTGGAGGGATGACCCGCCGGGTGGACGAGATCCTCCGCCGCTATGGGCAGGAGGCCGCCATCGAGCGGGCGGAGGGGACGGAGCTTGTCCGGGCCTTCCTCCAGCCGGTCCGGGAGCGGGACGAGGAGGGGCCGGAGCCCTCGGCCGTCGGGCGGCTGGACGGGCGGCTGTGGCTGTACCTGGGAAAGGCCGCCCTGCGGACCGGGGACCGGGTAGTCTGGAACGGGCGGCGCTTCCGGGCGCGAAGCGGACGGCCCCATTACATCGGCGGGTCCCTCAGCCACTGGCGGGCCGTGCTGGAACGGGCGAGGGAGGCGGAATGAACGAGCTGAGGCAGATTCGGGACGCGGTGACCGCGGCCCTCCGGGCCGGGGGGCTGGCGGCGGAGGCCGCCTTTCCCGACCGATGGGCCGCGGAGGGAAGCGCCCCCCTGGCATCCGTCTCCGTGGGGGCGGCGGAGAGCCGGGCCCTGGGGCTCTGCGGATATCTGGGGGAGCGCCGGGGAGACGGCGGCGAGCTCCGGGAGGTCTACGGCCGGCGGCTGGAGGGCGTGATCACCGTGGAGATCCGGGGGGCCCGGGCCGCGGACTGCGAGAAGGGCGCCGAGACGGCGGCGGCGGTGCTGCTGGGAAAGCTGCCCCCGGGCATCCGGCCCGGGGAGCTGCGCTGGGAGGGCCTGGCCTGGGAGAAGCGGACCGGGCTCTTCCTCCGGCGGGGGAGCCTGCGGTGCGACGCGCTGTTCCTGGCGGAGCGCGGGGACCAGGGGCCGGAGTTTTTGGACTTTACGTTGAAAGGGGTTTTGGGTAGTGAGCAATCTCCATGAGCGGCCGGGGGTCTACTCGGTCTATGACGCGTCCTCGGCGGTGTCCGGGGGCCGGGCGGTGCGAATCGTCGGCGTGGCGGCCAGGGCCGCCAAGGGCACGGCGGACAAGCCGGTCACCGTGACGGGCTGGGCCGCGGGGGTGTCCGCCTTCGGGGAGGACGAGACGCCGGGCATGAGCACCCTGCTGCGGCTGCTGTTTGAAAACGGCGCCTCCGCCGTGACGGCGGTGCGGGTGGCGGAGGCGGGCACGGCGGAGGACTACGCCCGGGCCTTCGCCCTCCTGGGGCAGGAGGACGTGCAGATTCTGGTCTGCGACAGCGGCGAGGCGGAGGTGCACAAGGCCCTGCGGGACGCCGTGGAGGAGGCCTCCGGCCTGCGGCATGAGCGCATCGCCGTGGCGGGCTGCGCCGGGGCGGAAGTCTCCGACCTGGTGAGCCGGGCGGCGGAGCTGAACAGCGAGCGGATGGTATTGGTGGGGCCCGACGCCCTGGACGGCGGGGGGAAGCCCCTGTCCGGCGTCTTCGCCGCGGCGGCCGTGGCGGCCCTGGCGGCCTCCGCCGCCGACCCGGCGGTGCCCCTGAACGGGGCGAAGCTCAAGGGGCTGACGGGCCTGGCGGAGGACTATGGCGAGGGCGACATCGACCTTCTGGTCCGGGGCGGCGTGACGCCTTTGGAGTGCGTGGGCGGCGTGGTATCCCCGGTGCGGGGCGTCACCACCCGGACGAAGACCGGCGGCGCAGCGGACGCCACATGGCGGGAGCTGACCACCATCCTGATCGTGGACGACGTGATTCCCGCGGTGCGCTCCGCCCTGCGCAGCCGCTTCTCCCGGACGAAGAACAACGCCCGGAACCGGGCGGCCATCCGGTCCCAGGTCATCGTGGAGCTGGAGAAGAAGCTGGCGGCGGAGATCATCGACGGGTACGACGAGGTTTCCGTCACCGCCTCCGCCGAGGACCCCACGGTGTGCCTGGTGGAATTCGGCTTCGCCGTGGCCCACGGGCTGAACCAGGTGCGGCTGACCGTCCACATTGAGATTTGAGGAAAGGGAGCGTGAGGAACGTGACGGGATTTCCCACCAGCGCCGACATCTATCTGGAGATGGACGGCAAAAAGGTGGCGGTGGTGCAGAGCTACACCGCCAAGGCCGCGAAAACCGCCCAGAGCGTGGAGGCCTTCGGCGAGAGCGAGCCGGTGGCCACCATCGAGGGGCAGAAGCGCTATACCCTGGAGCTGACCCGGCTCTACGCCACGGACGGCGCCGTGTCCGACGGAATACGATTCTATGACCTGGCGGACTTCTCCCTGGTGATCTGCAAGCCGGACCGGCGGGTCATCTACAGCGGCTGTCAGTGGAGCGGCATCCAGGAGGAGGGCCAGCTCAACGCCATGGTGGCGGAGAAGGTTACCGTGGTGGCGGCGAAGCGGATCGAAACCTCGGCATGAGGGACATGGACGAGCTGCGGCCCCCGAAGCTGGGGCGGCTGCTGGCCCTGTGGCGGGAGAGCCGGGCGGCGGAGGACCCCCTGGAACGGGTGCTGGTGTGCAACGGGCGGATTTTGTCCGAGTGCTGTTTCTTTCAGGGGGAACGGGTCTACGGGGACGGGGCGGAGGCCCTGGCGGACCTGACGGGGCGGCAGATGGAGGCGCTGCTCCTCCGTCTGGCGGAGGGCGGCGGGTTTGAGCGCCGCCGCCCCCGGGGGGAGACGGTGAACCCGGAATTTGACGCGGCGCGGTTCGAGGCGCTGCGGGGGGAGTGAGGCGCATGGACTATCCGGCCCGGGAGCTGGAGCGGCAGCGGGCGGCGCTGCGGGCCCTGCTGGGCGGCGGGAGCATGGAGGGGGAGCGCGCCCCCCGGGAGGGCGGTCCCCTCCCGGACAGGGCGGGGCGGAGTCCGGCGGAGCCCGGGACGGCGCGGGAGAGCACCGTCCTTCGGGGAGCCGGGCGATACGCCGGGAACCGGGGCAGCAGGGAATTTTCCCCGGACCTCCCGGGGGCCGGGGAGGCGGCCCGGGAGGGCGGGGAGAAGGCTTTTTCTTTCGAGCCCGGCGGTTTGGACGCGCCGGCAAGCGCCTGGGAGGGGATTCCCGGCAGGGCGGCGGGGTCCCTGGCCCAGGAAGGCCGGGAGGCTGGGGCAGAGGCTCCGGCAGGTTTCCGGCGGGCAGCTCCGGAGGAGCTCCCGAGCCCGGCGCGGGAGGGGACAGGCCCGCGGGCGGCGCTTTTGGGAGCCTCCGGCGGGCGGGAGGCCCGCCAAGCCCGGGAGACGGCAGCAGACCGGACACCGGAAGCGGCGGGGACCGCCGGGGGAGGGCACGGCGGAAAGCGCTTCGCCGGAGAACGGCCCGCCCCGGGAGTGGGTCCGTTTCCCATGGACGCATCCGGCAGAGGAGAAGCCTCCGGGAGGGCTTCCTCCGGCGCCACGCGCCGGGACGGGGGCGGGACAGGCCGCCCCGGCGGAGGCGGCCCGGAGGGAGCGCCGGGGCAGGGGGAACGGCTCTCCCGGCCCCTCCCCTGGAGCGGCGGCTGGGAAAGCTCCGCCCTGCGGGCGGAGGACGGGGCCCGGGCCCTGTCCCGGGCGGTCCAGCGGGACGCCCGGCGCTTTGACGGGGGATTCCCCCTGTATTAGAGAGGAGGAGAGGCGGCGTGCGGCTGACGCCCATGCGGTTCAAGGAGTTCACATGGCCTCACAACCCGGAGGTGTACACCATGGAATACCGGCGGCGGATCGCCGTCCACCAGGTCCCCTTCGGGTCCTGCGTGATGCAGGAGCTGGGAAGCGCCTGCCGGGTTTTAAAGGGGGAGGGCGTGTTCGCCGGGGAGAACGCCTACGCCCAGTTCCGAAGGCTGGCGGAGGTCTTCCGGGAGGAGGGGCCGGGGCTGCTGGTCCACCCGGTCTGGCGGACGGAGCGGGCCTATTTTGCCTTCCTGGAGGCGGCGGAGGAGCCCAGGCCGGATTTTGTGCGCTACCGCTTCGAATTCTGGGAGGACGGGGGCGGCTATGACGGCGGGCTGGAGGAGCTGGCGGCGGAGAGCGGCCCCCCCGCCGCCGGGAAGGACTCCGCCCCGGAGAGCCGGCGGGTCCACACCGTCCGGAAGGGGGACACCCTCTGGGGCGTCGCCAGGCAGTACGGCGTGGAGCTGGCGGCGCTGATCCGGGCCAATCCCCAGATCAAAAACCCGAATCTCATCTATCCGGGAGAGGCGGTGAAGCTGCCGTGACGGGACGGATCTATACGGCGGACCACCGGATGTTCCGCCTGCCGCCGCTTTTGAGCTGGCGGGTAACCCACACGGGGACGGTGCCCTGCGACAGCTTCACCGTCAGCTTCGTGTACCAAAAAGAGATGGCGGAACCGCTGAAGCTGGCGGCGGGCTTCGCCGCGGAGGAGGACGGGAGGGTGATGCTCCGGGCCGTGGTGGACGAGTACACCGTGGACCTGGACGGCGGCGGGCTGACGGCCACCCTCAGCGGCCGAGGCTACGCCGCCCGGCTGCTGGACAACGAGTCCCGGCCCGTCACCTATCAGAGCGCCTCCCTGGCGGAGATCCTTCAAAACCACGTAACGCCCTACGGCGTGAGCTGTGGGGAAACCGCGGAGGTCCGGGCGGACTCCGTGTACACCGTGGCGGCGGGAACCAGCCAGTGGAAGGCGGTGGAGAGCTTCTGCCGGACTTACGGGGGCTTCTCTCCCCGGTTCAGCCGGGAGGGGGCGCTCCTGGCGGGACCGGAGAAGGAGGGGCGGACCCTGGCCGTCCGGGAGGGGGACCCGGTGCTCTCCTGCTCCCTGCGGGAGGACCACTACGGCGTGCTGACGGAGGCCCTGGTCATCGACAAGACCCAGAACCGGACCTTTTCCGTGAAAAATCAGGAGATGATCGACAAGGGGGGCCAGTGCCGCCGGGTGCTCTACACCCCGGGACAGAGCACCTGGGCCGCCATGCGGTACACGGGGGAATATCAGATTCAGCGCTCAAAGGAGGACGCCTGGACGGCGGAGGTCACGCTGCCGGGGAGCTTTTTGGCCTTCCCGGGGGACCGGGCGGCCCTGTCCCTGGAGCGGATGGGCCTGAGCGGGACCTTCCGGGTGGCGGAGGCGGAAAACCGCTTCGACGGCCAAAACGGAGCCACGGCCATGCTGACGCTGAAGCCCCTGGAATAGACGAGGGGAGGAACCGATATGTGGCTTTCAAAACAGATCAAGCCCGTAGGCGCCACGGCGGACGCGGACCTGGGGCTCACCACCATCAGCGGGCGGAAGGTGGGCGTGGCGACCCGGGGAGAGGTCCGGGACCTGCCGATTTACGGCCCCGGGGGCTATCTCTGGACCCCGGCCAGCGGGGCGGCGGTGCTGGTGATAAAGGGCGGGCCCGGAGGCGAGGAGCAGTGCGTGGCCGGGACCCGGCCCCCGGAGGGCGCCCCCGGGATTGAGCCGGGGGAGGTCCTTCTCTACGGCCCCGGCGGAAATTCGCTCTATTTGAAAAAGGACGGCAGCGTGGAAATCCGGGGGACCCGGGTATCCGTCGCCGGGGAGCTGTCCGTTACGGGGGCGCTGACGGTCAACGGGCAGCCCTATGCCCCCTGCAGCTGCTGAGGAGGGAAGCCATGGAACTGGAGCTGCGGAACGGAGATTACATTGCCGACGGCGTGGGGGGCCTGCGGCGGGTGGGGGGCCGGGAGGCCCTCCTCCAGCGGGTGCTCTTCCGGCTGACGGCACGGCGGGGGGCCTTCCCCTTCCGGGAGACGTTGGGAAGCCGCCTGTGGCAGCTGGGCCGGGTTCCCGCCCCGGAGCGCCGGGCCGCCGCCAGGCAGTATGTGGCGGAGGCCCTGGCGGAGGAGCCGGTAACGGTGGAGGACGTGGCCCTGGAGCAGGGGGACGGCACGGCGGCGGTGACGGTGCGGCTGCGCTATGAGGGGGAGGCCCTTCCGGTGACGGTGGAGGTCCTGCCGTGAGGAAGCGAGAGGAGGGGAGCGCGCATGCGGAGCGTTGAAACGATTTACAAGAGCCTGCTGGCGGACTTTTCCCAGCGGGCGGGCTTCGCGCCGGAGGAGGGCTGCGACCTGGCCGTCCGGCTGTGGGCCGCGGCGGCGGAGCTCCAGGCCCTGGAGATTCAGGCGGACTGGGTACTGGACCAGAGCTTTCCCCAGACGGCCCAGGGGGTCTATCTGGACCGCCACGGGGCCATGCGGGGCTTAAAGCGCCTGGGAGCCGCCCGGGCGGGGGGCGTTCTGCGGTTTTCCGTGGACGCGGCCCCGGCCATGGACATCACCATTCCGGCGGGGACGGTGTGCATGACGGCGGAGGAGGTCCGGTTTCAAACGACGGAGGCGGCGGCCCTCCCGGCGGGGGCGCTGTTCGCGGACGCCCCCGCCGAGGCCGTGGAAGCCGGGAGCGGAGGCAACGTGGTGCCGGGGGCGGTGCGGTTTCTGACGGCCTGCCCCGTGGCGGTGACGGGGGTGACAAACCCCGGGGCCTTCACCGGCGGCGCCGACCAGGAGGACGACGCGGCCTTCCGGGGCCGCATCCTGGAGAGCTATCAGCGGCTGCCCAACGGGGCCAACGCCGCCTGGTATGAAACCACCGCCATGAGCTATCCCGGCGTGACGGGGGCCAAGGCCGTGGGCCGGGCGGAGGGACCGGGGACGGTGAACGTCTATGTCACCGGGGAAAGCGGCCTCCCGGAGGGGGAGCTGCTGGCGGGGCTCCAGGCGGAGCTTTCGGAAAAGCGGGAAATTGCCGTGACGGTGAAGGCCCTGGCCCCCGCCGCCCGGAGGGTGGACGTGGCCGTGGCCGTGGCCCCCCGGGAGGGGGCGGACCGGGAAGCGGTGCTGGAGGAGGCCCGGAGGGCCCTGGCGGCGTTCTTCGGCGGGCGGCTGCTGGGCCGGGCGGTGCGGCTGGCGGAGCTGGGAAACCGGCTCTACGCCCTGGAGGGCGTGGAAAATTACCGCTTCACCGCCCCGGCGGCGGACATTCCGGCGGACAGCACGGTCCTGCCGGTGCTGGGAACGCTGGAGGTGACGGAGCTGGTGGAGGAGTAGCGGATGTACGAGGAGTATCTGCAAAGACTGCTGGCCCCCCTGGGGGTCTACCGGCTGGACCGGGACTCCCTCAGCGGGGCGGAGCTCTACGCCCTGGGCAGGGGGCTGGACGCCGTGTCGGACCGGCTGGACGCCGTGGAGCGGGAGGGCGTCACCGCCACGGCGGAGGACGAGGGGCTCCGCCGCCGGGAGGCGCTGTTCCTCCGCCGCCCCGCCGCGGCGACGGCGGAGGAGCGCCGGGCGGCTATTGCCGCCCTGCTGCAGATTGACGGGGACAGCCTGACGCCGGAGGCTATCCGGCGGACCATCCGGGGCTGCGGCATCCGGGCGGAAACCGTGGAGCTGGGGACGAACCGGGTCCGGGTGGTGTTTCCGGAAACCGCGGGGGTCCCGGCGGAGTTTGAACAGATTGAGAAAATCGTGCTGGACATTCTGCCCTGCCACCTGGATGTGGAGTTTTACTTCCGGTTCCTCACCTGGGAGGAGTGCGAACGGGTCGGCTTCACCTGGGCCCTTGTGGAGGAGCGGGGGTATGACTGGACGGGGTTCCAGCTGGCGATTCCGCCGGAGGGGGAGTGAGGCTCCACCCGGCGGGCGGGGGAGTCAACAGCCCTTTGGGGGCTGGTCCATTTGCACCCCCCATGTCGTCGGGGCGAAATCCGTTCCGCTCCGCAGCCGCCTGGCGGCGACGGCTTCGCTGCACTTCTTTGCCCCTCCTCTCCCCACCGCGCGGGGCGCGGCGGGGACCCCTCTTTTGCGATTACATGGGGTCCCCGCAAAATCGAAGATTTTGTGGGGAAAGGAAGAAGGAATGGAGCGGGTGGAGTTTTCGGCGTCAGCCGGAAACGGAACAGAGCGAAATTTCTTCTGACGCAATGCGCCGTACACGGTGGAAGAGAGAAAACGGGGGCGCGGCACGGCTGGACGGTTGAGCCGCAAGTCCCTGCCCGCGGCGTAGTGCGGGCGGGAGTTTTGGAGGTCGATGCAAGGCCTGTCCTACCGGCCTCGCTGCCGCTAACCTGGCGGTATATAGGGCCTGAATCCCTGTGCGTAAAAGAACGAAAAGAGCGCCCGGCTGGCGGCCGGACGCTCTTTTACAATTCTTGTTCGATTAAGCGCAATGCGATTTCAAAGGCGCGGATGCGGCGTTCCGCCAGGGTAATCTGGGATTTGTACCGCTCCGGGTTCTCCTTGCCCCGGAGGGTATTGGCGGTTTCCCGCAACTTATGAAGCGTGGATTCGACCTGCCGCTTCGCCTCCAATAGTTCCTCTCTTGAAACTTCCATAACGCCTCCTATTCAAAGCCTCCTCATCAACCGCACCCCTTGTCAGTGCAGGAAGGGGGTGTATGCGGGGGAAACCGGGCGGTTTCCCCTGCATGTTCAATAAAACCCCGCCAACGGCGGGGCGGTCCGCAAAGCGGACCGTAGCGCCTCGCGCACCAAAAAGAAACACGCCTGCGGCGTGCTTCTTTTTGGTGCGCGAGGCGGGACTTGAACCCGCACGTCCGTAAAGGACACTAGAACCTGA
>CANPTW010000033.1 GCA_947577075.1 uncultured Oscillibacter sp. | reverse complement strand
GTCGCCGTTGCTGTCAACCTTGCTGACGTTGAAGACGCCGGCCTTGCTCAGCTCCCACTCGCCGGTGTTGCTGTCGGTGTCGTTGGTGTAGTAAACGAGGGAACCGACAGGAGGCAGAGCGGACTCGTCCCAAACGTCATTGTTGCCGCTGGAGATGCCGGCGCGGGCGCCGATGTTGAGGGAGACCTCATTGCCATCGATATCCCAGCCATTGGCATAGGTGACAAGGATGCCGTTCTGGATGCCCTGGCGATAGTTGCCGATGACCATCCAGTCGGAGGTAGAGCCGACGTCCTCAGCGAGGAGGGCGTTGCCATATTTGTCGAGGTGGAGGGTAACGTCCTTCTTGGTGACCTTGACGGAATCGGAGTCGATTTCGTGCATGTCCTTGTTCCAGAGGGCGATGTTGTACTTGGTGCCGCCAACAGTGAGGTTGATGGCATTGCGGTCGGTGTTGACATCACCGTAAGTCTCAACAGCGGTGAGGGCACCGGAAGCGGTTTCGGGAGTATAGGCCTCGCCGACATCGTAGCTGCGGTCGCTGTGATCGACGGCGACGGGAACGATGGCGACATAATCGCCGGCCTTGAGCTCCTTCAGGAACTCATAGTAGTCATCTTCGGTCTCGACGTTGTTGACCTTAGTGTCGATGGGCTCCTGGTTGTAGCCAAAGAGGAGGCCGCCGTCGGCATCAACAAGGTCAAGGGCAACGTAATCGGAACCAATGCGCTTGACTTCCATGAGCTGAGTCTTAACGACGACAACGTCAGTGATGAAGTCGGCGCCATTGTTGTCAACGTAGACCTGAACGAGGGTGCCGTTGTCGGTGTAGTTGGCAATGTCAGAGACGGAAGTCAGGACACCAGCGCCATTCTTGTCGAGCTGCTCAACGCCGTTGACCCAAAGGTTGGCTCTCTCGACGACAGCGCCCTTGGCATCCTTCTTCTCAACGCTGTAGCCGGACAGGCCCAGAGCACGGGTCTTGGCAGCGGGAGTCACGGTGTCGACATCGTGGATGACCTGAGTGGTATACTCAAAGTCGGGAACCAGGGGGAACTTGCCGATGGAGAGCTTCTTGTAGCTCCACTCACTGGAGGGACGGCCATAATCGTCGTCGATGGGAGAATACTTGTCGTGAGTGAGACGCAGGTCAACGAAGTGCTCCTCAGCAAACTCGACGGTGTACCAGTCGCTGCCGAGGTTGGCGTTGACATTGCGGCGCAGAGCAAGGATGTTCTTGGCAAAGTCCTGGTTGCTGGTCTTGTAGGAGCGAACCTGGCCGCCGGAGACGACAACGTTGGTGTTGTCACCGGTGACGTTGACGTTGATGCCCTCGCTGTACTGCACGCAGGTAGCCTTCAGGGTGTTCAGAGCCAGAAGGGCCGCGTCCTTACGGGTAACAGCCTCGTTGCCCTTGAAGTCCAGGCGGTCGAACAGGCTAGCGGCCTGGCCCAGGGTAGCGGCGTTCATAGTCCAGCCGGAGCCGTTCAGACCCTCGAGCTCGATGTCATAACCCAGAGCGCCCAGCAGCATCTTGGTGAACGCGAAGCCGGTCAGGGTGCCGGAGGGCTTGAAGGTGCCGTCACTGTAGCCGTTGATGATCTTAGAGGTCTTGCAGTAGCTGATGACGCCCGCAAAGGTGTGGCCGGTGGGGACGTCGGGATAGGGTGCGTAATTGTTGGGGAGATTGCTGGCGGCCTCAGGGCCGATCAGCAGGGAAACGATGATCTTGGCGGCAGCGCCACGGGTCAGCTCGACCTCGGGGCGGAAGCTACCATCATCGTAACCGGTGATGACGCCGATCTTGTTGAGGACGGCGACAGCCTCTTCGTACTGAGGACCAAGCTCATCCTTATCGGTGAGATCTTTGTACTCAGTCGCTCCGGCGCTGATAGTAACCAAGGACATGGTCATAACCAGCGCAAGAAGCAGGGACAGGAATTTCTTCATGCGATAATTCCTCCTTTAAAGATTTGCGGAAGCGCCCGGCCTTCTCTCCGCCCAAGTCAGCGGTACCGGGGGCTAGCCAACCCCGTTTTTCGACAGGGCGGAAGGAAGCCCCGGCGCTTCTCGCAAATGCAATCTAACAGGAAAAAAATGCCCTGACAAGGCTTTTTCCGGCCTTTTAACCGAACTGAAAATTGCCGTCCGATAGCCCGTGGCAATTTGCTGGAGGAAAATAACGCTGCCCAAATTCTTTTAAATTTTTCCAATTTTTGCAAAAGCGAGAGCCGGGGCAGGTCCCTTTGGCGAACGCTTCCGCCCCTGCCTCCCGGCTCACGAGAGTTTTTATTCCACCTTCCGCTCCTCCTGCTGGGGAAGGAGGTACTTCTGTCCCAGCTGCACGAGCGTCCCCTCCTCTACCATGTGGCGAAGAACCAGCGTGCACTGCTTTGGCTGGATGTGAAGGAGGTCCACAATATCCTGACGATAGGCAAACCCCGCCTGAGCCAGGTATTCCAGAATGGCCTCCCGGTGACGCTCCGGCGGCACCACGGTTCCGGGAAGGTAGTACTTGCCTCCCACCCGCACCAAGCGCTTTTGATCCGTCAAACGGCGAAGCCGGGTATACGTGGCGGTCTTGGAAAAATTCAAAAGCTCCGACACGTCGTTCCGGGAAACATAGCCCTGTTCCAGCACCTTTTGAAGGATGCGCTCATTCTCCGTTTCCCGGCTGTCGTCCTTTCTGAGATCCCGAAGAGACACCCGCTCCAGTCCTCCGCGGATCAGGACCGTCCGGGTAATCCGGGACAGCCGCGGGAGGTCCAGCGGTCTGCGGGACTGCTCCGTCAAAAGGATATGGGGGTCTTCCCCCGGCTTCCGGCGGGCATACTCTTCCTCCAGTAAACGGCGCACTGTGCTGGTCAGGGGAATTTCCCGGTCCGACAAATAAATTGCTCCCGCCTCGAAATCCACCTCACGCCAAGTGAGCGAAATCATCTCCTGCGCCTGGAGGCCTAGCTGCCAGCCCAGCCACATAGCCAGGCCGGCTGTGGTCCCCCGCTCCGCCTGAAGGACCTTCCACAGCTTAAATTCGTCTACCTGAACCGGCGGCGGCTTGGGTGCCTTACGTGCCGGCGCGCTGGCGGAGAAGCGGAGCTGAAGCGTCGCAATTTCCACGCCGCTGATCCGCGCCGCCTCCGGCCAGTCCATCCGGTCGAGACACCGGATAATCCAGTCATAGCGAAGATCCAGCAGCCGCACGGTTTTCAAATCCCCCCGGTCCAGCGCCTGCCGGGCCAGCCGGGAGATTGACTCCAGCCGCATAGGCTTCCGCTCCCGGGCGGAAAGGAGGACATGGGGCTCCCGCTCTTCTCTGGCCTCCTTGGCCTCATGAAGCTTCCAAAGGAGGGCGCGAACCTCCCCGTCCAGGGGGACCATCCGGTCCGGCAGCTCCAGCCGGTTGTCCAGAAAGGAAACCTGGTCCCAGGTCAGGGCCGCAATCTCCTCCCGGGTCAGTCCCTCCAGCCAGGCCAAGCGGAGCACCAGGGCCTCCGGCCCCGTCTGCTCCCGCTCCAGAAGGCGGCGCAGAGCCGTCTCGTCCAGGCGGCGGTTCTTTTCCATTATGTGCGCCCTCCTCTCGGGAATCTTACGTTACTTTCGCATAGCAACCGAAGCGGAATTTTGGAAAAAATCTCCATCTCTTGTCCCGCTGCCGCCATGCGCCGCCCAGTTCCCGTCTCTTAACGATCCCTGGGAAACGCCGACCGCCTGGCGCTCCCGCCCCCAAGCCGAACGCAGCAGGAGACTCCGGCGCCTGAAGAAAAAGCCGCCCGGGCTCCGCTCCTCCACGTTCAGGAAAGGTCCTTCACCGCTCCGCCCCGGAGGCCGCTGAAGCCTCAACGCCAGTGATATCCCAGCAGCCGTGACGGGTCACCAGGCCGCCGGAGAGTCTCCCCTGCCGCACGGTAAAAATGGCGTCATACGGCTCTTTGTCCACTCTGGAGCGCAGCGCGCCGGAAATCAGATATTTCCCATTTTGCAGCACGCTGCCGGAAAAGCGGTTCCGGCGGCTGAGAAGGCACAGTTCCCCGGAAACGGTTCCGGCGTCCTCCTGGAGCAGCAGCTCTCCGGCCCTGGGCCCCAATTGACTTTGCAGCACAACGGTGTAGCAGGCTTTTTTCACATGCATCACTTCCTGTTATTGTTCGATTATAAATAGGCAAGCGGTTTCGCCAAAGGGACAATTTATCAAAAAGTGTCAAAATTTGGACATAAGCATAACAATTGTCAAAACCCGTCAAAAATAGTCGCCTGCCGGTACAAAAAAAGAGGGCGGGCTGACCCGTCCTCTCATGTCCGCGGAAAACCGCCGGACTCCTGCTGAAAAAGAAATTCCTGCGCCAAAGATATCCCTCGCCTTCTCTGTGCTCCGTCCTTCACGGGGTCCAGTTCCACTCTCCCCGCTCCCGCAGAGTCTGCCACACGGTCCCCGCCGTGCTTCGCTCCACCATTCGTTCCAAGGAGGCCACGATCTCCTCCGGCGGCAGGGTCAGCCCGCCCCGGACCCAGCTCTCCACCAGGGACAGCAGCATTGCCTGCCCGCTTCGGCGTTCCAGCGCCGCCGCCGCGGGATCCGGCCGGCTGCCGCCCCGGTCCCGGTAATAGGTCCCCACCGTCTCCAGCGTCTCCTCCAGCGGGATCATTTCCGCCAGGCCCTTTTGTCCTCCCTGGTCCAGCACGGTCTGATAAAACGCCCGTTCCTCAGCGGCCCGGTCCAGAAGGTCCCGCAGCGCCTGCTGCCAGGCCAGGCACTCCTTCTGCCGGTCGAGCAGCAGCTTCCGCTCCCGCTTCACGGACCATGCAAACAGATCGTAGACGTCTTTAAAGTGATAATAAAAAGACTGCCGCCGAAGCCCGCAGAACTCCGTCAGCTCCCGGACCCGGAGCTGGTCCAGCGGCTTTTGCCGCAGCAGTTCCCGCAAGGCGGCGTCCAGGCCCTGCCTGGTCCGGTTTTCGTATTCCGGCATAAGTCCCTCCTGTCCTCCGCGGCTCCATCCGCGGCGCTCAATCATATCGCTTCGGACCCTTTTGACGAAATATTCTCTTTTTCGCCGCTTTAAGCATACTCTATCCCTTTCCTCCCCGTCAAGATTTCCGGCTTTTTCCATGAAAAAGTTCTTTCACTTTCTCCCCGCTTCCTCGGGGCGCGGCGAAAAACGGGGGATTCTCCCCGCTTTCCCCCCTCCTCCCCCCGGTCCCTCCATTTTTTTCATTTTCCTGGAGCCATCGACAAATTCAGACAAGTTATTCCCCGAATATTGTGTATGATACCCATAGTCCCCAGCTACATTTTGTGTTTCAGAAGAAAGGAAGACCTGCCATGACTGCAATTCCCAAAGAGTATCTGCTGTTGTTCAACGCCGTCACCGACACAGAGCGCGCCCTGTCCCAGCTCCGGGAAACTCTGCTGGAGGCCCAGCGGCAGGCAGAAGAACTTTTTCTGGAGGAGCCCGGTTCAGCCGACCCCCCCTGCCAGGGCTGACGGGGCTTCATAGACTGCGGGGAAAAGTCGTTGACCTTCCGGTAAAAATGGGGTACAATGGCTTTGCATTCCGGCAGCCAAACACAGCCGGGGACCTTCCTCCGGGGGAGGTCCCCCTTCTTCCTCCAACGCACAGGGCTGCCGCTTTCACGAAAACGGGCGCCCCGGCGCATGGAGGTTTTTTATGCCCAGTATCTCTGTCATCGTCCCCGTCTATCAGGCGGAGAAGTTCCTGCACCGCTGCCTGGACAGCGTGGCCCGCCAGACCTTTTCCGACTGGGAGCTGATCCTGGTGGACGACGGCTGTACCGACGGCTCCCCCGCCCTGTGCGACCAGTTTGCCGCCAGGGACGGGCGGGTGCGGGTCTTTCACCGGAAGAAAAATCAGGGCGTCAGCGAAGCCCGGAACCTGGGGCTCAACGAGGCCCGGGGGGAGTACGTGGCCTTCCTGGACGCCGACGACTGCTATGAGTTCCAGACCCTGGAGACTCTGTGGAACCTCCGGGAGCAGTCCGGCGCGGACGCCGCCGCCTGCGGCCTCACCTATCTCTGGCCCGACGGAAGGGCGGAGGTGCAGAGCCAGCTTCCCGCCGGGATTTACGGCCAGGCGGAAATCCGCGAAAAACTGGTCGCCCCCCTTGTGGGGGACCGGCTGACCCAGCCCGTGTTCAATGGATACAGCGTCTGCTACCTCTTCTCCACGGAAATCATCCGCAAGAATCACATTGTCTTTGACGGCCCCTATCTGGAGGACGAGCTCTTCGTGCTGGAGTACTTCTGCCGCGCCCGTTCCCTGGCGGCGACGGATCAGCCCCTGTACCGCTACTTCCTCCACGGGGAGTCCGCCACCCACCATTACATGCAAAACTTCTCCCAGGTCTTCACCCGCTTTATGGAGCGGAAAGAGGCCCTGGTGGCGGAGTACGGCCTGGAGTCTCTCCGCCCCCAGTGGCGGGAGAGCTCCAATTGGGCCGGGCTGCTCATCGCCGTGGGCAACGAGTATGCCCGGGACAATCCGAAGTCCATCCGCCAGCGGCAAAAGGCCGTGCAGGAATTCTGCCGCCGCCCGGAGATGGCCCAGGCCGTCAAAGCCCTGGCGCCGTCGGGACTCAGCCCCAACAAGCAGATGGTGGCCAACCTGGTCCGGGGGAAGCACTTTTTCACCCTGACCCAGCTCTACCGCCTGAAAAACCGCATTTAACCGGGAAATGAGGAACGTCATGACACTGCTGAAAGAAAGCCGACTCTGCCGCCTTCTGCTGCTTCTCTGGGCCTCCTATCTGGACAGCGGGCTCCACCGCCTGGTTTCCCGGGCGGCGGACTGGTGCGGCCGCCAGATCGACGGAAGCGCCCTTCTCCGCCCCCTGTGCCGGGAGGGGGCCGTGGCCCGCTCCTGGCCGGAGAGCCTCTCCTGCCGGACCCTGTCCTGGATCGTCAACCTCCCCGGGCGGCTCCTCCGGGCGTTTTACCGGCTGCTGGAGGGAACCTTCGAGGGCAGCTTCTTCGCCCGTCTGGCCTTCCGCCTGGGGGACGAGACCGCCGTGGCCGAGGGCTGGCTCATCCTGCTGCTGTGGATCATCCCCTATGAATACTGGAACAACGCCTATACGCTGACGGCCTTTTCCCTGCTGCTCCTCCTGCTTCACGCCGGGGCCATGGGCCGGGGGGACCGGCGTCTGGACGTGGAGGGGATCGGGTTTTTCCCCGTGCTGTTCCTGGGGGCCGTGGTGCTGGCGGTGGTGTTCTCCCTGACCCGAAGCGTCTCCACCCGCTTCCTGGTCTACCATCTCTCCGCCGCCCTGTGCGTGCTGGTCACCGTCAGCGCCCTGCGCTCCGCCGAGGAGCTGAAGCGGCTGGCGGCGGGGGGCGCGGGCTGCGTGGCCGTCTCTTCTCTGTACGCCATCTCCCAGCGCCTGGGCGGGCTGAAGGTCAACAAGTCCTATGTGGACCTGGAACTGAACGCCGACATGCCCAGCCGGGTTCTCTCCTTCTTTGACAACCCCAACACCTTTGCGGAGGTGCTGCTCCTGCTGCTGCCCCTGACCCTGGCGCTGGTCCTCTGCTCCAGGCATGTCCTCTCCAGGCTGGCGGCCTCCGCGGCCTTCTGCCTGGGCGTGGCGGCCCTGGGCATGACCTATTCCCGCTCCAGCTGGATCGGCATGGCCTGTGCCATGGTGGTCATGGTCTTTTTGTGGAAGCCCAGGCTGATGCCCGCCTTTTTTCTGCTGTGCTGCCTGGCGGTCCCCTTCCTGCCCGACACCATCTGGAACCGCATCCTGACCATCGGCAACAAATCCGACTCCTCCACCGCCAGCCGCCTGCCCCTCTACCGGGCGGGGCTGGACGTCATTGTCCGCCGGCCCCTCTCCGGCGCCGGATTGGGCACCGCCGCCGTCCAGCGGTATATCAAGCTGCTGAACCTCTATCACGCCCGGACCCCCTTCGTCCACTCCCACAACATCTATCTCCAGGTTTGGGCGGAGATGGGCGTCCTGGGCTTCATCGGCTTTGTGGGGTCCCTCCTGTGGGGGATCAAGCGGGCGGCCCACGCGGTCCGGCACTGCCGGGACTCCGCCGCCAGAACCATCACCTGCGCCGCCTGCGCCGCCCTCTGCGGCAGCATGGTGTGCGGCCTGGCGGACTACCTCTGGAACTATCCCCGGGTGATGTGCATCTTCTGGTTCGTCTTCGCCGTGGCCCTGGGCGGCGTAAAGCTCTGCGGGGAGCTTCAGGACTGAGCCGCGCATAAAAAAGGCCCCGGAGAGGTTTGCCTCTCCAGGGCCTCAGCTTGGCGAAACCACGGTTTCGCCAAGCTGCTTACGCGTGCAGAGCGTTAAAACGTTCTGCACGCGAAGGATTGAAATCGCACAGGAAACCCTTCCTGGGTTTCCCGCACACACCCTTCCTTCCCGTCAAATTGGATTTCCCTTTTTGACAGACCAAGGCCCCGGAGAGGGTTTCCCTCTCCAGGGCCTTTTTCTATATTATTATGCCATGCGGGCCCGGGGCGGGCTCCCTCCGGCGGGGCCTTGCCCCTTGGACCCCTCAGCTCTTGCTGGGCAGCACGGAGGCAATGGACCCGGCAAACGCGCTCAGCGGCATGGTCTGCAGGACCACCTTCCCCGGCCCGGTAACCACGGTGTTGAACATCCCCTCCCCGCCGAAGAGCACGTTTTTCACGCCCTTGACGGACTGGATGTCGATGGAACACGTCTCGTCCATCATGGCCAGGTTTCCGGTATCCACGATCAGCTGCTGTCCCGGGGCCAGCTCATATTCCACGGCGGAGCCGTCGATTTCCAGGAACGCCATGCCCCGGCCGGAGAGCTTCTGCATGATGAAGCCCTCGCCGCCGAAGAAGCCCGCGCCCACCTTCTTCTGGAAGAACACGGACAGCTCCACCCCCTGCTCCGAAGCCAGGAAGGCGGACTTCTGGGCCACAATGGACCTGCCCGGCCCGATCTCCACCGCCCGGATGGCCCCGGGGAAGCTGGAGGCAAAGGCGATCATGCCGGGCCCGCCCTTTGCGGTGTACAGGTTCTGGAACATGGACTCCCCGGAGAACATCCGGCCAAACGCCTTGCCGATGCTGCCCCCGGCGGAGGTCTGCATCTCCACGTTGGGGCTCATCCACACCATGGAGCCCTTCTCCGTGATCATCGTCTCCCCCGCGTTCAGGCTGCAGATCACAACGGGCATGGGCTCGCCCTTAATCTCATAGTTCATAATTGCACGCTCCTCCTCTGTTTATAAAGCCTCCCCGTACCAGGGGCTGCCGGTCGTGTTCAGTATAGCAAACCGCTTGGTTTTCCGCAAGGCCGCCGGGGCAAAACGGCACCTTTTGCCAGCCGCTTTTTTCAAGAGCTCCCTCCCCCGGCGGCCTGCGGATTGGTGCGGCGCTTACATAAAATTTCCCCTCCCGGGGCACCCTATAGCAATCCTCAGAAATGATGCCAGCAAAGGAGGCGCGCTATGAACAACAAACGGGTCGGGCGGCGGACCGTCGCCCTGGAGCATCCCCCCTCCGTCATCTCCTACGCCAACATCGGCGGCAAGCTGGAGGGAGAAGGCCCCCTGCGGGAGCACTTTGACGAGCTGGACCAGGACTCCTTTTTCGGGGAGAAGACCTGGGAGAAGGCGGAGTCCGCCATGCAGAAGCGGGTCCTTCAGCGGGCCCTGGATCAGATCCGGCTCAAGCCGGGGGACCTGGACTATATTTTTGCCGGGGACCTTTTGAACCAGTGCATCGGCTCCTCCTTCGGCCTGCGGGAGTTCGGCGTGCCCTTCTACGGGCTCTACGGGGCCTGCTCCACCATGGGGGAATCCCTGTCCCTGGCGGCCATGGTCCTGGACGGGGGCTTTGCGGAGAAGGCCGCCGCCATGACCTCCTCCCACTTCTGCACGGCGGAGCGGCAGTACCGCATGCCCGTGCCCTACGGCAACCAGCGGACCCCCACCGCCCAGTGGACCGCCACCGCCGCCGGGTGCACCATCCTGGCCGCGGAGGGGCCGGGGCCCTATATCACCCACATCACCTGCGGAAAAATTGTGGACAAGGGCATTGCGGACGCCAACAACATGGGCGCCGCCATGGCCCCGGCGGCCTACGATACCCTGTCCGCCTTTTTCCGGGACACCGAAACCCGG
The DNA here is from genome assembly GCA_947577075.1 of uncultured Oscillibacter sp. Classification (GTDB taxonomy): domain Bacteria; phylum Bacillota; class Clostridia; order Oscillospirales; family Oscillospiraceae; genus Oscillibacter. The sequence goes on along the minus strand of CANPTW010000033.1, from coordinate 21,293 downwards.
CCCCAGGATTACGACCTGGTGGTCACCGGGGACCTGGGGGAGCTGGGCCATGCCATCGTCCGGGATTTCTTCTCCCGGGACGGCGTCGACCTGGGGGATAACTTCCAGGACTGCGGCCTCCTCCTCTACGACCGGGAGAAGCAGGACATGCACGCCGGGGGCTCCGGCTGCGGCTGCTCCGCCTCCGTCTTCAACGGCTACCTCCTCTCCGGCATGCGCCAGGGGAAGTGGAAAAAAATCGTCTTCGCCCCCACCGGGGCCCTGCTCTCCCCCACCTCCAGCTTCCAGGGGGAGTCCATCCCCTCCATCTGCCACGCCCTCTGCATCTCCACCACCAAATGACAAGAGGCCCGGAATTCCGGGCCTCTTTTGACATGCTGCACGAAAAACCGCCCCTTATTCTTGTCTAAATTGCCGGTTGACTTTGGTATGAAATCGGACTATAGTATCCTCTGCAAGTCCGATATCATACCATGTGGGAGGACCACGTCTATGGATAACTTTCAGCTGTTCCGGGAATATCTGCAAATCGACCTTCAAATTGACGAATTTTACCATACCCTGGCGCAGGGCCTGGGCCTGTCGGACAGCGCCTTCTGGGTGCTGTGGGGCCTGGAGGAGCTGGGAGCGGGCTGCACCCAGCGGGACATCTGCCGCCAGTTTTTCCTCAGCAAGCAGACCGTCCACTCCTCCGTGCGCAAGCTGGAGCGGGACGGCCTCCTCTCCCTCCGCTCCGGGGAGGGGCGGGAAGTCTCGCTCTTCCCCACGGCCCGGGGCCGGGAGCTGATCCGCGAAAAAATCCTCCCCTCCATGGCGGCGGAACGGGCCGCCGCCGAGGGCATGACGGAGGAGGAGTGGACGGCGGTCATCCGCCTGACCCGGAAATGGTTCTCCCTGTTTCAGGAGGCCGCGGCCTCCATCCCCAAACGATAGACCCGCCGGGGACTCCCCGGCGGGCACGCGATACAGAGAAAGGAACGCCCTATGCACATCCGTTTATCCGAGCACTTCACCTATGCCAAGCTCCTGCACTTCACCTTTCCCACCGTGGTCATGCTGATCTTCACCTCCATCTACGGCGTTGTAGACGGGGTCTTCGTCTCCAACTTTGCGGGGAAGACCGCCTTCGCGGCGGTGAACCTCATCATGCCCGCCCTGATGATCTTCGCCGCGGTGGGCTTCATGCTGGGCACCGGCGGCAGCGCCGTGGTGGCCCGGACCATGGGAGAGGGGGACCTTCCCCGGGCGAACCGCTATTTCTCCCTCATCGTCTCCGCCGGCATCGCTGCCGGCGCGGCGCTGACGGCTCTCGGCCTGGCGGTCATGGAGCCCCTCTGCGCCGCCCTGGGGGCCGCGGGGGAGCTGCTGCCCCTGGCCGTCCGCTACGGGCGCATCCTCACCCTGGCCCTGGTGCCCTTCATCCTGCAGAACATGTTCCAGAGCTTCCTCGTGGCGGCGGAGCGCCCCAAGCTGGGCCTGTGGCTCACGGTGGCCGCGGGCCTCACCAACATGATCGGGGACTGGCTCCTGGTGGGGGTCCTCCCCTGGGGCGTGGCCGGGGCCGCCATCGCCACGGTGGTCAGCTCCTTCGTGGGGGGCGTGGTGCCCCTGGTGTACTTCCTCCTGCCCAACAAGACCCCCCTCCGGCTGACAAGGCCCCGGCTTGAGGGCCGGGTCCTGGTCCAGACCTGTTCCAACGGCTCCTCGGAGATGATGAGCAACCTGTCCACGTCCCTCGTCAGCATCCTCTATAATTTTCAGCTCATGCGCCTCATCGGAGAGGACGGCGTGGCCGCCTTCGGGGTCATCATGTATGTGAACTTCATCTTCATCGGCGTCTTCATGGGCTATTCCATCGGCGCGGGCCCCATCGTCAGCTATCACTACGGCGCGGGGAACGAGGAGGAGCTGCGGAGCCTCCTTCGGAAAAGCCTCCTGCTGATGCTGGCGGGCTGCGCCGGCCTCACCGCCGCCGCCGTTCTGCTGGCGGCGCCCCTGTCCCGCATCTTCGTGGGCTATGACCCGGAGCTGCTGGCCCTCACCGCCCGGGGCTTCCGACTCTATTCCCTGTCCTTTTTGGCCATGGGCTTCAACATCTTCGGCTCCGCCTTTTTCACCGCCCTCGGCAGCGGCGTGATCTCCGCCTCCATCGCCTTCCTGCGGACCCTGCTCTTCCAGACGGCGGCGATCTTCATCCTGCCCCTCTTCCTGGAGCTGGACGGCATCTGGCTGGCGGTGACGGCGGCGGAGCTGCTGACCCTAGCGGTGACGGCCCTGTTCCTGGCCGCCCGGCGGAAGCGCTACGGTTACGGCGGCTGAGTCCCCGGCTCCGGGCCGGAGGGCCCTCCCAAAGGGGCCGCGGCGGCCAGGGGCAGGCCCGGGAAACGCTCCGCCGTGCGCGGCGGCAATGGGGAAGAACCCAGCGCCATCCCCGCCGTGCCCCCCACCACGATGACGGCGGGGGCCTCCGCCCCGGCGGTCCGCACCCTTTCCGCGATGTCTCCCAGCGTCCCCCGGACCGCCATGGGCCGGGGGGCGTTTTCGCCGGAAATCACGGCGGCGGGGGTCCGCCGGGGCAGCCCGGCCTCCGTCAGCCGCCGGACGATTCCCTCCAGCCGGGACAGGCCCATGAGAAAAACCAGGGTCCCCGGCAGGCGGGCCAGCTCCTCCCAGTCCTCCGGCGTTCCGTCCGCCAACTCCGCCGTGTGGGCGGTCACCACATGGAAGCTCCGGCTCACTCCCCGGTGGGTGACGGGAATCCCCGCCGCACCCGGAACGGCCACGGCGGAGGTGACCCCGGGCACATACTCCCACGCAATTCCGGCGGCCTGGAGGGCCAGGGCCTCCTCGCCCCCCCGGCCGAAGACAAAGGGGTCCCCGCCCTTCAGGCGGACCACCGTCTTTCCCTCCCGGGCCTTGGAAACCAGCAGGGCGTTAATGTCCTCCTGCGCCATGGAATGCCGTCCCCGCCGCTTGCCCACGTAGATTCGTTCCGCCCCCGCCGGGGCCACGTCCAGCAGCTCCGGGGCCAGCAGCTCGTCGTACACCACCGCGCCGCAGCGCTCCAGCAGCCGCAGCCCCCGGAGGGTGATCAGGTCCGCCGCCCCGCAGCCCGCCCCCACCAGATAGACCCTGCCCATCCGGGGCGCGCCCTCTAGAACCGCCGCCAGCGTCTTCTGCGGCAGGGGGAAGCCCTCCTCCATGCAGGCGGAGAACAGCCGGGAAAAGGCGGCGCTTCGGGCCTCCTCCCCCGGGATCTGCGCCCGGACCCGGGGACGCAGGGCCGCCAGATAGGCAAGCAGCTCCCCGAAGTTCTCCGGTATCCCCTCCGCGATCCGCTCCTTCACCCAGACGGCGGCGCTGGGGCTGGCCCCGGCGGTGGAGACGCCCACGGACAACTCCCCCCGCTTTACCAGAGCGGGAAACAGGAAGGTGCAGTGCTCCCGGTCGTCCACCGCGTTCACCGGGACGCCCCGCTCCCGGCAGAGGGCGGCAATCTCCCGGTTCGTCTCCCGGTCGTCCGTGGCGGCAATGACAAAGCGCTTCCCCGCCAGCATGGCGGGCTCAAAGGCCCGGCGGAGAAGCGTCACTCCCGGCACGGCCGCAATTTCCGGCAGGATCTCCGGCGCGGCCACCGTGAGCCGGGGGCCGTAGGGCAGGAGCTTCCGGAGCTTCCGGGCCGCCACGGCTCCCCCGCCCGCGATCAGGCCCTCCCGGCCCTCCAGATCCACAAAAAATGGAAAATATCCCATGCCTCAGCCCTCCTCCGGCAGCGCGCAGAAATAGCGCCAGCCCCCCGGCCCGGGGGCGCGCTCCAGGCGGACGCCCATGACCCGGGCCAGGATTCCGCTTTGGAAGATCTCCTCCGGCCCGCCCAGGGCCAGCAGCCGCCCCCCTCCCAGCACGGCCACGTCGTCCGCCGCGGTCAGGGCCAGGCAGAGGTCGTGGAGCACCAGGGCCGCCGCCCGGCCCTCCGCCGCCAGGCGGCGGGTCAGGGCCAGAACCTCCAGCTGGTGCCGGACGTCCAGATAGGCGGTGGGCTCGTCCATCAAGATTGTCTCCGTCTCCTGGGCCAGCGCCATGGCGAGATAGACCTTCTGCCGCTGCCCTCCGGAGAGCTCCGGCACCGGCCGGTCCGCCAGGTCCAGCGCGTCCGCCGCTGCCAGGGCCCTGTCCACGGCCTCTTCGTCCTCCCGGCCATAGCGCCGGGGATAGGACAGGTAGGGAAACCGGCCATGGAGAACCATCCGCCGGGCCGTGATCCGGGGCACGGCCCGGGACTGGGGCAGGACGGCGATCCTCCGGGCGGCCTGCCGGGGGCTGTAGTCCCCCAGGGGCTTCCCGTCCAGCAGGACCTCCCCCTCCAGGGCGGGCAGGAGGCCGGCGGCGGTCCGCAGAAGCGTGCTCTTTCCGCAGCCGTTGGGCCCCAGAAGGGCCAGCACCCGTCCCGGCCGGACCGCCAGGGTCACCCCCTCCAGCACCCTCCGGCCCGGATAGCCCGCCGAGAGGCCGTTCACTTCAAGCATGGCCGCGCCCTCCTCTCCTTCTCTGCCGCAGAAGCAGCCATAGGAAAAACGGTCCCCCCAGCAGGGACAGCACCACGCCCACCGGCAGCTCATAGGGGGCGAAGAGCGTCCGGGCCAGGACGTCGCACAGCGTCAGCAGCGCCGCGCCCCCCAGGGCGGACGCCCAGAGAAGCCGGGCGGAGCTGTCCTCCCCGATCAGCCGCCGGACCATGTGGGGCGCCACCAGCCCCACGAAGCCCAAAAGCCCCGCAAAGCTCACCGCCGCCCCCGCCAGCGCCGCCGCCAGGGCCAGCAGGAAAACCCGCAGCCTCCCCGCCGGGAGGCCCAGGCTCCGGGCCGTCTCCTCCCCCAGGAGGAGCACGTCCAGTTCCCCCGCCAGGGACAGCGCCAGCAAAAACGCGGGCAGCGCCGCCCAGAGCGCCGGGGCCACCCGGGCCATGGAGAGGTTGGCCACGCCCCCCACCCGGAAGTCCGTGTACCCGTTCAGCGCGTCGGGGAAGAAGGTCAGGACGGCGTCGATGCCCGCGCCGAACATGCCGGACACCGCCACCCCCGCCAGCACCAGCGTCATCCGGGACGCGCCGCTGCGCTCCGCGATGGTCAGCACCAGCAGCACGCCCCCCAGGGCCCCCAGAAAGGCGGCAAGGGGCAGCGCCGCCGTCCGCGCGGGCCAGAGGGCGGCGCAGACCGCCGTGCAGAACCCCGCCCCGGCGTTCACCCCGATGACGTTGGGGGCCGCCAGGGGGTTCCCCAGCACCCCCTGGATCACGGTTCCCGATACCGCCAGGGACGCCCCCGCCAGGAGGCAGCCGCAGGTCCGGGGCAGGCGGGCATAGAGAACGATCTGCGCCGCCGGGCCGCTCCCCCCTCCCAGCAGGGCGGCCAGAACCGCTCCCGGCGCCACCGGAACCGCCCCCAGGCACAGGCTCATCAGGGCGGAGAGCCCCGCCAGCGCCGCCAGCGCCGGAAGGACGGATTCAGTTGGGATAGAGAATTTCCGCAAGCGCTTCATAGGCTTCCCCCCAGCGGGCGTTTGGCTTCAGGTTATAGAGCTTGTGGTCCAGGGTAACGAACCGCCCCTCCCTCACCGCCCGGAGGCCGCTCCAGGCGGGATTGGACAGCAGCGAGTCCTCCAGAGAGGCCCGGGCCTTTTCCACGTTGACGCTTGACGCCTGCAATACGGCGAAGATAAAATCCGGGTCCCCGGCCAGGATACCCTCCAGGCTCAGGTTTTCCAGAAGCCCCCCGCCGTCGGCGATGTTCACGCAGCCCAGCTCCGCCAGCATCTCCCCCAGGACGCTGCCCTCGCTGCCCTTGGCTTTGCAGCCGCTGCCGCTGGCCCGGATATAGAGGACCCTGGGGGCGCTGCCGTCCTGCCGGGCCAGGGCGGCGTCCACCTGGTCCCGGACGGCGGTCCCATAGGTTTCGTAGCGCTCCGGCCGCCCGGTGAGGCGGGTGCAGACCTCCAGCATGCGGAGGTAGTCGTCAAAGCAGTCCACCTCAAAATAGGCGGCGGGAATCCCCGCCCGGGCAAAGGCGTCCTTTAGTTCCAGGTCCGCCGCGGTATTCACGCTGGCCAGAATCAGATCCGGCTCCGCCGCCAGCAGAACCTCCAGATTCGGTTCCTTCACGGCCCCCAGGTCCGCCGCGTCCTCCCCCAGCCCCAGGTCAAAGGAGGTCCAGGCGTCCCCCGCGGCGGCGGCAAGGGTGTCCCGCCCTCCGGCCAGGCACCAGACGTCGGCAAAGCTGCCGATCATCGCCGCCACCCGCTTGGGAGGGGGCAGCGTGAAGTCCTGCCCCAGGTCGTCTGTAAAGGATATAGCCCTGCCGGAAGGGGGCGGCGCGTCCCCGGCGGGCTCCGGCGGCCTTCCCCCGCAGGCGGGCAGAAACAGCAGCAGGGCAAGCAGGCAGCACAGGCGTTTCATGGCGCATCTCTCCCCTCGGACGGCAAGGGAGGCGAGCCCGCGGCCCGCCTCCCTCCCGTCAAAAATCCCATCTCAGGCGTACTTCGCCACAATGGCGTTCAGGTCTTCCCTGTGCGTCTCGGACCACTGGCGCCAGCTCTGGCCCGCCGCCGCCGCGGCCTTTCCCAGCTCCACCAGCAGGGCGGGTACGTCCTTCTCCAGGATCACCGCCCCCGCCTCGCCGAAGCGGGCCTCGTCCAGGGCGTCGCTGCCCCCCAGGAACAGGCGGAAGGCGGGCTGGGGCTTCTTGTCCTCCAGCCGCACGCCGCCCTGGAAGCCGATGGTCCCCGCCTGGTGGGCGGCGCAGCTGGAGGGGCAGCCGGAGATGTTGATCCTGGGCAGGGCCCCGTCGGGAATTCCCGCCGCCCGGACCGCCTGAACGGCGGCCCGGAGCAGCCCCTGGCTGTCCCGGATACCCTGCTGGCACACCGTGGCGCCGATGCAGGCCACGCTGTGCTCAAACTCCGTCCCCGCGCCGTCCTCTGTAAGGGCCAGGACCTTTTCCGCCTCAGCGGCGGGAAGGTTCACGATATACAGCGTCTCGTCCGGCCCCACCCGGCATTCCGCGTTGCAGAGGTCCTTGATGGCGGCGTACAGCTGGGCGGGCTTCTCCACCGGCAGGAGGCCGCCGATGGGGTGATACTTCACCGTGTACATCCCCGGCTGCTTCTGCCGGATGGCCCGAGGGTGGTCCAGCGTCTCGTCTCCCCCGCAGACGTCGGCCAGGGCCTCCATCCGGCCCAGATCCAGCCCGCCCCGGGCCTTCAAAGCCTCCACGTTCTGGAGGAACGCCTCCTTGAGCCCCTCGGGACCCAGGGTGTCCTGCATAAAGCGGGTCCGGGCCTTGGCCCGATTCTCATAGTTGCCGTGCCGGCAGAAGGTGTCCACCATGGCCCTGACATAGTAGAGGACCTCCTGGGGCTTCACCGCCTCGTCCACCAGCACGCCCATCCGGTGGCCCATGGCCCCCAGGCCCCCGGCGATGCGGAGGGAGAAGGTCCCGTCGGCCTGAGCCCGGAAGCCCATGTCCCGGAAGGCGCTGTGTACGGAGTCGTCCACGCCGTTGGAAAAGGCAATCTTCAATTTCCGGGGCATCCGGATATCCCGGCAGATGGAGAGCAGATAGTCCGTCGCCGCCTCTGCGTAGGGCGTGGGGTCGAAGGCCTCTCCCCGCTGCACGCCGGAGAGGGGGCTGCACATGACGTTCCGGGGGTTGTCCCCGCCGCCGCCCCGGCAGAAAATGCCCGCCTCCATGGCCTCCGTCAGAATGGCGGGGACCTGCTCCGCGGCCAGGTCGTGGAGCTGCACCGTCTCGCAGGTGGTGAGCTTGAGGCGCCGGACCCGGTACTTTTCCACCGTGTCCGCCAAGAATTTCAGACGCTCCAGGGTCAGCCGCCCGGCGGGCATCCGCAGGCGGAGCATGTGCTTCGCCGGGTCCCGCTGTGCATAGCTGCCCATGCCGCCGGAACAGCCCTTATAGTCCTTCTTGTCGACGGTTCCCGCCTGAAAGTCCCGGATTTTTTCAGAGAAGGTTTCAATTTCCTCCCGATAAGTCTGGAGCCATTTGGAGTCCACCATAAAATGCGCCCTCTTTCCACGTATTCCGCCGCCCCGGCGGGAAGTGTTCCCGTCTATTGTATCACAGGATCGGCCCTGCCGCAATCCCCAATCACAGCCCCTCCAGGTCCTCCGGCTCCAAAACCCGGAAGCCGTTCTCCGCCAGCAGCCGGGCGAAAACGCCCATTCCGGGGACCCTCCGGCCGGAGAAGGTCCCGTCGTAGACCTCCTTCACGCCGCAGCTGGGGCTCCGGGGCTGGAGGATGGCCAGCTCCGCCCCCTCCCGCCGGGCAATTTCCAGGGCCAGGGCCGCCCCCCGGCGGAATTCCCGGTCCACGCTCTTCCCGTCCCGGGCGGTGACTCCGCCGTCCGCGATTTCCGCCGGAACCCGGGGCACCGGCAGGCCCCCCAGGACCTCCGGGCACACGGGGACGGCCTCGCAGCCCCTGTCCCCGAGCCACTCCGCCACCCGGGGGTCCAGATTGTTTCCCCCGCTGTACTTGCAGTTCTCCCCCAAAAGGCAGGCGCTGACCACGGCCTTCATTCCGCCAGTCCCTCCAGATAGTGGACGAACTGCTGGGCCGTCCGGCCGGAGAAGCCGCCGTGGCGGACCTCCCAGGCGTTGGCCTTGACCCGCAGCTCCTCCTCGTCCATCCGGATGCCCTGCCGCTCCGCCAGGGCCTTGACAATGGCCTGGAACTCCTTGGGACTGGGGGCGTTGTAGTTGATGGTCACGCCGAACCGGGCCGCCAGGGAGAGCTTTTCCTCCATGGTGTCGGAGCGGTGGATGTCTCCGTGGTGCTCCATATCCTGCCGGTCGTTCCAGGTCTCCCGGATCAGGTGCCGGCGGTTGGAGGTGGCGTAGATCAGCACGTTCTCCGGCCGGGTTTCCACGCCGCCCTCGATGACGGCCTTGAGGAACTTGTACTCCACCTCGTTTTCCTCAAAGCTGAGGTCGTCGATGAAGATGATGAAGCGGTAATTCCGGTTCTTGATCTCCCCCAGAATGTGGGACAGCTCCCCGAACTGGTGCTTGTAGATCTCGATCATCCGGAGCCCCCGGTCGTAGTACTCGTTGATCAGGGCCTTGACGCTGGTGGATTTCCCTGTGCCCGCGTCGCCGTAGAGCAGGACGTTGTTGGCGTGCCTCCCCGCCAGGAAGGCCTCGGTGTTCCGCCGGAGCTCCGCCTTCTGGCCCTCATAGCCCAGGAGGTCCTCCAGCCGCACGCCGTCCACGTTGCTGATGGGCAGGAACTCCAGCCCCGCCGCCGCCCGCCGGATGCGGAAGGCCCGGTTCATGGCGAAGACGCCGTAGCCGTACTGCCTGTAATAGTCTGTCACCAAACGGAACATCTCATGCCCGTTCTCCGCCGCCGCCAGAGCCCCGCGGAGAGTCCGGACCTGGGCGCTGACGTCCCGGTTATAGGTCCGCTCCCGCTTCGGGATGGCCCGGTAGTCCGTCAGAATCGAGAAGCAGTCCGTGAGCAGGTACTGCTCCAGGTCGGAAAAATCGTAGTGAAAGAGCTGGTGGAAGACGGCGAAGTCGTTTTCCGCGAAGCGGTTCACGCTGCCGCCCTCGGTGGCCCCCACCCGCTCACAGGTCCGGGTGAAGGAGTTGTCGTTGGTCATGAGCACCCAGGTGAGATAGCACTGCCAGAGATTTTCGTCAAAGCCGCAGACGGTGGAGAGGTCCAAAAGGCGTTTGACCTGGGCGTAGGTCCGCTGGAGCAGCGGCTCCTTGGCTCCGCCGTTCTTGCAGTCCCGGATGATTTCCGCCAGGCGGACTAGGATGCTGTCCTCGCCCAGGCCGCTGTAGAGGATGAGGTGGGGGAGAATACGGTTCATGAAATCAGTCCTTTCTTGAAAAAACGCCGCCTGGAGAGGCGGCGTTTTTGGAAGCTGCAAGCTCAGTTGGACGCCGTATCCGGATCCGTGTCGTCGCCCCAGAGCATGTTGCGCCGGAGCTCCGCGCCCACGGTTTCCATCTGGTGCTGGGCCAGCTGGCGGCGCTTGGCGTTGAAGAAGGTCCGGCCGTTCTTGTTCTCGGCGATCCACTTTCCGGCAAAGACGCCGTCCTGGATGTCCGTCAGCACCGCCTTCATGTTCTTCTTGGTTTCCTCATAGGGCAGCACCCGGGGGCCGGAGACGTACTCGCCGTATTCCGCCGTGTCGGAGATGGAGTAGTTCATCATGGCCACGCCGCCCTTGTTGATGAGGTCGATGATGAGCTTCATCTCGTGGATGCACTCGAAGTAGGCGTTCTCGGGGGCGTAGCCCGCCTCCACCAGGGTCTCGAAGCCCAGCTTCATCAGCTCCACCACGCCGCCGCAGAGGACGGCCTGCTCGCCGAAGAGGTCGGTCTCGGTCTCATCCTGGAAGGTGGTCTCCATCACGCCGCCCCGGGCGCCGCCGATGCCCGCGGCATAGGCCAGGGCCAGGTCCAGGGCCTTCCCCGTGGCGTTCTGCTCCACGGCGACGAGGCAGGGCACGCCCTTGCCGTTGACATAGGTGGACCGGACGGTGTGGCCCGGGCCCTTGGGGGCGATCATGGAGACGTCCACCCCGGCGGGGGGCACGATCTGCTTGAAGTGGATGTTGAAGCCGTGGGCGAACATCAGCATGTTCCCCGCCTCCAGGTTGGGGGCGATGTCCTTTTTATAGACCTCCGCCTGGACCTCGTCGTTCACCAGGATCATGATGATGTCGGCCCATTTGGCGGTGTCCGCCACGGTCTGGACCTTGAGGCCCGCCTCCTCGGCGCCCGCCCAGTTCTTGGAGCCCTGGCGCAGGCCCACGCACACGTCGCAGCCGGAGTCCTTCAGGTTCAGGGCGTGGGCGTGGCCCTGGGAGCCGTAGCCGATGATGCCGATTTTCTTCCCGTCCAGCTTGCCCAGGTCGCAGTCCTTCTCATAGTACATTTTTGCCATATTCGTATTCCTCCTTCAGTTTGCTCTGGTCGTATATCGTGCTACGCCCTCTCTCGATGGCGATAGTACCGGTTTTCGCGATCTCCAGAATGCCGAAATCCTCCAGCATCTGGATCAGCGCCGCGTTTTTGCTCTGGGAGCCGAAGACCCACACCGTCAGGGACTCCTTGTCCACGTCGATGATGTGCCCCCGGAAGATGTTGGTCATCTGGATGATCTCGTCCCGGGTGCCGTGGTCCGCCGCCTTGACCTTGATGAGGGCGATCTCCCGGCGGATGCAGCTCTCCTCGTCAAAGATCTTCACCGCCTGGACCCCCAGGATGCGGCGGCACTGGGTCGCCAGCTGGTTGGCCACCAGCTCGTCCGCCATGAGCTCGATGGAGATGCGGGCGGTATGGGGCCGGTCCGTGGCCCCGGAGACGATGGACTCGATGTTGTAGCCCTTCCGGGAAAAGAGCCGGGCCACCTGGCTGAGGATGCCGGGGGTGTCCTCCGTCAGGATGCAGAGGGTGTAGAGCTTCTTCGCCGTGTCCCATTGCTTTCTCATGACTCTCCTCCTTCACTCAGCAGGAAATCCGTGATGCCGGACCCGGCGGCCACCATGGGCCGGACCATCTCGTCAATGTCCAGGCGGCAGTCGATCACCGCCGCCTCGCCGCTTTCCAGCGCCTCCGCCAGGGCCGCTTCCATGTCCGCCCGGGTTTCCACCCGGAAGCCCCGGATGCCGTAGGCCTCCGCCAGCTTCACGAAGTCCGGCCCCCGGTCCAGGGTAGTCTCGGAGTAGCGCTTGCCGTAAATCAGGCTTTGCCACTGGCGGACCATGCCCAGGGTCCCGTTGTTGAAGACCACCGTGATGATGGGGAGCTTGTAATAGCCCACCGTCGCCAGCTCGTGGCAGTTCATGCGGAAGCAGCCGTCGCCGGTAATATGGAACACCCGCCGCTGCGGGAAGGCGGTCTGGGCCCCGATGGCGGCCCCCAGGCCGAAGCCCATGGTGCCGAAGCCGCCGGAGGTCAGCATCTGGCCGGGATACTGGAAGTGCAGGTACTTGATGGCCCACATCTGGTGCTGGCCCACGTCCGTGGCCACCACGGCGTCCTCGGGCATCTGGACCCGGATGGTCTCCAGCACCTGCTGGGGGGTCAGGTGGTCGCTGTCCTCCGCCACGGAGGGGGCCCGGAGGGGCAGGATATGGGTCTTCCAGCCGCTGTGGTCATACTGGGGCAGCTTCTCGTTCAGCATGGCCAGCACCCGCCGGGCGGAGCCGATGATGTGGTGGTCCGTCAGGACGTTCTTGTCGATTTCCGCCCGGTCGATGTCGATCTGGCAGATCTGCGCTTGTTTGGCAAACGTCGCCGGGTTCAGGGCCACCCGGTCGGAGAAGCGGCAGCCCACGGCAATGAGCAAGTCGCACTCGCTGCAGGCCGTGTTGGACGCCTTGGACCCGTGCATGCCGATCATGCCGGTGGTGAGGGGATGGCTCCCGGAGAAGCCGCCGCCGCCCATGAGGCTGATGGCCACCGGGGCGTCCAGCTTCTCGGCGAACTCCTTGAATTCCTTGTCCGCCCGGCCCAGCACCACGCCGCCGCCGCAGATGACGAAGGGGCGCTCCGCCTGGGCGATCATGTCCAGAAGGATGTCCACGTCCTCCTGGTTCGGCGTGGGCTTTTTCAGCTCGTGGTCCCGGTTCAGCTCCCGCATTCCGGCGCAGCCCCGGTTCTCCCGCCAGGGGACGAACGCATACTCGATCTCCACGCTGGGGAAGGTCACGTCCTTCAAAAAGTCGATGAGCACCGGCCCCGGCCGCCCGTTGGCGGCCACGGCGAAGGCCTGGCGCATGACGGCGGGGATCGTCGAGGCGTCCCGGACCAGGAAGGTGGCCTTCGTAATCGGCATGGCGATGCCGGTGATGTCCACCTCCTGGAAGGCGTCCTTACCCAGCGTGGCCTCGGTGACGTTGCAGGTGATGAACACCACCGGGGAGGAGTCGAGGTATGCCGTGGCGATGCCGGTGGTGAGGTTCGTGGCCCCGGGGCCGGAGGTGGCGAAGCACACGCCGACTTTTCCCGTGGCCCGGGCATAGCCGTCCGCCGCGTGGGCCGCCCCCTGCTCGTGGGCGGTCAATACGTGGTGAATCTTATCCTTGTATCGGTAGAGCTCATCATAGACGTTCAGGATGGTTCCCCCGGGATAGCCGAAGACGGTGTCGACCTCCTGCTCCAAAAGGCATTCCATGATGGCCGCTGTAGCTCTGATTTTCACATGATCTCCTGCTTTCTTCCCTGTATTTGTTCACTGATCCACGTCAAAGAGGACCCAAAGGCCCTTCTCCGCCGCGCGGCGCCAGAAGGGGCGGGAATCCGACAGATACGCCCAGGTATATTCGAAATCTTCCTCGTCCATCGGGTAGCTGTACGCTTCCGGGTCCATGGAAAAATAGAGCTTCCGGAACGCCTCCTCCGTCATCCCCTGGAGAAACCGGTCCACCTGCCGGACCTGTTCGGGGGATTTGCAGACAACGAGATAGTCCTCCTCCCCCTTCCGGTCGCCCCGGAGGACCTCGCCGCCCAGGACGACCCAGCAGCCGGGGGCCGGGGTATCCCCGAATTCCAACTTGCTTCCGCACAGCGCCCGGTGCATGGCGTCCCAGGACTTATCCACGTCGTAGGTATCCACCGTGTCCATCTCATCCAGATAGTCCGGCACCCGGTCCTCCCTGGACACGGCCCGCAGCTTCTCCAGCTCCTCTTTCGTAATGGCCCGAAAGCCTCCCAAACAGCTCATACAGCCGCCGCCTCCTTCCGCCCCCTGATTCCGGGGGCGCTTCTCACTTCCAGATTTTCGCCGCCTGGGGGTCCTCCGCCAGGCACAGCTCCCGCAGGGTTTCCAGTTCCTCGGTATGGTCCTCCAGCGGGTCGTCGTAGTCCAACACGGCGGCGACGGAGAGCTCGAAGCCCTCCTCGCCGCACTGCTTCCAGAGCTCCTGTAACCGCTTGTTGGGGTGCAGACCCCCGGAGAGCTTGGCCCGGACGCTGTTAAAAGCCGCCTTGGTGTCCTTTGCGGTCCCCAGGAAGGCCTCCCCGGTTTCCCTGCAGCGAAGGGAGATGACGCCCATCTCCGGGCGGCGGTTTTTCCACTCCTCCGCCAGGGCCTTTTTCCGCGCTTTATCCATAGCGTGTTCACTCCGTAATTTCGTCAGATTTTTCCCCCGCCCTTCTGCAGGGCGATGACCCCCGTCCGGGCGACTTCTAAAATGTTGAAGGGCCGCATCATGTCCTCGAACACGTCCACCCGGTCCGGGGTGTCGGAGATCTCCAGGGTCATGGACGTGGGGGAAATGTCCGCCGCCTTGGCCCCGCAGATATTGCAGATGGTCATGATGTGTTCCCGGTTGTTTTTGTTGGCGCTGACCTTGATGATCATCAATTCCCGGCCGATCATGGTTCCCTCGTCCAGGGTGCGGACCTTGATGACCTCCACCAGCTTGTTCAGCTGCTTTTCCACCTGCTCCACCACGTTGTTCCCGTTGTCCACGATGATGGTCATCCGGGAGAGGGAGGGGTCGTCCGTCACCCCCACCGCCAGGGAGTCGATGTTAAAGGCCCGGCGGGAAAACAGGCTGGCCACCCGGTTCAAAACGCCCGCCCGGTTCTCCACCAAAATGGAAATCGTCTGTTTCATCCTTCCGTCCTCCCTTTCAGTCCGTGGTCTTCCACCCGGGGCTCACCTCCGCGATGAGGAGGCAGGGGCCCTTTTCCGACAGGAAGCGGCCCAGAGTCTCCTCCACCTTCCCCTCGTCCCGGAGCGTCAGGCTGGGAATGCCGTAGGCGGCGGCGATGGCGGCGAAGTCCGGGTCCCCCTCCAGCCGCACGCCGAAGGGGCCGTGATAGGGCTCCTTGCTCTGAATCTGGTTCACCAGGCCCAGGACCCCGTTCCGGAAGAGAAGGATTTTCAAATCAAAGCCCCCGGCCTTCACGGCGGCCAGCTCGTTCATGGACATCTGGAAGGACCCGTCGCCGCAGACGGCCACCACCTGCCGGTCCGGCCGGGCGGTCTTCACGCCGATGGCGCAGGGGATGGCGTAGCCCATGGTGCCAAGGCCGCCGCTGGTCAGGAACCGGGCCCCCCGGAGGCGCAGGTGCTTGCAGGCCCAAATCTGGTTCTGCCCCACGTCCACGCAGACGGCGGCGTCCTCCCGCAGGCGCTCCCCCAGAAGGCGCAGCACCCGGCCGGGGAAAACGTATCCCTCCTTCGTGGGATAGCCCCGGCCCAGATTCGTCCGGCGGAGCTCCTGAAGGGCCTCCCGCCACTCGCTGCAGTCCGCCCGGGCCCCCCGCTCCATAAGCTGCCGGAGGATCACCCTGGCGTCCCCCACCAGGGGAAGGGTGGAGGGCATGTTCTTCCCGATCTCCGCGGGGTCCACGTCGATGTGGATGTTGGCCATGCGCTTTTGGATCTCGTCCGGGGAGACGATGGCCCGGTCCGCCACCCGGGTGCCGATCATAATCAGCAGGTCCGATTTCACCAGGGCCTTGTTGGCGGTGGTGTTCCCGTGGGCCCCGATCATGCCCATGTTGAGGGGATGCTCCGTAGGCAGGAGGCTGAGGCCCATCATGGTCGTCACCACCGGGATGCCGGTGGACTCGGCAAAGGCCCGCAGCTCCTCCTCCGCGTGGGCCAGGAAGACGCCGCCCCCGGCGCAGAGCACCGGCCTCCGGGCCAGGCCGATGGCCATGGCCACGTTGGCAATCTGCTTGTCGTTGCCCCGGACGCTGGGGTTATAGCCCCGGATGCGGACCTCCTCCGGGAAGGTGACGTCCGGCACCAGCTGTTCCTGCACGTCCACGGGGATGTCGATCAGCACCGGGCCGGGCCGGCCCGTGGAGGCGATGTGGAACGCCTCCTTCAGCACCGTGGGAAGCTGGGCCGCGTCCTTCACCAGATAGCAGTGCTTCGTAAAGGGCGTCACCGCCCCGGTGATGTCCACCTCCTGGAAAATGTCCCGCCCGATGAGGTTGGAGGGCACCTGCCCCGTCACCGCCACCATGGG
Source organism: uncultured Oscillibacter sp. (assembly GCA_947577075.1). Classification (GTDB taxonomy): domain Bacteria; phylum Bacillota; class Clostridia; order Oscillospirales; family Oscillospiraceae; genus Oscillibacter. The sequence goes on along the minus strand of CANPTW010000033.1, from coordinate 5,269 downwards.
GATGGAGTCCATATAGGCGGTGGCCACGCCGGTGATGAGGTTCGTCGCGCCGGGGCCGGAGGTAACGATGCAGACCCCCGTCTTCCCCGTCGTCCTGGCGTAGCCCGAGGCCATGTGCCCCGCGTTCTGCTCCGTGCGGACCAGGGTGTAATCGATGTTCGGGTCCTCCCGCAGCGCGTCGGCAATGGGGCAGATGGTGGCCCCGGCATAGCCGAAGACGCGCTCCACGCCCTCCCGCGCCAGGCCCTCCATCAAAATCTGCGCGCCTGTCATTTCCATGGTTTCATAGCTCCTTTCGCCCAGCCCGGGGCCGGCGTAAAATCAAAAAGCCCGTGTCCCTCGTCGGGTCACGGACTTGCAAGAGTTCCGGTTTCAGCGGCCGGCGGTTCCGGCCGTCCCCTGAGGGAAACCGTTCATCCCGCCCTTGTTTCGCGCATGACCAAACGCACTATTCTTTTTCGGCACCGGAACTACCAGTACCAGAACCAGAATAATGTACAGGCCCAGAATGCTGTTCAGAGCGGTGGTCGTCGGCATGGGGAAACCTCCGCCGCGTTCAAGCGGCCGTCCAGCGTTTGGCGCGGGTCCGCCTCTTCTCAGGAGGCGCCTCCGCCTGTCTTGATTCGTTATTATACATGTCCGCCCTTTAAAGCGCAACAAAAAAATGCGGTTCGCCCCATTTTCCGGATGTTTTTACGAAGGCCGCCGCACATTCCCCCGTTTTTCTTGTGAAAAATGACCGAGTCTTTCCCAAAATCCGGCATCAGACAGCACCTCTTTTTTGCAGACAACGCCCTGCGCCGTCCCTGTCCACGAAAAATATTTGAAAACGGCAAAACCTGGGAGCCCGCTTTGGGTACTTAATTATTATAGAGGGGCATGTCCCGCCCCTTTTGTGAAAGGAGTGTACACCATGAAAAAACTAGCGTCCCTGTTCCTGGCTCTGGCATTGAGCCTTACCCTCGCCGTCCCCTCGCTGGCGGCGGGACACCGCATTTACATCCAGGACATCCACAATCCCGACGCGGGCTCTCTGACCTCAGACGGTCATACCGGAGACGGCTGGTCCTACGACGAGGACACCAACACCCTGACCCTGAGCGGGGCAAGTGATATCGACGTAACCATGAACGGCTCCTGCACCGTCGTCCTGACTCCCGGAACCGTAAACGCCCTTTCCCGGTTCGTCGTCGAGGATACGGACGAATCCGGGAAAACCGTGGTTACCATCAAGGGGACCGGAGAATTGCGCCTGCAAAACGGCGATTGGATCTTTAAGGACAGCGTTGCCAAAAATGGCGTCTTCTTCGGCGTCTTCGACGAGGTGAAGCTGCAGGACGGCCTGTCCATGACCGGCGGAATGAAGATCGGAGACAGCGGTGCGCTGACCCTTGGCCCGAAGGTCGATGAGAAGGGCACCGGCTGGGCGACCCATGCCTATCTGTCGGGAGGCGTCCCCGCCACCTACGTCCGCATCGCCCCGGCGGCGGGGGCCAAGCCCGCCGAGACTCAGAAGCCCGCGGCCTCCTCCTCCGGCTTTACCGATGTGGCGGCCAATTCCCCCTACGCCGAGGCCATCAAGTGGGCGGTGAGCAAAAAAATCACCACCGGGAAGACGGCCACCACCTTCGGCCCCAACGACCCCTGCACCATCGGTCAGGCCAACGCCTTCCTCTGGCGCAGCGCGGGCCGTCCCGAGCCGACGAACGGCTATGGGAACGACATAGACATGGCCGAGATGTGGGCCTTGAACGACGCGGGCTACATGGACCGCCTGGACGGCCGGGAGGACGCCTGCGTCCGCGCCTGGTTTATTCATGCCCTGTGGACCACCGCCGGGAAGCCCGCGGCGTCGAAATCCGCGAACTTCACCGATATCGCAAACCTGGTCGATGACGGAAAGGCCGCGATTAGCTGGGCGGTGGAAAAGGGAATCACCACCGGAAAGACGGCCTCAACCTTCGGTCCCTTCGACCCCTGCACCCGGGGGCAGATCGTGACCTTCCTCTACCGCGCCGTCAAATAACTGCTCCCCCGCGCGCAAAAGGACCGCCCTTCCGGGCGGTCCTTCGGTTTCAGCTCACAGGGCAATCGTGGTGCCGGTCTCCCCGGCCACGCCCGCCCCCGCCTTTTCCAGCAGGGTGATGAGGGCCTTCCGGCCCGGGCGGGACTCGGCGAAGGCCACTGCCGCCTGGACCTTGGGCAGCATGGAGCCGGGGGCGAACTGGCCCTCGTCCATATACCTCCGGGCCTCCTCGGGGGTCAGGCGGTCCAGCCACCGCTGGTCCGGCTTGCCGAAGTTCACGGCCACCTTTTCCACGGCGGTGAGGATGATCAGCCGGTCGGCGTTCAGCTGCTCCGCCATCTTCTCGCTGGCGAAGTCCTTGTCAATCACCGCCGCCGCGCCCTTGAGGTGGTTCCCCTCGGTCTTGAAGACGGGGATGCCGCCGCCGCCGCAGGCCACAACCACAAGGCCCGCGTCCACCATGTCCTGAATGGACTGTATCTCTACAATGGATACCGGCTTGGGGGAGGCCACCACCCGGCGGTAGCCCCGCCCGGCGTCCTCCACCACCTTGTAATCCCGCTCCTTCACCAGGGTGTCGGCCTCCTCCCGGGTCATGAAGGCGCCGATGGGCTTGGTGGGATTCTGGAAGGCCGGGTCGGCCGGGTCCACCTCCACCTGGGTGAGAACCGTGGCCACGCCCTTTTGGATGCCCCGGTCCAGCAGCTCCTCCCGCAGGCCGTTCTGGAGATCGTAGCCGATATAGCCCTGGCTCATGGCGACGCAGACGGACAGGGGGCAGGGGATATACTTCTCCGGGTCGGACCGGGTCAGCTCGGTCATGGCGTTCTGGATCATGCCCACCTGGGGGCCGTTGCCGTGGGCGATGACCACCTGGTGCCCCTGCTCGATCAGGTCCGCAATGGCCTTGGCGGTCTGCTTCACCGCGATCATCTGCTCCGGCAGATTGCTGCCCAGGGCGTTCCCGCCCAGGGCGATGACGATACGCTCAGACATGGCGACATACCTCTTTCACAAATTGAAGATTGATACCTTCAGTATGGGACGCATCCCTCCGAATTATTCCGCCCCCGGCGGGGGAAGCGAAAGGGGGGACGGCGTCCCCCCTCTTTCATCTCAGAACCGCTTCCGCTTATCCGCGGCGTCCAGAGCCATCAGGGCGGACACGGGGTCCTTCACCTTGCTCATCATGATCATGGCCGCGATGACATAGGGCTTGTAGCTGGCCTCCTTGTACAGGGGCACCAGATAGCGGTCAAACACGGAGTTGTCCACCTCGCCCTCGGGGCAGCTGAGGCCGGTGATGTCGGCGGGCAGGCAGTGGAGGTACAGGGCGGAGCCGTTCCGGGTCTTCTTCATCATCTCCTCGGAGCAGGTCCAGTCCTTGTGCTGGGCGTTCTGGGCCAGGAGCTTTTTCTCCAGGGCGTCGATGCCCGCCTGGTCCCCGGCCTGGTAGAGCTTGGTCCGCTCCTCCATGGCGGCGAAGGGGGCCCAGCTCTTGGGATACACGATGTCCGCATCCTGGAAGGCCTCTTCCATGGTGGCGACCTTCTTATAACTTCCGCCCGTGGCGGCGGCGTTTTTCTTGGCGATCTCCTCCACCTCGGGCATGACGTCATAGCCCTCGGGATGGGCCAGGACCACGTCCATGCCGAAGCGGGTCATCAGGCCGATGACGCCCTGGGGCACGGAGAGGGGCTTGCCGTAGCTGGGGGAGTAGGCCCAGGTCATGGCGATCTTCTTGCCCTTCAGGTTCTCCACGCCGCCGAACTGGTGGATGATGTGGAGCATGTCGGCCATGCACTGGGTGGGGTGGTCCACGTCGCACTGGAGGTTCACCAGGGTGGGCTGCTGCTCCAGGATGCCGTCCCGGTAGCCCTCCTTCACGGCGTCCATGAAGGTCTTCTGGTACTTGTGTCCCTCGCCGATGAACATGTCGTCCCGGATGCCGATGACGTCGGCCATGAAGGAAACCATGTTGGCGGTCTCCCGGACGGTCTCGCCGTGGGCGATCTGGGATTTCTTCTCGTCCAGGTCCTGGACGGTCAGGCCCAGCAGGTTGCAGGCGGAGGCGAAGGAGAAGCGGGTCCGGGTGGAGTTGTCCCGGAAGATGGAGATGCCCAGGCCGGAGTCAAAAATGCGGGTGGACTTGTTCCGCTCCCGGAGGTCCCGCAGGGCGTCGGCCACGGTGAAGATGGCGTCCAGCTCCTCGTCGGTCTTGTCCCAGGTCCAGTAGAAGTCGGACTTGTACATGTTGTTGATGTGCAGGGTTTCCAGGTGCTGCGCCAGCTCGATGGTCTTAGACATATCGAAAATCTCCTTGTTTATTGTATTTGAGGCGTCAGAGCCTTGGGTCGCTGTACGGGTCGTCTTCGGCTTTGGGGGAAGGCGGTAAGGGCGGCTCGTTTACCAGCTGCTTCAAGACGGAAAAAACCAGCGTCAAAGATACCGCGTGCAGGAGGAACAGCAGGGCGATCAGCCGCAGCTCCCCGTAGTGGTCATAGTTGAGGCTCGCCGGGGACAGGCCGCCGCGGAGGAACAGCCCCCCGGCAACGAACAGGGCCGCCGCCCAGGAAAAGAGTATCCAGAGGCGAAATCCTTTCATGCGGAAATTCCTCCCCGGCGGGCAATTATTTGATCTCGTTGTCCGTCAGGCTCTGGCGGAACTCCGTCACGTCGGCGGTCTTGTTCTCCGGCTTGTACAGGGGGATGGCGGCGGCGTACAGGGCGGCGCAGGTCACCAGGTCCTGCTTCCAGGTGATCTCGTTGGGGGCGTGGGCCTGGCTCTCCGCGCCGGGGCCGAAGCCCACGCAGGGGATGCCGTACCGGCCCTGGATGGAGACGCAGTTGGTGGAGAAGGTCCACTTGTCTGTCAGGGGGCGGCCGGTGCGCAGGTGCATGGCGTCCTTGCTCTGGTCCGGGTCGGCGTGGCCGATGCGCTCCTTGCCCCAGAGGGCCTCGTGGGCATCCACCACCGCCTGGACGTGGGCGGCGCCGGCCTTGTTGATCCAGGTGGGGAAGAAGCACTCCGTCTCATAGACGGTGCCCGTCCAGGCGGGACGGTCGTACATGTACATGGAGACCTTCACGTCGTCCCCGTATTTCTTCACGCTGGGGAGCTGGCGGATCTCCTCCAGGCAGGAGTCCCAGGTCTCCCCGGCGGTCATGCGCCGGTCGATGGAGATGGAGCAGCTGTCCGCCACGGCGCAGCGGCTGGGGGAGGTGTAGAAGATCTGGCTGGTG
>CANPTW010000032.1 GCA_947577075.1 uncultured Oscillibacter sp. | reverse complement strand
TATAAAATCTTCCTCACCTGTGAGCGGGAGGAGCAGACCCGCCGCCTCCGGGCCCGGGAGGGGGACTACTACCCCACCTTCGACCGGGTGTGGCGGACATTGGAGGAGCGGTACTTCGCCGCCTGCGGCACGGAACAGGCCGCCGATCTGGTGGTGGACACCACGGGATTTTTCGAATAAAAGGGGCTTGGCAGAAGCCAGGTCCCTGTGATATACTGATGGGGAAGCAACCCGCCGCCAGGAAGGCGGCGGACTGTCAGAAGACGGGAAAACTTTTTAGAAGGAGTTTTTCCCATGAATGAAACCAAGACCCAAAGCCCCATCCAAACCCTGTCCATCGCCGCCATGATGCTGGCCCTGGGCCTCTTCCTGCCCTTCTTCACCGGGCAGATCCCCCAGATCGGGAGCATGCTCTGCCCCATGCACCTTCCCATTTTGCTGTGCGGCTTCCTCTGCGGCTGGAAGTACGGCCTTGCCGTGGGCTTTATCCTGCCCCTTCTGCGCAGCGTCACCCTTGGAACGCCTCCCTTTTACACCGCCATGGCCATGGCCTTCGAGCTGGCGGCCTACGGCTTCCTGACCGGCTTTCTCTACGCCCGGTCCCGCTGGCAGTGCGTCTTCGCCCTGTACCGCTGCCTCCTCCTCGCCATGCTGGGCGGGCGGATCGTCTGGGCCGTGGCCCGGATTGCCCTCTCCGGCGTGTCCGGCCAGGCGTTCACCTGGCAGATCTTCCTCTCCGGCGCGTTTTTGACCGCCATCCCCGGCATCGTTCTCCAGCTGGTCTTTATTCCCGCGGTGATGGTGGCCCTGGACCGGACGGGGCTGGTCCGCTTCCGCCGGAAGGGAGAGGCGGCCCAGACCGTTTAAATGGGAATCGGGAGTCCCCGGGGCCGCCAGGCACGGCCCGCGGAACCCGCCCCGCTTTTCCCGCCCGCGCATCCAAACGCTTTCAGCCGCCCGACGAACGGCGGCGGCCCAGGAAGGGCAGTTTCCCCAGCCGGCCTTCAGCGGGGCGGAAGGGCGCCTTCGGCGGGGCGGAAGACCTCCGTCAGCAGCGCCGCCGCTTCCGCCAGCCGCTCCACGTCCAGTCCCGCGTAATTCACCACCAGCGTATGGCGGTAGGCGGGATGGGGGGCGGCGGCGTATTCCGACAAAAAACCAAGACGCACCCCCAGGCCCTCCGCCCGAGCGCGGAGGGCCTGGTCGTCTTCCTCCGTATTCAGCCGCAGCAGGAAATGGAGCCCCGCCCCCCGGTCCGTGACGGAGGCGGCGAAGGGGCAGGCGGAAAACGCCTCCAGCACGGCGGCCCGGCGCAGGCGGTAGGTCTTCCGCATCCGGGAGAGGTGCTGCTCATACCAGCCCCCGCCGAGAAACCGGGCCAGAACCTGCTGCTCCAGGGCGGGAACGGTGGAGGCGTAAAACCCCAGCTCCCGGCGGCAGAGCTCCAGCAGCCGGGGCGGCAGCACCATGAAGCCCACCCGCATAGAGGGGGAAATGGTCTGGGAGAAGGTGTTCATATAGATCACCCGGCCCCGGCGGTCGATGCTCTGCAGCGTGGGGAGGGGCCGCCCGGTAAAACGGAACTCGCTGTCGTAGTCGTCCTCAATGATGATTCCGTCCGTCTCCTCCGCCCAGCGGAGAAGGGCCTGCCGCCGGGCGATGGGGGTGACAATGCCCGTGGGATAATGGTGGGCGGGAGAGAGATGGGCCACCGTGGCCCCGGAGGCATAGAGGGCCTCCGGGGCCATGCCCCGGCCGTCCAGGGGAATGGGGCGGCAGACCGCGCCCCACTTGGCGTAGACCTGGCGGATCTTCGGATACCCGGGGTCCTCCAGGGCGAACACCGCCTCCCGGCCCAAAAGCTGGGCCAGGAGCAGATAGAGGTACTCCGCCCCCGCCCCCACGACGATCTGCTCCGGGGCCACCGTCATGCCCTTGAAATCCCGGAGATCCCGGGCAATGGCCTCCCGCAGGACCCGGAGCCCCTGATGGGGAACCGGGTCCAGCTGCCCCCCCTCGGAGAGAACCTGCCGGGTCAGCCGGGCCCAGAGGGCGGAGGGAAAGCAGCCCCGGTCCACCTGTCCGCTCCGCAGGTCCAGCCGCCAGGCCCGGGGGCGCTCCTCCTCCGGGGCGGCGGGATGCTCCGCCGCCGGAGCCGCCGGGGAAAGGCGGTCCACCGGGCAGACAAAAAATCCCCGCCGGGGCCTGGCCTCCACATAGCCCTCGGCCTCCAGCTGCTGGTAGGCCTCGCCCACCGTGATCACGGACACCCGCAGGTGCTCCGCCAGCGCCCGCTTGGAGGGGAGGCGCTCCCCGGCGGCGGGCGCGCCCCTCAGGATATCGTCCCGAATCCGGCGGTACAGGTATTCGTACAGGGCCAGGTCCCCCCGGGCCTCCAGGTCGTAGGTCAGCATGCTTCCGCCCCTCCTTCTGATCTTATAAAAAAGTTTGATTCTGGATATTTTCATCATATCACATTGGAGGTATCATAGCAACATCAACCGACAAAGGAGCGACGAAATATGGAAAAAACGCAGAACCGAAGGATGGACGCCGGCCGGGTGGACGCACGGCTGCTGGCGCTGACGGGGCTGTTTGCGGCCCTGGGCTGTGTGGCGACCTTGGTCCTGCAGGTCCCCTCCCCCTCCGGGGGATACCTGAACCTGGGGGACGCTGTGGTCATCCTGGGGGCCTGGCTGCTGGGGCCGGTATACGGCGCCGTGGCCGGAGGCGTGGGGCCCGCCATGGCGGATCTGTTGTCCGGCTACGCCGCCTATGTCCCCGCCACCCTGATCATCAAGGCGGTCATGGCCCTGGCGGCGGCCCTGCTGTACAGGGCCCTTGGGAAGCGGGGCCTGGCCCTCTGCGCCGCGGCGGCGGAGGTGCCCATGGTTTTGGGCTACTGGCTGTTCGACGCGCTGCTGGCTTCCCTCTCCGGCGGCGGGGCCCTCGGCCTCTGCCTGATGGGAAGCGCGGCGGGCATCCCCAGCAATCTTGTCCAGGCCGCCTTCGGCGCGGCGGCGTCCACGCTGCTGGCCCTGGCGCTCCGGCGCAGCGGCTATGTCCGCAGCCGCTTCCCCAGCCTGTGACCCCCCGCCCGGAACAAGCCGCCCGGGGTTCTCCCGCAGTTCTCTCCCCTCCCGCCGGACAGGCTCCCCCTTTGCGACAAGCCGGGGCGCCGGAAAGCGTTGCTTTCCGGCGCCCTGAATAGTTCCTCCCGGGTCTTGACATTTGGCCTACAAGATGTTATCTTAATTTTAGCCTACAGTTTGTAGTCAAAGGAGGAATTATCTATGGCAGCCCTGCAAATCTCCGATTCGGAGCTGGAGCTGATGAAGATCGTCTGGTCCGCCGGGGGGACCGCCCTCTACGCCCAAATCATGGAAGCCCTGGCGAAGGAGGGCCGGAGCTGGCAGAAGAACACCGTCATCACCCTGCTGTCCCGGCTGGTGGACAAGGGCTTTTTGACCGTCCGCAAGCTGGGGCGGCGGAACGAGTACGCCGCCGCCGTCCTGGAGGCGGACTACCAGGCCGCCCAGACCCGGGCGCTGGTCAACAAGCTCTACGCCGGAAGCGCCAAGGGCCTGGTGGCGGCGCTGATCCGGCAGGAGGCCATCTCTCCCGGGGATTACGAGGAATTGCGGCGCTTCTGGGAGACGGGAGGCGGGGAGTCATGAGGGAGGTTTTGAAGACTGCCGTTTCCCTGTCCCTCTCCGGGTCCCTGGTGATCCTGGTCCTGCTGCTCCTCCGCCCCCTGCTCCGGGAGCGGGTCAGCCGGCGCTGGCAGTATTACATCTGGCTCCTCGCCGTTCTCCGGCTGCTGCTGCCCCTCTCGCCGGAGGGCGGCCCCGTGGGGGCGCTGTTCCGGGAGCCGGAGGCTTCCTCCGGCGGCGGACTCCCCGCCTTTTCCGCGCCTTCCGCCCCTCTGCCGGAGGGCGGGGACGCCGCGCCGCCGGACCTCTCCGCCCCGCCTGCGGTTCCCGGCGCTTCCGGCCGGGAGCCGCAGGCCGCCCCGCTCTCCCTGCCGGGCCCGGCAGAGGCGCTGGCCCTGGTCTGGCTGGGCGGGGCCCTGCTTCTGCTGGTGCGGAAGTGCACGGCCTGCCAAAGCTTTGCCCGCTGCCTCGACGCCGGGCGGCGGGAGATCTCCGATCCCGCCCTGCTGGACCTGCTGGCCCGGGCCGGAGCGCAGCTGGGCGTCCGGCGGGTTGTGGAGCTGTACGAAAATCCCCTGGCGGCTTCCCCCCTGCTGCTGGGGCTGGTCCGGCCCCGCATCATTCTGCCCTCGGCGGCGGTGCCGGAGGAGGATTTCCGGCACACGGTCCTGCATGAGCTGACCCATTACAAGCGCCGGGACATGCTCTACAAGTGGCTGGTCCAGCTCACGGCCTGTCTCCACTGGTGGAATCCCCTGGTCTGGGTCATGGCCCGGGAGACCGACCGGGCCTGTGAGCTGGCCTGTGACGAGGCGGTTCTCCGGGTCCTGCCGCCGGAGGAACGGCGGGCCTATGGGGACACCCTGCTCCGGGCCCTGGAATCCGGCGGCGGATACCGCGCCGCCCCGGGCTCCGTGTCCCTGGGGGAGAGCGCGGAATTATTGAAAGAGAGGCTGACGGCGATTATGCACTTCCGGAACACATCGAAACGAACCGCTCTGCTGTCCCTGCTCCTGGCGGCGGCGCTGACCACGGGGGCCGCGGCGGCGGGGGCCTATACCGGGCCTGCCCGGCAAAGCGCGGCCCTGCCCTCCGGCACGGGAGGGGCGTCCCCCTCCGCCCAGGCGGCGTCCACCGATAATCTCCGGCTCCGGGCCGCGCTCCTGGCGGAGCGCGCGTATGCGGACGGCGACCTTGCCGGGTTCTCCGTCGCCTTCCGCTGTCTGGACGGGGAGGCACAGACGGTCTGGCTGGAGCGGTGCTATCAGGACAAGCACATCGCCTTCTTCCGCGCCTGCCTGTCGGAATCCTGGGCGTGGGCGGAGGACTCCCTTTTGGAGCAGTACGCGGAGCGGGCCTATCAGGACAGGACCCTCGCCTTTTTCTCCCTCCTCCTCAAGGAGCTGGCCCCGGGGAAGAAGGAGCTGGACGCCTGGATCCGCCGGGCCGAACAGGACCGGCGGGCCGGCTTCCTGGCCGCTCTGCTGGCTGAGGCGGACCGGGACGGGGAGGCGGACACGCTGAAAAAGCAGCTTGAGGTCCAACAAATGGAGGAGTACCGGGCCCTGGGCATCACCAGGGAGGGCGGGGCCTATTCCTACAACGGGCAGCCGGTCCGCATCTTCCTGGACCTCCGGCCCGATGACTCCTGCGTGACCCTGGACATGAATCCCAAGGGCGTGCTGGACATCCGGGTGGAGCGGGGCCCGGACGGAAGCATTCAATCCGTCCGGGAGATGACCGGAGAGGAGGCGGAGGAACTCTTCGGCAGTCTGGAGGACGATGACCGCCCCGTGACGGTCCCCGTGAAGGAGGACCGTCTCCGGGAGAATACCTGGCACTGGCTGGGGGAGTTCACCCTGTCGGAGGGGGACCGCATCCGCTACGACGTGTCGGCGGAAACGGGAGACGGCATGACCATCGGCTTTGCCGACATGGAGCACAAGCCCAACGACGTGAGCTACTACACCGTCTCCAACCGCCGGGAAAACGGGGCCCTTCGCTGCACGGCCGACTTCCTTTTCGACGGCAAAACCGTAAAGCCGGGGCGCTACCGTCTTTTCCTCCACGCTCCGGGAGAATTGGAGAACGTCAGGGGCAGCGTGACCCTGGACCTTCTGGAGAAGGACCCCGCCCCGGCCGAGCCGCCGGAGGGCCCGATCTCCCTGCTGAAGGAGGAGGTTCCCGCCGCCGTCCGGGCCGCCATGGAGCGGTGCGGCGGCGGAACGTGGTGCCGGATCCGCCATGAGGGGCGGCAATATCTCTGGTACGGCGGCTTCCCCGGGCGCTGGTTTTACGCCCCCGTCTGGGAGGACGGGGCCTGGCTGGTAAAGTTCCAGCCCCGCCAGGGGCAGGGCCCCGGCTATATCCTCCTCTCCCTCCCCGACGGCATCCCGCTGAACGCGGTTCTGGAGGGAGAGCCGGTTCATCCGGTGGAAATCCAAGCGTAGGCTTCCCCTTCCAAAAAGAAATTTCAAAAACGTATACCCAAGCCGGGGGAGCTGTGGTATGATGATACAGGCTGTACACAAGCTCAAACTCGAAAAAGGAAGATGCTCCATGAATCCAAGAAACACCCTCCCCCTGCTCCTCGGGCTCCTGCTGCTCCTGTCGCTGCTCACCGGATGCGGGACGGAGCCCTCCCCCTCCGCGGGGGACGCGCCCCCCGCGGACAGCGCCGCCCCGGCGGCGGAGGAACCCGCAAGCGGCGCCGCCGCCCTGGGCTCCCTGGCCTCCTTCACGGCGGGCACGCTGGACGGCGAAACCTTCACCCAGGAGGATATCGCCGCCAAGGATGCGACTGTGGTCAACTTCTGGTCCACCACCTGCGGCCCCTGCATCGCCGAGCTGCCCGACCTGGCGGCCTTCGCCGGGGCCCTGCCGGACAACGTGCAGGTGATTACCGTCTGCCTGGACGGCTCCGGGAACGAGGAACGGGCGGCGGAGATTCTGGAGGAGGCCGGTTTTGAAGGCCCCACCCTCATTTCCGGGGACGGGGACCTGCTGGACCTCTCCCGCAATCTCATGTACACCCCTACCACCGTCTTCGCGGACAGCGGCGGCACGCTGCGGGGCGAGGCCGTCATCGGAGGCCGGGAGGACCTCTCCGGAACCTTCTTGGAGGCGGTGAACCAGGCGCTGGCGGACAGCGGAAAGGAAGCGGTCAGCCTTGCGACCTCCTGAAAAAGCGGCGCGGTTTCTGCGCCTCGGCGTGCTGCTCCTGGCCCTGGGCCTCATCGGCGCGGGCCTCCTGCGCCATGAGCAGGCCGAAGTTCTGGAAAAGGCGGTGCGGATATGCCTCGAATGCATCGGAATCGGATGAGGGGACGCCCCTCCTCCCAGCGGATTCTCCAGCTGGTTTCCGCCGCCCTGTTCAACGGCTATGCGGCGGGCTTCCAAAAGGGGCGGATTTTCACCGGCGGCAGCAAGGCGGTCTGCGTCCCCGTCCTGAACTGCTACTCCTGTCCCGGGGCCCTGGGGGCCTGTCCCATCGGCTCCTTGCAGACGGCCCTGGGGGCCGGGCATCACGTCCCCTTCTACGTGCTGGGCATGCTGACCCTGTTCGGCGTGCTGCTGGGGCGGGCGGTCTGCGGGCTGCTGTGCCCCTTCGGGCTGGTCCAGGATCTGCTGCACAAGCTCCCCCTTCCCAAGAGGCGGGTCCCCCCTAGAATCGACCGGCCCGCCCGGTATGGAAAATATGCCGTTTTGCTGGTGCTGGTGGTTCTCCTCCCCGCCTTCTGGAGGACGGAAACCGGCGTCACGCCGCCGCTGTTCTGCAAATACCTCTGCCCCGCCGGGACCCTGGAGGGCGGCATCCCCCTCATGCTGTCCGACTCCGCCCTGCGGAAGGCCGCCGGGGCCCTCTTTAACTGGAAGCTGCTGTCCCTGGCGGCCATCCTGCTCGCCTCCGCCGTCGTCCACCGGCCCTTCTGCAAGTACCTGTGCCCGCTGGGGGCCTTCTACTCCCTGTTCAACCGTTTCAGCTTTTTCCGGCTCCGGCTGGACCACGGAGCCTGCGTAGGCTGCAAAGCGTGCGAGGCCGTCTGCCCCATGGACGTCGCCGTCACAAAGGACCTCGGCGGCCCGGAGTGCATCCGCTGCGGAAAATGCCGCTCCGTCTGCCCCACCGGAGCCATCTCTTTCAAATTCAAGTAGGCGCCCTCTCCCGGGAAGGGCCCCGGGCGCCTCCCGGGGCGCGGAAGGCCCGCCGGGGCGCCCTTTCCAAAAAGGCGGCAATCCAAATACACAAGAAGAACAATCAGGAGGAATCGGAACCATGGACTACGCGAAAGAATCCCTGCGGCTTCACTACGAATGGAAGGGCAAGCTGGAAGTAACGCCCCGGGCGGCGGTGGACGGCAAGGAAGCCCTCTCCCTGGCCTATACGCCCGGCGTGGCCCAGCCCTGCCTGGAGATTCAGAAGGACGTGAGCAAAAGCTACGAGCTGACCCGCCGGTGGAACACCGTGGCGGTGGTCACCGACGGCACCGCCGTCCTGGGCCTGGGGGACATCGGCCCCGAGGCGGGCATGCCCGTCATGGAGGGCAAGTGCGTCCTCTTCAAGGCCTTCGGCGGCGTGGACGCCATCCCCCTGTGCGTGCGGAGCAAGGACGTGGACGACATTGTGAACACGGTGGCCCTGCTTTCGGGCAGCTTCGGCGGGGTCAACCTGGAGGACATCTCCGCCCCCCGCTGCTTTGAAATCGAGCGGAAGCTGAAGGAGCGCTGCGACATCCCCATCTTCCACGACGATCAGCACGGCACCGCCGTCATCACCCTGGCGGGCCTCAGCAACGCGCTGAAGGTGGTGGGCAAGCCCCTGGACGGCGTCCGGGTGGTCATAAACGGCGCGGGGGCGGCGGCCGTCGCCATCTCCAGGCTGCTGCTCTCCGCGGGAGTGAGGGACCTGACGCTCTGCGACCGGAACGGCGCCATCTACGCCGGACGCCCCAAGGGCATGAACCCCGTCAAGGAGGAGATGGCCCGGGTGACGAATCTCTCCGGGCGGTCCGGCACCCTGGCGGACGTTCTGGCGGGGGCGGACGTGTTCATCGGCGTTTCCGCGCCGGGGGCGGTGACCACGGAAATGGTGAAAACCATGAACCGGGACGCCGTCATCTTTGCCTGCGCCAACCCCACGCCGGAGATCTTCCCCGACGACGCCAAGGCCGGCGGCGCGGCGGTCGTCTCCACCGGCCGGAGTGATTTCCCCAACCAGATCAACAACGTCCTGGCCTTCCCCGGCATTTTCCGGGGCGCGCTGGACGCCAGGGCCAGCGACATCAACGACGCCATGAAAATTGCCGCCGCGGGCGCGCTGGCGGGCCTCATCTCGGAGGAGGAACTCAGCGCGGATTACATCATTCCCGCCGCCTTTGACCCCAGGGTCAAGGACGCGGTGGCCGCCGCCGTGAAGCAGGCCGCCTACGACTCCGGCGTCGCGCGAATCTGACCCCCTTCCATTCGCTCCCCAAGCGGCGGGAGGGCCCTTGCGGTCCTCCCGCCGCTCAAATTAACGTGTGGTGTGTGACGGCTATGATAAAAAAATGCATTGTAATTTCGGATTCCTTCAAGGGCACCCTCTCCAGCCGGGACATCTGCCGGATCGCCCGGGAGACGGTTCCGCCGCTCCTTCCCCGGTGCGAGGTTGTCTGCATCCCCGTGGCGGACGGCGGCGAGGGCACCGTCGCCTGTTTTGAGGAGGCCATGGGGGCCTCTCCCGTCGGCGTCTGCGTCCGGGGGCCCCACGGGGAAGTCGTTCAGGCCCGGTACGGCCGGAAGGGCCGGAGGGCAATCATTGAAATGGCCGCCGCCGCGGGGCTGCCCCTGGCCGGCGGGCACATGGATCCTGAGCGGGCGACCACTTACGGCGTCGGCCAGCTCATCCGCCATGCCGTGGAGCACGGCTGCACCGACGTCCTGCTGGGCCTGGGCGGCAGCGCCACCAACGACGGCGGCTGCGGCGCCGCCGCCGCCCTGGGGGCCCGCTTTTACCGCCGGGACGGCGGCGCCTTTGTCCCGGTGGGCGGCACGCTGGACCAGATTGACCGCATCGATCTGTCCGAAACCCGGAACCTGTTGAAGGGCGTGGAGATTACGGTGATGTGCGACGTCGAAAACCCGCTCTGCGGCCCCCAGGGAGCCGCCTTTGTTTTCGGCCCCCAGAAGGGGGCGGACCCGGACATGGTCCGGCGGCTGGACGGGCAGCTCCGGGCCTTCGGCGCGGCGCTGGACCGGCAGCTGGGCCTGAAGCTGGACCAGATGCCGGGGGCCGGCGCCGCCGGAGGCATGGGCGCCGGGTGCGCCGCCTTCCTGGGGGCCGGGCTGCGCCCAGGCATTGAGGCGGTTTTGGATATGGTGGATTTCGACCGCTGCCTGGAGGGGGCGGACCTGGTGATCACCGGCGAGGGGCGCCTTGACGCGCAGAGCCTCCAGGGAAAGGTGATTTCCGGCGTCGCAAAGCGGACGCAGCCCAGAGGCATTCCGCTCCTGGCAATCGTCGGCTGCATCGGGGACGGCGCGGAGGCGGCCTATGCCCGGGGCGTTACCGCCATGTTTTCCATCAACCGGGAAGCGGAAGCCTTTCCCCAGAGCGCCCCCAAAAGCGCGGACCATTACCGCCGTACGCTGGAGGATGTTCTGCGGCTGGTCCGGGCGCTGAGCTAGAGGGATGTCTTCCAATTCCTGGAATGCCGAACCAGGGCGGATTTTTTGCCGGGCAAGGTAATTTCTCGGGGAAACCCAGACAAAAGTGAAAATTTTGGAGTGACAGAGCCGGGGAAACAAGTGCTATTCACAGGCGTTCTTTTCTGTGTGGGATGCACATCTCCTATGCGGCGCTGTCGCGACAGCCGGAAGCACAAGGATGGAAGCCCCTCCACCTATCAGGGTTATGGTGCAATCGTTACGCTACCGATGGGAAAACGGTCTGTTCCGGGCACATTATCAATCAGTGGGTATTGATTGAGTTGCTGCTGATCGACATCCGCTTTAAAGAGGTGCCGGCACAGAATAACCCCATTGGTCTGAAAGAGAAAATTACGGCTTAACACAATGCCGCCAGCCTGAAACAGGGGAAAACGCTCCAAGCGGCCATGGATGCGTTGGGCAAACGGCTTGCGGAATTGGACAAGCTGGCAGCGGCGGCCTATGAGGATAAGGTGAAGGGCGCGATCCCGGAAGCGGTATGCTTTCAACTGCTGAAGCGGCATGAGGATGAGCGCATGAATAAGCTGGAACAGCGGACAAACCTGTCCGCCCAGTTGGGAAGCCTGCCGGGCGGATGAAAAGGCCGCTGATGACTGGCTGACAATGATCCGGAATTACTCCAAGCAGGAGGACTTGGCCTGTCCCACGCTCTTGCGGCTGGTGAGGCGCATGGAAGGTGGAGAGCGCAGGGGGGTCAGTGGGCGTGACGAGCGCAACATTAAAATCTACTATAACTTTGTCGGTTTTGCGGAACTGTAAAAGCATCATTCTTTACAGATAACATTATACCGAATACTACGCGCGGGATATTTCAAAGAAGCGCCGGATCGTGAACAAGATGAAAGGAACTTCCGGCGTATCGCTGTCCCTGCCGCCCTACGGCTACATCAAGACCCCGGAGGACCCCCGCTTTTGGGTGATCGGCCCGGAGGCCACTGCCGTTGTTCAGCGTATCTACCGAATGGCCCTGGACGGCTACGGATTGGCGGAGATTGCCGCTGCGTTGGAGCAGGATGGGGTGTTCAATCCTACCTATTACCGGCGGAGCAAGGGGACCAGCCGGGGCGGTTCCAAGAGCACTGTGGAGCCTACCAAGTGGGGACATACCCCCATCAAGAAAATTCTCACCTCGCAGGAGTATTGCGGCGACGTGATTAATTTCAAATCCCGCTCCAAGTCCTACAAGATGAAAAAGCGGATTGAGAACCCGGTAGAGAACCGGGCAATCTTCCTCAATGTCCATGAGGCCATTATAGACCGGCCCACCTGGGAAAGGTACAAAATATCACGAAGGGGACGCGCCGCAAACGGCCTACTGTCACCCAGGAACCTAGCGTTTTTTCCGGCTATCTCAAATGCCCGGCGTGCGGCGGCAACCTCAATTTCCACTTCAACCAAGGCAACCATGCAAACACTTTTCGCAGATAAGCAAAATACTCTCCATCTTCCTGGGTCAACGGAGATCGCCAGCCTTGTTCAGTACCAACGGTTTCAGTCTTCAGCAGCCCATCTCTGTTCATTTCAGGCATTGACATTGGTATCCCTCCTGTATTCTGCAATCAATTGCTCCGCCGCATCTTCCCAAATCACTAGCCGAAAAGGATCATAAGAGCCAACCTGGCATACGTCGAATTCCTGGCGATAGTAGTCCAGTAATTCGCTGGTCTTCGCTTTAAAAACCAGCACGCCATCAAAGCCCGCATCCATAGGAACTTGAACCGCATAGGCGAATAACGCTTTGGCGATTCCGATATATCGCTTTTGCCCGCCCTCGGCGTGAAGAAGATTCGCGTTGCTGTGGCGGGCGCTTTCTAAATAAATGATTTCTACTGCCAGGCTCCCTTGGGCTAACTCATAAGACATGAGTCCCACCAGCTCGTTGATTTCAGGCCGACATAGGGCAACCTTGTTTGGCAGTTCCGCAGCAAAAGGACTCATCCAATTAGTCTGCCAAACCTATGTCTCCGGCTGGCCTCTTTTGCCGGCGAAAGCCGGGGCTTTCTTACCGGATACCGCATCCAGAACAAACAGCTCAAGTATTTACAACTCCACTTTTCAAAAAAATTTACCACAAGGGGTGTGAAAAACAAGCCGACCGCTCAAAATCTGCGTCACTATAAACAAAGAAAAGGCTGACGAAAAAGAGAGAAACCTAGGCATCCAACTCGTGCCTATAAGTTCCTAGACGTTTACCCGCGACCCTGGTATGGTGTATCGCTGGGAAGGAAGTGAAGGCGTGAAGCGCCAGAGAAAATCAATTGCAGATCAGATCCATAAAAATGATTTCCGCATTCCGTCACTTTACCCGCATCAGGTCTGGTTCCGCTTGTCCGGCGGCCACATCAATCCGGGCTTCCTCATTTTTAATCTCCCAATGAATGAGGAAGGTGAGCGCTCCCCGGAGAAGAATGACGGCCCCCAGGGTCAGCAGTTCGCTCTGCTCCCGGACGATGACTGTCCGCAAAACTTCCCCGCCCAGCTTGAACTCCAGGGCCAGGGCAATGCCCTGGGCCAGGTCCAGCCGGACATGGGGATTATGCCGGACACAGCCGATCATGCTTTTTACCGCCGTAACCAGCAGAATCGTAACCCCGAAGCACTCCAGCAGCAGCACGCCGTATTGTACGATCAGCTGAAAAATATTTTCAATCTGGTGCAGCAATGCCATATGCAGTTCTCCTTTACAAAAACGTTCTCAGAACGCGGCAGAGCGCAGAACGGCGAAGGACTTGTCGGATTCAAAACTGCCCTCCAGGCCCTCAGTGATGAAAACCTGACGGTCCTCCGTCACCAGCACCAAGTCAAACCCGCCGTCCTTCCGCCAAAAGTCCGCGGCGTCCTCCAGCCCCATCAGAAACAAAGCCGTGGAGAGAGCGTCGGCCCTGGCCCCGTCCTCCGAAACCACGGTGACAGACAGCAGGTCCGACTCCGCCGGGCGGCCCGTCCGGGGGTCCAGGATATGGATGTAGGTTTCGCCCTCCGCCTCAAAATACCGCTCGTAGCCGCCGGAGGTGACGGCGGCTTGATCCTCCAGGGTCAGTACGGCGAAATAATCCGCCCCCTCCGGGTCCCGAACGCCGACTCGCCAGAGAGACTTGTCCGGTTTTTTCCCCAGGACCTGGATGTTTCCGCCCAGGGACACCATGCCGGAGGAAATGCCATGCTCCCGGAAAATTTCCATCACCCTGGCGGCGGCATAGCCCTTGCCCACGCCGCCGAAGTCCATGGCCTGGCCCGGTTCCATGTAAAGAACCCCGCCGTCCAGCCGGAGCCTGGAGGAATCCACCAGCGGCAGCGCGTTCTCGATCTCCGCCTCCGCGGGGACCCGGTATTCCTGGTTTGGAAAGCCCCAGAGCTTCACCAGGGGATAGATGGTGCAGTCGAAAAGTCCGCCGGTTTCTTCGTAGGTTTCCAGCGCCATGTTCAGGACGGCGGCGGTGTCCTGAGATACCGTGCCGCCTGCCTCCCGGTTCAGCCGGGAGACCTCACTGTCCGGGTTCGCGGCGGAAAGCAGGGCGTCCAGCCGCTGAACCTCTCCAAGAGCCTCGTCCAGCGCCGCTTCGGCGTTCCCGCCATAGGCAGTGAACTCCATGAGGGTGTCCATGGCGAAGAGCTGCCGGGTGTAGGCCTGCTTTTGCGAAGCGGCGGACTGCCAGACACAGCCCGCCGCCAGCGTCAGCGCTCCCAGACCCAGCAGCCAGAGAGACCAGCGCCTCATTTTGTCAGTACCATGGCGTGGGTGGGGCACTTCTCCGCGCACTTCCCACAGCCTGCGCACTTGGTATTGTCCACCCGGGCCAGGGTCCCGTCCAGGGTGACGGCCTCATCCGGGCACTGTTTGGCACAGATGCCGCAGCCGATGCACCCGGCGGAGCAGAGCTTCCGCACCTCCGTGCCCTTGTCGGGACTGGAACAGCGGACCGCCGCCGTTTTTCCGGCGGGAATCAGCTCAATGAGGTGTTTCGGACAGGCGGCGGCGCACAGGCCGCAGCCCACGCACTTGGAATCGTCCACCACCGCCACGCCGTCCACGACATGAATGGCGTCATATTGGCACGCCTCCACGCAGGAGCCGAAGCCCAGGCACCCATGAGCACAGGCCCAGGGATTCAGCCCCGCCAGGGCGGCGGCGCGGCAGTCCGCCACGCCTGCGTACTGCGCAGTGACGGAGGTTTTTTCGCAGTCGCCGCCGCAGCGGACGAAGGCTACATGGCGCTCCGCCGCCTGGGCCGCCACGCCCCTCACGGCGGCAATCTGTTCCGCCTTGCCGCTGGAGCATACCGGGCAGGCGTTGGCCGGGGCCTCGCCCTTGGCGATCGCCGCCGCCACCGCATCACAGCCCGCGTATCCGCAGGCCCCGCAGTTGTTGCCCGGCAAGAGTTCCCGGATTTCGGCTTCCCTGGGGTCCGTCTCCACCCGGAATTTCCGGCCCGTGGCCACCAGGGCCACGCCCAGCACCAAGCCAATGACGCCGACCACCAGCGTCGCAATCAAAATATCCATCGTCCCGCCTCCTTACGAAATGCCGCCAAAGCCCATGAAGGCAATGGACATCAGCGCCGCGCTGAGCAGGACCAACGGCGCGCCCCGGAAGGGCAGGGGCACGGCGGACTCGTCCAGCCGCCCCCGGATGCCAGCCAGCAGCACGATGGCCACGGTGAAACCCACGGCGGTGCCGAAGCCCGCCAGCACGCTCTCTGCAAGGCCGTAGCCGTTCTGCACATTGGTCAGGGCCACGCCGAGAACCGCGCAGTTCGTGGTAATCAGGGGCAGGTAGATGCCCAGGGCCTTGTAAATGGCGGGGGAGTTTTTCTTCAGGAACATCTCCACCATCTGGACCAGGGCCGCAATGACCAGGATGAAGACGATGGTCTGGAGGTAGGCGAGGCTCAGGGGTTCCAGCACGAAGGTATAGAGAAGGCTTGCCACCGCCGAGGCGATGGTGATGACGAAGATCACCGCGCCCCCCAGGCTGAGGGACGCCTTCATCTGCTTGGACACGCCCAGGAAGGAGCAGATGCCCAGGAACTGGCTCAGCACCACGTTGTTCACCAGCGCCGCGCCCACGACGATCATGACCAGCGAGTTCATTTCACCGCCTCCTCTTTTGTATCCTCACAGATTTTTCCGCACTTGGCGCAGCAGCCGTCACAGCCGTTGACCATTTCGTTGGCCCGGGTCATGACGCTGGCCCCGTTCATCACCGCCACCACGATGGCCAGCACCAGGAAGGCCCCCGGCGCGCGGATGAAGATTCCAAGGGGGGTGAAGACCTCCGGGGAGAGAATGGTCACGCCGAAGGCCGTCCCGGCTCCCAGGAACTCCCGGACCAGGCCGATGAGAACTAAGGCGATGGTGAAGCCCAGGCCCATGCCCACGCCGTCGAACAGGGACGGCAGAGGGGAATTTTTGGAAGCGAAGGCCTCCGCCCGGCCCAAAATAATGCAGTTGACCACAATCAGGGGGATGTAGATGCCAAGGGCCTTGTAGAGGTCCGGCAGGTACGCCTGGGTCAAAAGCTCCACCACCGTCACGAGGGACGCGACAATGACGATGTACGCCGGGAGACGGACCTCGTCGGGGATGCTTTTGCGCAGGAGCGAGATGATGAGGTTGGAGACAATCAGCACCGCCATGGTGGAAAGGCCCATGCCGAAGCCGTTTATGGCGCTGGTGGTCACAGCCAGCGTGGGGCACATGCCCAGCATCAGCACCAGGGCGGGATTCTCCTTTAAAACGCCGTTATAAATGCGTTCCAAACAGGTTTTCATGGTACCACTCCCCCTTTCAGCCCAGGTTGGCGGCGCAGAAATTCAGCGCCGCGTTTACCGCGTTCACCACGGCCCCGGAGCTGATGGATGCGCCGGAGACGCTGTCGATTTCGTTATCCGCAGTGGAGCCGCCCGCCTTGTTCAGGACAAAGCGGTCCGTGTTCACTCCGGCAAACTGGCTCATGAAGGGTTCCTCGCCGCAGAGGGAGCCCAGGCCGGGGGTTTCGTTCAGCTCCGTGAAGGCAATGCCGCTGACGGTTCCGTCCGCCTGGATGCCGACAGAGAGGGTGATGTTCCCCTCCATGCCGTCTCCGCTGGTGACGCTGACCACATAGCCCGCCGGATTTCCGGAGGCGTCGGTTCCCACTACGGCCTCGTTGATAGTGACTTTTCCGAAGTCCGTTCCGTAGACCTCGCCGCCCAGGGCTTCAATGGCCGCGGTGAGCGTGTCGTCATAGGCAAAGCTCTCCGCGCCGGGGCACACCGCCTGGTAGGAGGCCAGGTTCGCCGCCATCTGCTGCTGGGCAATGGCGTCCTTGGTCAGCTTGTAAACGCCGCTGAGGGCCACGCCCGCGATCAGGGTGATGACGCACAGCGTCAGGGCGGGCTTGGGCAGGAGGGGGCGCTTTTCGTCCTCCATGGCCTGGGGCCGGTGGCCGTAGGGCTTGGGGACGCAGAACTCGTCAATCAGGGGCACCGCCATGTTGGAAATAATAATCGCGTAGCTGACGGAGTCCGCGGCGCTGCCCAGCACCCGGAATACGCCGGAGAGAATTCCTACCAGCGCACCGAAGATCAGCTGGCCCGTGGAGGTAACGGGGCTGGTCACCGGGTCTGTTGCCATGAAGACCGCCCCCATGACGATACCGCCACCAACAAGATGGGCCGCGATAAACGCCGGGTCAAAGCCCTGCCCGCCGAAGAGGGCGATAAACAGGGAAAAGCTCACCAGCGCCGCCGCCGGAATCTCGAAGGTGATGCCGCCCACGATCCAGAGGTAGAAGCCGCCCAGCATTAACGCGGCCACAGACCCGCCGATCACGCCGTTCTGAAAGCCCAGGAAGGCACTGCCAACGTGGACCAGCTCCCCGGCTGCAAGGTCTGCCAGAGGCGTGGAGCTGGTCACGCCGTCCACGGCGTAGCTGGTCATGGCTCCGCCGAAGGAGATCAACAGGAAGCACCGGCCCGCGAGAGCCGGATTCATGAAGTTCTTGCCCAGGCCCCCGAAGAGGCACTTGACAAACAAAATGGCGAACAGGCTCCCGGCGTAGGGGATGTACAGGGGAACCGAGGCCGGGAGGCACAACGCCAGCAGGAGGCCCGTCACCACGGCGCTGCCGTCCTTGACCGTGTTGGGCCGCTTGGTGACGTAATCAAAGATAAACTCCGTCATGACCGCCGTGAGAATGGACACGGCAATGACCATAAAGGCGTGGAAGCCGTGATGGTAGACGCCCACCACAGCCGCCGGGCAGAGGGCCAGAATCACATCGTACATGACCTGCCCGGTGGTCAGCTTACTGCGGACGTGGGGACTGGAGGAAAGGAACGGCAGAGCCGGTTTCTTCTCCGCACTCAAATCCTGCGCCGCGGTCTTTGTCAAAGTATTCATGCCGTCGCCCCCTTCCGCTTCGCCGCCGCGACTTCGGCCTTGGCCTGTTTAAAGAGCTGCATCAGGGGCCGTTTCGCAGGGCAGATATAGGTGCAGGAGCCGCACGCGATGCACTCCATGCCATAGAGCTTTTTCTCAAAGCGGTCAAAGTCCTTCCGCTCCACAGCCGCCGCCATCATCTGCGGTGTGAGGCCCAGGGGACAGACCTGGTTGCACCGCCCGCACCGGAGGCACGCCGTTTGCTGCTCCTCCGCCAGGGCCACGGGGTCCCGAAGGAACACCGTCAGAGCGTTGTTGTTTTTGCAAACGCCTGTTTCCAGGGACGACAGCGCAATGCCCATCATGGGCCCGCCGCAGATGAGCTTCTCCGGGGAGGCGCCTTCGGGGAAGCCTTCGGCGGCCTCCAGTACCTTCAAAAAGGGAGTTCCGGTCTTCACCAGCAGGTTGCAGGGAGAGGCCACCCCGTCGCCGGAGACGGTGAAGGGCCGCTCCGTCAAGGGCTCGGAATGGCACACGGCCCGGTAAATGGCCCGGACGGTGCTCACGTTTTCCACTACGCACCCCGCGTCCGCCGGGAGCATCCCCAGCTTGATATGCCGCCCGGTGACGACGCTGATGACGGACCGCTCGCCGCCCTGGGGGTATTTCGTCTGCACGGCGTGGACCCGCATCCGGTCCTTGCCCGCACAGGCGTCGGTCATGGCGGCAATGGCCTCGGGTTTGTTCTCCTCGATGACCACCACGCCCCGGGCGTTGGGGAATAGGGCCAGCATCAGCTCCAGGCCTCCGGTAATTTCCTCGGAGAAATTCCGCATGAGCCGATCGTCGCAGGTGATGTAGGGCTCGCACTCTGCGCCGTTCACCAGGACGAATTCGATGGCCTCCGGGTTTTTGGGAGCCAGCTTCACGTGGGTGGGGAAGCCCGCGCCGCCCATGCCCACGACTCCGGCCTTTTGAATTGCCGCCAGGATTTCCTCCTTGGTCAGCTCCGCAGGGTCCACCCTTGCTCCCACGCCGGGGGCGGGGGTATCCTGCCCGTCGTTTTCAATTACGATGGACAGGGCGGGTACGCCGAAGACGTTCCGCCGGTTCTCCACGGCCTTCACTGTGCCGGAGACGGAGCTGGCGATATTGGCGGAGACGAAACCCTCCGCCTCCGCAATGAGCTGCCCGGCCAGGACGTGGTCCCCCTTTTGGACCACGGGCCTCGCGGGCTTTCCGATGTGCTGGTTCAGGGGGAAGATCAGCTCCTCCCCAGGCGGGCAGGCCCGGAAGGGAAGATCTCTTGCAAGCGCTTTCCCATCCGGCGGATGCACCCCGCCGGTAAATGTTTTCTTAAACATAGGCCGCCCTCCGTCACTTCCCGGCGACGATTTTCGCGGCCCTGCGACCAAAGGTCATGGTCCGTCCGCAGGCAAGGCCCGTGAAGAGGTTTGGATAGGTGGTGGCGAAGAAGCCGCCGGTGCAGTCTCCGGTGGCGTACAGTCCTTCGATGGGTTTACCCTCTGTGTTCAGCACCTGCATATCCGTATTGATGCGGCAGCCGTTCAGGGTGGTCAGGTGCCACGCGCCGGTACGGATGCCGTAGAAGGGGGCGGTATCCACCGGGGTGAGGCGGTGCTTTTCCTTTCCGTAGTCCTCGTCCACGCCCTTGGCGCACAGTTCATTGTAGCGCTTGACGGTTTCCACAAAAGCATCGGCGGGGATATTCAGCTTCTCCGCCAGCTCCTCCAGGGTGTCGGCCTTCTGGAGATAGCCCTCCTCGATCAGCTGCTCATTCCGGCTCCAGACAAAGCTGTAGGGCATGTTGCTGGCCGCGCCGTTGGGGAAGGGGAACAGGCGGCAGCAGCCCACCTCGTCGAACTGCTCGCAGTATTTCTCGTTGTTGGCGTCGAAGATGTCGCAGTATGTATGGAAGGGCTGCATCTCCATGGAGTGGAGCATGAACTCATAGGGGCCGGACTCGTTGCAAAAGCGCTTGCCGTTGAGATTCACCTTCAGGAAGGGCTGCTCGCCGAACCAGAACCATTTGCCGTTGGTCTTGTATCCGGCGGTTTCCGTGGGCAGGCAGCAGCAGCGGTTGAACATCATAGAGGCGTGGGTGGGGTCCAGCCAGCCGCCGGCCCAGAGCATGGCCTTGATGCCGGAGCCGTCGCAGGTGGAGCCCAGGGCATAGTTGATCTTCATTTCCAGGGTCTGGGGCTGGAGGGCCATCATCATGTCCGTGTTGCAGGCATAGCCTCCGGCACACATGATGACGCCCTTGGAGGCGTTGACCCGGATATAGTGCTGGTCGTTCCCATCCTGAGCGATCACGCCCGTGACCTTGCCGGAATCGTCCTGCTCCAGCTTCACCAGGGCGGTGGACAGCTTCCACTCCACGCCCAGCTCGTCGCAGTGCGCCTGGAAGGTGGAATCCAGCGTAACATCCTCCGGCGCGCCGTCCTTCTTATGGGGGCTGTGCCCGGTGGCGTAGGCTTTGTCCCGTCCGGGGTCACTGAGATTGCCCACGCCGCCTTCCAGGGACATATAAAAGTGGCCGGTGCGTTCCAGAATATCCGTCAGCCAGTCCACCAGCTCACCGGAGTTCTCGATCCAGACCTTCACCAGATCGGAATCCACGTAGCCGCTGCCGTAGCGGACGATATCCTGGAGCGCCTCCATCTTGTCGATGGCCAGCTCGGGCCTCTGCTGGATTTCCGCCAGCTGGATTTTGGAGTTGATGGCGCCGATATCTTCCCGGATCGTCGTGGCCTTCTCCCGCTTCTCCAGGACCAGGACCTTGGCGCCCTCCTCGGCGGCGGTCATGGCCGCCATCCAGCCGCCGGTGCCGCAGCCTACCACCAGGACCTCGGTGTCGATGGTTTCGGTAATGTCGCTCTCGGCAATTTCGGGGGCTTCTCCCAGCCAGTCGGCGCTTCCGGCGGAATCGCCGCCGTCCAGGGTGACGGCCTGGCCGCTGGCCTGAGAAATGCAGTCCGCGGCGGCAGTTTTGATGGCGTCCGCCGTGACCGTGGCGCCGGAGACCCCGTCTACATTACAGGTCTGGGCGGCGAGAATTTTGTCCCGCATTTCGCCGCCGATTTTGCCGCCGATGTCCGGGGTTTCCCCGGAGACGTCGATTTCCATATCCGTAATGCTGTGCTCATCAAAGGTCATGGTAACGGTGACGTCGCTGTTGATGCCTCGGGCGGAAGCGGAGTAAGTGCCGGGGGTATAGGTCATATTGCTCACCGCAGGAGTGGGCGTTCCGGCGGAGCCGGACGCGGCGGGCCTGTTGTTGATGGAGTATTCCACGCCCTGCAATACGCCCAGGGTGGCGACGCTGGCGGCGCCCGCCGCCAGGCCCTTGATAAAGGTCCTTCTGGAAATCTCATTCTTGGCCATTTGCTTGTCTCTCCTTTTTTGATTGATGTGTCTTCTCTTTTTTCCGCTCGGCCCGCTCCTGAAGCGTTTGACCGGCGGCGCACAGCAAAATGCTCAGCTCATACAGCGCCAGCATGGGCACGGCCACCATGATTTGGGATACCACATCCGGCGGCGTAATCAAAGCGGCGAGGAAGAAAATCGCCACAACCATGACCCGCCGTCCCTTCCGCATCCAGCGGACTTTTAAGAGACCCGCCCGGTTCAGCAGCACCGATACCACAGGCAGCTCGAACACGACGCCGAATACCAGAAACACAGTGGTCAGGAAAGATATATAATTCTGAACGGAAACGGACGCGGAGGCGCTGCTGTTGCCGCTGAGGGAGCTTAAAAAGTAAAGCATGAAGGGCAGCATGATCCGGAAGGCGAAATACACGCCTCCGCAGAAGCACGCCAGCCCGAAAATCATGGCGAACAAAAACAGCGCCTTTTCCCGCCGCTTCAGCCCCGGCCGGACAAAGGCCCAGGTCTGATAGCACAAAACGGGGACCGAGGCGCAGAGGCCGCAGACCAGCGCCGTGGTCACGTACTGCATCAGCAGCTCCTGGGGAGCGATGTAGACAAAGCGGTAGCGGTAGCCCCGCCCGATGGCCAGCAGCAGTTCCACGATTCGCGGGGCAAAGTGCAGCCCCGCCAGTGTGGCGGCCAGCAGCACGCCCAGGCACACGAACAGGCGGTTCCGAAGCTCCCGGAGATGCTCCGAAAGGGGCATCTCCAGGTCCGCGCCCCCGGTCTTAGGACTCGGACTGCCCGGCATCGTCCTTCTTGCCCTCCTCGCCTACGCCCTCCCGGAAGCTCTTCACGCTTTTTCCGAACATTTTTGTCAGCTTGGGAATCTGCGTGGGCCCAAAAATGATGACCACCACGGCCAGAATCAAAATCAGCTCTGTCGTACCAATTCTCATGATTAACGTCCTCCTTATGCCTGGCGGCAAGTTTGATTTATGACGCAGCGTCCTCCGCCGCGGCAGCCTCGCGGCTCTCCTCTTCTTCCGGCTTCTCCCCACCGGCGGGCGGCTTTTGCTTGCCGATTCCGGCGAAGGATTCTTTGATATCCTTCACGTTTCCCTGAACCGCCTTGTCCAGGTCCTCCAGCGGTTTTGCCGCCTCCCGCAGGGGAGCCTGGGCTTCCTCCAGGGGCTTTACCACGCTTCTCTTGATTTCCTGCGTGGCCTCGTCGGAGTATTTTTTAAACTGCGACACGGCCTCTCCCAGCTTCTTGGCATAGGCGGGCAGCCGTTCCGGCCCCAGGGCAAACAGCGCCACGACGAAGACGAGGAGGAGCTCTGTCATTCCGATCCGCATGATCTCACCACCTTTCTGAGCAATCGATTTTGTTGGAAATATGAGGGGATTTTGAAACAATTGCTGGCGTTCCCGCAGTATTGTTCATATTTTATCAATTCCGGGTTTGCTGTCAAGGGCTATCACTGAAAACGGAAAAAATAATACCGAAACGAGAAATATTTCTTGCGTTTTTCAAAGGCGGCAGGTATTCTATAGTCAGCACCGATGACTCTATAGGCAAAGGGGAGGGGATGACATGCGGGCGAAGCTGGAAGACACCCTGGAAGTGACGCGGAAGATTATCCGGGGATTTTTTCAAGGAGATGTGGAGCCATGGTTTTCGTATCTATGTGCTAGAAGCGTATGGGTTGGACCGGGGCAGCGCACGATCTCCGGAGGGGATGCTATCCGAGAATACTTCAAGGGAGAAAACCGAATGCGAGATCTTCAAATCTTTCGGGAAGAGTATGACGTGTTCCCGGTCAACGCACGGTGTTCCGCCGTAGCGGCGCATATTGAAGCGGGAAAACAAAAGGCCGTTTCCGCGCAGATGACCGCCACTTATACCATTCTCTACCAACTCATCGGCGGGGAAACGAAGATTCTATTAACCCATGCCAGCCACGGGCTTCTGCGCTCCTTTAAGCCGGACCGGGACAGTCCGCTGACCTGGGTCCCGGCTTATCATCTATACCGGAACCTGCTGCTGGACTTGCCAGAGACGGGACGCCTGGCCATCCCCAGCGGCGGCAGGTTCTTTTACATCCATCCCAATGTGATTCTCTATATTCAGAGTAAAAACCGGAGGGCGGAGGTGTTCAGCGTGGACAATGTCATCCGGAGTGATCTGCCAATCAGCCAAATCAACGCACTGCTGCCTCCAGGGTTTTGTTCCATCCACCGCTGCTACACCGTAAATCCCCGGTATGTATCTTCTGTCCAGCGATATAAGGTGACGCTGGTCACCGGAGAATCGCTTCCTATCCCTGCGGAGTCATATAATCGAGTGAAGGCCGAATTAGACAGGCTCATCAGATGTTCTTTCGACGAGCCGGATTGATTGAAGATTGGGAATCGCGGAAAGGCGGTTTATCCTTGTTTGTTGAGGATTGTATCAGCCAGGTTCAGAAAAGGGGCCCCCTGTACTGTGACAGGGGACCCCTTTTCTGCTCTAAACTTGCATCCGGCGTATCCACATGGTATCCAGTCCCGCCCTGTGGTTCTCCGGCGGTACTTCGGCACAGCCGCCTGCAATATCTCGGACGGGTATTTCCATTGAGAATTCCTTGACCAGCAGGGAGACATCGCAAATGTCTATATGGAAACACACCGAACATTTCCGGTAATATCAATAAAATACAGGGGAAAGTTTTGTGGAACCCATGAATTGATTTTTGCCTGAAAACTGTGCTATAATTTATTTGCACCTAAAGAATACGTATTCAGACGGAGCCAATATGATTACAATGACGGAAATCGCAAAATTGACCCATGTTTCCCAGCCCACGGTGTCCCGTGTGCTGAACGGAAGCATGACGGTGGCTCCGGAGATTCGGGAACGGGTGCTGGCCTGCGCCAGAGAGCACGATTATCAGTTCAACGCCTTGGCCAAGGGGCTCCAGGGCAGCAAAACGAAGCTGCTGGGCGTGCTGGTGACCGACATTTCCAACGGCTTTTTTGCCGACCTGGCGAAACGGATCGAGGCCGAGGCCCGGGAAAACGGGTACAGCATCATCTTGTTCAACAGCGATTACAGCCCCCGGAACGAACAGGAGTACTTGGATGTGGTCCGACGTTACCGGGTGGACGGCGTGCTGGCGGTACCCATCCGGGAAACCAGCGGGGAGTGGCGGGAGTACGTCAAAAAACTGGATGTGCCCGTCGTGACCGTCACCCGCCGGGCCAATGGTCTGGATTCGGTCTATGTAGATCACGCCCAGGCTGGTGCCATGGTGGCGGCGCACCTGCTGGAACGGGGCTTCCGGCGCTTCCTGTTCATCGGAAAGGACTACGACGGGAAATACGTGGGCTTCCGCCGCTTTCTCGTGGAGATCGGCTATGGCCCGCAGACGGCGAACGTCGTTTATCAGGACGACGCGCAGATGAATCGGGCGTTAGAGGATTGGCTGGGCCAATCGCCGGAGCGGGGAGCCGTCTTCGCGGGAAACGACATCTACGCGCTGCGGGTCCTGGACGCGCTCCGGCGGCTGGAGGTCTCTGTTCCTGAGAGGGTCGGCGTGATCGGGTTTGACGATACCTCCATGGGCCGCTATCTCAATCCCCGGCTAAGCAGCGTGTCCCAGCCCATCGCCCGGATGGCCCATGAGGCCGTGGCGCGGCTGCGGGACCGCATTGACCGCCCCGGTCCCCGGGAAGCGCTGGATGATCCGCTTTCCGCCTCTCTGGTGATCCGTGAGAGTACTTGAATAGAAAAAAGGATGACGTTCCGGCGTCCTTTTTTCAGGATTTTTAAGAATACGTATTCTCAACTCCCCCTGTGCCTCCGCTCCGGCCATGGAGCTGAAATAAAATGTGAAAGGAAGCAGAGCTATGGATTACAGGAAAGTAGCCCAGGAAATCTACGACAAGGTGGGGAAGAAGGAGAACCTGGTTTCCGCCGCCCATTGTGCCACCAGGCTCCGTTTGGTCCTGGCGGACAACGCCAAGTGCGACGCGAAAGCCGTAGAGGACATTGATGGGGTCAAGGGAGTTTTCAGCGCCTCCGGCCAGCTTCAGATCATCCTGGGCACCGGCACGGTGAATAAGGTCTATGACGAGTTTATCGCCATCTCCGGGCTCACCGCCGCCACAAAGGAAGAGGTCAAGGCCGCGGCGGCCGCCAAGCAGAATATCTTCAAGCGGGCCATCAAGTGCCTGGGGGACATTTTCGTTCCCATCATCCCCGCCATCGTGGCCAGCGGCTTCCTGATGGGCATCATGGAGGCGCTGAACTTCATGGTGAACAACGGATTTTTGAACATCGACACCTCCGGCTCCATCTATGTGTTCGCCAATCTTTTTGCCAATACAGCATACGTATTCCTGCCGATTTTGATTGCCTACAGCGCCGCCAAAGCCTTCGGAGGGAATCCCTATCTGGGCGCGGTCATCGGCATGCTGATGATCCATCCGGACCTCCAGAACGCCTGGACGGTGGCGACCCAGGGAGTGCTGCGGACGCAGAGCGTGTGGTTCGGCCTGTATGAGGTGGACCTGGTGGGGTATCAGGGCCACGTCATTCCGGTGATTATCGCCGTGTGGGTGATGTGCTTCATTGAAAAGCGCCTGCACAAGATTGTTCCCGCCATGTTCGACCTGTTTGTCACGCCTCTGGTCAGCGTATTTGTCACCGGATATCTGACGTATTCCATCATTGGCCCCATCTTCGTGACCATTGAGAACGGGGTCATCGGGGGCATCCAGACCCTGCTCACGCTCCCCCTGGGCCTGGGCAGCCTGATTATGGGCGGCCTGTATTCCACCACTGTGGTGGCCGGCATCCACCACATGTACACGGTCATCGACATGGGACAGCTGTCCATGTACGGCGTGACCTACTGGCTCCCCCTGGCCTCCGCCGCCAATATGGCCCAGGGCGCGGCCACGCTGGCGGTTGCCCTGAAGAGCAAAAACCAGAAGACCAAGTCCGTGGCCCTGCCCTCCGCCTTCTCCTGCTTCATGGGCATCACCGAGCCCGCCATCTTCGGCGTGAACCTGCGCCATTTCAAGCCCTTTGTCTGCGGCGCCATCGGCGGCGCGGCGGGCGCTATGTATGCCTCCCTGGTGGGCCTGGGGGCCAGCGGCACCGGCGTGACCGGCCTGTTCGGCCTGCTGCTGTGCCTCAACGACCCCATCAATTACATCATCATGGCCGCTGTTTCCATCGGTGTGGCTTTCGCCCTGACCTGGCTGTTTGGCTATAAGGATGCCGCTCCCGCGGAGAAAAAGACCGTCCAGCCCGAGCCCGCGCTCTCCGCTGTGGACTGCAAGCCCGGCGCGGTGTACGCTCCGGTTTCCGGAATCGTCATTCCCTCCGAGGAAATCCCCGACGAGACCTTTGCCGCCGGTGTTCTGGGGCAGGGCGTGGGCATCCAGCCCGCTGAGGGCTTCGTGACGGCCCCCTTCGACGGCGAGATTTCCTCTGTGGCCGAGACGCGGCACGCGGTGGGCGTCACTTCTCCCGACGGCATGGAGGTGCTGATTCATGTCGGCGTGGATACCGTGGCGATGAACGGCGAGGGCTTCGAGTGCTTTGTCCAGGAGGGGCAGAAGGTAAAGGCCGGTGAAAAGCTCATCGCCTTTGACCGGGACAAAATCGCCGCCGCCGGCCATCCCGATGTGGTGGTGCTGCTGGTGACGAACTCCGACGACTACGAGCGCGTGACCATCCAAACCGGCGGCTGCAAGGCTCTGGACAAGGTGATACAGGTTTGACTAAAGGGAAGTTCCAAGCCGCCCGCAGTACGGGCGGCTTGGAACAAAGCCCACAGGACCATGCGAAAAAGGAGGGGTTCTATGAATGCGCTGCACAAGGATCTGGTCCGCCTGACTGCGGCGGCGGAACGGCAGGCGGCGAAGGCCGGCCCCTGGCGGCCCGGCCTTCATCTGGCGCCGCCCACCGGCTGGCTCAACGACCCCAACGGCCTGTGCCGTTTTCGGGACGAGTACCATGTGTTCTATCAATACGCGCCCTTCGACGCTGGCGGCGGCGTGAAGTTCTGGGGGCACTATAAATCCCGCGATCTGCTCTCCTGGGAGCGGTGCCCGGTCATGCTGTACAGCGACGAGCCTTTTGACGTACACGGCGCGTATTCCGGTTCGGCCCTCTGCGAGGAAGACGGCTTGTATTTGTATTACACAGGGAATGTCAAATATGGCGGAGACTACGATTATGTTCTGGAAGGCCGTGAGAATAATACCGCTGTGGCTTATTCCCCGGACGGGGTGCGTCTTGGCTGGAAACGGCTGCTGATGGGCCCCTGGGATTACCCCGGCGGATTGACGCGGCATGTGCGGGACCCGAAGGTGTGGAAGCAGGACGGCGTCTATTACATGGTACTGGGGGCCCGTACCGTGGAAGACGCGGGCGCGGCGCTGGTATTTGAGTCAAAGGACAAGTTCCAGTGGAAGCATATCAACACAATCCGCACACCGGCTGCCTTTGGTTATATGTGGGAGTGCCCCGATCTCTTTGAAATGGACGGACAGTGGTTTTTGGCGGTTTCCCCCCAAGGGGTTCCGGGAAAGGGGCCGGGCTTTGAGAACGTCTACGCCTCCGGATACTTCCCGCTCTTTGGCGATTTCCGGGGAGACTGCCGGCTGGGGGAGTTTGTCCCCTTTGATTTCGGCTTTGATTTCTACGCGCCGCAGACCTTCCCGGATAGCGGCCGCCGCCTGCTGATCGGCTGGATGGGGATGCCGGACGCGGAGTATTCCAATCCCACCGCCGCCCAGGGCTGGCAGCACTGTTTGACGGTGCCGCGGGTACTTGAACGCCGCCGGAACAGGCTGGTGATGAACCCGGTCCCGGAGCTGGCGGGACTGCGTGAGGAGTCCCGGGAATATGACCTTGAGGGCGAAAAAACGATAGACCTTCCCCTGCGCTCCGATATTGCGCTCACATGCGAGGGGGAGCTGTCCCTGGATATCTCCGGCGTTTCCCTGCGGGCGGGGAACGGAGCGCTGGCGCTGACCGTCCGGGAGGGCGGCTGGGGCCGGGGAAGCCGGACCGCTCCGATCTGCGGGCTGCGGAATCTGCGCATCCTGGCGGATACCAGCGCCCTGGAGTTTTTCGCAAATGACGGGGAAGCGGTCCTGTCGGTCCGCTGGTATCCGGAGAGCGAAAGACGGACGCTGACGCTGAAGGGCAGAGGGAAGGCGGTCGTCCACAAACTGCGTCCCATGCAAATCAAAGAGTATTCCTCTGAGTGAGGGCGGGCTGGACAAGCCCGGCCAAGGCTGGTAGGATAGGGGAAAAGAAGAAAGGCGGTGCGGCCTATGATTTCAGAGCAGTTAGAGAGGGCAAGGGCCTACGAGGCGAGACGGGGCGCCTTGATCTCCCCGGCGGAGCGGCCTTTGTTCCACCTGACGCCCACCACGGGCTGGCTGAACGACCCCAACGGATTTTCCGTCTACCGGGGAGAATATCACCTCTTTTACCAATATCATCCCTACAGCACCAGCTGGGGTCCCATGCACTGGGGGCACTGCAAGTCCCGGGATTTGCTCCGCTGGGAGCGCCTGCCCGCCGCGCTGGCCCCCGATCGGCCCTATGACCGGGACGGCTGCTTCTCCGGTTCTGCGGTGGAAACGCCCGACGGACGGCATCTGCTGATGTACACGGGACGCCGTCTGGAGGAGGGAAAAGAAGTCCAGGCGCAGTGCCTGGCGATAGGAGACGGAGAGAATTACGAAAAGCTCTCCGCCAACCCGGTGATTACCGGGGAGCAGCTCCCGCCCGGCGGCAGCGCGCGGGATTTCCGGGACCCCAAACTGTGGCGGGAGGGTTCCCGCTGGTACGCTGTGGCGGGAAACCGTGCCGAAGACGGCAGCGGGGAGGTTTTGCTGTACTCGTCGGAAGACCTGGAGCGCTGGCGGCTGGAAGGGATGCTGGACCGCTCCGCCAACCAGTGGGGGAAGATGTGGGAATGCCCGGATTTTTTCTCTCTGGACGGACAATCCGTCCTGTTGGTCTCTCCCCAGGAGCTGGAGGCTCCCGGCCCGGAGTTTCACAGCGGCCAGGAGGTCCTCTGTATCCTGGGCAGGTTAGACAGCGGCGGGAGATTCATCCGGCAAAGCGTCTCGCCTGTGGACCAGGGACTGGATTTCTACGCGCCCCAGACCGCCCTCCTGCCGGACGGGCGGCGGGTCATGATCGGATGGATGCAGGCAGCGGGGGAGCCATCCTGCTATGTTCCGAGGGGACAGAAGTGGTTCGGACAGCTCACCCTGCCCCGGGAGCTGGCCGTCCGGGACGGACGGCTGGTCCAAAGCCCCGTCCGTGAGCTGGAGGCGTGGCGGGTGGAGCGGGTTTCTTACGAACATGTCTCGCTCTCCGGTTCCCTGACCCTGCCCGGCGTATCCGGCCGGACGCTGGATATGAAGATCGCGCTGCGGTGCCGGGGGGATGGGATGTTTACCCTGAAATTTGCGCAGGACGGCCGGCACTTTACCGCCCTCCGTTTCCGGTCCGGCCCCAATCTTCTGACGCTGGACCGTACATATTCCGGCTTTCCCTGCAATCTGGTCCACCGGAGGACCGTGCCTGTGGGGGACCGGGCGGGGGAGCTGGAGTTGCGCCTGATCCTGGACCGCTTTTCCGTGGAGGTGTTTGTCAACGGGGGAGAACAGGTCCTCTCCGCCACCCTTTACACCCCGCAGGAGGCGGACGGGATTTCCTTCCATGCACAGGGAAGGGTAGCGATGGACCTGGAGCGGTACCGCTTGGCGGAACCCGCGTGTCGGGACCGCAGCTGAACAGAAACAACAAGAGGAGGGAGTTTTTTGAACATACGCTATTTAGGAACCGCCGCCGCCGAGGGCTGGCCCGCGCTGTTCTGCTCTTGCCCCATCTGCGCCCAAGCCCGGGAACGGGGCGGAAAGAATCTGCGTACCCGCACCCAGGCCGTTTTGGACGGGGAGCTGCTGATTGATTTCCCGCCGGACACCTACTGCCATGCCCTGCGGTACGGCCTGGAGCTGGCGAAGATTCACACGCTGCTGGTAACCCACAGCCACATGGACCACTGGTTTCCCACAGACCTGATCCACCGCCATGAGCACTTCGGCCACGGCGCGGAGGGCGTCCTGGAGGTCTACGGCAGCCAGACGGTCAAGGACGCTTTCGACGCCCATATTCTGGTTGATCGGTTCAAGCCTCATCCCATTGACGGCGTGGTGAATTTCCATGTGATTCACGGGGGAGACCGTTTCCGGGCCAATGGATGGGAGATCACCGCTGTGCCCGCCGACCATGACCAGCGGGAGGAATGCCTGGTGTACATCTGTAAAAAAGCGGGGAAGACGGTTTTTTACGGCCATGATACCGGCGTGAACCTGAGCGCGGAGGCTTGGGCGCTCATAACGGCGGAGCGGTATGACCTGATCAGCCTGGACGCCACTATGGGGAAAAAGACGGTCGGCGGCTATCATATGGGTCTGCCTGACGGCGAGGCCTTTTTCCAAAAGCTCCATGACCTGGGCTGCTCCGGCACCCATACCGTAAAGGTCGTGAATCATTTCAGCCACAACGGAGGAATGACCCATGACCAGCTGGAGGCATGGGGGAGAGAGCGGGGAATTCTGGCTGCCTATGACGGTATGGAAGTGGCGTTCTAAAGATATGGAAAGGCCTCTGGGCGCCGCCTAGCGGCCTTTGAATACGATATTGTCAGGACGTTGTCTCCTTACGCAGTTCCGGTCGGGCGAGGTAGTGGATAATCAGCGCCGCCGCACCGCACGGCGCGTCAGGTCACATCAGGGACCGCGCGTTATATAGGGAGCAGGAAGTTCAAGGACAGAGAACGGTAGTATTGAGAAATTATCCAATCAAATGGTGCGGGTCTGCAAGGGTAATTTTATCATCCCGCCCGACAGCTGAGGAGCGAAGGCTTGCGTAGATCCGTTCTTGAACGCATAGCTGCCCTTGTTCTCCTGACTGGCGCGATAATTGCGCCGCTATAAACAAAGAATAGGCCCACGCTCAGAACTCTTCAAACCGGCACTTCAATTCCTCATCCGTCAGTTCTCCGCGTTTAGATCGCTCTAGCAGCTCCTGCGCTTTCGCTACAGCGGCGTTCCACTCGTCCACGCTGATTTTTCCCCTCTGCTTTCGGGCCTTCAAACGGTTGTAGGTCCGGTCATACTCCTCCCGGGCCGGAGTGCGGTTCGCTTTTCCAAGAGCCTCCTTATGATGGGCCCCCACCTTCCGGCAGGTGCGCTCCAATTCGCCGGGAGCGACGTTGTTACAGTAGCAGGTGTTGTACCCGGCGGTCAGCAGGAAGTATCGCCCGCAGTTGTGGCACTGCCTCGGCGCATTGCCCAAGGCCAGACCCCGATAGAACTCTGTCCGCAAAAAGTCCGCCAGGCTGTTGAACGTCGACTTCTCCGCCACGAAGACCCTGCCCTCCTCGGTAGGATGCAGCATGGGTACAAAGTTCACTTCCAAGGGGAGGCTCTGCTCAAACTCATCGTTGAAAATATGCGCGCCGACGGAAAGCATATCGGCATAGAAGCGGGAGTACGCCTCGGCATAGGCACCGTTAGTTCTCCGTTTCAGCGGCTCGAAATACTTCCTCGTCATCTCCGTGACCTGCTGGCGGAAGACGCGGATAGACTCGGCGAAGCACGCAAACCCAGCCATCATTCCCCGATATATGGTGTACCCTTCCGAGGACGGGTCCTGTACCTGCGCCCATTTCTCCCTGTCCGCCATG
>CANPTW010000031.1 GCA_947577075.1 uncultured Oscillibacter sp. | reverse complement strand
GTCAGACAGCTTTGTTAGATTACCACGACCCTTTTCCTTTGTCAAGCGCTTTTTTAACTTTTTTCTCCCTTTTTGTAAAATACCGGCGAAATGTCCCGATCCTGGTATGACCTCTGTGCAGTTCCACCAACAGCGGCCGCTCTGCCGTTTTAACAGCGGGCCGGTCCCCTCAGGGAACCGGCCCGCGCAACGGAGATACCCGCTCTTAAAACTCCGTGACCGCCACCAGAAACGGCCCTTCCGCCGCCTCGGGCAGCTCCTCCTGCCTGTCCAGAGCCTCCAGCAGCGCCCTGTAATCCTCGGCGCCCAGCTCGTAACGGCGTTCCCCGTTATTTTCCCACACCGGAACAAAGCCGTCCAGCAGATCTCCGGCCTCCTCCGCAGTCAGGTACAACACCGCCGCTTTGTCCGAAGCGAACATCTCCGGCGAGCTGTCCTCCATAGCGGCCTCCGGAGCCGCCGGAGCGGAGGCCGGCGCCGTGCGCAGAGCGCCGCCGTTTTCAAGTCCCGCCGTCCTGGCCGTCGGCCGGACCTCTTCCGCCTTTTCCGCCGCTTCCGCGGGCATGGCCGGTTCCCCGGCCATCTGCGGGGCAGTTCCCGCCTCTTCATGTTCGCCCGAATCGTCCGCAGCGTCAGACGCGGCATAATCATAGGTGGAGGCCCCGTCAATTCCCGCGGAGGTCACGGCGGCTTGCCCCCCGCCGGCGGGTCCGGTCCGCGCCAGAACGACCAGGGCGCAGCAAGCCGCCAGCGCCGCCGCCGTCCTCATCCAGCGCCGGAAGCCCCGCCGCTTCAGCTCTGCAACCGGTTTCTCCCCGGGGGATGCTTTCCGGATCCGCTCCATCACGCCCTCGGCAAAGCCGTCCGGAACGATCGTGTCCTCCGCCTCCGGAAACCCGGCCCGGATGGCCAGCGCGTCGTCCGCATAGGCCCGGCACCCCGGGCACTCCGCCAGGTGGTCCCGCACCCGCTCCATTTCCGGCGGCGTCAGTTCCCCGTCCACAAACAGATCCAGCAGGGCCGCGTATTCCTCACAGTATTTCATAAACGGCCCCCCTTTCCTGTCTCTTTAGACGGAGGAGGCGGAGAAAAGTTCCCGCGCTCCAGCAAAAAGCTTCGAAGCTTTTTCCGTCCCCGGCTGATCCGGGACTTCACCGTCCCGATGTCCAGCCCCAGGACCTCCCCGATCTCGTCATAGCGCAGCTGCTGCATCTCCCGCAGCACCAGCACCGCCCGGTATTCCGGGGGCAGCGCCCGGAGGCCCGACTCGATCTGTTCCCGCAGCTCCCGGCGCTCCGCCTCCTCCTGGGGGGAGGGAAGGGAGGCCGGAATATCCAGATTCAAATCCTCGTCGTCCAGGGAAACGACGGCCTGCCGCTTCCCCTCCCGCCGGAGAAGGTCCACGCAGGCGTTGGAGGCCAGCCGGTAAAGCCAGGTGGAAAAGCTGCTGTCCCCCCGGAAGCTTTTCAGCCCCTGCCACGCCGCGAAAAACGCCTCCTGCGCGGCCTCGGCGGCGTCCTCGGGATTCCGGCACATTCTCTGCGTCAGGGCCAGGACCCGTTTTTCGTAAAGCCGGACCAGTTCGCCAAAGGCCCCCTGGTCCCCCGCCCGGGCGGCGGCGATCCACTTCTCTTCTCCCGGGTTTCTCATGGGTCTGCCTCCCCCCGGCTCTCATCCCGGAGATCCCGCTTGATGCCCTGGGTCACCCGGTACACATCCTCTAATGTATTCATCCGGACAATCTGCTCCTTATAATAATTCGCGTGCGGCACGCCCTTGAGATACCAGCAGTAATGCCGCCGGGCCTCCAGAACCGCCGTCCGTTCCCCCTTGTACTCCGTCGCCAGCTCAAACTGCCGCACGGCCAGGTCGCACCGCTCCGCCAGAGGCGGCCGAGGGGGGACGGCCCTGCCCTCCAGGACGGCGGCCGCCTGCTGAAAAATCCAGGGGTTTCCAAAGCAGCCCCGGCCGATCATGGCCATGTCGGCTTTCGTGTGCTGCAAAATCCGGGCGGCGTCCTCCGGCTTCCAGATATCTCCGTTGGCAATGACGGGGATGGAAACCGCCTCCTTCACCGCCCGGATGCAGTTCCAGTCCGCCTGCCCGCCGTAGACCTGGGCCCGGGTCCGGCCATGGACCGCCACGGCGGAGGCCCCGGCCTGCTCCAGCACCCGGGCCAGCTCCACGCAGTTGCAGTTTCCCAAATCCCAGCCCCGGCGGAATTTCGCCGTAACGGGAACGGAAACCGCCCGGGCCACGGCCTCCACAATGCGCCCCGCCTTCTCCGGGTCCTTCATCAGGGCCGCCCCGTCGCCGTTGTTGACAATCTTCCCCATGGGGCAGCCCATGTTGATGTCCAGCACGTCCGCCCCCGTGTGCTCAATGGCAATCTGCGCCGCCTCCGCCATGCAGACGGGATCGCTGCCAAAAATCTGGACGGCGGCGGGGTGCTCCCCCGGGAACTGCCGCAGGAGGGAGAAGGTCTTCCGGTCCTTGTAGCAGAGGGCCTTGGAGGAAATCAGCTCCGTGCAGGTATAGCCCGCCCCCAGCTCTGCGCAGAGCCGGCGGAACGCGGCGTCGGTCACGCCGGCCATGGGGGCCAGCGCCAGTCTGGAAGGGACCGCAACGTTTCCAATGTTCATCGGGGGGCTCCTCTCTCCTCCGGGAAAAGGCATTTGAATGCTTGCATCATAGCATGGATTTTTTAAAATGTCTACAGGGGAAGGACCGCTCCTGACCGTCGGGCGACCTTGCGCTCTCCCGGAGCGGGCGCCGCCGCCCCGCCCTTTCCGTTACCGTTTTGTAACCTTTCCCGTTCCTCTCCCCGAATCTTTTCCAGTCAATTCTTGTCCAAATGGGTCTAAAGTGGGTGGAATTATACCCGCAAATCCCAAAAGACTTGACAAAAGTGGGGAGTGAGGTGTATACTGGGCCCAGTTTCCCAGTGGTAACAAAAGTTACAAGCCGCTTTTCCCTTTTCCCGGACCGGACGCGGGCGCCGTCCCACTCGGCCCCGCTTATGGGGAAAGCAGCCGCGCAATACTCCCCCGGCGGGGACCACCACGGCGCCCTCCGCCCCTCAGGGGCGGTTCCGGACCGGGTCTTGTTCGAAGACCGCCGTGAAATCACCTTTTAGGAGGGTATGATCTTGAACGCTTACGAACGACCAAACATGCGATGCGCTTTCTTCAGACGCGGCGGCATGGTGCTTTTCTGCCTGCTCGTCGCCGCCGTTACCGGCCTTTCCGCCACCGGCTGGGCCGACTCCCTGTTTATCATCACCGGGGCCGACGACGCCGCCATCATCCTGGACCCGGAGCAGGAAACGCCCCCGAACCTTTCCTCCCAGATGGTCTATGTCTCCAACGGCAGCCGCGGCTACGATATCATCCTGCAGGAGGACACGCCCGTCACCATCCGGCACGAGGGCTCTGTCCAGACCGTCCAGGCCAAGCGGGAAAGCGTCTCCTCCCTTTTGGGGCGGATGCACATCTACCCCAGCCCCCTGGAAATGATCGGCGTGAAGCTCCTGGAAGCCGGCGTGGAGCTGGACGTCTCCTCCGACCTCACGTATTATGACTATGTCTCGGAAAAGGTCGCCTTCACCACCCAGCGGGTGGCCAACCCCGAGCTGCCGGAGGGGGAGGAGAAGATCGTCCAGGAGGGGGCCGACGGCGTGCGCTCCTCCGTATACGAGGTCGTCTGGTCCAACGGCGCGGAGCTCTCCCGCCAGTTCGTGGAGGAGCTGGACTCCACCGCCGTGGACCGGATCGTGGAATACGGCACCGCCAAGCCCGCTCCCAAGCCCTCCGCCCAGCCGGAGAAGAAGGACCCGGACGCGGTCCTGGCCGAGCACGGCGAAACCGGGGGCGGAATCGCCAACGTCACCGCAAACGCGGACGGCAGCGGAACCCTGACCCTGAAGGACGGCACCACGCTGAATTACTCCGGCGTCCGCTCCATGACCGCCACTGCCTACACCACCGGGCACGGGGGCGTGGGCACCCGCACCGCCAGCGGAACCGCCGTCCATGTGGGCTCCGTGGCCGTGGACAGAAGCGTGATCCCCCTGGGCACCCGGATGTATATTGTGGCCAACGGCAGCGTGATCTACGGGCTGGCCGTGGCGGAGGACACCGGCGTCAAAGGCAACAAAATCGACCTCTACTACGACACCTATGAGGAGTGCATCCAGTTTGGGCGGCGGACCTGTACGGTTTATATTCTGGAATAAGAACCCGCATCCGCAACCGGGGAACGCCGGACGGGCGCTTCGGCCGCCGTGAAACCCGGCGCGGGGCCGCGGAGGCGTCCCCGGAATAATTCCCCCGGCAGCCCGCAGCTTTCACCGCGTCCCCCGGCCCTATGGCCGGGGGATTTCCCGTTTCCGGGCCGGTCTTTGCGAATCCATCAGAAGCCGGGGGCGGAATTCCCCGGGAACTGTCAATTTTGTCAATTGCGATTCCGCCGGGAAATCGCTACAATGAACATGAGGTATGACCTATCCCGCCGAAAGGCGTGCCGCCCCGGAATTTTCGATTGAGCGAGGTAGTCCCCATGAACAGTCACACATCCCATACCAAGGCCATCCGCGCCCAGCTGCTGGCCTCCATGCGCAGCGGCGAATACGCCGGGTGCCAGCGTCTGCCCCGGGAGAGCGTGCTCTGCGTCAAGCTGGGCATCAGCCGCACACAGCTCCGGGATATCCTGGCCTCCCTGGAGCGGGAGGGCTTTATCACCCGCCGCCACGGCGTGGGCACCGTGATCAACCGCCATGTGCTGGACGTACAGACCCGCATGGACATCGAGGTGGAGTTCCTGGACATGATCCGCCAGAACGGCCACGTTCCGGCGGTGGCCTCCATCTCCTCCGGCGAGGAGGCGGCGGATGAACGGACCGCCTCGCTGCTCCGCCTCCCGGCGGGAACGCCCATGCTCCGGGTTTCCCGCCTCTGCACCGCCGACGGCCGCCCCGCCATCTACTGCGAGGACGTCATCGAAAAGGCCCTGATCCGGAAGGACTACACCGAGGAGGACTTGAAGCTTCCCATTTTCCACTTTCTCCAGCAGTGCTGCGGCGTGTACCCCTATCTGGACCTGACGGACCTCCGGGCCGTTCCGGCGGATGAAAAGCTGGCGGACCTTCTCCAGGTTCCCCTGGGCGCCCCTCTGCTGTATATGGAGGAGGTGGACTTCGACATCGACGGCAAGCCGGTGTTCTGCTCCGCCGAATATTTTGCCGACGGCGTTTTCCGGCACACCGTCATGCGAAAGAAGCTGTAACGCGGCCGGGCCGCAAAGCGGCGGGCTCCGAGCGCCGCTCCCCCCCTGATTCCAAAAATAAACCCGAAGGGAGAACCATAACCATGAAAAAAGTCGCCGTACTGATGGGGTCCGATTCCGACTGGCCGGTGGTCCGGGCCGCCTGCGCCCAGCTGGACGCCTTCGGCATCCCCTATGAGGCCCATATTATGAGCGCCCACCGCAGCCCCGCCCAGGTGGCGGAATTCGCCGCCTACGCCCGGAAGAGCGGCTTCGGCGTCATCATCTGCGCCGCCGGCATGGCCGCCCACCTGGCGGGGGCCGTGGCCGCCAACACCACCCTGCCCGTCATCGGCATCCCCATGAAGGGGGGCGCCCTGGACGGGCTGGACGCTTTATTGGCCACCGTCCAGATGCCCAGCGGCATCCCCGTG
Organism: uncultured Oscillibacter sp.; assembly: GCA_947577075.1. Lineage (GTDB taxonomy): Bacteria > Bacillota > Clostridia > Oscillospirales > Oscillospiraceae > Oscillibacter. The sequence goes on along the minus strand of CANPTW010000031.1, from coordinate 26,395 downwards.
GCCGCCGTGGCCCTGAACGGGGCCAAAAACGCCGCCATACTGGCCGCCCAGATTCTGGCGGTGGAGGACGGCAATCTGGCCTCCTGGCTGGACGCCGCCCGCCGGGACATGGCCGCCCAGATTGAGGAGAAGGACGCCGCCCTCCAGGCGGAAATCTGAGAACCCGTATTCACGACTACGTACTATGAACACACATTAAGGAGGATTCCCAATTATGCAGAAGCTGGAGCAGCTCTACGAGGGCAAGGCCAAGAAGGTCTTCAAAACCGACGACCCGGGCCTGTACATTGTGGACTACAAGGACGACGCCACCGCCTTCAACGGCCTGAAAAAAGGAACCATTGTCGGAAAGGGCGTCATCAACAACCAAATGACCAACCGCTTTATGGCGAAGCTGGAGAAGGCCGGCGTCCCCACCCACTTCGTGGAGGAGCTGAGCGAGCGGGAAACCGTGGTGAAGAAAGTCTCCATCGTCCCCCTGGAGGTCATCATCCGCAACCTCTCCGCCGGCTCCTTTGCCAAGCACTACGGCGTGGAGGAGGGCATCGTCTTCGACGCGCCCACCATTGAATTCTCCTATAAGAACGACGACCTGGGGGACCCCCTGCTGAACGAGTACCACGCCCTTGCCCTGAAGCTGGCCACCAAAGAGGAGATCGAGACGATTAAGAGATACGCCTTCCAGGTCAACGACTTCCTGAAGGCCTTCTGGTCCTCCTGCGGCGTGACCCTGGTGGACTTCAAGCTGGAGTTCGGCCGGCTGGAGGACGGAACCATCGTCCTGGCGGACGAGATCAGCCCCGACACCTGCCGCCTCTGGGACTCCAAGACCCATGAAAAGCTGGACAAGGACCGCTTCCGCCGGGACCTGGGGGGCGTGGAGGACGCCTATGCCGAGGTCATGCGCCGGATGACGGAGGCGCTGTAAGTTGGGCGTCATCGGCGGGCCGGACGGGCCCACTGCGATCTTTGTCTCCACCACCCCCGCCGGGGCCGCCGCTCTGGTGCTCCTGGCTGCGGCGGCGGGCGCACTCTGGTTTTTCCTGCGCAAGCGTAAACGATAAGGAGGCTGCTAATGGGCGGTTTTTTTGGCGCAATTTCAAAACGGGACGTGGTGCTGGACGTGTTTTTCGGCACGGACTACCACTCCCACCTGGGCACCCGCCGGGGCGGCATGGCCGTCTATGACGCGGAGGGCGGCTTTCACCGGCAGATCCACAACATTGAGAACACCCCCTTCCGCACGAAGTTTGAAAAGGACCTGAGCACCTTCCGCGGGCAGGCGGGCATCGGCTGCATCAGCGACACGGACCCCCAGCCCCTGCTGGTGCGCTCCCACCTGGGGCTCTACGCCATCTCCACCGTGGGCATCATCAACAACGCCGAGGAGCTGGTGGAGCGGTACTTCTCCGACCACGGGCACCAGTTCATGGCCATGAGCTCCGGCAAGGTCAACGCCACGGAGCTGGTGGCCGCCCTTATCAATCAGAAGGACGATCTGGTTTCCGGCATCCGCTGCGCGCAGGAGCAGATCGAGGGGGCCATGACCATCCTCATCCTCACCCCGGGGGGCATCATCGCCGCCAGGGACCGTCTGGGCCGCCTGCCGGTGCTGGTGGGCAGAAGCGAGGACGGCTGCTGCGTGTCCTTCGAGTCCTTCGCCTACCACAAGCTGGGCTATCAGGACGCCTATGAGCTGGGGCCCCGGGAGATTGTGCGCCTCACCCCCGAGGGCTGGGAAACCCTGGCCCCCGCCGGAAAGGACATGCGCATCTGCGCCTTCCTGTGGACCTATTACGGCTATCCGAACTCCCGGTACGAGGGGGTCAACGTGGAGCTCATGCGCTGCCGCAACGGCGAGATCATGGCCCGGGACGAGCTGGCCCGGGGCCCCCTTCCCGAGGTGGACTGCGTCGCCGGGGTGCCGGACTCCGGGCTTCCCCACGCCATCGGCTTCGCCAACCGCAGCGGCAAGCCCTTTGCCCGGCCCTTTGTGAAGTACACGCCCACCTGGCCCCGCTCCTTCATGCCGGCCAACCAGGCGGTGCGGAACCAGGTGGCCAAGATGAAGCAGATCCCCGTCCCGGAGCTCATCCAGGGGAAAAAGCTCCTGCTGGTGGACGACTCCATCGTCCGGGGCACCCAGCTGCGGGAGACGGTGGAGTTCCTCTATGAGGCCGGCGCGGAGGAGGTCCATATGCGCTCCGCCTGCCCGCCCATCATGTACGGCTGCAAATTCCTGAACTTCTCCCGGAGCAATTCCGCCATGGAGCTCCTCAGCCGGAAGACCATCCAGGCCCTGGAGGGCCCCGCCGGCCAGGAGCATCTGGAGGAGTACGCGGATTCCTCCTGCCGGCGGGGCCAATGCATGCTGTCCGCCATCTGCAAGGAGATGGGCTTCCACTCCCTGGGCTACCAATCCCTGGACGGGCTGCTGGAGGCCATCGGCATCGACCGGGACAAGGTCTGCACGTACTGCTGGACAGGGAAGGAATAACAGAGAAAAGGAGACACTATGATCGAGTCAAGATGCGGAATTCTGTGCGGGGCGTGCGCTTACCGGGAGCAGACGGGCTGTGCCGGCTGCACCGGGATTCAAAAGCCCTTTTGGGGGGAGCGCTGCCCGGTCAAGGCATGCTGCGAGGAAAAGGGGTATGCCCACTGCGGCCAATGCGGGGCGTTTCCCTGCGCGCTTTTGAAGCAGTTCGCCTATGACGAACAGCAGGGGGACGGCGGAAAGCGGATCGAGCAGTGCCGCGCCTGGAGGGAATGCGGTTCCGGCGGCTCCCACTCCGCCGCCTACGCCGCCGCCGGCGTGGACATCACCGCCGGGTACGAGGGCGTGCGGCTGATGAAGCCCTTTGTGGAGCGCACGAAAATCCCCGGCGTCGTCTCCGGCATCGGGGGCTTCGGCGGTCTCTTCGCCCCGGATCTCTCCGGCATGGCGGAGCCGGTGTTCGTCTCCGGCACCGACGGCGTGGGCACCAAGCTGCGCCTGGCCCAGCTGCTGGGCAAACACGACACCATCGGCATCGACTGCGTGGCCATGTGCGTCAACGATATCATCTGCTCCGGGGCCAGGCCCCTCTTCTTCCTGGACTACATCGCCATTGGGAAAAACGAGGCGGAGAAAGTCGCCTCCATCGTCTCCGGCGTGGCGGAGGGCTGCGTCCAGTCCGGCTGCGCCCTCATCGGCGGCGAAACCGCCGAGCACCCCGGCGTCATGGCCCCGGACGACTACGACGTCGCGGGCTTTGCCGTGGGCGTGGTGGACCGGCCCAAGATCATCGGCCCCAGCCGGGTCCGGGAGGGGGACGCCCTCATCGGCCTGACCTCCTCCGGCATCCACTCCAACGGCTTCTCCCTGGTGCGGAAGGTCTTCGACATGGAACACGCCGATTTAACCGCCCCCTTAGAGGAGCTGGAAGGCAAGAGCCTGGGCGAGGTCCTGCTGGCCCCCACCAAGATTTACGTCAAAGCGGTCCGGGCCCTGCTGGACGGCGGGATGGACCTCCACGGAGTCAGCCACATCACCGGCGGCGGCTTCTTCGAGAACGTGCCCCGGATGCTGCCTGAGGGCCTTGGCGTGCGGATTGTGCCGAACGTTATTCCGAAACAGCCGATTTTCGATCTCATTCAAAAGCGGGGAAATATCTCGGACCATGACATGTACAACACCTTCAACATGGGCCTTGGCATGGTGCTGGCCGTCCCCCTGGAGCAAACGGAGCAAGCCCTGGCCCTCCTGGCGGCGGCGGGCGAACCGGATGCCGTCTGCGTCGGCTGCGTGGCGAAGAGCCCCCGGGGCGTGGACCTCGACAACCCATGAGCAAGGCGAGAATCGCCGTCCTGGTCTCCGGCGGCGGAACAAATTTGGAGGCCCTGCTGAACGCCCAGGAGGCGGGCGGGATTCCCCACGGCGAAATTGTGGTGGTACTCTCCAGCGCCGCCGGGGCCTATGCCCTGGAGCGGGCGAAGAACCATGGCGTCCCCGGCTTCTCCGTCCCCCGGAAGGGAAGCACCCAGGCGGACTTTGAGGCCGGGCTGACGGCAAAGCTGACGGAGTACCGGGCGGACATGATCGTCCTGGCGGGCTTCCTCTCCATCCTGTCCGGGGACTTTGTGAAGCGCTGGCCGGACCGCATTCTGAACGTCCACCCCGCCCTGATCCCCTCCTTCTGCGGCAAGGGGATGTACGGCCTGAAGGTCCACGAGGCGGCCCTTGAAAAGGGCGTGAAGGTGACGGGGGCCACGGTGCACCTGGTCAACGAGATTCCCGACGGCGGGAAAATTCTTCTCCAAAAGGCGGTGGAGGTCCTCCCCGGCGACACGCCGGAAACGCTCCAGCGCCGGGTTATGGAACAGGCGGAATGGATTTTGCTGCCCCGGGCAACGGAGCTCGTCGCCCGGCAGCTGACGGCTTGAAAGAAAGGATACGCTTATGATGGACCGCTCTCAACTTCACGACTTCCACCCCCACGCCGCCGGTCTGGACCGGGACGTGCAGCCCCTGCTGGCCCGCTCCCGCCGGGAGCGGCAGCCCTGTGAACGGGACGCCTTTCTCGCGCTGCTGGCGGGCGTCCCGGCCCTGCGGAAGACCCCGGGCCTCCCGGGCCCCGGCGAATCCGGCCCGGATTACTTCACCACCCTGCCCCTCTGCGCCACGGAGGCGGACGCCGCCGCCTGCCGGGAGCATCTCAAAGCCGTCTTCGGCATCACGGACAGGCAGAGCCTCCTGGACTTCTGCGGCAAGCAGTTCCACTGCCAGGACAACTATCTGAACTTCGAAGCCGTCTGGGAGGGCCGCCCCTTCTTTGACCCCGAAACCCTGGACCCGGCCGCCGCCGCCTTCTTCGCCTCCATGCGGGACTTCTCCGCCCAGTTCTATTCCCTGGTGGGCCACCGGGGCTATCTCGCCTGGGATATCAGCGAGCGGATGGGCCACCTCCGGGCCGGGCTGGCCTGCGGCCTCCTGCCCCGGGAGGAGTTCGATTCCCTGGCCGAGGAGCAGATCGTCCAGGCCCAGGCCTTCGGCAGCTGGGAGGAGTACGCCGTCAGCCTGGTCTGCGGCGCGCTGTACTGGGACTTCCGCCAGGGGACCCCCCTGCCGGAGCTCCGGAAGGCCCAGCGGCTTTGGATGGACCTGGTGCGGAACCTCCTGGCCAACGACGCCGCCTGGGACGGCGGCTTCTGGTACGTTCCCCCCCGGGAAAAGGCGTTCCGCCTCTGGCCCTCCGAGATGAAGATGTATCTCCCCAACTGGGAGGGGCCCAACGGCTGCTTCCTCACGGACCGGGTGGCCGTGGACGGCTGCAAGGTGGGCTGGTGCTACCGGGAGAAACCGGAAACGGGCTTTCCCGACAGCGGCTGGCGCTTCTTCTCCGGCGACGAGAGCGAGGCCTACATCGCCGAGCTCGGCCACACCGGGGTCTATGACCTGAACACCGTCTGCAACCTGGACCCGGAGGTCATTCCCCTGCTGGACGCCCCCTTCAACAGCGCCTTCGCCCGGGGAGAGGACGGGAAATTCCGCCCCGAGCCCTTCGACCTGCCGGAAAACTGACCGGAACTTCCATCAATATCCATACAAAGGAGCGCGGACCATGAACGAGCTGGAACTGAAATACGGCTGCAACCCCAACCAAAAGCCCTCCCGCATCTTCATGAAGGACGGCGGGGACCTGCCCCTCACCGTCCTGAACGGCAAGCCCGGCTATATCAACTTCCTGGACGCCCTGAACTCCTGGCAGCTGGCCCGGGAGCTGAAGGAGGCCGCCGGCCTCCCCTCCGCCGCCAGCTTCAAGCACGTCTCCCCCGCCGGGGCCGCCGTGGGCCTGCCCCTCACCGAGACGGACCGGAAGCTCTACTTTGTGGACCCGGACGCGGAGCTCTCCCCCATCGCCTGCGCCTACATCCGGGCCCGGGGAGCGGACCGCCTGTGCTCCTACGGCGACTGGGCGGCCCTCTCCGACGTGTGCGACGCCGCCGCGGCGAACTATCTCAAGGCCGAGGTCTCCGACGGGATCATCGCCCCCGGCTACACGGAGGAGGCCCTGGAGATTTTAAGGACCAAGAAGAAGGGCGGCTACAACGTGGTCCAAATCGACCCGGACTACGTCCCCGCCCCTCAGGAGTACAAGGACGTCTTCGGCGTCACCTTCCAGCAGGGCCGGAACGAATATAAAATTGACGAGTCCCTGCTGGCCAACATCGTGACGAAAAGCAAGGACCTCCCCGACGCGGCGAAAATCGACATGGCCGTGGCCCTCATCACCCTGAAATACACCCAGTCCAACTCCGTCTGCTACGTGAAGGACGGCCAGGCCATCGGCGTGGGCGCGGGCCAGCAGAGCCGCATCCACTGCACCCGCCTGGCGGGCACCAAGGCGGACAACTGGTGGCTGCGGCAGCACCCGGCGGTGCTGGCCCTGCCCTTTGTGGAGGGCATCCGCCGCCCGGACCGGGACAACGCCATCGACGTGTTCCTCTCCGACGAGTGGGAGGACCTGCTGGCCGACGGCGAATGGCAGCGGGTCTTTTCGGAGCGTCCCCAGCCCCTGACGGCGGAGGAGAAAAAGGCTTGGATTTCCAAACAGAGCGGCGTCACCTGCGGCTCCGACGCGTTCTTCCCCTTTGGCGACAACGTGGAACGGGCCCGGAAGAGCGGCGTCCGGTACATCGTCCAGCCCGGCGGCTCCATCCGGGACGACAACGTCATTGAAACGGCGGACAAGTACGGCATGACCATGTGCTTCACCGGAATGCGGCTGTTCCACCACTAAGGGGGAATTTCCATGAATGTCAGCAGCAAATCCGGCTCCTGTTCCTGCCTCTCCCTGGAGGAATACGAAGCCCATCTGAAAGCCTGCTTCACCTCCGAAGAAGACAATGAAATCTGGTGCGCCCTGGAGGAGGGCGGATATCCCTGCCTCTCCATTCTGATCAAGGGTGAACAGGCCGTTGTAAATTACTTTGCGGAAGAGGGCGGGGACATGGCCGCTTCCCTCGGGGACGAGGATGCGGAGGGCTCCATCGACTTTTGCGGCGGGCAGTACGAAGTTGCCGCTTATCAGGTAATTCCTGCCGCCGACGCCATGAAGTGCGCCCTGGCGTTCTTCCAGTCTCAGGAACTTCCAGGCTGCATGGATTGGGAAGAGCTGTAACGCTGTATTGAGATAGAAAGGTTGATTTTATGAATCTTCTTGTCGTCGGCGGCGGAGGCCGTGAGCATGCCATCATTAAGAAGCTGAAAGAAAATCCTTCTGTAAATACGATCTACGCCCTCCCCGGCAACGGCGGCATCGCCGCCGACGCGGTGTGCGTCCCGGAGATCGGGGCCAAGGACATTGCCAAAATCGTGGACTTCGCCAAGTCCCATTCCATCGATTTCGCCGTGGTGGCCCCGGACGATCCCCTGGCCCTGGGCTGTGTGGACCGGCTCCACGAGGCGGGGATTCCCTGCTTCGGGCCGGACGCCAAGGCCGCCCGCATCGAGGCCAGCAAGGTCTTCTCCAAAAACCTCATGAAGAAATACGGTATTCCCACCGCCCGCTACGAGGTCTTCGACGACCCCGCCAGGGCCCTGGCCTACCTGAGGACCGCCTCCTTCCCCATCGTGGTCAAGGCCGACGGCCTGGCCCTGGGCAAGGGCGTGCTCATCCCGCAAAATCTCCAGGAGGCGGAGGCCGCCGTCAAGTCCATCATGGAGGACAAGGCCTTCGGCGACTCCGGAAACGAAATCGTCATTGAGGAATTCCTCACCGGCCCGGAGGTCAGCGTCCTGGCCTTCACCGACGGCACCGCCATCGCCCCCATGGTCTCCTCTATGGACCACAAGCGGGCCGGGGACGGGGACACGGGTCTCAACACCGGCGGCATGGGCACCGTCGCCCCCAACCCCTGCTACACCCCCGAGGTTGCGGCGGCGTGCATGGAGAAAATCTTCCTCCCCACCCTGGCCGCCATGCGGGCGGAGGGCTGCCCCTTCAAGGGCTGTTTGTACTTCGGCCTGATGCTCACCCCCGACGGGCCCAAGGTCATTGAATACAACTGCCGCTTCGGCGATCCGGAAACCCAGGTGGTCCTCCCCCTGCTGAAAACGGACCTGCTGACCGTCATGCGGGCGGTGAAGAGCGAGACTCTGGGGGACCTAACGGTGGAATGGCATGACGGCGCCGCCGCCTGCGTCATCCTGGCCTCCGGCGGCTACCCCGGCAATTACCCCAAGGGGAAGGAAATCACGGTCCCGGAGGACCTGCCGGGCAATGTCACCGTCTACCACGCCGGAGACAAGCTGGCGGAGGACGGGAAGCTGGTCACCAGCGGAGGCCGGGTCCTGGGCGTCACCGCCGTGGGCGATACCCTGGAGAGCGCCTTGAAGGACGCCTACGCCGCCGCGGAGCGCATCGCGTTTGAGGGAAAATACCTGCGCCGCGACATCGGGAAGCGGGCGCTGGCCGCCCTGGAGGGCTGAACATGGTAAGACGCGTATACGTGGAAAAAAAGCCCGCCCTCCGGCTGGAGGCCCAGGGGCTTTTGAATGAGCTTCGGACCATCCTGGGCGTCACCGCCCTCACCGGCCTCCGGCTGGTGAACCGCTACGACGTGGAGAACCTCCCGGAGGAGGTTTTCCAAAAGGCGAAAACCATCGTCTTCTCCGAGCCCCAGGTGGACCTCATTTACGAGGAAGCCTTCCCCGCTCCCCAGGTCTCCCATGCCGTCCTGGCGGTAGAGTCCCTGCCGGGCCAGTTCGACCAGCGGGCGGACTCCGCCGCCCAGTGCGTCCAGCTCATGGCCGGGGTGGACCGCCCCCTGGTGTCCTACGCCAAGGTGTACCTCCTGGAGGGCGGCCTCTCCGCCGCCGATCTGGAGAAAATCAAGGGCTATGTCATCAACCCCGTGGAGAGCCGGGAGGCGGCTTTGGACAAGCCGGGGACCTTGGCCCGCACCCACGCCGCGCCCCATCAGGTGGAGTCCCTCACGGGCTTCACCTCTATGGACGGCGCGGCCCTCAGCGCCCTGCTGGAGAAGCTGGGCCTTGCCATGGACCTGGACGACCTCCAATTCCTCCAGGCCTATTTCCGGGATACGGAACGGCGGGACCCCACCATCACGGAGGTCCGGGTGGTGGACACCTACTGGTCCGACCACTGCCGCCACACCACCTTTTCCACCCACATCGACGGCGGGGACATTCAGGACCCGGACGTCAAGCACGCCTATTACCACTACCTGAAGCTGCGGAGCGAGGTCTACGGCGAGGGGGCCAAGGGCCGCCCCGAAACCCTGATGGACATCGCCACCATCGCCGCCAAGGCGCTGAAAAAGCGGGGCCTCCTCCCGGAGCTGGACGAGAGCGAGGAGATCAACGCCTGCTCCATCCACGTCCCCGCCGAGGTGGACGGCCAGGTCCAGGACTGGCTCCTCATGTTCAAAAACGAGACTCACAACCATCCCACGGAGATCGAGCCCTTCGGCGGCGCGGCCACCTGCATCGGCGGCTGCATCCGGGACCCCCTGTCCGGCCGGGCCTACGTCCATCAGGCCATGCGCCTCACCGGCTGCGGCGACCCCCGGACCCCCGTTGAAAAGACCCTCCCCGGCAAGCTTCCCCAGCGCAAGCTCTGCCAGACGGCGGCGGCGGGCTACTCCTCCTACGGCAACCAGATCGGCCTGGCCACCGGGCACGTTGCCGAGGTCTACCACCCCGGCTATGTCGCCAAGCACCTGGAGGTGGGCGCCGTCGTCGGCGCGGCCCCGGCAGAAAACGTCCGGCGGGAGCGCCCCGAACCCGGGGACGTGGTCATCCTCCTGGGGGGACGCACGGGCCGGGACGGCATCGGCGGGGCCACGGGCTCCAGCAAGAGCCATAACCAGAAATCCCTCCAGACCATGGCCAGCGAGGTCCAGAAGGGCAACGCCCCGGAGGAGCGGAAGATCCAGCGCCTCTTCCGGGACGGGGAGGTCACCCGCCTCGTCAAGCGCTGCAACGACTTCGGCGCAGGCGGCGTGTCCGTCGCCATCGGCGAGCTGGCGGACGGACTGACCATCGACCTGGACGCGGTGCGGAAGAAGTACGACGGCCTGGACGGCACGGAGCTGGCCATCTCCGAGAGCCAGGAGCGCATGGCGGTCGTGGTCGCCCCCGGGGACGCGGACAAGTTCATCGCCGCCGCCAGGGCGGAGAACCTGGAGGCCTATCAGGTGGCCGTGGTGACGGAATCCCCCCGCATGGTCATGCAGTGGCAGGGGGAGACCATCGTAGACCTGAGCCGGGCGTTTCTGAACTCCAACGGCGCGGTGAAACACGCCAGGGTGCATGTCCCCGCTAAAGAGCGTTTTCCCCAGGGCCGGCCGTCCTCTTACTCCCTCCGGGAAATGGCCTCCAGCCTGAAATGCGCCTCCCGCCGGGGACTGGTGGAGCGGTTTGACTCCACCATCGGCGCGGGCAGCGTCACCATGCCCTTCGGCGGCAAAACGCAGAGGACCCCCGCCCAGTCCATGGCCGCCCTCCTGCCGGTCCTCCCGGGCCGGGAGACGGACCAGGCCAGCGTCATGGCCTGGGGCTTCGACCCGGAGATCATGAGCGAGGACCCCTATTGGGGGGCCTATACCAGCGTGGTGATTTCCCTGGCCAAGCTGGTCGCCTCCGGCGCGGACTACAAGACCGCCTACCTCACCCTGCAGGAGTACTTCGAGAAGCTGCGGACGGATCCGGACCGCTGGGGCAAGCCCTTTATGGCCCTCCTGGGGGCCATGGAGGCCCAGATGGACTTCGGCGCGGCGGCCATCGGCGGCAAGGACTCCATGTCCGGCTCCTTCCTGGACCTGGACGTGCCCCCGACATTGGTTTCCTTTGCCATCGCGCCAATCAAGGCCGGCGAAGTCGTCACCCCTGAATTCAAAGAGGCGGGGCATCCGGTTTATCTCTTTGACAGTTCCATGGACGGTTCGGCGGAGGAGCGGAGAAACACTTGGGACGCCTTCCATGCCCTTTGCCGGGCGGGAAAGGTGAAAGCCGCCTGGGCTGTGGAAAACAGTGTCTCTGAGGGGATTATGAAGATGTCTTTCGGCAATTGTGTCGGCTTTTCTTATAACCCCCATATTTACATCCAGTGGCATGATTCCGGTTATCAAGGCACGATTCTTGCCGAGTTGACTGAGGATGTAGAAGGGCTGAACGCCTATCCCGTCGGCGTCACCATAGCGGAGCCCGTGATTACCATCGGCGAGGACTCCGCCCCCATTGACGAGCTCCTCTCCCTGAACGAGGCCGTCTTGGCGGACGTGTACCCCAACCGCGCCGGCGTGGAGGGCGAGGCCCCGGTGCTTCCCTGCCCCGCCTTCACCCGCCCCGCGCCGAAAATCGGCGTGGCAAGGCCCAAGGTCCTGATCCCCGTCTTCCCCGGCACGAACTGCGAGTACGACAGCGCCCGGGCCGCCCAGCGGGCGGGCCTGGAGACGGAGATTTTCGTCATTAACAACCAGTCCGCCAAGGACGTATCCGAGTCCGCCGCCGCCTTCGCCCGGAAGCTGCGGGAGAGCCAGATTCTCTTCCTTCCCGGCGGCTTCTCCGGCGGCGACGAGCCCGACGGCTCCGGCAAGTTCATCACGGCCTTCCTCCGGGGCCCGGAAACCTCCCAGGCGGTGATGGACCTCCTCCAAAACCGGGACGGCCTGGTCCTTGGTATCTGCAACGGCTTCCAGGCCCTCGTCAAGCTGGGGCTGGTGCCTTACGGCGAAATCGTGGACTGCGGCGAGGACAGCCCCACCCTGAGCTTCAACGTCATCGGTCGGCACCAATCCAAAATCGTCAGCACCCGCGTCGTCTCCAACAAGTCCCCCTGGCTGGCCCGGGTGCAGCCCGGCCAGGTCTGCGCCGTGCCCATCTCCCACGGCGAGGGCCGCTTCCTCTGCAACGCGGACCTCCTGAAACAGCTGGCGGAAAACGGCCAGATCGCCACCCAGTACGCGGGTCCGGACGGCCTGCCCGCCATGGACCCGGATTTCAACCCCAATGGCTCCGCCTGGGCTGTGGAGGGCATCACCTCCCCCGACGGCCGGGTCTTCGGCAAGATGGGCCACGCCGAGCGCATCGGCCCCGGCCTGTACAAAAACGTTCCCGGCCATTACGACCTTCACCTTTTCGAGGCCGCGAAGGATTATTTCAAAGTCCTGTGACCGGGGGCTTGACAAGACTCCCCGTATCGTGTATACTGCGTAAAATTTAAAGAAACGAGGTGTCGTCCCATGGCTTACTTTTTCTCCGAGCCCTCCCGCACCTTCAGCGAATATCTTCTGGTTCCCGGCTACTCCTCCGCCGACTGCATTCCCGCCAACGTCACCCTCAAGACGCCGGTGGTGAAGTTCCGGAAGGGCGAGGAATGCCCCCTGACCATGAACGTGCCCATGGTCTCCGCCGTCATGCAGGCCGTCTCCGGCGACCAGATGGGCATCGGCCTTGCCAAGGAGGGCGGCATCGCCTTTATCTTCGTCTCCCAGCCTGTGGAGCAGCAGGCGGACATGGTCCGCAAGGTCAAGAACTACAAGGCGGGCTTTGTCACCAGCGATTCCAACCTCCGGATCGGGGACACCCTGGCGGACGTGCTGGCCCTGAAGGAACACAGCGGCCACTCCACCATGGCCGTCACCGACGACGGCACCGGCACGGGGAAGCTCTTAGGCCTGGTCACCAGCCGGGACTACCGGGTTAGCCGCCTGGACCCCGCCACCCCCGTCACGGACTTCATGACCCCCTTCGATAAGCTCATTTACGCCCCGGAGGGCACCAGCTTAAAAGAGGCCAACGACATCATCTGGGACCGGAAGCTCAACGCCCTGCCCATCGTCTCCCAGGACGGGCATCTGGTGAGCTTCGTCTTCCGGAAGGACTACGACTCCCACAAGGGCAACCCCCTGGAGCTGCTGGACAGCCAGAAGCGCTATGTGGTGGGCGCGGGCATCAATACCCGGGATTACGAAACCCGGGTCCCCGCCCTGGTGGACGCCGGGGTGGACGTGCTGGTCATCGACTCCTCCGAGGGCTACTCCGAGTGGCAGGCCCGGACGCTGAAATGGATTCGGGACCGCTACGGCGACACGGTGAAGGTGGGCGCGGGCAACGTCGTCGACGGCGAGGGCTTCCGCTTCCTGGCGGACGCCGGGGCGGACTTCGTGAAAATCGGCATCGGCGGCGGCTCCATCTGCATCACCCGGGAGACCAAGGGCATCGGCCGGGGCCAGGCCACGGCGGTCATCGACGTGGCGGCGGCGCGGGACAAGTATTTTGAGGAAACCGGCGTCTACGTCCCCATCTGCGCCGACGGCGGCATTGTGCAGGACTACCACATCACCCTGGCCCTGGCCATGGGGGCGGACTTCTGCATGCTGGGCCGGTACTTCTCCCGGTTCGACGAGTCCCCCACCAGCAAGATCCTCATCGGCGGCAGCTATATGAAGGAGTACTGGGGCGAGGGCAGCGCCCGGGCCCGGAACTGGCAGCGCTACGACCTGGGCGGCGCGGCCAAGCTCTCCTTCGAGGAGGGGGTGGACTCCTACGTCCCCTACGCCGGCGCCCTGTCGGACGGCATGGCCACCACTCTGGCGAAGATTCGCTCCACCATGTGCAACTGCGGCGCCCTGACCATTCCCGAGCTCCGGGAGAAGGCCAAGCTGACCCTGGTCAGCTCCGTCTCCATCGTGGAGGGCGGCGCGCATGACGTGCTGCTGAAGGACTCCGCCGGAGCGGTGGGAAGGAACTAAAAAAGCCCCCTGCTGCTGGGGAGAATCCTTTCAGAAAGTTAACGCCCGCTGAAAAGCAATTGCTTTTCGGCGGGTGTTTCTTTATAATGACTCACTGACAAACCAGACCATGCAATTATGGAGGCCGCCATGAGATTGCTGTTTGAAATGGACGAAAAGAACTACGATAAATGTACCCATTTATTTGTTCGCAACTCTGCCAGAAGCATTATTATCAAAGGCAAAAAGGCAGCAATGATTTATAGTGCTAAGTATGACTACTATAAATTTCCGGGCGGGGGAATTGAGGATCACGAAAATCCCGTGGACGCGATGATCCGGGAAACCCGTGAAGAATCGGGGTTAGTCGTTCTGCCCGATACCATTAAAGAATACGGATATGTGCATCGGATTCAAAGAAGCGACCAGGACGAGACGGAGTGTTTTATTCAGGATAACTATTACTATCTTTGTGAAAAAGCGGATACGTCCGTTTCCCAGGAGCTTGACGACTATGAAGCGGAAGAAGCCTATACTTTAGAGTATGTTGAGCCAGATGTTGCGATCAGGAAAAATCGCCATGTAGTACAGAGCCCATATAATCCGATCATGTTTGAACGCGAGGCCCGTGTGCTTGAATTGCTGATCGCAGAGGGGCTCTTTGAACGATGAAAATATGATTTATCGCTCACCCCACTATAACACTTTCCCAGAAAGTGTCATGGTGGGTTACATAGTATAAAAAGGGTGCGGCAAACCATTATGGTCTGCCGCACCTTAACTTCTTTATGAGATCCTGCCGTTGGCAGGGGGCTTTTCTTATTTGATCAGATCCTCTTCCAGGAGGCCCCGCCCTTCACGTCGGTGACCTCAATCCCCTGGGCCTTCAGCTCATCCCGGATGCGGTCCGCCTCGGCGAAGTTCCTGGCCTTCTTGGCCTCGTACCGGGCCAGGACCTTGGCGTCGATCTCCGGGTCGCCCTCGCCGGTAATCACATAGTCCCCGCCGCCGGACTGGACCGCCTGGGCCGCCTTCTCCCGGAGGGCCGCCGCCTTCTCCAGCAGGCTCATGGACAGCACCTTGTCGAACTCCCCGATGATCGCCAGCTTGGTGGCGTCATTGGTTTTCGCTTTCAGCGCGTCGAAGACCGCCGTCACCGCCATGGAGGTGTTCAGGTCGTTCCCCACCTGCTGGAGGAACTTCTCCCGGTACTCGTCGAAGACCGCCGTGTCCACGTCCCCCTCGGGCTTGAGGGCCGCAATGCGGTTCAGCAGCTTGGTGTAAGCGGCGGCGGCGTTGTCCAGGTTCTCCCAGCTGAACACCAGGGTCTTCCGGTAGTGGCTCTGGAGGCAGAACCAGCGGTAGGCCAGGGGATCGTAGCCCTTCTCCTCCAGCAGGGAGACGGTCAGGAACTCCCCCTTGGACTTGGACATCTTCCCCGCCGGGTCGTTCAGGTGGTGGACATGGAACCAGTGGGGGCACCAGGGGTGGCCCAGGTAGCTCTCGGACTGGGCGATCTCGTTGGTGTGGTGGGGGAAGGCGTTGTCCACGCCGCCGCAGTGGAGGTCCAGGTATTCTCCGTTGTACTTCATGGAGATGCCGGAGCACTCGATGTGCCAGCCGGGGTAGCCCACGCCCCAGGGGGAATCCCACTTGAGGGCCTGATCCTCGAACTTGGACTTGGTGAACCAGAGGACGAAGTCGTTTTTGTTCCGCTTGTTGGAGTCCTCCTCCACGCCCTCCCGGACGCCCACGGCCAGGTCCTCCTCGTCGTGGTCGTTGAAGATGTAGTACCGCTCCAGCTTGGAGCTGTCGAAGTACACGTTCCCTCCGGCAAGATACGCGTAGCCGGTATCCACCAGCTTCGAGATAATCTTGATATACTCGTCGATGCACCCCGTGGCGGGCTGGACCACGTCGGGGGTCTTGATGTTCAGCTTCCGGCAGTCGTCGAAAAAGGCGTCGGTGTAGAATTTGGCGATGTCCATGACCGTCTTGTTTTCCCGCTTGGCCCCCTTGAGCATTTTATCCTCTCCGGTATCCGCGTCGCTGGAGAGGTGCCCCACGTCCGTGATGTTCATGACCCGGTTCACGTCGTACCCGGCGAAGCGGAGGTACTTCTCCAGCACGTCCTCCATGATATAGCTCCGGAGGTTGCCGATGTGGGCGAAGTGATAAACCGTGGGGCCGCAGGTGTACATCTCCACCCGGCCGGGGGTGTGGGTTTTGAATTCTTCCTTTTTGTGGGTTGCGGAATTGTAAAGATACATGGCGTCCTTCTCCTTATTGTTTCATTGTTTATACAATCGGCGTCTTCCCGGCAGCCGGCCCGGAACATCACGCCGCCCGGTTCTCTCAGACCCTCCGCAGGCCGGGGGAAGCGCTCTCCAGCCGCATGCGCGTTTTCCCCCCCCGGCTCTGCCGGTCACGCGGGCTGTTTCCGCTGGGGGTCCTTCCGGTCCTTCAGGGCCTGTTCCAGCGTCTCCACCTGCCGGGCCAGCCGCTCCAGCTCCTCCCGCACCGGGTCCTGGACGCTGATCTGGTCCACGTCGTCCGCGTAATAGACGGGGCAGCCGTCCAAACGGACAATCCGGGCGGGAACGCCCACGGCGGTGGCCCCCGGCGGCACCTCCCGCAGCACCACCGCTCCGGCGGCAATGCGGGAGTTGTCCCCCACCTTAAAGGGCCCCAGCACCCGGGCCCCGGAGCCCACCATCACGTTGTTTCCCAGGGTGGGATGGCGCTTGCCCTGGTCCTTGCCGGTGCCCCCCAGGGTCACACCCTGATAGAGCAGGCAGTCGTCCCCGATTTCGGCAGTCTCCCCGATGACAATGCCCATTCCATGGTCAATGACCAGCCGCTGGCCGATGGTTGCGCCCGGGTGGATTTCAATCCCGGTTTTCTTCCGCACCCGCTGGGAAATCCAGCGGGCCAGGAAGAAGCGGCGGCGCAGATACAGCCAGTGGGCCACCCGGTGCCACAGCAGGGCATGAACGCCGGGATAGAGAAGAAATACCTCCAGCTTGCTCCGGGCCGCCGGGTCCCGGCGCTGATACGCGGCCAGCAGACCGCCCAGACGAGTCACACGCTTTTTCATGATGAACGCTGTCCTCCTTATGGAATGCGGCCCGCCGGCCGGCCCCCCCGCGGATGCGGATGTCCGGCCGGCCCGCGCCGCCGTTGAAGTTTGGCGCGGCCCCGAAGAAATTCCCCGCCCCACCGGGGCGCCGGGAAGCCTCAGGCCCAAGCCCATCGGTCCCGGAGGAGGAAGCGGGTGTTCCCCGGTTCTTCCCGCTTCTCAGGAAAAAGAAGCGCCCCCCGTACCAAAGTACGAGAGGCGACGAATCGCGGTTCCACTCTCATTTATCACTCAAGAAGCCCTTGACGGGGGCCGGGCGGAGGGGTCCTCCCTCACGCTCACGGACGCACTTCGCAGTTCCCTCCGCAGGCGCGCTTGCAGCCGGTGGCGCGCCCTCTCTGCTCTTTGGGTGGACTGTTACTCTTTCCGATCATTGCGGTATTGACTTGACTCTCTCAGTATATTAGCAAGGTTTGTCCGGCGTGTCAAGGCCTTTCGGGGAATCTTCGCCCCCCGCCGCCGGGAGGCCGTCCTCAAAAATTCCCGGAGGGCCTGGAGCCTGTTTTAAAACCGGCGGGATGCCGGATTGGGGCGGATTTTTTCCGGGCAAGGCGTTTTGAGGGTTTGAAGACAGCCTCTAGTCCTCGCTCCGCAGCTGATAACCCAGCTCCTGGACCCGCTGGCGGATCTGCTCCTGCCGGACGCCGGTGGAATCGTAATCCACCGCCACGCAGCCCCGGCCGCTGACGCTGACGGAGGTCACGCCGGGCAGGGCGTCCAGCCCCCGTTTCAGCAGCTTCTCATCGTGAATCGTTCCCCCGTTCTCCAGGGAAAAATACGTGCTTAAATGGGCCATGGGAAAACCTCTCCTTTTCCTTTGACAAACCGTCAAAATTTCGGGTTCAGCTTGCCCAAAAGGCGGAGGTTTATTCCCGCTCTTCAAAACGCGGACTCAGCCCTTCTCCTCCTGCCGGTTTTCCAGCCGGGCCGCCAGCTCGTTCAGCTCCGTTCCCGTCTGGTCCAGGGCCCGGGGCAGCTGGGACAGCGTTACCTCAATTTTCCGCAGCTCACCGTTCACATGCCCCGCCGTGGCTTCAAACGCGCTCATCAGCCGCTGATACTGGCTCCGGAATTCTCCCACCGTCCGGCGGACCTGGGCGGCGGCCTCCTCCTCCAGGTCGTCGGCCCGCTTCCGGGCCTCGCACTCAATGGCGCCCAGCCGCTCCCGAAACCGGGCGTAGGCCTCGGCGTCGGGCCGGAGGGCGTCCCGCTCGGCGGTCAGCCGGGACACGTCCTGCTCCAGCGCCCGCAGGGGCTCCAGATCCGCCCGGGCGGCGCTCTCCGTGTCCAGCTGCTCCTGGAGCCGGTCCCGCTGGGCGGTCAGCTCCTCCAGCTGGGCGCGGAGCCGGTCCAGCTGCTCCGCCTGCTCCTCCGCCTGCCTGCGGAGCTTCTCGTTCTCCGTCTCCAATTCCCGCTGGGCGGCGGCGGCTTTTTCCGAGGCCTGCTCCAGATACCGGACTACATCCTGCTTGTCAAATCCGCCGAAGGCCACGCTTTTAAAGGAATAATTTTCCATAGGACACTCATTTCCTCTCTCAGACTTCTTTTGATTCTACCACAAACAGCGGCGGTTTACAAGGCGGAAACCTGCGTTTTTCCCCCGGAAGACCGCTTTTTCGCCCGGTACTGACTGGGGGTGCAGCCCTTCAGCGCCCGAAAGGTTCTGGCAAAATAGCTCGTCTCCTGGAATCCGCAGGCCGCTCCGATGTCCGCGATCCGCTCCCCGGTGGAGGCCAGCAGCTCCGCCGCCCGCTGGACCCGCAGCTGCCGGACATACTGCATGGGGGTGGCGCCGATCATGCTCCGGAAGCACCGGAGGCACTCGCTCTCACTGACGGCGGCGCTTCCGGCAATCTCCGCCACGGTCAGCGCCTCGCCGCAGTGCTCCTGTATGTAGCGCAGCATCGCCTTGATCCGCTCCCCCTCCCGCAGCGCCTTCTCCGAGGGGCCCCTCCGCGCCCCGGGGCGGTGGGCGGAGAGAAGGAAGACCAGTCTGGAAAGGCCCTCCCGGACCTGAAACTCAAATCCGGCGGGCTCCTCCCCGCAGGCCCGCCAGGCCGCCTCCACGGCCTCCAGCGCCTCCCGTTCCCAGGGGACGCCCGCCGCCAGCCAGACGCAGCGGTTGGCGGCTTCGTCCAGCAGGGGCCGCAGATAGCCCTGCCAAAAGACGCTCTCCACGCTCCCCCCCACCAGCCGGGGGTGAAAGACCAGGGAGTGGAGAAGCACCGGCCCCTCTCCCTCCCGCCAGACCCGGTGGAGCGCCCCGGCGGTGATGAAGCAGCCCTCCCCGGGCCCCAGCTCCCGGCTCTCGCCCTCGGCGGAGACGAAGACCCGCCCCTCTTTTACCACCACGGCTTCCAGCTCATCGTGCCAGTGCCAGGGAACCGCGTTCACCGTTTCCGCCCCGTGGCGGTAGCAGGCGACGGGAAAGGGCGGCGTTCCGTGCCGCACCAGCTCCCGGCTCCGCCCATCGGTGGCGGAGCTGCAGACGCTCAGTGCCATGGCTTCCTCCATTCTGACGGTTTTATACCAGAAAGCTGGCGCTTTCCTGCTACCGCCTCTCAGTTTTTGATGGTATCATCCTATCAGAACGGCGCAAAGCGCGCAAGGGAAATCTCCGGTTTTTTCTAAATCCCATACGTATATGTAAAACCGGGGACCCGATTCTAAAGGAGGCCGCCTATGTTCAAAATCATGATGCTGCCGGACGCGGACAACTTTTTAAACGTGGTGGAGCACAGCCGGGGGCAGGTGCTGCTCCACCTGCCGGACAACACCCGCTGCGACCTGAAGCGGGACAACACGGCCCGCCAGCTGCTCCGGGCCATGCGTCCCAGCCCGGAGGGCCTGTGCATCAGCCTCTCCGACGCCCGGGACGTGCCCGCCTTTCTCGACTATATGATCGGGTCCGCCCGGGGACAGCACTGAGAAGCCCCACGCACGGCCGCCCAACGCCGCCCGCGGGGTCTTTTCCCCGCGCCCTTTTCCCTCCTCCTGCGCCGTTGACAAGCGGGGGTCCAGATGATAATATGGACTGGTATATACGGTCCGGCGGAGGCCCCGCCGGACAGCGGGAGAACGAGGAAGAACGAAAGAATAGGAGAGCGGTATGGCAACCAAATATGTATTTGTCACCGGCGGCGTGGTTTCCGGCCTGGGCAAGGGCATCTGCGCGGCCTCCCTGGGGCGGCTTTTGAAGCAGCGGGGCGTCCGGGTGCGGAACCAGAAATTCGACCCCTATATCAACGTGGACCCCGGGACCATGAGCCCCTACCAGCACGGCGAGGTCTTCGTCACCGAGGACGGCGCGGAGACGGACCTGGACCTGGGGCACTACGAGCGCTTCGTAGACGAGGATTTAAGCGGCAACAGCTCCATCTCCTCCGGCAAGATCTACTGGTCCGTGCTGAACCGGGAGCGCCGGGGGGACTACCTGGGGGCCACCGTCCAGATTATCCCCCATATCACCAATGAGATCAAAAGCCGGGTCTACGCCATGGCCAGCGAGGATGTGGACGTGGTCATCTGCGAAATTGGCGGCACCGTGGGCGACATCGAGTCCCAACCCTTCCTGGAGGCCATCCGCCAGGTCCGGGCCGAGCGGCCCCAGGGGGACGTGCTCTTCATCCACGTGCCCCTCATCGTGGAAATCCCCGGCTCCGGGGAACTGAAGTCCAAGCCCACCCAGCACTCTGTGAAGGAGCTCCTCTCCCTGGGCATCCAGCCAGACATTCTGGTCTGCCGCTGCGACACCCCCATTACCGCCGACGTGCGGCGGAAAATCGCCCTCTTCTGCAACGTGGAATCCGACTGCGTCATCCAGAACGCCACCGCCGAGACCCTCTATGAGGTCCCCCTGCTGATGGCCAGGGAGGGATTGGACGAGGTGGTCTGCCGGAAGCTGGGGCTCATCACCCACCAGCCGGACCTCCGGGAGTGGACCGCCATGGTCCAGCGGGAGAAGAACGCCCATAAGCACGTGGAAATCGCCCTGGTTGGCAAATACGTCCAGCTCCACGACGCCTATCTCTCCGTGGTGGAGTCGTTGAACCACGCGGGCACCGCCAACGACGTGGTGGTGGACATCCGCTGGGTGAACTCCGAGACTCTGACGGAGAAGCATGCGGAAGAAGAGCTGGGGGGCTGCGCCGGCATCATCGTCCCCGGCGGCTTCGGCGACCGGGGCATCGAGGGCATGATCCAGGCCGTGCGCTACGCCCGGGAGAAGAAAATCCCCTACTTCGGCGTGTGCCTGGGCATGCAGATGGCCGTCATCGAGTTCGCCCGGAACGTCCTGGGCTATGCCGACGCCCATTCCTCCGAGTTCTCCGAAACCACCCAGCACCCCGTCATCGCCCTGATGCCGGACCAGGTAAATGTCACCGACAAGGGGGGCACCATGCGCCTGGGCCGCTACCCCTGCGAATTGAAGGAGGGCACGGAGAGCCGCCGCCTCTACGGCGCGGCGGAAATCTCCGAGCGGCACCGCCACCGCTTCGAGTTCAACAACGACTTCCGCGCGGAGATGGAGGCCAAGGGGATGGTCCTGGCGGGCCTGTCCCCCAGCGGGCACCTGGTGGAGATCGTGGAGCTGCCGGACCACCCCTGGTTCGTGGGCGTGCAGTTCCACCCGGAGTTCAAGAGCCGCCCCGACCGGCCCCATCCCCTGTTCTACGGGTTCGTGAAGGCGTCGGCGGAGAGGGTCTGAACCATGGCGGGCATTTTTGACGAGGGCCTCATGCGGCAGGTCCTGGGGGCCTGCACCCCGGAGGGGGAGACTCTTGCCGCCGGGATTCACGGCATCACCCTCCAGGTGAACCAAAAGAAAACCTCTTATTTCGACGTGTACGTCGGGGTCACGGAGCACTATCTGCTGGTGGCCGAGTGCGAGGAGCGCAAGTACCTGACGGCGGCCTATCCCCTGCTGCCGGACCTGCGGAAGACCGTGGCCGAGGACGTGGGCGCGTGCTTCCCCTTTGGAAGCATCCAGAGCTGTGAGATCAAAAAGGCCATGATGGGGGCCGTCAACTGCTCCGTCACCTTCCGGGACGGGGGCTTCCTCAAGCTCCAGCTGCCCAAGCGGGGCGGCCTGGGGGGCGGGATGCCCCATCACGCGGAGTACCGGGAGAAGATCATCGCCCGGCTGGAGCGGTTCCAGGGCTGAAGTCCCAGCTTTTACACCTTTATTTTTGAAACGGAGTATCCTATGAAACTTAAATTCTTTGCTTCGGAGAGTGCCGTCTAACCGGGAGGTTGGCAAATCTGCACTCGCCATTCCTCCCGGAGGATTCGGAACATCTTCAGGAGGAAGCTTTATCATGAACCGCGAAAACAAACGGAAGCTATACGAAAAAGGCTACTACAAAACCCATCCCTGCACCGACGCTTTCACCTGCCGGGTCTGCGGCCGCCTCGTTACCCCCGCCGGGGCGGGGGCGGACCACCGCAACCACTGCCCCAACTGCCTTTCCAGCGTCCATCTGGACGTGGAGCCCGGGGACCGGGCGGCGGACTGCGGCGGGGTCATGGACCCCATTGCCGTGTGGGTCCGCAAGGGGGGCGAGTGGGCCCTTGTCCACCGCTGCCGCCGCTGCGGCAGCCTGAGCTCCAACCGGGTGGCGGCGGACGATAATCCCATGAAGCTCATGAGCATCGCCATGAAGCCCCTGTGCGCCCCGCCCTTCCCGCTGGAGCGCATCGAGGAGATGACCGCCCTCATGGGCGGCAGCGGGTCCATGGGGTAACGCAAACCGGGCGGGAATTTCCCCGCCCAAGGGATAAATAACAGGAGCTCCGGTTTCCCGGAGCTCCTACGGTTCCAACAATTCCTCCACCGTCACGCCCAATGCCTGGGCCAGGGCCTTCAGCTCGATGTCCGTCACAAACCGCTGTCCGCTCTCAATGCGCTGGACCGCGTTTTTGTCCACGTCCAGTCCGCCCAGCTGGAGCATGTCCGCCAACCCCCGCTGGGACAGCTTGGGTGTTCTGGCCTTGCGCAGGGCGGCCACCCAACCGCCGCAAAGATTGTGCCGCCCATTTGGGGCGCGGTTTTTATACATGAAAGCCCATCCTGACCTTTTGTAATTGTCATTCGACCGTATCTTTTATTTTATGATAAAAGAAGGGAATAATTGACATTTGCGAAAGGTCAAATGGAGGTTTTTATGAACGAAGAAGCGCTGACTACGCAGGAAGAACTGGCGGCGGAGGCCATCGGGCTGGAGGCCATGCGGTATTTGAGGGGCAGTGAAACCATCCAAAAAATCGCCCGGGAAACCGAGACGAAGGCCCTGGAGGTGCTGGAGGAGATCCGGCGGGTCCTGAATGACGACAGCCTGGAGGACCCCCAGTGCTTCCAACGGATTGACGCGATTGTGCGCGTCCTGGGGGACCATGGGATTTATACCCGCCGCCACGACTGGTGAGCCCAGAACGGGCGGCAGGTTGCCGCCCCTGCCGGCCGGTCCCCCCGCAGCCGCCGCATAAGCGGCAGCGGAAAGAGGAGGGCAGTCGATTCATCGACCGCCAAAACCCCCGCCCGCACCGCGCCGCGGACTGTAGATATGCCTGATATGGGAGGCGCCCCTTGCGCGCCCCCGTTTGCCAAAGGGGCCCTTTTAAAGAAAGCGGTAGAAGCGGCCCCACCGGACGGTCGGCAGTGCGGCAGCAAAAAGAGGAGGGCAGTCGATTCATCGACCGCCAAAACTCCCGCCCGCACCGCGCCGCGGCCCGAAGACATGCCTGATATGGGGGGCACCCCTTGCGCGGCCCCCGTTTTCTCTCTTCCACCGTGCACGGCGCATTCTCTCTTTTCGCAAAAGAGAGAATGGGGGGTGCATTGCCCAGCCATCGCTGACCGCCAATCCGCCCCGCCCGAAGGGCGAGTAAACTCCCCCCTTCAAGGGGGCCCCAGGAAGGACAGTCTTAGTAATGAACCATTACGAAAACATCGCCGCCGCCCTGGAGGCGGAACATCTGGACGCCGTCCTCCTCACCGGGGAGGCCAACCGCTTTTACGCCTCCGGCTTTTTCACCCCAGGCGCGGACGCCACGGCCCTGGTGACCCGGAGGGGCGCCGTCTTCCTCACCGACGCCCGGTACACCGAGGCCGCCGCCCGCCGTCTCGACGGGGCGGAGCTCCGGGAGGTGAAGCCCGGGAAAAAGCTGACGGACCAGCTCCAGGAGCTGGTATTCCTGAAGGGAATCCGCCGCCTGGGCTTTGAGGACGCGGCGATGTCCGTCCAGTCCTTCCGGCGGCTGGAAAAGGCCCTGTCGGAGGAGGGGCGTCCCCCCTGTGAGCTGGTTCCCGCGTCGGAGCCCGTTTTAAAGCTCCGGCAGACCAAGGACCGGGAGGAGCTTCAGGCCATGGAGGCCGCCCAGGGCATCGCCGAACGGGCCCTGGAGGACATTTTAAAGGAGGTCCGCCCCGGCGTGACGGAGAAGGAGATCGCCGCCCGGCTCCAGTACCTCATGCTGCACTACGGCGCGTCGGACATGTCCTTTGACCCCATTGTGGTCTCCGGGCCCAACGGCAGCCTCCCCCACGGCGTGCCCTCGGAGAAGGAGATTCAGGCCGGGGAGTTCGTCACCATGGACTTCGGCTGCATCTACGGCGGCTACTGTTCCGACATGACCCGGACCGTGGCGGTGGGGTCCGCGACGGAGGAGATGGAGCGAGTTTACAAGACGGTCCTCTCCGCCCAGGAGGCGGGCATCGCCGCCGCCCGGGCCGGGGTCCCCGGCAAGGCTGTGGACGCCGCCGCCCGGGCCGTCATCGCCGAGGCGGGCTATGGGGCGTACTTCACCCACAGCTTCGGCCACGGGGTGGGGGTGGAAATCCACGAGGCCCCCAACGCCGCCGCCTCCAACGAGGCCCCCCTCCCCGCCGGGGCGGTGATTTCGGCGGAGCCGGGAATTTACATTCCCGGGAAATTGGGCGTCCGCATCGAGGACGTGATTTTGATTACCCCGGAGGGCTGCCGGAACCTGACGAAGGCCCCCAAGGAACTGCTGATTCTCTGAAAGGAGGGACTCCCCCATGCTCATGCTCTGGTATCCCAAGTGCACCACCTGCCAGAAGGCGAAAAAATGGCTGGATGAGAAGGGCCTGGACGTTGAAGTCCGGGACATCAAGCTGGAAAACCCCACCGCCGACGAGCTCCGCCGGTGGCATCAGGCCGGCGGCCTGCCCCTGAAGCGCTTCTTCAACACCAGCGGCCTCCAGTACAAGGCCCTGGGCCTGAAGGACAAGCTCCCCGCCATGGACGAGGAGGAGCAGATTGCCCTCCTGGCCACCGACGGCATGCTGGTGAAGCGGCCCATTCTGGTGGGGGACGGCTTCGTCCTCACCGGCTTCAAGCCCCGGGAGTGGGAGGAGAAGCTGGGATGATCCGGCGCTTGGACTTCGCCCCCCTGGACGGCATCACCAAGCGGGTTTTCCGCCGGGTGTGGCACCAGCGCTTCGGCGGGGCGGACCGATATTTCGTCCCCTTCATCTCCCCCACGGACCAGCATATCATCACCCCCCGGGACCGCCGGGAGCTGGAAAACCCGGAGGGGCTCCCCCAGGTCCCCCAGGTGATGGCGAAGCGGGCGGCGGACGCCCTCTGGGCGGCGGAGGCTCTGGCGGACATGGGCTACACCGAGGTCAACTTGAACCTGGGCTGTCCCTCCGGCACCGTCACCGCCAAGGGGAAGGGCTCCGGCTTGTTGGCGGACCCGGATTTTCTGGACCGCTTTTTGGACGAGGTATTTTCCGGCGTCTCCGTCCCCGTCTCCGTCAAGACCCGGCTGGGCTACCGCGTCCCGGAGGAGTTCCCCCGGCTGCTGGAGGTCTTCAACCGCTACCCCATTGCCTGCCTCACCGTCCACCCCCGGGTCCGGCCGGAGAAGTACCGGGGAGCGGTGCATATGGATCTGTTCGCCCAGGCCCTGGCGGAGAGCAGAAATCCCGTGTGCTACAACGGGGACCTGACCTCCGTCCCCGGCGTCCGGGCCCTGGAGGACCGCTTCCCCGCGCTGGACGCCGCCATGATCGGCCGGGGAGCCATTGCGGACCCGGCGCTTCTGCGGCGGCTCCGGGGCGGCCCCCCCGCCTCCCGGGAAGAGCTGCAGTCCTTCACCCGGGAGCTCTACCGGGCCTATCAGGACTTCTACGCCCAGGCCGCCCCCGACGCTCAGGCCGCCCCCGCCTCCCAGCGGATGAAGGAGGTCTGGTTTTACCTCATTCACCTCTTTGAGGACGGCGAGCGCCTGGGCGGGCGGATGCGCCGCTCCAGGGGGCCAAGGGCCTATGAAGCGCTGGAGCGCCAGATCTTCGAGGAGCTGAACCTGCTGGACGCCCCAAGGGGAGAGCTGGTTTAGCGCGGCGCCGCCGTCCCCTCTCCTTATTAAATAAGCGGAGGAGCGGGGGGGGCCGGGGGGCGGGGGGGGCCCCCAAAAAAAACAAAAAAAGAGACCCGCCCCCGCCCCCCCCACAACCCACACCCCCCAGGCCGGCCGCACGGAAAAGTGACG
>CANPTW010000030.1 GCA_947577075.1 uncultured Oscillibacter sp. | reverse complement strand
AGAAGGCGGCCATGGACCGCTATCAGCACCTGCTGAAGCTGAAGGAAATGTACGCCGAGTGAGGCGTCGGAAATTCCGCCCGCTTCGCTTCCGCCGCTGAAGGCGGCGAACGCTCCGCTCTGCTCCATTCCCTCCGCCTCTTTTCAAGGGGGAGCGGGCTCCATCTCCGGCCTGAGAGCCGCCCTTTGGGCGGTTGGCCTCCGGAACGCGCCTGCGGGCGCAGCCTTGCGCAGCCCCCACCCCCTGCGGGGGGACGGGAGACGGGAGAATGGCATCGGTAGGATTTTCAACAAGAGAGGACCACGGGCTCTGCCCGTGGTCCTTTTTTCGGTAGGAGGGGTGTGGGGCCCGGACCCCTGTCCGGGCCATCCCCCAGTTTCCGCCATTTATTCCATCAGCGCCCTCAAAGCCGCCGCCAGCTCCTCCCCCTGGGCCCGGGTGAGCCCTCCGGAGAAGTCCGCGTCCGCCGGGATCAGCCCCAGGTCCCAGGCCCGGGTTACGGCGCTCTGGTCAAAGCCCTGGGCCAGGGCCGCCGGGGCGGGGCCCATGCGCTTTGCCGCCGGGTCCGGCCGGAGGTCCAGGGCCTCCGCCGCGCGGCCCAGGAAGACCGCCGCCTCCCGCCAGGTAATGGGCCGGGCGGCGGAGAAGGCTCCCTCCGCGCCGCCCCTGGCGACGCCCTGCGCCTTGGCCCAGGCCACAGCGGGGAGATACCACTCGATGCCGAAGCTGTCGGCGAAGGGAAGCTCCTCCCCGATCTCTGCCTCCGGGCTCCCCGCCGCCTCGTAGAGCCGGCCGACGAACCGTCCCCGGGTCAGGGGCGCGCTGGGGTACGCTTTTTGCGCCAGCCTTTCCGGATGGGCCAGCAGCCAGTCCACCAGGGTGTCCTTTCCGGCCAGAGTGTCTTCCAGCGTCTGATACACCTGCGCGTCCGGCTCCAGAGCCTCCACGCCCCGGCCCGCCGCCGCGTCCAGCAGGGTATTCAGGTCGATGTACTTGCTGGACACCTGCCCCCGGACCTTGGAGTTGGGCAGGGAGAAGGTCTTGACGGCCCCAAAGTGGCAGACGCTGCCCCCGGCGGATTCCCCCGCCAGTACGCCTCCCATCTCCTGAATCTCCACGGCGTTGATGAGGGCGGAGGAGAAGGTGGCCTCCCCGATGAGGCCCACCAGCTCCAGGCCGTCCTCGCCGTCCATCTCCTTCCGCAGCACCTCGAAGAGGGGCCAGATGACCCCGTCGGACCCGCCGCCGTTGTTCCGCAGGTCCAGCAGAACCCGGCGGTAGTCTCCGCCCTCCAGGTCCTTTTTTACAAGGGCGGCGAACTCCTCCATGGGAAGGTCCTCGGCCTCCTGGCAGACGTTGTACTGGATATAGTAGACCTCTTCTGTCAGGGGCTCGGCGAAATAGTACGCATCCCGCGCCGCCGTCTCCGGCTGGCCCTTAATGAGATCGGAGATCCGCACGGCCTCCAGTTTGTTCATCTCCTCCATGCCCATGGGCTCCAGGGTGAGGGCCTTCCCGCCCTCCAGCGTAACGGTCAGAGGCTCCCCGGCCTTCACCAGCCCTAAGTACTCGTAGATGTCCGCCACATTGCAGGCCTGCCGGAAGCTCCGCCGGAGGTGGACCGGGTTGTCGGCGGAGAACAGCGTTCCATAGGCCTCAATGACCTCTTCCACCGGCTTTCCCGCCAGTTCCGTGACCTCCCGGCAGAGGAGATCCTTGTCCTCCGGCGCGGCGGCGGAGAGATACCAGCTCTCCCCCCGCCGGACCAGGGCGAAGGGATAGGCCCGGAAATTTGCCAGGCTTCCCACGGACACGCTGGTGTGGGAGTCCCCCGCCAGGGCCGTCAGGCGCATGAGGTCCAGCAGAAATTCTGTGTCCGTCTCCGTCTCCAGCCGCCCCGCGATCTCCGCCTTCAGCGCCAGAAACTCGCTCTCCGGCGTCTTGGCGAAGGCGTCCGGATGGGCCCCCGCCAGAACCTCGTAGAGGAAATCCAAATCCTCCTGCCGCTGCTTGGCGCCCAGCGGCTCCGCCGCCAGGACCGGGACCGCCAGCAGCGCCGCCAGGCACAGCCCCAGGACCCGCCGGGTCAGGTTTTTCAGCATCTTCATAAGGTACGCCCTCCATTTCACTAGTTCAATAATACAATAGTACACCTGTGATTTTCCAAAGTCAAGCCCCAAATAACAATACGGCGCAGCCCGGAAAAATTCTTCAAAAAAGGACCGCCTTTTCAGGCGGCCCTCAGGCTGGCGAAAACGTATTTTTCGCCAGCCTGAGCAAGTTTTCAGAACTTCAAAAAAGTTCTGAAAACTTGGGATTTAAATGGCGCAGGAAACCCTTCCTGGGTTTCCCGCGCACACCCTTCCTTCCCGTTGAATCGGTTTTATGCGTTTTTCGACAAGCTGAGGACCGCCTTTTCAGGCGGTCCTTTGGGCTCACAGCTCCCAGGGGGGCTTTTTGTCCTGCGCGGACCAGGGGTCCTCCCCGGTTCGGCGGGTCCCCGGGGCCTGACGGGAGAGCCGGGAGGGCGGGTCCCTGTCCTTCCGCCCGGCTCGGCGGGGCCGGCTGCTCCAGGCCCGATTCCGGGAGAGGAAGCGGGTAAGGAAGAATATCAGCAGGACGCAGAGTGCAATATAGACCAACGCGAAACCTTCCATGGCCAGGAGGGCCGTGGGACGCCCGCCCCCGCTTCGGGACACGGGTTTCCCGTCCAGATAGCCCTCCAGCGTTTCCGCCAGGGCGGGGACGGTTTCCCGGTCGAAGATGTCCCGGAGGCCCACCTCCTCCACCGCCGCCCGGTAGGGCAGGGAGAGGGACAGGGCCGAGAGCTCCAGATAGACCTCCTTGGCCTCCCGGGGCCGGTCCAGGTAGAGGAACCACAGGTCCAGGGCCGAGAGGGCGGAGGTGGCGTAGCTGATGAAGTACAGGGGATTTTGGAAGTTGTGGGCGTTCTCCACCCAGGTGGGGTCCGTCTCCGTGCCGGAGGCGTAGGAATAGCCGTACTCCTCGGATAGCCGCAGGAAGAGCCGGTCCAGCTCCTCCACCGTCATCCCCGGGTCCTGATAGGCCGCCGCCTGAAACTCGTCATAGAGGCAGCCGTCCAGGATGGAGTCCAGAATGTTATAGAGGATCGCGTCCCGGTAGACCTCCCCATAGGGCTCCCCGAAGAGCTCTCCGGCCTCTTCCGTGAACATCAGCTCCAGGGCCTGGGAGTCGATCTCCCCCACGTCGATGTTGAAGTCCGCCCAGAGGTCGTGCTGGGTGCAGTGAAACGTCTCGTTGAAGTGGCCGAACTCGTGGACCAGGTCGCTGAGGTCCTGATAGTCCCCATAGGGGCTGTTGAAAATAAAGGCGCTGCCATAGGCGGGCAGGGCCACGGTGTATCCGGTGGCCAGCTTCGCCTCGCCGTATTCGATGTCATAGAGCCCATGGGCCCGCATGAAGTCAAAGGTCTTCCCCATCTCCCGGTCGAAGTCCCGGATGAAGGGCCGGACCGCGTCCAGGACCTCCTCCCCGTTCAGGCGGCTCCGCACGCTGAGGGCCCGGAGCTCCCGGTCGCCGGACTCCTCCAGCAGCCGGAGCTGGAGGGGGAGAATCTCCCGCTTCGCCGCCTCTCGAAGGGCCGCTGCGTCCTCCAGCGTGTAATCCCGGGTGTAAAGGGTCTCGTAGGCATAGGCGGCGTAATCGTCGTACCCGGCCCGTTGGGCCTGGTCCGTCCGCAGCCGGACCAGCCGGAGATAGAGCTCCCCGGCGGCCTGGTACCGCCCGGCAATCAGCGCCTCGCTGACGGCCTCATAGGTTTCCGCGTCCACCCCGGCGTCCTCCAGCTCCTCCGCCGTCCAGACCCGCCCCAGGGCCTGAACCGGAACGCCCTGGGCAATGATCCGGTCGTAGTCCTGAATCAGCCGGTCCTCCTCCTCGTAGAGGGCGGCCTCCTCCTCCGTCAGGCCCCGGTAGCCCAGAAGGCTCCGGGCCGCCCCCTCCCCCGCGTCCTCGTCCAGCAGATCCGCGTAGGGCGAGGCCGCCATGGCGGACAGCGCCTGATAGCAGCGGTCGGTCAGCCGGGTCTGCTGGGCGGAGAGCTCCAGATACAGCGCCGACGCCTCCGGGGCCCCGCCGCTGGCGTCATATTGAATGGAGCTGAGATTCGCCTTGGTGGACAGGAGGTCCATCTCCTCCAGAATCTGCTCATAGAGGGCCTGGACCCGGCGGCGGGTCTGCTTGTCGTCCCGGTCCCGGCTGTGGCGGGAGCAGACGTTCTCCAGCTCCTTCAGGGCGGCCAGCAGGGCCGTCTCGTCAAAGCCGGTGACGGGAAGCATATCGGCGTAGTCCGTCTCCGGATGGGCGGAGGCGGGGTATTCCCATTTCACAGCCGCCGCCGGGCCGGAGACAAGGGCCAGGGCCAGCAGCAGGCAGAGCGCTTTTTTCAGCATAGGCGGACCTCCCGGAGCATTAGGGTTTTCCCCCGCCCCGCCGCCGGAGCAGCAGGAGGGTGCTGAGCACGTCCAGCACGGGGAGGAACTGGCAGACGCTGTGGAGAATGGCGGCGTCCTCCCCGGATTCCCGGAGGCAGCGGATGTACAGCCAGCCGGTGACGCCGCTTTGAACGATCATCAGCCAGGTCAGGCCGATGGGAATGGGGACCAGCAGAAGGAAGACGCCCCTGGAGGCGGCCGTCAGGGCTCCCCAGGCCAGGACGCTCCAGAGAAAATTCAGGATGTAAAAGGGGACGGCCCCCAGCTTCAAGGTCCGCCAGGCGGAGCGCAGCCGGGCCATGTCGTTCCGGCGGTAGGCCAAAACGGCGGCCCCCGCGCTGACCCAGCCCAGAAGCTGGACCAGGCCGATCACCAGCAGATAGGCCAGCAGCAGCGTGCCGTTGGAGCGGTTCCACCCGGCGCCGCCCCAGCCCAGGCACACAATGCCGATGGGGGCGGCGACGCTGGCCAGCAGGTGGACGTACATCCCCGCCAGAAAGAGCTTCGCCGTTTTCATGGCGCCTCCTCCCCCAAAGCGGCCTTCTCCGGGGCCTCTTCGGCTTTGCCGTCCTCCCGTCCCCGGGCGGCCAGCACGTCCGCCGCCGTCAGCTTCATCAAATCCTCCCGGGTGACGGTTTCCAAGCCCGCCAGGCGGTTAGCCTGACACACTAGAATCCGCTCAAAGACGTTCCGCACCCCCCGGGCGTTGCCGAAGGACGCCGGGTCCCGGTTCTCCTCCCGGAGGAAGTCCCGGACGAGGCCCTCGGCCGCCTCCTCCAGCTCATAGCAGCCCTTGGCGCAGCGCATTTTGAAGATCGCCAGCAGCTCCTCCGGCGTGTAGTCCTCAAAGTGGAGGAAGCGGTTGAACCGGGACTCCAGGCCGGGGTTGGAGTGAATGAAACGGTCCATCAAATCGTCATACCCGGCGGCGATGACCACCAGGTCGTCCCGGTGGTCCTCCATGGCCTTGAGGACGGTGTCGATGGCCTCCTGCCCGAAGTCGTTGTCCGAGGAGCCGTTCAGGGCATACGCCTCGTCAATGAACAGCACGCCCCCCAGGGCCTTCTCCACGGCCTTTCCGGTTTTCAGCGCCGTCTGCCCCACATAG
Organism: uncultured Oscillibacter sp.; assembly: GCA_947577075.1. Lineage (GTDB taxonomy): Bacteria > Bacillota > Clostridia > Oscillospirales > Oscillospiraceae > Oscillibacter. The sequence goes on along the minus strand of CANPTW010000030.1, from coordinate 27,449 downwards.
CCCGCCACCAGGCCGCTCCGGTCCACCTCCACCAGCTGCCCCTTGGAGAGGATGCCCAGGGCGTGGAAGATCCGGGCCATGAGGCGGGCGATGGTGGTCTTGCCGGTGCCGGGGCTGCCGGAGAAGACCATGTGGAGGGACAGCTCCTGAACCGGGAGGCCGTTCTTCTCCCGGAGCTGGTGGACCTTCACCAGATCGATGAGGCTGCGGACCTCCCGCTTTACGGCGGCCAGGCCGATGTAGCCGTCCAGCTCCTTCTGGAGGTCCTCCAGCTTCTCCGGCGGGGCCTCCTTCGGCCTTTCTCCGGCGGCCGGGGACTCCTCCGGGGCCTTTTCCCGGGGGGCCTCCGGGGCCTGGGCGGGCGTTTCCGGCCCCTTGGCCTCCGGCTTTGGGGGCGCGCCCCAGAAGTCCGTGCCCATCCGGCGGAGGTTGTGCTCCGTCAGGGTTTGGATGACCTCCAGCTGCTGGAGGATGATCTCGTCCTTTTTGTCCTTCTTGTCCATAGCGTTCAGCCTTTCATCAAGCCGGTGCGGCGCAGTCCCTGGAAGAGGCAGGCGGAGGCCAGGCCGGTCAATCCGCCGGTGAGCAGGGATACCGCCAGCAAAACGGGCAGATAATAGAGGGGAGCGGCGCTGCCCAGAGTCAGGACGGCGGCGGCGGTCTGCCCGCAGTTGTGGGCCGCCGCGCCCCCCACGGACACGCCGTAAAGGGACAGCCCCCGCCGCCGGGAGAGGAGAATCATGGTCCCCATGGCGCAAAGCCCCCCCAGCAGGGAGAAGAGCAGGGCATTCATGTTCCCGGCGAAGAGGGACCCCAGGAAGCACCGGGCCAGCAGGATCAAAAGCGCCTCCCCCGGCCCCAGGGCATAGAGGGCGAACACCGTCACAATGTTGGCCAGGCCCAGCTTCACCCCGGGGATGGGGACCGCCAGGGAGAGGGGAAAGAGGTTTTCCAGATAGCTCAGCGCCAGGGCCATGGCCGTCAGCAGGGCGCAGAGGGTCAGCTGTTTCGTGGTCAGTTTCATCCCGCGCCTCCTCGCCTCCCAGTTCCCGCCTTTTGTCTCTCGTCCCCCCGCCGGGAAGGGGGGAATGCTCAAGGGGGATGAAGTCCTCTCTTGATTCAGCCCAGCACCGCGTCCACGGCGTCCGGGGCAACGGTTCCGCCCTCCAGGCGGATGACGATCCGGGCCGGGAGGCAGACGATGCTCTGCCCGCCCCTCGTAATGGTCCCGGTGTGGACGCAGTCCTGGGTGGGGCAGTCGGAGCGGCTCACCCGGATCCCCGCCTCCCCGCCGGAATTCCTGTGGTCCAGGGGGGAAGCCTCCCCCCGGACGGCGGCGCAGACCTCCAAGGTATAGCCGTTGGCGCTGTAGATCCGGGGCGCCTCCAGAAGCTCCGCCGGGGCGAAGCGGTCCGTCTCCTCCCCGTCCACGGACACCACCGCCGTCAGGGCCCCGGAGCTCCCGCCCCGCCACTGGAAGAGGGCGGTCCCCAGGGCCAGGGCGGCAACGCACAGGACCACCAGCCCATCCCAGGCCGTGGGCCGGAGCTTGGGAAACGCCCTCATCAAGAGACAACCTCAAGGGTATACCCGCTGCTCTCGTCCAAAGCAAAGCGGTCCGCCAGCCCCTCGGTGACCACCACCCGGCCGTCCTCCGTCACCAGGACCAGCTGGAACAGGGGCTCCTCCGCCACCAGGTCCCGGCAGCTCCGCCAGAACTCCAGGGCCTTTTCCTCCCCCATGACAAAAAGGGCGGTGGAGTAAGCGTCGCACATGGTCCCGTTCCAGGGCTGCTGGGTCTTGAAGGCGTCCGCCACCACGGTGACGGAGGCAAGGCCGCTGTCCGCCGGACAGCCCGTGGCCGGGTCGATGATGTGGTGATAGCGCTTCCCGCCTTCTTCAAAATAGCGCTGGTAGCCCCCGGAGGTGACGGCGAAGGAATCCGTCAGCGCCAGCACCCCGGCAAAGGCGTTCTGCTCGTCCGCCCGGGCCGGGTCCTGGATGCCCACCCGCCAGGGGGTCCCGTCGGGCCGGTCGCCGTAGGCCAGCACGTTCCCGCCAAGATTGATGTTGGCCCGGGGCACGTCGTGCTCCTGGAGGACCTTCACGATTTTGTCGGCGGCATAGCCCTTGGCGATGCCCCCCAGGTCGATGGCCTGCCCCGGGCCCAGGGCGGCGGTATAAGAAGCCTCATCCTCGTAATCGGCGGGGTCCTCCTCCCGGGTCTTCGAGGTACAGGACACGGCGCCTTGGTCCACCAGGGTCAGCAGGGCGTCGATCTCCTCCCGGGAGGGGACCCGGTATTCCTCCCCGCCGGCGAAGCCCCAGGCCGCCGCCAGGGGGGCTATGGTGATATCAAAACCCTGGGCCGCCCGCCAGCAGTGCTGGGCCTGGTTCAGCAGGGTAAAGGTATCCAGCGAGATGGCAACGGCCTCTCCTCCGGCGGCGTTGAGGCGGGAGACGTCGCTGTCCTCCACGGTCCGGGAGAACTTGGCCTCCAGGTCCCGGATCACGTCCTCGCAGGCGTAGGCCGCGGCGGGGGAGCGCTCCCCATAGGTGGTGATGAGCATGGCGGTGTCCATGGCGATGACCTGGATGCTCTCCTGAGCCGTGTCCGGGTCCGCGGAACCGCCGCAGCCGGCCAGCAGCAGGGCCAGCAGCAAAACATATGCGGTAAGACGTTTCATAGCAATCCTCTTGTCCGTCTGGTTGTGGTTTCTATAGTATAGCACGCCCCGGCCCGCTTCTCAACGGAAAACCGACGTTTCGGCTAAAAAATAAAAAACGTGTCAGCTTGGCTCTTGCAAAAGGGAATAAAGTCTGTTATACTATTTAAGCGTGTCGGCGGAGGAGCTTCCAGCCCGGCACTTTTGTAAAGAAAAAACACCTTGGAGGTCTTGATAAATGGCAAAGAATCCGAACGGAAAGCCCATGAAGCGGGAAAATTCCCTGTACGGCGCAATCATTTTCTTCGCCGCCGCCTGCGTGGCGGAGCTGTACCTGCTGCTGGTCCGCAAGTACTATATCAACGGCACGGTGGACCAGGCCCTCGCCTGGCACGGCTACCTGCTGCCCATTGCCGCCGCCGGCGCGGCGCTGCTGGTTCTGGGCGTTGTGCTGAGCGTCCTTTGGAAGGCGGACGCGCGGAAGCGGCTGATCGGCTGGTGCCTGACGGGCGCCGGGGTCTTCTTTGCCGGGGGCAGCCTGCTGATGCGCCTGTACCAGTCCTCGGCGGTGACGCTGCTGAGCGTCGTGGTGCCGGTGGTCATGGTGCTGAGTGTCATCTGGGCCTTTTATGAGCGGGAGTGCTCCGTGTCCCTGACCATACTGAGCGCGTCCATGATCGTCCTGTGGGTCTGCCGCCGCCTGTTCAGCAATCTGACCCTGGGCATGCCGGCCAAGGTGCTGTCCGTGGTCTATATCGCGCTGCTGGGCGGCCTTTGCTGGCTGGCGAAAAACGGGAAGCTGGGGAAGCTGCTCCCCGCCGGAGCGGACCGGATGCCCCTTTACGCGGCCTGCGGCCTGTCGGCCGCGGGCGTGGTCGTGGCCCTGTTCAGCGCCACGGCGGCCTATTACGCCATGTGGTGCCTGGCCATTGTGGTCTTCGCCCTGGCGGTTTACTACACGGTGCGGCAGCTGTAAAGCGCCGCCGCTTTCCGCCGGAAACGGCTCCTTCGGAAATCCCGGAGGCCCCGGAAAGCGCCGCCCCTCCGGCCGATCCCCCTTCATATCGAGACGCCCCGCCATCCATAAGGACGGCGGGGCGTTTGTTTCCTCCGCGGGTTCAGCGGAACTCCCCCAAGCGGATGTCCATGCCGATCTCGAAGGCCCGGTCCCAGGGGAAGCGGTAGTTTCCCAGAGCCACGCCGCCCCAGCGGCGTTCTTTGGCCTCCCCATCGTAAGAGGAGAGGAAGGAGCTGCGCTCCAGATTGCGGATCACCGGGGCCGTCTCCTGCTCCATGCCCGCCTCCAGGCGGCGGAGCAGGTCCTCCCGGTCCAAGTCCGGGGACCGGAAGTTGTTGGGGTCGCCGCCAAGCTCGTTCCGGATATAGGCCAGCAGGTCATTCCGCACGACCCCCTTGTAGCAGAAGTCCTTGAGCACGCTGTCCGCCAGCGTCCGGGCCCAGGCCCGGTCCATGGCGTCGGTGCCGCCCCCGTTTTTCAAGACGGCGTACCGGGCCGCGCCGTGGCTCAATGCCGTGCCGGTGACAATGGCCATGTCCAGCATGCCGGAGTAGGCCAGGAGCCGGCCCAGCTCCGCCTGCTTGGTCAGGGCCTCGTAGACCGTCGTGCCATAGGTCCCGTTGCTGGCGTCGATGAGGACGGCGGGTCTTCGGGCCTTCTCGCAGTCCCGCAGCGCTCCGATGAGCTGTTGACGGTAATCGGCCTTTTCTGTCTCGTCCTCCGGCTGGGTCAGCACCAGGATCTGCAGGTCCGCAAGGTCGGCCTCCCGCAAATCGAAGAAGGCCAGGTGCTCCGCCATGATCTCCGTCAGGGGCTGGAAGTCGTACTCACAGGCGGGCCGGTCCTCCGTGCCGCCGAAGTACTGGACGCACGCGCGGCCCCCCGTCCAACCCGTTTCGTCCAGGTACAGCCGGGCCACGGCCTTGAAGGCCAGGTCGTCCACCCCGGAGAGGAGCCAGTCGATCTGCCTGCCGTCTTCTCCCTTCTCGGCCCGGAGGCCCCGGTGGAGGAAGGCGATCTCGTTTTTCTGGATGCAGTCCTCCAGGGAGGAATCGTCGATGCCGATGAGCAGGCGGAAGTTCTCATAGCCCGGCCCGGCCAGGATGCGCTGGACTTCATCGGAGAGCCGGAGCTTCCGCTCCCGGGACTCCATGAACTGCCCGATGAACCGGGAGGGCTGATAATAGTCGTCGGCGCTGACTGCGCCCATCTGCCGGGCCGCTCCGTCGTAGGGGTTCTCTCCATTGGGGCCCCGCCAGTAGGTTTCCAGGACGTTCTCAACGGTCAGGTCCTCTTCCACCAGCGTCTCCCGGGGCTGGGCCCCGAAGGCCCGGAGCCAGTTGTAGTGCTCCAGCCTGGCGCCTTCATATCCCACCGTGACATTGGCCAGCCGCATGACGGAATCCAGCAGCCAGACCACGTTGTTCTCGTCCTCCGCCAGCTTTGCCAGCAGCTCCTCCAACAGCCGGGATGCGGAGGCCGTTCCGCCCCCGGGGATTTCAAGGCCGTCCCCCGTCATGGACCGGGAGGCCACCAGCCCCCCGGAGTGAAGCTGGTCCAGGGAGAGGATGTAGCGGTCGCACCCCGCTTCCTCCTGCTCCAGCACCCATTGGCAGAGCCGCCCCATGTCCCCGTGCTGGGTGCCGTTGCTGTTGAGAGGCTGGCCGTCCAGGGCCGTCCGGTACAGGTCCCGGTCCGGCATGGCCAGGGCGTAACCCAGGGATTCCGCCAGATAGACCACCCGCTCCACGTTGTCCGGCCGGTCGTCCAGGGGCACATAGGCGATGGTCTTCCCCGGCTCCGAGGCGGCGGGCTCCGGATAGGGCAGGGGCTCCGTCCGTTGGGCCCCGCAGCCCGCCAGCAGAACCAGGGCCAGCGCCGCCGCGAAGAGGCGTTTCACTCGTTTCATAAACCCTCCTTAGGAAAAAGGGCGGGGCCGTCACGGCCCCGCCTCTTGATCAAAGTCCCAGGCCCCCCAGGTTCAGCCCGCCGGTGATGCCGTCCATGGCCTTGTCCATGGCGTCCCCGGCCTGGCGCAGGGCCTCGTTGACGGCGGAGACCACCAGGTCCTGGAGCATCTCCACGTCCTCGGGGTCCACCGCCTCCGGCTTGATGGTGAGGGCGGTCAATTCCTTCTTGCCGCTGGCCACGGCCTCCACGGCCCCTCCGCCTACGCTGGCGGTGAAGGAACGGTTCTCCACCTCCGTCTGGGCGGCGTTCATGGCCTCCTGCATCTGGGCGATCTGCTGCTGGACGGCGGCCTGGCGCTGGGCGCCGGTGGCCTTCATGCTGCCGCTGCTGAAGCCGCGGCGGGCGCTGTAACCCATAACGATCTCTCCTTTATTTAATCTCAATGTTCTCAAACCGCCGGCCGGATTCCAGCAGGTTTTTCAAATTCTCCTCCGGGGAGGACCGGGGCGGCAAACCCGCCCGAAGGGCCAGCCGCACCGGGGCTCCAACCAGGGCCTCCGCCTCCTGGGCCAGGGCCTCCCGGACCCGGTCGTTGTCCAGCCGGCCCAGGGTCAGGTCGTCCGGGGCGCAGACCGTCAGCAGGCCGTCCTCCAGAAAGCCGGAGCACATCCCCAGGAAGGGGCGGTACATGGGCGGCAGGCGGCCCTTGCAGTTCTCCGCCAGGGTCCTCCACCAGCCGCCGCTCACGGCCCGGGCCGGGGCGGCGGGGGCGGCGGGAGGAGAGGGCTCCGCCGGGGGGCGGTCCTCCCGCGGGGGCTCCGGCGGCTCCTCCGCGACGTCATAAGCCCGCCGGTCCTCCGCGGGCGGCTCCTCCGGCAGAGGGGGCTCGTCCCAGGGGGGCGGGTCCTCCGGCTCCTCCCGGGCCTCCGGTTCCCTCTCCGGCAGCGGAGCCTCCGGGGGGGGAGCGGGCCGCCGGGCCGCCAGCTCCCCCCGGGCGGACTGGCCCTCCTCCAGGCGGCGGATGCGGGCCTCCAGGGCCGTCAGGTCCCCGGAGAGGCTCTCGTCGCACAGCCGCAGGAGGCACAGCTCCGTGTCCAGCCGGCGGTTCACGCTGGCGTAAAGCTCCGCCGAGGCTTTTTGCAGCGTGGAGGCCAGGTGCAGAAAGCGCGCCGGGGCCGCCCGCCCGCCCAGCCGCTCCAGAACGGCGGCGTCAAAGCCGCCGGAGAGCAGGGCCGCGCCGCCCTCCGGGGCGGTCCTTTGGAGGAGCAGGTCCCTCGTGAGGACGGACAGCTCCGAGAGCACCGCCCCCATGTCCTTGCCGCCCCGGTAAAGCTCGTCCAGCAGGAGAAGGGCCCCCTGGGCGTCCCGGTTTAAAATCAGCTCCATCAGCCGGGCCGTCTGGAGGTTTCCCGCCAGCCCCAGCACGTCCAGCACCGCGGCGGCGTCGATGGTCCCCCCGGAGGCCGCGCACTGGTCCAGCAGGCTCAGCCCGTCCCGAAGGGCCCCGTCGGCCAGACGGCTCAAGAGCTCCGCCCCGTCGGGCCGGAGGTCGATGCCCTCCCGCCCCGCGACGTAGGAAAGGCGGGCCGCCACGTCCCCCGGCTGGATGCGCCGGAAGGAGAACCGCTGGCAGCGGGAGAGGATAGTGGCCGGGACCTTGTGGAGCTCCGTGGTGGCCAGGATGAACATCAGGTGCTCCGGCGGCTCCTCCAGGATTTTCAGCAGGGCGTTGAAGGCCGCGGTGGAGAGCATGTGGACCTCGTCCACGATGTACACCCGCTTTTTCACATGGGCGGGGGAATACACCGCCTCGTCCCGGAGGGCGCGGACCTGGTCCACCCCGTTGTTGGAGGCGGCGTCCAGCTCCAGCACGTCCAGAAAGCTCCCGCTCTCCAGCCCCAAACAGGAGGGGCACTTCCCGCAGGGGTCGCCCTCCACGGGGGCCTCGCAGTTCACGGCCTTGGCCAGGATCTTGGCGCAGGTGGTCTTGCCGGTGCCCCGGGTCCCGGTGAAGAGATAGGCGTGAGAGGTCCGGCCCTCGGCCACCTGGCGGCGGAGGGTCTGCGTGATGTGCTCCTGTCCGATCACGTCGGCAAAAACCTTCGGCCGCCACTTCCGGTAGAGCGCCTGATACATAATCTCCGCCTCCCTGCCTGGGGCCCTTCCCGGAGGTCCGAAGAACCCCCCGGCGGCCCGGGAACCCCAAAAACTTGCGCCGCCTGCCCGAAACAGACGGCGTCCTCCGCAGGCAGCTGCGGAGCCGGTTGCCTCGCGGCACATGAAACATTCCGCTTAATGCTGCTCGGTTCCCCGCCTGACATGGTTCGCAGAGCTTCATTGCGCGAGACCGGCTCCGCAGCTGCCTGCGGAGGACTGCTTTTGTTATTTTACTATATTCTTTCCCAAATGGCAACAAAAAATTTTCCCGCCGGGAAAAAAGGCGGGACCGGCCCCGCCGCCCCGGAGGGTCCCGGGAAAACCCGGGAGAAAAAGCGAAAGAATGGGCTTGCATTCTGGCCGGACTGCCAGTATAATGTACGTTGTAACTTTATGGAATCGCGGGCGGTTTTCCGCCCATAATAAACGAATGAACGATAAATGGAGGAACTGCCCATGGCAAAGGATATCGGTATCGACCTTGGTACCGCTTCGGTTTTGGTATTTGTAAGAGGCAAAGGCATCGTCCTGAACGAACCCTCCGTGGTGGCCCTGGACAAAAACACCGGGAAGCTCCTGAAGGTGGGCGAGGAGGCCCAGGCCATGCTGGGCCGCACCCCCGGCAACATCATCGCCATCCGCCCCCTGCGGGAGGGCGTCATCTCCGACTATGACATGACGGAGCGGATGCTCCGGGAGTTTATCCACAAGGTGGCGGGGGTTTCCGTCTTCAAGCCCCGGGTCATCATCTGCGTTCCCTCCGGCATCACCGAGGTGGAGGAGCGCGCCGTGATCGACGCGGGCATCTCCGCCGGCGCCCGGAAGGTCTATCTCATTGAGGAGCCCGTGGCCGCCGCCATCGGCGCGGGAATCGACATCGCCAAGCCGGACGGGCACATGGTGGTGGACATCGGCGGCGGTACGGCGGACATCGCGGTCATCTCCCTGGGCGGCGTGGTGGAGTCCGCCTCCATCAAGATCGCCGGCGACCAGCTCAACGAGGCCGTGGTGAAGTATATGCGCCGCAAGCACAACCTCCTGGTGGGCGAGCGCACCGCCGAGGAGATGAAAAAGCAGATCGGCTGCGTCTTCCCCAAGGAGGAGGAGGAGACCATGGACGTAAAGGGCCGGTGCCTCCTCACGGGCCTTCCCAAGGTGGTGGCCGTCAGCTCCACGGAGATGATGGACGCCTTCGAGGAGCCGGTGGAGCGCATCATGGAGGCCATCCACTCCGTGCTGGAGCGGACGCCGCCGGAGCTGGTGGCGGACATCTCCACCAACGGCATCGTCATGACCGGAGGCGGCAGCCTGGTGTCCGGCTTCGACAAGCTGGTAACCGCCCGGACGGGCATCCATACCATGATTGCCGACGACGCCATCTCCTGCGTGGCCCTGGGCACCGGCAAGAGCCTGGAAACCCTGAACAACATGCAGGACGGCACCATGAACCTCAGCCGGCGCAAGCAGATGAGCTGAATGCCAAAATCCCCGGACAGCCGTCCGGGGATTTTTTTTGCCCGCTCCCGGTCCTCCCGGGGCGGGTCCGGCGGGGGCTCCGTGAATCCGCCCTCACGCGATCCCCAGCCGGCCCGCGAACCGCCAGGTGTTGTACATGCAGATCAGGATAATCACCGCCAGCAGCGCGGAAAACAGCCGGTCCGTCGTCCGGGCGGAGGCCCGTTTACAGATGTTCGCGCCCAGCGCGCCCCCCAGAAGGCCCGCGGAAACCATCAGCGCCAGGTAATGGAGGGAAACCGCCGGAAGGGTCCCTTTTACCAGATAGGTCAGCAGGTTCGCGGCCTGGGAGAACAGGATCATGTAAAGGGAGGTGGAGGCGGCGGTTTTGGTGTCCATGGAAAAGGCAAAGTACAAAATCGCCAGGTTGATGGGCCCGCCGCCAATCCCCAGGAAGGAGGAGGACGCGCCGATCAGAACGCCGATCAGAACGCAGGCCGCCGGGGAGGTCACCGTGTAAGAGGGAAGCCGCTTCCGCCCCCAGGCGCTGTATGCCAGGGTCAGCAGGGTGACCACGCCCAGGGCCGCCGCCTGGGCCATGCCCACAAAGGCGTCGTTCCCGGCGGCGTCCTTGATCCCCTGAAAGAGGGCGTTCCCCCCGATTCCCCCCAGAACCGCTCCCGCCCCCAGGAGGCCGCCGGTCCTGACGTCCACCAGATGGAGCTTCCGTTGGCGGAAGACGGAGACGGAGGACATGGCCAGCACCGTGAGCCCGGACAGAAAGCTGATGGCGCTGACGCTCATAATGCCCAGGGCGTCCAGCACCGGCTTGATGATCACGCCCCCGCCAATGCCGCAGATTCCCCCCACGCAGGAGGCGCCCAGGCACACCAGGAATATACACGCTTCCAAAACAACCTCTCCTTCTCCCGGCCGGGCGGGGGGCCCCCGGGCAGGACCCCCCCGCGCTTGGACCTTGTTTGAACAATGGCGGAATGCTCGGCGGCGGGGGATTTTTTCGCCTATCAAGGCAGCTGTTCACCGGCGGGCCGCCGCCCGGCAAGAACGTTTCACGCAGCGTGGCGGAAAAAGATCCGCCGCCCGGCCGTTTCGGCATGTTTCAAACAAGGACTCCCCTCAGCCGCCCTTTGCGAACCGCACCGCCGCTTCCGCGATGGTCTTGTTGGGGTCCACCAGGGGGACGGAGAAGGCGGCGTCCCCAAGGATCAGCGGGATTTCCGTGCAGCCCATAATCAGCGCCTCGGCGCCCTGGCCGATCAGATACTGCGCCACCGCCTCCGCCTCCGACACGCAGCGCTCCGTCCGGCCGTTGTACTTGAAGCCGTAGTCGTGGTCAAAAATTGCGGCCTGCATCCGGCTCTGCACATCCTCCGGCACCGCCATGACCTCGATGCCGAACTTCCCGCAGGATTTTTCATACACGCCGGCCTGCATGGCGGCGGTGGTGGCCATGACCCCCAGCCGCCGGATGTCGGGAACCCTCCGCCGGGTCTCCTGAACGGCCTCGTCGATGATGTGAAGGAAGGGGACCGGGACGGCCGCGGCCACCTCGTCATAGAAATAGTGGGCGGTGTTGGCCCCGATGATGACGGCGTCCGCCCCCGCCCGCACCAGGTTCCGCGCCACTTCGATCATGGCCGGAACGGGGCTCTCGGTTCCCCGGAGGATCGCGTCCTGCCGGCTGGGCATCTTGGGGTTGCTGTCCATGATGATGTGCAGGTGGTCCGTATCGGTTTTCGCGTGGGTGGCCGCCGTGATCTGCAAAAACAGGTCCGCGCCCGCCTCCGGGCCCATGCCGCCCATAATGCCGATGACTTTCTCGCTCATGCTGTCTTCCTCCTATGCCTTCGTCGTTTCGCCTCGGGGGGCCCGGCGGTCCTCGCTGGCGGAAACCACCGCGGCGACCACCACGGAGCCCACGCAGTTCACCGTGGTGATCCCCATGTCCATGATGCTGAAGATGCCCGCCAGCAGCGCCACGAATTCAATGGGCATTCCCATCGTCTGCAGGAAGATGGTGGTGGCCACAATGATGCCACCGGGGATTCCGGGGCTGCCCAGGGTCATCAGAACGCCGGTCAGAATCGCCACCACCATGGTTCCGATGTTCATGTCGATGCCCACAACCTGGGCCACAAAGACCGCCACAACGCCGTACCACAGGCCGTTGCCGTCCATGTTCATGTTGGCGCCCAGGGGGATGGTCAGGTCCGAGACCTCCTTCCGCAGGCCCAGGTTCTCCTCACAGGTGCGCATGGAAACCGGCATGGTGGCCGCGGTGGAGCAGGTGGAAAAGCTGGTGGTCCAGACCGGGGCGATGTCCTTCCAGAAGGTGAAGGGATTCTTCCGCGTGCCGATTGCGTAAAGTCCGCCGTAAATGACGAAGGCGTGAACCGCCAGGCCGATGTAAATGGTCAGGATGAACTTTCCCAGGGGGCCCAGCACGTCCGTGCCGTAAGTCCCGGTGGTGTTGGCCATCAGGCAGAAGACGCCGATGGGGGTGAACTTCATGACCAGGCGCAGGAAGCTCATGATGTACCGGGAAATCAGGCCGAAGCCCCCGATCAGCTTCGCCTGGTCCTCTTCCTTCATAAACATGATGCCGATGCCGGAGATGATCGCGAAGGAGATGATGTGCAGCATCGTTCCCTCCGCCATGGACCCCACGATGTTCGTACCGAAGAAGTTCAGGATGATTCCCGAGAAGGTGGGCGCCGTCTGCTCGGCCACCTCGCCCACTTCCGTCATCACGAAGCCCTTTCCGGGGTTGACCACCAGGGCCGTCAGCAGACCCACCGTGGCCGCGAAGAAGGTCGTGCCCAGGAAAATGACGATCAGCTTCATGCCGATCCGGCCCAGCTTTTTGACGTCTCCCATGCCGGCCACCGCCAGGACGATGTTGCAGAAAATCAGGGGGACCACGCCGCACCGCAGCAGCCGGAGGAACACCGTTCCGATAAAGCCGATCGCGGAGGCCCGGGGCCCGGCCAGGATGCCTAGGATCGCTCCCAAAATCAAGCCGATCAGCACCTTTGTCGCAAATCCAAGTCGTTTGACGCTTGCCATGTTTCTTCCCTCCAAAGTTTAAAATAGATGTATTGTTACAGCCGGCGTTCCCGCCGCCTGGAGCTCTCTGGAATCACGTTCCATTTATTCATTTTTCTGGATAAATTTCCATAAAAAATTCAAAAATGGGTACAAAAATCTGTCAGCCGCGGTTTCGCGCCTGAAATAAAATGCACGATGAATTTTTATGCGTTTCCTCAGTCGGAGGGCAGCAGGATCTTGCCGCTGGTCGCCGTGAACTGGTGGCTGTTGGCGTCATAGTCCGCGCCAACGAGCACATTTTTCCCGTCCAGAAGGCGGCGGTTGACCATCACCACCTCGCCATGGCAGCAGGCCGTCAGGTCGAAGCGCATGCCCACGATGTCCTTTTTCACGATGATGAGCTGAACACGGGCGTCCTCCAGGTCCAAAAGCCGCTTCTCCTCTGTCGAGAGCAGCGTGGGCCGGACCTCAATGTGGTAGGAGTCGAAGTGAATTCCGTTTACCTCCTCCAGATAGCCGTATACGGAAAGGGTGTTCAGATTTTGTTTCAGAAGATCCCTGGCCCATTTCTTCGGGATGAAATTCTCCTCCAGGATCATCGGGCTGTCCTTGATGTAGCGGACCCGGCGTATCTTGCAGAAATTTTCGGCGCTCTCCTCAAAATACCCGGAGACGTCCTTCTCCAGGGGGCCTTCCCCGGCCGAGATTACTCTGGAGTGAATGGACATCCCCAGCTTCTCCATCTGCTTTACCAGGCTTGGTTCCGCGAAGACGTTAATCCCCTCGTTTTGATAGGTGACGAACGTCCCCTTTCCCCGCTTGCGCTCAATCAGCCCCTCCCGGACAAGCTCGTCCATCGCCTGCTTCACCGTGGCCCGGCTCAGGCCCAGGGTTTCGCACAGCCGCAGCTCCGAGGGCAGCTCCTTCCCATATTCCCATTTCCCGGAGAGAATATTGTCCCGAATCTGCTCCCGCAGCTGGTAATACAGCGGAATCGGACTGTTGTGGTTGACTCTTATAGTGACACCTCCCCTCAATAAATCCTAAACACCAAATGTCCGGTCATTTGGTGTTTTTATTCTACATCGTTCCGCCCTTGATTTCAATTGTCGTATTTTGAAAATATTGCGGTCCGCTTTTGTGAAATATAGACGGCCTTTTGCCCGTTTGGGGAACCCTTCCAGGGCTTTGGAGGGACGGTCCTCCGGTCTTCCGCCGGGGCATGTACATGGAGGAGGCTTGAAACCCTCCGGCGGCTTTTACGAATACGGGCAGCCCCCTTTTCAGAAGCGCCCGGTTGTGGTATAATGCAGAAAAACACAGAAAGTTGGGTTTGCCTTGAAAAACATCGTTTTGATCGGAATGCCGGGCAGCGGCAAGAGCACCCTGGGCGTCCTGCTGGCCAAATCTCTTGGGTATCAGTTCCTGGACGTGGACCTGCTCATTCAGCAGCGGGAGGGGGCGCTGCTGCAGGAGATTCTGGACAGCCGGGGAACCGCCGCCTTTTTGGACGCGGAGGAGGCCGCCGTGCGCTCCCTCGACTGCCGGGGCCATATCATTGCCCCCGGGGGCAGCGCCGTCTGCCGGGAGCGGGCCGCCCTCCACCTGAAGAGCCTGGGAACGCTGGTCTATCTCCGGGTCCCTCTGGAGGAGCTCCAGCGCCGCATCCAAAATCTCTCCAACCGCGGAATTGCCATGGAGGACGGCCAGACCCTGGCGGACGTGCTGGCGTTCCGCTCGCCCCTCTATGAGGCTTACGCCGATCTGATTGTCGACTGCCCCGACGAGCAGGGCGTAGGGGAGACGATCCGGAACATTCTCGCCCAGCTGCGGGAGGCCGGCGTGGTTTAAGCCACAGCCGGGCCCCTGGCGGGCCGCACCCGCTCACACTCCCGGCATGGAGCGCCTGAAAAGCAGAGGCGCCCGCGTAAGCGGGCGTCTCTGGCTGTCAAAAAAGAATTTTTTGCCAGCCTGAGCAAGTTTTCAGAACCCGTAAGAAGTTCTGAAAACTTATGATTTGAATGGCGCAGGAAACCCTTCCTGGGTTTCCCGCGCACACCCTTCCTTCCCGTTGAAGTAGTCTTCACCTTTTTTGACAGTCTGAGACGCCCGCTTACGCGGGCGCCTTCCAGTTCATATTCATATGGCCGGATACCGCCGCAGGCGCAACCCTGAAGGAAGCCTTTATAATCCAGGGGGGCTGGATTGGGACGGATTGCTTCGCCAGACGCGGCGGGACCGGCTGTCCGCCAGCGGCCTTGCCGCCGGCGGAGCTCATGCCCCTTGGGCCCCAAGACCGTGTTTTTGGGTGCTTGCAGGCGCCCTCCAGGCCCCTTATATCCCGTCCCGGACGGAAAGCAGCTCCCCGATGATCGGATTGGACACCAGGAACCCCCGGGGGGTCAGCCGCCAGCGCTCTCCGGTCCGGAGGGCGTATCCCGCCGCCTCGCAGCGCCGCAGAAAGGGCAGGAAGTCCTGAAAGGAAGCGCCGAAGCGCTCCGCGTACTCCCCCGGGTCCAGTCCCCGGACAGTCCGGAGGGCCAGCATCAGCCATTCCGCCTCCCGCTCCCGGGCGGTCATGACCTGAAATTCGGAACGCTCCGCCTCGCCCCGGAGAAAGGACGCCAGGTCCCGGGCCCAGGCATAACGGGTCCCCCGAAAATCGGAGTGGGCCCCGGGGCCGAATCCGGCGTATTCCGCCAGCGTCCAATATTTCAGGTTGTGCCGGGACTCCCGGCCGGGCTTCGCAAAGTTGGAAATCTCGTACTGACGGTAGCCCCGGGACTCCAGAAAGTCCACCGTCTCCAGATACATGTCCGCCTGGACCTCGTCCCCCGGCAGCGTGTCCCGGAGGGCATAAAGGGGCGTGCCCTCCTCCGCCTTGAGCCCGTAACAGGAGAGGTGCTCCGGCTCCAGCTCCGCGGCGGCGGCGAGGTTCTTCCGCCAGCGGGAGAGCTCCTGCCCCGGCAGGCCGTAGATCAGGTCCAGGGAGAGATTCTCAAACCCTGCCTTCCGCAACGCCTCTACGGAGGCCCGCACCTGGGCCGCGGTATGCACCCGGCCCAGGGCCCGCAGCTCCCCGTCGTCGGCGGACTGCATCCCCAGGGAAACCCGGTTGAAGCCCGCCTGCCGGAGGGCGGCGAGGCCCTCCGGGTCATGGGCGGAGTCGGGGTTCGCCTCAAGGGTGATCTCCGCCCCCGGCGAGACGGGACAGGCCCCCCGGAGGCTCTCCAACAGGGCGGTCAGCCGGCGGGGCCCCAGATAGCTGGGCGTGCCGCCCCCCAAATAGACCGTATCCGCCTCATAGCCGGAAAAATCCGTTCCGGCCAGCTGGGCCCTCAGGGCAGAGACATACGCGTCCATCTCATCTTCCCGCCGGGGAAGGGAATAGAAGTCACAGTACACGCACTTCTGTCTGCAGAAGGGCACATGAATATAGAGGCCCAGGGGGCGGCTCATTTCACGCACTCCCGGACGTAGTCCACGGGGACGTCCATCCGCGCCGCGGCCTGCTCCGGCGTCATGCCGCTGTCCAGAAAGCGGCGGCAGACCGCAGTCATGGCTTCCCCCACCTCAATGATGTGCCGGTCCGGATCGTAGAACCGGACCGCCCGCTGGCCCCAGGCGTGCTCCCGGACCGGGTGGACATAGCAGAGGTCCAGGGTCTCCAGCTTCCGGAGGAAGTCGTCAAACCGCTCCTCCTCAAAATAGATCTCCCCGTCGTTTCCGCCGAAGGCCACCGTTTCCGTTCCGATAAAGTCCCGCCAGCTCTCCAGCGTCTGCAGGCACAGCCCGCCGGTCAGGGTTTTGTTGGCCCCGAAGTCCAGAACCACTTGAAGGCCCAGAACGTTTTCGTAAAAGGCCAAGGCCCGCTCCATATCGGCCACAGCCAACAGGGGATTTTTCAGTTCCATCTTCAAAATCTCCTTTCTTAGATGCCCCGGGGGACGAAGGCGCGCCGGGGCGGCGTTTTGACGGTTTTAAGCAGGCTCTCGCGCTTCCGTCCAGGAAGCCCCCTCCAAAAAATAAAATCCTCAAAGCCTTACGGCTCTAAGGATTTTGGTGGAGCTGCTGGGCGGATTCGAACCGCCGACCTCATCCTTACCAACTGATTGCCCGCCTCAGGAGTGCCTCCGTTTAGCGCTTTCGGGGCGTTTTTGCTGCGGAGGGCCATGGACTTTGACGCTTTCCCGTCCATTGGTTCCGTCCGCTCGTTTCGCCGTGTGGGTCACAGTGTGGGTCAGTTACGATAATCTAAATCCAAGCGAGCGCATCAGATAGTATAACGGCTGCGTTCTTACGCCAAAAGCAGTTGCAACATCAGGTATTTTTGCAAATTTGTTGGGGTTCTGCTTACTCAACCCACCGCTCGCTTTCTCAAATGTAATTAGAGTATAGTCATAAGTAGCCGCTACTGCAATCAGCCACGGATCTGCGATAGATTCTCTTGACCATTCAGCAAGCGCACTCGGCTTATAGAGGCTACTGTCAGACAAGTATTGAACAATTTTTGCATACTTTTCCAAAATTTCATTTTCCCTGTGGTCAATACTTTCAACTTCGAGTTCTTCCATCCATACTTTTAAATTGTCGGTTTCCTTTCCACGGCAAATTTCATTTTTTACCATGTCAAGAATCTTTATAGCCCCCTCCTTAATGTGCTTCTCCATTTGTGTCCAAAATCCTGGGGCAAAGTCGAACGGATAGTATGCCAAATGAGGTGTAATTAAGGAGTTTGAGTCAATCAGGAATATTTCTTTACTCATTCCGTTCACCTCCCGTATGTTCAATCAGTTTTGCGAAGGTGAATCTATTTGTATTAGTCAAGCGAAAAGCATCCGAGTAAAGTGTTTTTCCTGTTGCTACGCTCCCCGCAAGCATCTGTAGAAATCGGGCATCTATTCGCTTTGCTGCTGTCTTATAAAAATCTCCACCGCCATTCTCTTTCAGTCGTTTTCTTTGCTCGTTATAGAGCTTTATTGCAAGATCAGCCATTTTATTGTACAGTTGTTGCTCAATATATCCGTTATCTAAAGCACGCCGAGCAATTACCGTCAATCCACATTTAAAATATCTTGCTAAAATGCGGATTACCTGTTCTGCATCTGTATTTTTGATCTCGATCTGCCACTCGTTAGCAAAAATGGTCTGTGGAACTAATATCTCTGCAGCTGTTGCATTGCAAATTATCTCTGTGTGGCTCCTTTTAGGTCCAGAATAGTCTCTATCGTTATAAAGGCTGCTCTCTCCCAAGCAAAGATGTGTAAACTCATGCAAAAGAGAAAACAGTTTCCCGTTTTCAGAGTCATTTCCATTAATAAAAATAAGCGGCGCAATATCATCTCCCACAGCAAACGCACGGAACTCGTTGATATCAAGGGGCCGGTGTGTGTTGTTTGCCACAATCCCGCTGGTCATTACAACAACACCATTATCACTCATGGCTGTGCGAAGACATCCAAAGGAGTCCCCTGCTCCTTTAGATTTTCTAAACCAATCGATCTCTAATCCTAAAATTTCCCGAATAAAGTCTGCACACCGATTAGCGTCTTTTTCTCGCTTCAGTGCGCCGACAAAGGGTAGTTTAGAAGCATCCTCTGCGATCAGTTGACTGCGCACCCATTCCTGCACTCGTTCCATATCGTGCATCGTGTCCATTAACTCCCGGCTGGGATTTGTAAGCTCTGCGCTGTCAACTGTGCGGTACTCCACCAAGGATAGATCTTCTTTGGGCGGGGTTTTAAGGAAAAAATATCCCAGTGGGATCCCCGTTGCTCGGCTAGTATCTTCTATTTGATTGAATGTCGGAATTTTTTCCTTTTTACACCACATGCTCAAATTATTTGCTATTTTATCTGGTAAAGATTCAAGTCGAACCTGTGCCATGATCCATTGTAAAATATCATCAGAAATACTTACCCTCGTCTGCATCAAGGCACCTCCTCACCAATTAAAATCATAAAAAAACAACTTCCTATATTCAGTTTAGCAGATGCTATCCTGCTGGTCAAGAAAAATAAGGCTCGCAATTCATACGTATTATATGCTCATTGTTGCACATCGGCATACATAAAATTCCCCACATTCGTGCGAGTTCTCGTTTGCTCTAGATTTTTTCGCTCGAATCATGTATAATTAGACGAACAGACAAACATATAGGGAGGCTGATCCCAATGGCAGGCAATGCCAGCTTGAACAAGGCGAACATCGCCAAGCAGGACGAATTTTACACCCAGCTTACCGACATTGAAAAGGAGCTGCGGCACTATCGGAAGCATTTCCAAGGCAAAACGGTGCTTTGCAACTGCGATGACCCCTTTGAGAGTAACTTTTTCAAATATTTTGCGCTGAACTTCAACCGCTTGGGCCTGAAAAAGCTGATCGCTACCTGCTATGCCGGGTCGCCCATCGCCAACCGGCAGCTGAGCCTGTTCGATGTGTCTGGCGAGCAGGGCGACGCTTATCTGGCCGTGGTCACCCAAGTGCGCGACACCAACGGCGACGGCGGCGTGGATATGTGCGACGTGGCGGAGCTGTTCCGGGCCAGGGAGAATGTGCTGAAGAAGCTGAAGGGAGACGGGGATTTCCGCAGCCCGGAGTGCCTGAAGCTGCTGGACGAGGCAGACATCGTAGTGACAAATCCGCCCTTTTCGCTGTTCCGGGAATATATGTCTGTGCTTATGGAGCATAGAAAGAAATTTATTATTATCGGTAGTCTTAACGCTGTGAAATATAGAGAAACTTTTTCGCACATCATGAATAATGAAGTATGGTTAGGTTATGGAAACGGAGATATGTCTTTTCGAGTTCCCGACTATTTTGAGCCAAGGGAAACCCGTTTTTGGGTGGATGAAAACGGCGATAAGTGGAGATCGTTAGGCAATATTGCATGGTTTACAAACCTTGACATAAAAAAGCGTCATGAGGATTTAATATTAGTCAAGCGTTATAGTCCAGAAAAGTACATACAATTTGATAACTATGATGCAATCATCATAGACAGACTATCGGATATTCCTTGTGATTACACTGGTATCATGGGTGTACCTATTACGTTCATGAGTTGCTATAACCCCGACCAGTTTGAGATATTTGGTCGGACAGGAAATATTGAATGGGCGACAAGTGAGTGCTCTTTTTTTGCGCCGCCGTCCGAAGAAAAACAGAGCATTTACAAAAAGCAGAATAAGACGTGGCGCGTGCAAAATGGTTACTATGTTACTCCGGACGGTATCGCCCATACGGTATATGATCGAATCTTTATCCGCAACAAACACCCGGAGGAGACGAAACAGCCATGAAGATTGAACAGCTTAATGTCACTATTGGCGAACTCTGCGAGGGGTATTTCAACGACGCCGAGGAGGGCGTGGTGGGCTATGACGAGCGCCTGGATATCCGCCCGAAATACCAGCGGGAATTTGTCTACAAGGACGCCCAGCGGGACGAAGTGATTCGCACTGTCCGAAAGGGCCTGCCGCTGAACGTCATGTACTGGTGCCGCACCGGGGAGGACTCCTACGAGGTGCTGGATGGCCAGCAGCGTACCATCTCCGTGTGCGAATATGTGGACGGATCCTTCTCCGTGGACGACAAGTATTTTTATAATCTGCCCTCCGACCAGAAGCAGCAGATTTTAAACTATGAGTTGTTTGTCTATGTCTGCGACGGGACGGACTCGGAAAAGCTGGACTGGTTCCGCATCATCAACATCGCGGGCGAACAGCTCACAGATCAGGAGCTGCGGAACGCCGTGTATGCCGGTTCCTGGACTTCCGACGCGAAGCGGTACTTTTCCAAGACAGGCTGCGCCGCCGGGACGCTGGCCGGGGACTATCTGAAAGGCGCATCCATCCGCCAAGAATACCTGGAGACAGCCATTCTATGGGCCGCCAGCGCCCAGGGCCTGACCATTGAGGCGTACATGGCACAACACCAATTTGACCCCAGCGCCGTCCAACTCTGGAATTATTTCCGCTCTGTGATTGATTGGGTGCAGGCCATTTTCCCCAAGACCCGCAAGGAGATGAAGGGGCTGCCGTGGGGTCTGCTGTACAACGCCCACGGCCAGCGGACTGACCTTGACCCGAAGAAATTGGAGCTGGAGATACAGCGTCTTTTAGGCGACGAGGACGTGACACGGAAAAGCGGTATTTATGAGTATCTGCTGACCGGAGACGAGCGCAAGCTAAGCATTCGGGCCTTTGACCGCCGGGACGCGCAGGCGGCCTATGAGCGGCAGGGGCACAATTGCGCGATCTGCGGTGAGACGTTCGACTTTGAGGAAATGCACGCCGACCACATCCAGCCGTGGTCGAAGGGTGGCCACACCACGCCGGACAACTGTCAGATGTTGTGCCGGGACTGCAACTTGAAAAAAGGGGCGCAGTGAGCATTAGGAATCGCCGCGATCTGCACCAGCGTCTACAAAGATAAGGCCCGTTTTCAACACAGCCATATCACAGCTCTGCCAGAAGTTGGCTTAGCTCCTCATCCGTCAGTTCTCCCCGCCCGGATCGCTCCAACAGTTCCTGCGCCTTGGCCACAGCAGTGTTCCACTCGTCCTTGCTGATTTTCCTTCTCTGCTTCCTGGCCTTCAGACGGTTGTAGGTCTTGTCGTATTCTTTTTGAGCTGGAGTGTGGTTCGCTTTTCCCTGGGCCTCCTTGCGGTGGGCGCCTACCTTCCGGCAGGTGCAATCCGTCTCACCAGGGGCGATGTTATTGCAGTAGCAGATGTTGTGCCCGGACGTCAGCAGGAAGTACCGTCCGCAGTTGTGGCAGCGGCGTGGCGCGTTTCCCTTGGCAAGGCCGCGGTAAAACTCTACCTGCAAAAACGCCACCAAGCTGTTGAACGTTGCCTTCTCCGCTATGAAGACCTTATCCTTCTCGGTGGGATGCATCATGGGTACGAAGTCCACTTCCATAGGGATGCCCTGCTCAAAATCATCTCCGAAGACCTGAACACCGGAAGAGAGCATCTGCGTATAGAAGTCGGAGTACGCTTCAGCATAAGCGAAACTGTTCCTGTGCTCCAGCGGCTCAAGGCATTTCTCTGCGATCAAGTCGATCAACCGGCGGAAGTCCCGAAGCTGCTCCGCGAAAAGAATCAGACCAATCAACGCTCCTTGGTACGTGGCATGCCCCTCGGAAGTTGGGTCCTGCATCTGCGCCCATTTCTCCTCATCTGCCATGAGCCGTTGGAACGTGTGATAGTTGCACGGCTCGTCCATTTTCAGATCCCGGTAGACCGGCAAGGCGAATATGAGTTCCCAGACAGCGTTCAGCTTCTCCTGTGCGAGAGCTGCGGCGCTGTCTGTTTTTTCTCTCAAAAGGCCCATGGCTGCCGGGATAAGTTCTCGGGCCCTCCGGTCGATCTCATCCAAAACAGCCTCGTCCAAATTCAGAATGTCCACGCAGCACTGTCCGATGGGGTAGTCCTTCTTGCCGATGAAAATGCGGTCACCATAGAAGAACACGGTGAACTGATCATACGTGTAGGTGTATTCAAATACGGTGCCGTCCAGTTCCCCTGCCATGTTCGTACCTCCTCTGTACCCGATAGAGATTTGGGATTTACCTGATCGGAGTCAAATCTATTGAGCTGACCTTCCGCCCATGTTATCCTGTCATCACGACAACCAGTGTATCAGACGGTAAACTGGAAGTCAATTTGTACCACGAAAACTGAATACCCATCACCAGAGACGATACTCACCGGGGAAGCGACGCCAGGATGCTGGGAACAGCCGAGCGCGCCAAGGTCGAAGAAAACGCCGTGGGGGTCCAACAAGGCCGCAGGGCAGGAACGGGTATGGTGCATGGCCAAACAAGACAGTCAACACAAAAAAAGGCCGCTGAACTGCTGCAACAGCTCAGCGGCCCGCCGCGTTTCGGAAAACACAGCTTGATCTGAGTACAGTCTAACAAAGCAGCCTCCGAAACGCAAGAAATTTTTTCGGGAGGTATTACAATGAAAACATCAGTCTGCAAAAGCTACGATGACCTGCCCCTGTTCCTCAACGCACGTATGGTGTCGCAGGTGCTGGGTGTTTCGCCGTCCAGCGGTTACGAGCTGATGCACACGCCCGGCTTTCCGGTGCTGCGTGTCGGCAGCCGCATGGTCGTGCCGAAGGAAAAGTTCATTCAGTGGGTGGAGCAGAACACAGCCGGAGGGAAGCGGGCATGAGACGGCGCACAACACTTATCAGCCGGCCCCGCCGTGACCCGCGGCACTACCGATTCACTATGCCCAATGCAGTGTGGGAGTATAAACTAAAACCAATTGAGTTCGTGATTTTTTCCTACCTCTGTTATTGCAGCTCCACCAGTACGCTCACTCCTGGCTTGATCTCAGCAGGCGTTCATATGACAGTGAGTACAGTGAAAAAGCTTCTGGCTGCTCTGGTAACGAAAGGGATCGTCAGTGAAAATGGTACTCCTGCGCTCAAGTGTGAAACCACAAAATTTTTCACTCTGCCCAACGAGATCTTCCTGCTGCGGCTTCCACCCTCTGCGTTTCTGGTCTACGCCTACCTGCTGTTGATTGAGGATCGGAGGACACACACCTGCCACCCCAGCTACAACACCATCGCCGCCATAACCGGAATCTCTAAGAACACTGCGATGAAAAGCATCGGCACACTTCTGGAGATGGGTCTCATCACTGCGGAGCCGAGCAGCTACTTCGATAATCACGGACTGAAGTGGAAGGGTAACAACCTGTACACGGTCCTGCCGATTGGAGTTGCAATGGATGTGTTCTATCAGAAGCAGCTCCAGCAGCTGGAGCTGGATGCAGAACGCAGACGTGTCCTTCGGCAGCAAGTGGAATACGGTCGCCGTCGCCCCAGAGCGGCCCTGTGTGCCTCGGTCTCCGCTCCGGCAGACACCTGACCCGTCCCAACAGTGCAAACCGCCGTGCGGCCGCTGAGAGGCGCAAGGCGAGGGACGAAGAATAGCAGGATAAAAGCGTGGCGTCTTACGCCGCCCCGCTGGTCACTTCTGCCCGCAGTGCGGGCAGTTTGCGGGAGACGAGGGTGGGGTCACAAACAGCGAGGAAACAAAAAATTGAGGTCGCCCAAAGACGTAATCCGCCTGTGGCAAGGCATTCGGATGATGTCTTTGGGCGGGAAAAGAGGGTTTTTGATGGATAACAAGAATGAGAACCGATTTCCGCTGCGGCTGGACGATGTGGCCCGATGGAAGATTGAAAGCTGGTACAAGAAGGATGACTGCCAGAGCCGGAATGAGTTCGTGGTCAAGGCGGTGAACTTTTACGCGGACTATCTGGCGGGGCAGGTGAATGGTGTTCTCCCTGTGTCCATCCAGTCCGCTATAGACGGACGGCTGGGGATATTCGAGGACAGACTGGCCCAGCTCCTCTACAAACTGGCGGTGGAGACGGATATGGGGATCAGCGCCGTTCTGGACTGCATTCAGGTGGACGCTGACTATCTGCGGAAACTGCGCGCGAACAGTGTGAAGAGTGTGAAGGCCACCAACGGCCTGCTGACCTTTGAGCAGAAAGCCAGAGAGCGTGAGGAAAGTGCTGAAGGTGATGAGCAGTGGCAAGGTTGATCGTCAAGAGTCCCTATGTCACGGGCGGCGCTGGTGGTGGCGGTGGCCCGGGAGGTTACCTGAAGTACATCGGGACCAGGGAAGGTGTGGAACTGCCGCCCTCCGGCTACATGGAGTACATGGCAGAGCGCCCACGGTCCCATGGACTGTTCAGCGACGAGGATGCTGTGGATATGAATGCGGCTATGAAAGAGCTGAATGAGTATCCCGGCAACATCTGGACACACGTCATCTCCCTCAAGCGGGAGGACGCCGAGCGGCTGGGATACGACCACGCTCCGCAATGGCGCAACCTGATTCGCGCCCACCGCAACGATATCGCCTCTGCCATGAATATTCCACCCAGTGATTTTCGCTGGTACGCCGCCTTCCATGACGAAGGCGGCCACCCTCACATCCACATGATGGCGTGGTCGGTGAAGCCAGGACAGGCATATCTTTCCAAGGATGGGATCAGGAAGATCAAGTCCACACTGACAAACGACATTTTCAAGCAGGAGATGCTCCACGCCTACGAGCAGAAATCCTCCTCCAGAGAAAAGCTGGTGCGCAGGGCCAGAGAGGAAATGAAAGCTCTGGCGCAGGAGATGCGGAGCAGCCTTGGCAGCCATCCAGAGGTGGAGTCGCTGATGATAACGCTGGCCGCCCAGCTGGAAACCGTGAAGGGCAAGAAAAAATACGGCTACCTCCCAAAAGGAGTGAAGAAAATCGTAGACGAGATCGTTGATCAGATGGAACAGCTGCCTGTTATCAGCGAGTGCTATCAGACGTGGTGGGAGTTCCAGTGCCAGGTAGAAGATTTTTATTCTGAGAAAGAGCGCCAGCGTCCGCCGCTGTCTCAGCAGAAGGAGTTCCGCTCCATCAAGAACGCGGTCATCCAGGAGGTGGAGAGCGTCCGTATGGGCGTGGTCACTTTCGAGGATGCAAGTATGGATGAGCCCACAGAGTTCTTTGCCCTGCCATACAACTGCTGGGAGCTGTGGATGGTCACGCAAGACGACACCGCCCCGATGGAAGATAGAGATGAAGCGGCGGCGCAGATCATCAGCAAAGCTCAAAGCGGCAACCCGTTCGCACAGTATCTCACAGGCAGGCTCTACATGGATGGGCCTGTTCTAATCCCAGACAGTGTGGAGGCTGTGACCTGGTTCGACCGAGCTGCTCGCCAGGGTGTGGTCGCAGCGCAGTATGAGTTAGGGGTGTTGCTTCTCTCCGATGATCCGGAGATCCGTAATCCAGAATTGGGTGTGCAGTGGCTGGAGTATGCCGCCCGTAACAGAAACGACCGTGCGGCCTATCGGCTGGGCAAGGAATACCTCAAGGGAGAGGTTGTGAACCGAGATACAGCCAAAGCGATAGAGTACCTCACACAGTCCGCTGATGCCGGGAACCAGTACGCGCAATACGCTCTCGGTAAACTGTACCTGGAGCAAGGCGATAAAACAGAAGCACGCTATCGGTTCATGCAGTCTGCTGCTCAAGGGAATGAGTACGCACAGTTCTTCCTGGACCGCTGGGACAACCTGAAACCTCCCACAGTGATGCTGTCCGTCACGCGGCTGCTGCACCACATGAGCCGCATCTTTCAAGATCAAGCTCCAGCCCCGTCCGTTCCCGGCGGTGTCCGCATTGACCGCAAGCGTCTACAGCAGCTCAGAGAAAAGAAAATCGCTATGGGTCACAAGCCGGACGATCATGAGGAGTACCAGGGACCGTCAATGTCGATGTAATGAGTGGATGCAGATGCCGATTGCACCACTGTCTACAAAGAAGAGGATCTCAACAAAAGTTCTCAAAAAAGTTTCCGTTTAGGGATAGCTTTTCAAACGCAGTTGGGGTATTGTGTGTTGCTGCAAAGGAGGTAGGCGGAAATGAGAAAGACCCTGGAGGATCTCTACTACGGCAACATCACACCCTGTGACCAGCAGATGGTCCACGGCTCTGAGCTGAAGAAAGCGATGGACCGTGTCACCAAGTGCGAGGAGCAGCTACTGGCTCTTCTCGATGAAGAGAGTCAGCAAATCCTCGTGAGGCTTATCCGCTCTCAGCAGACGATCAACAGCATCACAGCAACCGAGAATTTCATCCTGGGCTTCCGTCTCGGTGTCAGGCTGATGGCGGAGTGCATGGATAACAACGACGGCGATATCAACTTCGGAGGTGAATGACGATGGCAAAGAAGCGAGCAAACGGAGAGGGTAATATCCGCAAGCGCAAGGATGGCCGGTGGGAGGGCCGCTACACTGCGGGTTACGATTCTACGATGGGCAAGCGGATCATCAAGAACGTCCTTGGCAGGACCCAGGCTGAGGTCAAGAAAAAGCTGGCCCAGGCCCAGCAGGAAGCCGTCGGCCTGGATGTGGGCCGCAGCGAAGATTACACAGTGGCCAGTTGGCTGAGAAGCTGGTACGAACTCTATGCCAAACCCAATGTCCGGCCGGCTACGGCAGATCGCTACCGTCTGATCATCGAGACCTACACCATCCCCCGCATCGGCAAGATCAAGCTCACCAAGCTGACCTCCCGTGATCTCCAGAAGCTCTACAAAGATCTGATGGAACACGGCAGGGTCCAGACGCGAAGCGGCAAGGGAAACCCTGGCCTAAGCAGTACCACGGTCAGAAGCGTCCACCTCACTCTCCACTGTGCCTTCGAGCGAGCAGTGAAAGAGCGTCTGATCCCCAGGAATCCTACCGACGACTGCATTGCCCCCAAGGTGCAAAAAGTGGAGATGAAAACGCTCCTGCCGGAAGACTTGAAAGCCTACCTGGACGCCGCCAACGTCAGAGATGTCCTCCCCATGTTCTACCTGGAACTGGTCAGCGGACTGCGGAAAGGTGAGCTGGTTGCCCTGCTCTGGTCTGACCTGGATATAGAACACATGACTATCTCCGTCAGCAAGCAGTATGTCCGCAATCCCAGCGGGGAGGTGATCCTCTCCATACCAAAGACGGAAACTTCGGTGCGACAGATATCGATCCCCAAAACGGCGGTGGATCTCCTGATCCAGGAACACGACAAGCACCCTGGTAACCCGTACATGTTCCCTTCGCCGGTAACTGGAGAGATGTACCACCCGGACTCCGTGGTAAAGCTCCACGAGAAGATCCTGAAAGATGCCGGACTGGAACATATTCGCTTCCACGACTTGAGACACACCTTCGCAACCCTGGCCCTCCAAAACGGTGTAGATGTGAAAACCGTCAGCAGTATGCTGGGCCACTATGACGCCGGCTTCACCCTCCGCACCTACACCCACGCCACACGGCAAATGCAGAATCAGGCGGCGGAAACCATGGGAAATTTTATGGCAAAGGTCCTGTAAAACCACCGCAGAGAATAAAAACACCAGGCAGGAGGGCAAAACTTCCTGTCTGGCACTTTCTGTCCCTCTCCGGACATTTCGGCGTGTGGGTCACGGTGTGGGTCAGGACGGTTGACCCACATTTTGACCCACACAAATTCTCGCAAAACTGCAACAAAAACTCCCGAAATCGCAGGATTTCGGGAGTTTTCTGGAGCTGCTGGGCAGATTCGAACTGCCGACCTCATCCTTACCAAGGATGCGCTCTACCGACTGAGCTACAGCAGCAAAT
>CANPTW010000029.1 GCA_947577075.1 uncultured Oscillibacter sp. | reverse complement strand
AAGCGGAGTGTCCTCCAAGGATACTCAAATCCTATAAGGACACTCCGCATGGTCCCCCGACCGATTGCAAATCCGAACTTTCAATATCGGCAAAATCAATTCTTGTCTCGCCCTCTTTGTAGTTAAATGTGATAAGGATATAATCGTCAAAAATAGTGACGGCGTTTACAAAGCTGTCAATCAGCCTCCTGCGGGCGTCCAGCTTGCTTGTGTCCAGCGAACGGAAACGGCAGACGAAATAAATGACATCCTCACGGCTCACAGCCGGGTGCTTCATTTCCTCTTGGATGATTTGAAGCTCGATATCCTTTTTGCGTTCTTCCAGTTCATCAAGCCGCTGCTTGGTGGAGGCATTGATAATCCCCATCTGAATAGCGTTGAGCATATTGGTGATGCCGCTCTCGGCTTCTTCCAGCTGCTTGCGGAGGGCGGGGAGTACGCTGCTTTCCCGGCTCTGAATGTCCATCACGGCATCCGCCACATACTCTACAAAATTATCGTCCATGATTTTCGCCATGACCGCATTGACAACGGCGTTTTCCAACGGCAGCTTTCGGACGGTCTTGTGCTTGGCGTCACAGGCACGGTGTTTCTTGGTATTCACACAGCGGTAATAATGGTACTTCCGGCCCTTGCTGGAGCTTGTTCCGCTTTCACCTACCATCATAGCCCCGCAAGTGCCGCAAAACAGCTTTGTTGTCAAAAGATAATCGTCCTCGGCCTTGTGCCGTGCCGGGGCTTTCCGGTTTACTGCAAGCCGCTGCTGTACCCGGTCAAACAGGTCTTGCGGGACAATGGCGGGAATCCCATCGGGCGTGACGATATGGCGGTAGCTGTACTCTCCGATGTACTTCCGATTTTTCAGTAGGCGGGCCATAAAATTAAGGTCGATTTTCTTTCCCCGCACCGTGGTAACGCCTCGTTCGCTCATATATGCAACGATTTCTTTCATCGTTGCGCCCTTGTCATACATGGTGAACATTTCCAGCACAGCAGGGGCGGTGCATGGGTCGATCTGATACTGCATATCCTTATCGATGATATAGCCGAAAGTCGGCGTACCGCCGTTGTACTTGCACTTTAGGGCATTTTCCGTATGGCCCCGTATGACCTTTTCGGACAGCTCGGCGGAGTAATATTCCGCCATGCCCTCTAACATACTTTCAAGGATGATGCCCTCCGGCCCGTCTGAAATATTCTCGGTGGCAGACAGCACCTTGACGCCGTACTTGCGAAGCTGTGCCTTGTAGTGGGCGCTGTCATAGCGGTTACGGGCGAAGCGGTCTAACTTCCAGACGATGATAACATCGAAAAGGCCCTTTGCGCTGTCCTTAATCATTCGCTGGAAGTCCGGGCGGTGGTCTGTCTTGGCAGACATGGCACGGTCAATATATGTCCGCAGAACGGTAATATCATTTTTCTTGCAATAGGCCATACACTCCCGAAGCTGGCCCTCTATGCTTTCTTCCCGCTGGTTGTCGCTGGAATAGCGGGCATAAATCACGGCTTTCATGTCTTTTCCTGTCCCTCCTCCATGATGCGGAATAACGCCTCTTTCAGACGCTTATTGACTGGTGCTTGTGGGTCAAAGCACATTTCGATAAAATCCCGCAACTCTTGATTCTGAATGTTCTTGCCTTTCAGCCGCTCCGGCTGGTAATCATACAGCTTGCCCCGCGGCTCATCTGTGCGGCAATAGAGATAATCCATCGACACATCGAAGTAATCCGCATATTTCAAAAAGACCTCCGGTGAAGGTGTGGATTGTCCGGTTTCAAATCGGTTGATACGGGATTGCTGGACGCCTAAAATCTGCGCCATCTGTACCTGTGTCAGCCGGATGCCCTCCCGCAAGGCCCGCAGCCGCTTTCCGATTTGCTCCATATAAAATCACTCTCCTTGCAGATAAAATATCACAAATAAGCATAGAAGTAAATACTGATTTTGAAATTAATAATTACTGTGCAGCGTCAGCACTTTGTGGCTGACGCTGCTTGATAACTGAAAAAGCACGCCCTCCGACTCCTGTCAATGGCGGCTTGCCGTTCATCTCAACCATTGACAGGGGACAGAGGGCGTGCATGGTAAAAATTTTTTCGGCATGAGATAACACGGAATAATGCGATATAACTGCATATAACGTCATATAACACAACATAGCCCATTCGTTCATAAACTGTTTACTTTTCGGCGTATTGACAAACTTTTTTGCATAAATTATACTGTAATTGCCGCAGAGCTATTTTATAACATGAATGAGAACAACTAACAACTCAAGAGGAACGCTGCTTTCAAGCAGCAAAGTAAAGGACATGGGCGGTGCTATGAGCCGCCCAAATTGGCAGGGCATGGGAAAGTGGTTGCTGTACGCAATCCCATTAAATGCCCGAAAGACGGAGATGGAATACGGCTCCAATTCTGTATTCCGATATATCATTGAATTATCGTGAACGGGTTTTGCGCGTCGGAGGTGGATAGCAACAACTATTCACCCAAGGCGTATTTCACGATAAGGAGGTGGTCGCTATGGTATATGTTCTTTTTTCGCATACCCTTTCGCACCGATACCATAGTCCCCAGCGACGCAATTTCCAACGCGCCACCTCCGGCGTCAAACCCAACTAAATTGTAATCTGTAATCCGAGGACCGAGCTTTGGCTATTTATCTGCCAAAGCAAAACCCGGATTATAGAGTCGAATTAGCAAAGCTGATAAACGGATACTTAGCCGAACGGGAATGGAGTCCCGCACGGCTGGCAAGAGAATCCGGTCAGTCCAAAGCGACTATCAGCAGAATTACAAATTACAAGAACGGAAACCCCAAATACCAGCCATCGTTGAGGACGATACAGGCTATCGCCCTGACGCTGAAGCTCTCCCGCGAACAAAGGAAAGAACTGTTTGACACAGCTTTCCCGGAGTTCCGCGTATGGGAGGAGGCGGCAGAGCAAGGCTATACTGTGGACGAAACCAACGATATTCTGTATGAGAAAGGTCTCCCATTACTGACAACTGAACGATAAACCGAAAGCCGACGCCCTATACAGCACATGGGCATCGGCTTTTTTGCGCTCTTTTTAAGTGTTTCACGCATGAAACAACATTTGAAAGTTTCTTTGCTATGATAGGCACAACACAAGGCCGCGTGTTATGTACCTGTCAACCGATGGATGGCGCATTGCGCCGTAAGAAAGGATTTAGCAATGAAGCTGACTGATTTGATCATTTCCCCCAAGAGCCTTGGGGACAAGCTGTGGCTGGTGGATGTCTCTCCGGCCTACGAGTACAAGGATGGTAAGCGCACCGATACCATCCTCGGCTATCGCTACTCTGTCGCGCTGCCCGAAAAGGGCCTGGATAAAGTCGATGTACGCATTGACGGACAGCAGCAGGCAGAGGCTCCGAATGGCTATGTGGAAGTGCGCTTTGATGGACTGGAAGTGTTTATTTACTGGTCCAAGGGTGACTACCATGTGGGGGCAAAGGCAACCGGAATCCATATCGTGAATCCGAAGCCCTGACCCATTGGACGGCGCTGGGGCGCAGACGGGGAACAGATATTTTTCCTCAAGAAAAATATCCCCCGGCGGCAGCGTCAGCGCCGCCCGCTTGCCATAAGGGTTAGTATTACCCTTATGGCAACCATGTAGCACGTAGCAATCACAAAGGAGCCTGACATGGAAAACAATACACAAGCCCGCAAGTGGGCGCTGGTCATCAATAACCCATTGGAGGCCGGACTCGACCACGCTGCTATCCGGGAAATCCTACGTCGCTTCGCTCCGTCCTATTTCTGTATGGCGGACGAGGTAGCGACGACCGGAACCTATCACACGCATATCTTCCTGCTTGCTCCCTCGCCTATACGCTTTTCCACCATCAAAAACCGCTTCCCCACGGCGCATATTGAGAAAGCATACGGAAGTGCAAAGACGAACCGTGCCTACATTCTCAAAGAGGGGCGCTGGGCCGATACCGACAAGGCAGAAACCTCCGTTCTCGGCACCTTTGAGGAATGGGGAGACCTCCCTGCCGAAAAGGAGGAAGAGGCCCCGGAAATGTTCAAGCTCATTCAAGACCTCCGGGCCGGAAAGTCTGTTATGGAGATCATCGAGGATAATCCAAAGCTCGCTTTCCGTATTCGGGAGATCGAAACCCTCCGTCAAGCCATTTTGGAGGAAAAGTATAGCGCCGAGAATCGGGCGCTGGAAGTGACCTACCTCTACGGCGCAAGCGGAACGGGAAAAACACGGGGCATTTTCGAAACGCATGACAGGAAAAGCATTTGCCGTATCACCGACTACGGTGGCAAGAACGGCGTTCGCTTCGACGCCTATCATTGTCAGGATGTGCTGGTGCTGGAGGAATTTCATTCGCAAATCCCCATCAGCGCCATGCTCAACTATCTGGACATTTATCCGCTGACACTTCCTGCACGATACACCGACAGAATCGCTTGCTATACCAAAGTCTATATCACCAGCAATATCCCCTTAGAGGAACAGTACCGGGATATTCAGCGGTATCAGATGGAGACATGGCGGGCGTTCCTCCGTCGGGTGCAGAATGTCATTGAGTATCTGCCGGACGGTTCCACCATCTGGCACAAGAAAGGGGGCTTTCCCTGTGACACAAAATGAAAAGTTTCAAATTCAGAGAAGAAATACACTCCGTAACCTGTGGCAGAAATTGAGCGGAACGCCGGATTTCCCCGTAAAGCTGGTGCTGGCTGCGCTGTACCTCATGGGTGCTGCGTATGTCTGCGTCAAGCAAGCGGCGTGGCGCACGCTGGCGGGCAATATCCCTCTGCTCTCTCCGCTGCTCAAGGCCGCGATGGAACACGCCTTGACCGCCTATCTGCTGGCGGGCGCTGCGGCGCTGCTGGCGCTCCTGCTCTATCCCTTTGGCAGGCGGGCGGCAAAAGACCAGCTTCAATGCATCGGGTTGGTAAACCACGCGGGAGTGGCACCCGACCTGCTCCGCAAACGCCGTGATAAGGATAATCCCCGCGTTACGGTGTGGGAGTTTCGGAATCAAAGCATCCCGCTCCAAGAGTGGGAGAAGAAGCGCCTTGCCATTGAAACGGCGCTGGGAATCACTATCGTCAAGCTGACCTACGCCAAGGGCAAGAGCCGTGTGCTGGTGTATGCTGTTCCTGCCGGTGACGATTTACCGGAAGTGCTGAAATGGAAAGACAGCTATCTTTCGCTGGACAGCTTTGTGCTGGTGTTGGGGGAGAGCTACACCGGCCCTGTGACGGTCAACCTCACGCACATTCCGCATATCCTCTTAGGCGGCTCCACGGGCAGCGGCAAGAGCGTACTGCTCAAGCTGCTGCTTATGCAGGCGCTCCGCAAGGGCGCGGAGGTCTACATTGCCGACTTCAAAGGTGGCGTGGATTTCCCCAAGGTCTGGCACGAAAAATGCCGGATGTGTTTCACGGAGGAGGATTTGTGCGATACCCTCGATCAACTTGTAGCGGTGCTGGAATACCGCAAGAACGCGTTTAAGGCGCTGGGCTGTCCAAACATTGACGCCTACAACGAGACTACGGAGCAGCCGCTCCCACGGCTCATATTCGCTTGTGACGAGGTGGCGGAGATGTTGGACAAGACCGGAGCCGACAACGAGCGGAAGAAGCTGCTGGCGCAAATTGAAAACAAGCTGTCCACTATCGCACGGCAGGGACGGGCGTTCGGCATACACCTTATTCTTGCCACGCAGAGGCCGGACGCAATGATCATCCCCGGCCAGATACGCAATAACATGGATTTCCGTGTTTGCGGCAGGGCAGACAGCGTACTTTCGCAAATCATTCTCGACAACACCAGCGCCGCCGAACAGATTCCAAAGGATGCGCGAGGCCGTTTCATTACCGGAGACGGTACGGTGTTTCAAGGCTACCTGTTCGACGAGGGGCAGCTTTAACGGGGTGATACCATGCCGCGCAGAAAGAAGCCCAATGACTACGGTACGGGGATTCCCTATCACGAGGTAGAGGCCCTTGCCCGTGTCCTGCTCCCGGAGATACAAGCGTTCTTTGAGAGCGAGGACGGGCAGCGGGAATATGCCGAGTGGAAAGCAAAGCAGCAGGCCGAACAAGAGAACAAGTCATAACAAAGGCGGGGACATCTTAACCGATGCTCCCGCCTTTACTTGCGTCTACCCGACAAGCTGAAACTTATTTTTTTCTAAAATAGCATATATATGTAAGGCCTGTTAAGGCAAGAAATATCCCCACATGGAGCAATGTGTTTGGAACAGTAAAATTATAGGTGTTTGACACTTCGCCAAACTCCAATAAATACCGACAGAGCAAGCCAAGTCCAACAGTAATAGATGTTATAAGAATAATAAAGAACGGCTTCTTTTTTGGAAAAAGCCCAGCTAAGATACCACCAGAAAAAAGAGCACCACCAAGTACAACATAAATTTTAATGGCGGTAAGCATCATTGACCATTCTTTGTTCAAGTTTATGATTGGAAACCCAAAGCAGTTGAAAAAAATAATAACACCGAGTCCTAAAAAGTAGGAAAGCAGTTTGGGTCTTTGCTTAAACTGTTCCATATGAACGCCTCCTTAAGCTTCAGAGTTTAACGCTGACCTGCGGGGCAAACATATTATATAATAGGGCGATAGAAAATGCAAGGACAGAGGTTATCTACCTCCGTCCTTTTGCATCAAAAAATGTTCTCAATAGAAATGATAAATCCGAACACATTACCCACTTGAATAATGTAGTTCGGATTATCATTACTTGGTCCGAGTGGCGGGATTTGAACCCACGGCCTCATGGTCCCGAACCATGCGCGCTACCAACTGCGCTACACCCGGATTTGTCAAACACGTCATTGCGTATTTTGGCGTGACGCCTAATCGACTTTGTTATTATAAGAAATTTTCCTTTGAATGTCAATCTCTATTTTTGTTTTATCTGGATTTCCAAGATTTTCATTATCACCAACATTTCCCCAGACATGCAGTATACCGGGATAGACGGCCCAAGCCGGGAGGCATTCTTCCGCCGTATTCATAAGGTCATAGAATTTTTGTGACAGTGGCAAATTCACGGAGTACGCCAGCGTGCAAGCCTACATAGACCGTCACAAATGGACGGAAGAGATTGACGGTATTCCCGCCACGGGCTTGGACCAACTAACCCTATAGCCCGCTTCGACACCCAGGAGGGGCGGGACCTCCAAAACTCCTCTTTTTGAAAGTGCACCTACAAAGCTACGGCTTCAAAGAAGGGGCCGACACGCTGTAACGTACCGGGTTTTTGTGAATTACCCGCTTTTCGCGTATTTGATAAAAGCAGGCGCTACCATACCGAGTAAGAGTGACATGGTAAAAATCGGAACGCTGTATAGCTCAATAAGAGCCTTGCCGATTCCGAGTAAAGCCCCGATGATTTCCATCATTCGGCGTTCTCCTTTCTATGTGAATTGTTGGAAAACAGCCTGCCCTATACTATAAATGAAATAAATGACGGGGACTTTGTGGGAATCGTCCTCCGGAAATAAAAAATATGTTCAGCACATTTTTCCAATGTCTAACATTTTACCAGAATGGAGGTTTTACGTCAAATGAACAAACCGTAAACCCGCCAGCGCTTGCAAGTGCACGTTCAAAAGGAGTGGTTCTAATGACATATATGTACAAAGCGTTTGGCCACAAGGGCAACCTGCTGGTTGCCACGAGAAACTTTGATTTGGCCCTGCAGGTCTATGCCAGCACCGACAAGTGCAGCGGCTGGCCCGTCTTCGTCTGGGAGCCTCTCCAGGTCCCTGCAATCCCTGGCTATCCGGATGCATTCCTCCCCTGCTGGACCCACCTGCTTTTTCCCACGGAAAAAAGAAATGGAGGTCCCCATATTTGTACTTTTGAATCTGTTTGTATATGCCAATGCCGTCTTCGGTTTTGCCTTTGCCCTGGTCCTGCTCCTGGGCTGGCTCTCCGGCAAAATCGAGGTGCATATCAATAAAGAACCGTAAGGAGGGCTTGCCATGGGAGCTTCATCCGCCGCACTTGCCGTCGTAGCCACCCTTGGTTACCGATTGTCCCCGGTAGAACTTTTTGTCGGCTTTCCCTGTGCATCTCATCCTTTATGTGGTCGCCTTTGGCATGTTCATCCGTTTTGGCCTTTACTATGCTGATCGGATATTGAGGAGCTTCAAGGGCTTCTTCTCTCGCTGTAAGAAAGACCGCTGACATCAGCGCTCCTCCTCCGGGTCATAGCTCTTGCGGTGCCTCTCCTGTGCCCTGGCCTTCTCTTCGTAAATTGTCCTCGTCGTGAATTTAATCAGGTGCTTGATCGCAAAAAAGATTCCTACGGGGATTCCAATAATTGCTAGAAGTAAAATTATCCAGATAATAGCGGCAGCTATGATGTTTATTCCCATTTTTCATTCCTCCAGGGGGGTGATCTTTTGAAACTCTTTAAAGGCATGATAGCAGACTTTTTTGTAAAAACGCCCCCTTACAAGAACATGGCCTTTTCATAAATCTCCGCCCGGTAACGGAAGGTGGACAGCGGCATCCCGCACTCCTTTGCCGCCGCCGTGCCGGTGATCGTCCCGGCCTTCCACCGCTGGTAGGCGCTGTGGTAGTTCTCCGGCAGCGGCCTGGGGGGCCTGCCGAACCGGACGCCCCGGGCCTTTGCCGCCGCGATGCCCTCCGCCTGCCGCCGGCGGATGCTGGTGCGCTCGTTCTCCGCCACGAAGGACAGCACTTGGAGCACGATGTCGCTGAGGAAGGTCCCCATCAGGTCCTTGCCCCGGCGGGTGTCCAGGAGGGGCATGTCCAGTACCACAATGTCGATGCCCTTCTCCTTGGTCAGAATCCGCCACTGTTCCAGAATCTCCCCGTAGTTGCGCCCTAGTCGGTCGATACTCTTGATGTAGAGCAGATCGTCCGGCTTCAGCTTTTTGACCAGCTTCTTATATTGAGGCCGTTCAAAGTCCTTACCGGACTGCTTGTCCAGAAAGACATTCTTCTCCGGGATGGACAGTTCCCGCATAGCGATTAACTGCCGGTCCTCGTTCTGGTCGCGGGTACTCACCCGGATATAGCCGTATACATTTGTGTGATGGTGCACAAAGCTGTTTTTCTCTCCGCGCTGCACCCGCGCGGGTGGCTGCGGCAGGCTGGACCGGTATCCATGGGAACGGATATACCCCTGTCCAGGTAAATGTCACAAATACACCTGCGCGGGCCGCTCTGCCGGAATCGCTTTCACTTGTGTCCTCTCTCCCGCTTTTTCCAAACAATGTCGCAGCGCAGCACACCCGCCAGTTCGGTTGCCTCGCTGTACCGCAGGGTGGCGCGCTTGAGTTTGCCCGAAAGAATGGGGACGCTGGCACTTCACCTATGGACCACCACCGGCGTCCGGACTACCTCGTTTATGGTCCTGCCTTCCTGCACGATATGGGTCTTGAGTTCGTTTCGTATGTGCATATTGTATTCTCCTTGTAATATGGCGGCGGTCTAAAACCGACACTGTGTCAGTTTTAGACCGCCATGAATTTGGCAGCACCAAAAGCAACCCCCGGCTAGGCCGGGGGTAAAAAATAGCTTACAGCGAGGAGTAAAGCAGAAAAAGGAAAGCTCCCTGTTAGAGTAAGAGCGGTTTGCCGACCACACAAATACAAAAACAGGGAGGTCTTTATCGTGAAAGATAAAGACATAAGCAGTTTAGAACATACCAGCTGGAGATGTCAATACCATATCGTATTGACACCGAAATACCGCAGGATGGAGATATACGAGCAACTCAACCCTGGCCGTCCGGGATATCTTTCAGGCGGGGCTTATCCGGGCGGACACGGCCCAGCGGGAGCTGCGGAAGCTCTCGGAGGAGACGGGGCTTTTTGGCAGCATCAGCGACGAGGAGATTGCCGCCTCCGCCGGAAAGACCTGTCAGGACCTGACCGCCTTCCGGGACCCCCTGATGGGGCTGGGCCCCGATGCGGAGGTCCCCTTTGAGCGGGATACCGGGGACGGCTTCACGGCAGACTATAATCCCCACCACAACCCGAGCAACGGACGCTTTACCAGCGGCGGCGGAAGTGGTATAATTGGAAAGACGAAGTACGCGCCGTCGCCCCAGCGGAGCTTTTCCGGGATTCAGCTTAAGCCGAAAACCTATGCCCGGCTGACAGGAATACTGAACACCAGGTTCCCGGGGCTAGAGGCCGGCGAAAAGCGGAGAATCAACGATGGGAAGCACTGGTACATCGTGCAGGCGGACGGGTACGGCGGCATGGAGATTCTTGAAACCTGGAAGGTGAGGTAATCTGAAATGGAAGAGGAACTGCGGCAATTCCTGTCACGATATGTCGGCACCGGAATACTGAAAAAGGACAAGGTTTTTCAGGAGGATGTTGACATGATGGTGGCATCTGCCCTTTACGACCATATCGAGCAGGAGATCATCGACTACGGCACCGCTCATCCGGAGGCCCCCTTTTGGGATTTCCTCAACTTTGTTAAGCCCGGGCTGAAAGGGATTACTCAGGAAGAGCTCCTGGCGGAAGACAACGATGATGATTAATACCTTACTCACAATCATCATCACCGGCGGACGGCTACGCCGCCAAAACCGGGACCGTCTCCGCCACCCGGACCTACCTCAACCTTACGAAGATGAATCACAGGTCAGGATATTAGGCCGACGCTTACACGGAAGCGCAAAGGAAAATTTTAGGAACGCAAACAGGTCCGTTGGACGTGTTTGCGTTCTTTTATACACAAATTTCAAGATATAAAGTAAGATATTGCCTGGGAAGGGCAAAAGGAGGTTCGATAACTATCCAAATAAATACATACGGCTATGTCCGGGTCAGCACGCGCGACCAGAACGAGGACCGGCAGCTCATTGCCATGAAGGAACTGTCGATCCCGAAAAAGAATATCTTCATGGACAAGCAGTCCGGCAAAGACTTCGAACGGCCGCAATACAAGCGGCTGGTG
Source organism: uncultured Oscillibacter sp. (assembly GCA_947577075.1). GTDB lineage: Bacteria > Bacillota > Clostridia > Oscillospirales > Oscillospiraceae > Oscillibacter. The sequence goes on along the minus strand of CANPTW010000029.1, from coordinate 23,292 downwards.
AAGAAATTGAAGCCGGACGATCTGCTCTACATCAAGAGCATCGACCGGCTGGGCCGCAATTACTCCGAAATCCTGGAACAGTGGCGCATCCTCACCAAAGAGAAAAAAACCGACATCGTAGTACTGGACATGCCTCTGCTGGATACCCGGCGCGGCAAGGATCTGATGGGCACCTTCCTCAGCGACATCGTTCTCCAAGTACTGTCCTTCGTAGCGGAGAACGAGCGCACCAACATTCGCCGGCGTCAGGCGGAGGGTATCGCGGCGGCAAAAGCCAGAGGCGTGAAGTTCGGGCGTCCGCCCGCTCCCCTGCCGGACAACTTCTATCAGGTCCATCAGGAGTGGCGCGGGAAAAAGCTCACGCTGAACCAGGCTGCGGACGCCTGCGCCATGCCGGTTTCCACGTTCTACTATAAGGCGCTCCAGTTTGAAAACATCCCCTAATTATACAAGGCCTCTATTCTAAAAAAGCGTACTTTTTTAGAATAGAGGCCGTTTTTGCTTACAGTTTCTTATTCGGCACAACTGCTTGGGAAGATAATACTTTCTCAAAAATTTTCTTTGAAAAATTTCCGTTCTAAAAAAGTACGCTTTCCCGAAAGGAGTGTGCCGGCAGCATGGCGGCGAGGAACGGACGACGTAAAAATACCGGCAATCCGGCACAGTTCACCACCCTCAAGGTCCGGCTGTACCCCACCCCGGAGCAGGAGGAGCTTTTCGGAAAGACCTTCGGCTGCTGCCGCTACATCTGGAACCAGATGCTTTCCGACCAGCAGCGGTTCTACAACGAAACCGGAGCTTTTTTCATTCCTACCCCGGCAAAATACAAGACCGGAGCGCCCTTCCTGAAAGAGGTCGACAATCAGGCCTTGATCCAGGAGCACAACAAGCTCTCCCAAGCGTTCCGGGTGTTCTTCAGGGATCCTGAGCATTTTGGGCATCCCAATTTCAAGCGCAAGAAAAGCGACCGGGATTCTTTCACCGCCTGCAACCATGTTTTTGAGTCCGGTCCCACCATCTACACCACAAGGGACGGCGTCCGCATGACCAAGGCCGGGATTGTCCGGGCAAAGTTTTCCCGCCGTCCCCAGGCGTGGTGGAAGCTCAAGCGCATCACCGTGGACAAGACACGGACGGGCAAATATTACGGCTATATTCTCTATGAGCACACGGAAAAGGAGCCGGTCCCGGTTGTTCCCACAGAGGAAACCACGGTGGGGCTCAAATATTCCATGCAGCATTTCTACGTGGACAGCGGCGGGGCCGCGGCGGACCCGCCCCGATGGAAAAAGCAGGCGCAGGAGAAGCTGGCCGGCCTCCAGCGGAGCCTGAACCGGATGCAGCCCGGCTCCCGGAATTACCGGGAGGCCGTGCAAAAGTTCTATCAGATTCATGAGCATATCGCCAATCAGCGCCGCGACTACATTCACAAGGAATCCCGGCGGATAGCCAACGCCTGGGACGCCGTGTGCGTGAGAGCGGACGAGATGAACGAGCTCAACAGAATCATGGGCCTTGGAAATGTCCACGATTCCGGCTATGGGATGTTCCGGGAGTGTCTGCGCTACAAGCTGGCGCGGCAGGGAAAGCCGCTCCTTATGGTTGACCGCAGCTTCCCGTCCACCCGGACCTGCTCCGTCTGCGGCTGCGTTATGCCGGAGGAAATCTCCACAAGGCGGCGGACCTGGACCTGTCCCCGCTGCGGCGCGAACCTCAAGCGGGAGACGAACGCCGCGCGGAATATCAAAGCCCAGGGCTTGGCCCAATACTTTCATATGCAGGAGCGCCGCGAAAGCGCGTAGTTCTTTCACAAAACCCCAGCTGTGCCGGTCGGGACGCCGGTGAACGCCCATGGTTCCGGCCAGGGGAGCGTTGAGCGAAGGGAAATTGAACCCCATTTTTCTTCGCTCAGCGTTTTCCGGGCCGTTAAGTGGGAAACGAGAGGACGTGTGCGCACGTCCGAAGCTCCCTCGGGGTCCCGGCAAAATCCGCAGATTTTGCCGGGCAGAGGCGGGGCAAGGAAGGGAAGCGGACTTTTCGCCGCCAGACGGAAATGAAGCGGAACGGATTTCGCCCCGGTGAGCGTCCAAAACATTATTACGATGAAGAAGCAGGCGAAAGGAGTTTGCCATGCTGTCTTTGCAGCTTCGAACAGGAGATTACATGACCATCGGTGACGAGGTTGTCGTTCAATTGAACCACATTGCCGGCGACCGCTGCAAGCTGATGGTGAAGGCCCCAAGGGACATGACCATCCTTCGGGGCGAGGTGCTGGAACGGACCGGAGGGGAACGTCCGGAGTGTGTTGTGGACGGCCCCTACCGCCACCGGCAGGAGTGGAACCGGAACAAATCCCAGGCGCTGGCCGCTATGCGGGCGCTGCTTTGCGAAATGGACGGCGAAGACAGCAATGTGCAGTCTCTGCGGCGGCAGCTTGACCTCATCTTCCCGCCGGAATCCACCTCCAGCGAACCCGTTTATTCCCCCAAATAATGTGGTTTCAACCGGCTGACGAGCCGGGTGAAATAAAGTCCCGTACCGGAAGGACCGGCCGCTCCGCGCGCGCGGCGGCGGTTTGGAAGGTGCTCCACCCATGCGGAGGGACAGGAGGTCCCGAAGCGCCGGATTATCCCAGCAATCATTTTATTTATAGGAGGACTATAAAATGAGAATTCAGCATAATATCATGGCCATGTCGGCCTACCGGAACTACAACACCAACACCTCTGCCCTGGCGAAGAACCTGGAGAAGCTGAGCTCCGGTTACAAGATCAACCGGGCGGGCGACGACGCCGCGGGCCTGGCCATTTCCGAGAAGATGCGGGCCCAGATCACCGGCCTGAACGCCGCCCAGAAAAACGTCAAGGACGGCATCTCTCTGGTGAAGACCGCCGAGGGCGCCATGCAGGAAATCCAGGACATGCTCAACCGCATGGACTACCTGGCCACCCAGTCCGCCAACGGCACCTATGACAACGAGGTGGACCGGGCCAACCTCCAGAAGGAAGTTGACCAGCTGAAATCCGAAATCAACCGCATCGCGGATTCCGCCAACTTCAACGGCATCAAGCTGCTGGACGGCTCTTTGGACACCGCCCTCAAGACCACCGGCGACACCGACCTGTCGGGCTCCCTGGAAATCATCTCCGACGGCCAGCTGGGCAACAAGGCCACGGCGGGCGTGTTCGAGCTGGATCTTTCCGAGTTTGAGGGAACCGTCGGCACGGATAAGTCGGATGTGAAGATCAGCGTCTTTGGCCAGGAGATCATCGTCAAGGCGAAAGCGGCCCAGGGGTCGAAGATCACGGGCGAAGATATTGCCAAGGCCATTGCCGACAAATGGGCCACCGGAGGCACCAAGGGCGCCACGGGAACCTATAAAACGGATTATGGCGTGACCATTGATGCCCAGCAGAACGGCGCTAAAATCACGTTTACCATGAGCGACGCCCCCACCAAAGCATGGGACATCGACTCCGCTGTTACAATTACGGGCGTGGATAACGACGCCGCCGCCGGAGCGCAGCCGGGCAACCAGGCCCATGGCGTTGAGGTCCGCACCCTGACCGAGCCCGTGGACAGCTCCGCCGGGCGCCGGTACGCCCAGGCCAAGCTCGATCTCAGCACGCTGCTCCCCAACGTGAAAGACGGCAGCACCCTGACGATTGGCGACAGCACCTATACCTTCGCCGTGGGCAAGGGAAGCTCCTTCAAGGACGGCCACAATGTGATCGACCTGACGGACATGACGGAAGACGACCTCAAAGCCATGGAACAGAGCACGCTGGGCAAGGTTGCCAGCCGGATCACCACCGCCGCCCAGGGCAATAAAAACTTCAAGGTCACCTCCACCAGCGCGGTGGGCGACGCCAACCCGGACGGCTATATCTATTTCACCGAGCTGGAAGGCGGCGTGGACACCGACAACTACAAGCTGGAAGGCACGAACAACAAAACCAGCGATTCCCAGGACGGCGATTGGTCCGGGCTGATTAAGACGGGTACGGTGGATACCGCCTCTATGGGCAAGCCCCTGACCCTCCAGATCGGCGACACCAGCGACAGCTACAACCAGCTGAAGGTTGTGGTGGGCGATATGCACACCGAGGCCCTGGGCATCGCAAATCTGGATATCAGCAATCCCGACGCCGCCTCCAAGGCCATCCAAACCATCCGCAACGCCATCAACCAGGTATCCAGCGTCCGCGGCGATCTGGGCGCCACCCAGAACCGTCTGGAGCACACCGCCAACAACCTGAGCGTCATGGCGGAAAACATCCAGGACGCCGAGTCCACCATCCGCGACACCGATATCGCCGAAGAAATGATGTCCTACACCAAGAACAACATTCTGATTCAGTCTGCCCAGGCCATGCTGGCTCAGGCCAACGCGGTTCCCCAGGGCGTGCTTCAGCTCCTCGGCTAATTTGCCGTTTGGGTCTCCCGCCGGGTAACCCCCGGCGGGACCCTATGGATTACTTTTTCAACATCAGGAGGAACCCTATGGACGCATCCACGGAACGCCAAACGACGTCCGCCCCTGTCAACAAGACCGTCGTGGCCGTCGCCGCGTTGGTTTTGCTGGCGGTTGTCGCCGTCGCCGCCCTGTTCTTATTGGGACAGAAAGAGGAAGACGACGGCCTGACCATCGGATATTCCAGCGAGGCGAAGGTGATGCTGGATCAGGACGCCCTGAACGCGGCGATGCAGGCGGCAATCGAAAACAACAAAAATAACGCCATCGGACTTCGGTACAAAAACAACGCCTACAGTACGGACGGCTTGAATTTTGAGTGTTCCATCACCAATTCCGAGGCGAATCTCTATGACATGTTCCTCACGATCTTTGCCGACGCGGAGCTGACGGATCAGATTTTTCTCTCCGGGCTGGTCCCGCCGGGGAGCGGCTTTGACCACATCACGCTGGACCATGAATTGGATCTTGGCGATCATCGGGTGTATGTCGTGCTGACCCAGGTGGAGACCGATGCAGAAACCGGCAAGCAGACCATCATCCGCCAGGTTTCCCACACCATGGATTTCCATGTGGTTGAAGAGTAACCCAGCATCTTTGTTGCGGACAGTTGATTCTGTTGCAAAAATATACCATTTTGGGAGGAAAACAACATGAAGACCCTGAAACTGAAGCGCATTTTGTCCATCGCTCTGGCCGGCGCCATGTCCATGGCCCTGGCTACCACCGCTTTTGCAGCGGGCGACGAAACCGTCATCACCGCCACCTTTGAGGAACCCGAGATCGCCGTGACGGTCCCCGCCACGGTGGCCGCCTTCATCAACCCCTACGGAGTGGACGTAAACTATGACGCCAGCGATGATGCCAGAATCCTCAGCGGGTTCCAGATTCTCAGCGTCCCCAACTGCATCTACAACCTCAGCGGCATGGACCTGAGCGTCAGCGCCACGGTGACCGGAGCCATTGTAGAGCGCACCGATAAGGACACCACCAAAGCCATGAAATTTGCCACTGCTCCCACCGACGGATCCACCGTCACCACCAAAAACGCCTATGTGACGTTCCAGATGAAAGTGGACGACGGAATCAAGGGTGCGGCAGGCGATATCGTCGACACCCTCTACAATCCTCTGGCCGAGGCCTGGGCGGCGGACGATGACGCCGACGGCGAAGTCATTGTGAAAGTCGGTGAGACTGCGGGTGCGGACCTGGTCGCGCTGAAGAAGGCGGACCTGTCCGGCACTAATCCCGCGGCCGTGGCCGGCGGCGGCGCCCTGATCCGCCTGAACGGCGACTGCGTGACCGCGCCCAAGATCGCCTGGGACGAGCAGGACTCCTTCACCGTGACCGTCGCCTACACCTTCATGCCCACCACCATTGAAGAGCCCGCTCCCTGACGGTAAAGGTTCCAACGCCAATTGAAAGCGGACGGACGGGCGCTCTTTGAGAACCCGCAAGCAGGAACCGCCGGAGCGTGCGGCCGCACAACAGGCCGCACGCTCTTCCGGCACAAAGCGCCGTCCGACGGCCCGCGTAAGGAGAACCCGCCCATGAAAATGAAAAAGCCCGTCTGCTTGATCGCCGCGGCGCTTTCGGCGCTGCTGGCAGTCCCGGCAAGCGCCGCAAGGCCGGTCGGCGTCGAAGGCGGCACTACGGAATTTACGGCGCAGGGTTTCCTTCCAGATGTGGAGATTCAGGTACGTGTTCCGGCAGAATCCAAGCTCTATATCAATCCCCTCAGTCTCCCTGTGGAAATTAACGGGACCGTGGAAAACAAGCAGATTGTGTGCGAGACATCCTACATTGAAAACCAGAGCGTGGTCCCGGTGATTGTGGATGCGACGGTTTCAGGTGCGGTGAAGGAGGGCAGCGACCTGACCCTCTACTCTGTCAGCACACAAGGTTCCACGTCAACGGCTAAGCGTGCGTTCTTCTATTTTGAGATGCAGGCGGTTGACGATCCGGCCCATGTAGAATGGGCCGGCGTCTACGATTCAGCGGAACATATTCCTGTCAAGATCTATGCCAGGTCCAAAAAAAACATCGTGACTCTGGATGCCGCCGGCGGAAGCGCATGCTATGGCGCGTTCCACTTGGACGGCGACTGCATCCCGGAGCCCAGGAGCGCGTGGACGGAGGCGGACGGCGTGGACGTCACCATCGTGTTCACCTTCCGGCCAACAAGGAAAACCTGACAGTATAGCCGTGCGGACGTGTGCAACACGGCCGCACGGCCTTTTTATGGAGAAACTGCTATGAGAATGAAAATACTCTGTTCGACAGGACTGGCTCTGCTTCTGGCGGCGGCGCCTGCCCTTCCGGCGTCCGCTGTGGGGGAAATACCGGATTCTCCGGCTTCCGGGTTCCTCTCCGCAGAAGAGAAAGCTCCGGCCTCCGAGGAAGTTTCGGAGTTGGAAGGCGAACAATCTTCCGCCGGAGAAACCCGGCTTGAGGAGGAGCAGCCTCCCGCTGAGGAGGTCCCGCCTGGAGAGGAGCAGCCTCCTGCCGAGGAGGTCCCGCCCGGAGAGGAGCAGCCTCCCGCCGAGGAGGTCCCGCCCGGAGAAGAGCAGCCTCCCGCCGAGGAGGTCCCGCCCGGAGAGGAGCAGCCTCCCGCCAAAGAGGTCCCGCCTGAGGGGGAGCAGCCTCCCGCCGAGGAGGTCCCGCCCGGAGAAGAGCAGCCTCCTGCTGAGGAGGTCCCGCCCGGAGAGGAGCAGCCTCCCGCCGAGGAAGTCCCGCCCGAGGGAGAACGGGTTCCCCCTGAGACGCAGGAACAGGAGACAGGACCGATTCCGGGCGAAGTTCTGGCGCCGCAGGGCGGGCTGGGGGACCAAGGGAGCGGCGATGTGATTGATGTGGTTGTCCCCAGCAGCGGGGAAATCGTGGTCAACCCTTATTGTCTTGAACGGGCGCCGGACGGCGGGACGGCAACCGGACAGATCATCCACCAGCCGCAAAGCCTGCTGAACCTGGGTGATCTTCCGGTGCAGGTAGATGTGCGCGCAGCAGGAACAGTTCCGGAGGGAAGCGCGGCCGCTTTCGTTCTGGATCCTCCGCCCGCCGGCACGGAGGATAAGGACGTTTTCCTTTATGTGGAATTTCAAAACCGTACCGGGCAATGGCTGGAGGGCTATGTTGGAGCACCCAATCAGGTGTTAGTGTCGCAGAATACGGCGGAGTTCCAGAGCGTTTTGACATTGGAACCAAGGGGCGAAGGATTTTTCCGGGTTTCCGGCTGTATGTCTTCGTCGGCAGCCTGGACAACGGACGACACCTTTGGCGCGATATTGACGTTTTCCTTTACGGCCCTGCCTGCCGGAGAAGACGCCGGCGAAACGGGGCAGGGGGCATTTTCTCCCGAGGACGAGGGTGTTTTATAGAGAAAATTTCTCCCCGGCCTGCATTTCACAAAGGCCGTTCCTGTCCAGCCGCAAGACCCACGCCTCCGGGACGGACTCCTTGATGATTTCCCGGTTCAGATTGTACCAGCTGCCGCACTTGTCCAGGATGATGGCGTCTGTGGTAATCACGTTTTCCAGGCGGGAGAGGACGCCGTCCACGCCGGGGTGCAGCTCCACCCGGACCCGGACGCCCCGCTCCGCCGCCTTGTCCAGCAGCAGCGCCCGGAGGCGTCCGGAGTTGGACACCTGCCGGTCCAGATAGAACAGGGCCTCCCTGACCCCCAGGGCCTCCAGCCGGGCCAGCAGAAGCTCCACGGCCCGCACCGTCTTGTCCACGATGCGGTAGCTCCCCCGCAGTCCGGCCAGATCCCGGATGGTGCCGTCCATGCCCTCCAGGAGCAGGGAGCCGGACAGGGCCACCTCCAGGGTGATGATGGTGTTGAAGCCGTCCAGCACCAGGGCCTCCGGGGCCTCCCGGAGCCGCTTCCGCTCCCGCTCCTCCAGAGCGGCGCGGGGAGAGGTGATCCGGGCCAGGGCCAGCCGCTGGCGCTCCGAGAGCAGGTGGTGGTTGCCCACGAAGGTGGAGGCGGATTTGGTGTCGTACCCCCGGTCCAGCAGGAACGCCAGCTCCTGGGCGGCGGCGTTCAGCTTGGGCAAAGCCTTGGGGCCAAATTCAACGGTATCTTTCGGCACATAGCCGCGTTTGACGGTTTCCATGGTGGGTTCAGTCCTTTATAGGCAATATCTCTTTCATCCAAAAATCGTCAATACAATTCCAGCTTACAATCGTGACCAGAATTATTGAAATCTAAGGTTATTTCTAAAATGGTCAAAATAAGATCATCTCCAAGTTCGCGTTTACTTTTCTGATAATTGATCCATCTAAGCACTATGGGTTCTTCGTATTCATGTACGCCGAAGCCGCCTCTCAGCAAATCATTATAAGCATCGAGGTTATGCCCTGTTTTCCAATTCAAATCCTTCGTAAGTATTTTATCAATTTCGTTATAAAACCCCTCTAAATCGCTGAAATTATTCCCATCTATCGTAAATATTTTCACGGCTAAACCTCCCTTAATTGAATTACCTTGATCATACCATTTTCCCTGTCCCAGTTCAATCCGCTTTTTGAAAAGAACCGCCCAGTCTCCCGGCTTGACAACCCCGTTGGCAAGGTCTACTATAAACGCAGAGAAGCGCCGGCGGGCGCTGTTGAACGGGAGGCGGCTTTATGAAGTATGTCAGGCGGATCGTCTACTGTCTGCTGCTGACGGCGGCGGCGAACGCCCTGCCGCTGGTCTGGCTGCTGTACGCCGAATGGTCGGTTTCCGGCGCCGGGTGGCTGTTTCTGCCTCTGGCGGCGGCGTTCCTCTGGGTGAATCTCCGGCCCATTCCGAAGTCCGGCCCCACCCAGCGCATCCAGCGTCTGGCGGAGGGCTGTGAGCTGCTGTGGCTGTTCTGCGTGACCGCCACGGCTGCCGTCCTGCTCCAGCTTCTCTGGCTGAACGTACTGCGTGCCGATATTGCGGAAAACGGCCTCCTTCCGTGGTGGATGGTTTTCGGGGGCGCGATGGGCCTGCTGCTGGCGGTGATCCTGGAGGCCATAGTCTTCTGGAACGGCATGATCCGGGTCTACCTCACCTCGGTGCAGTTAGGGCTGAAGCACCGCGTTCTGGCGGCCCTGTGCGGGTGGATTCCCCTGGTGAACCTCTGGTATCTGGCAAAGATCCTCCGCATTTGTTGTGACGAAGTGGAATTTGAAACCCAGAAGTGGGAGCTGGACGAAGTACGGGCGGAGAGCGAGGTCTGCAAGACGAAGTATCCCCTCCTGATGGTCCACGGCGTGTTCTTCCGGGACTTCCGCTACCTCAACTACTGGGGCCGCATCCCCAGGGAGCTGATCCGCAACGGGGCTACCGTCTACTATGGACAGCAGCAGTCCGCGGCGGCGGTGGAGGACAGCGGGAAGGAACTGGCGGCGCGCATCCGGCAGATCGTGGAGGAGACGGGCTGCGGGAAGGTGAACATCATCGCCCACTCCAAGGGCGGGCTGGACAGCCGGGCCGCCATCGCCCACTGCGGCATGGCCCCCTATGTTGCCACCCTGACCACCATCAACACCCCCCACCGGGGCTGCATCTTTGCCGAGTACCTGCTGGGCAAGGTCCCCCAGGCCGCCCGGCTGAAAATCGCGGCGGCGTACAATGCCACGATGAAACAGGTGGGCGACCCCAACCCGGACTTCCTGGCGGCGGTGACGGACCTGACGGAGAGCGCGTGCCTGGCCCGAAACGAGGTGACGCCCGACGCCCCCGGTGTGGTGTATGAGAGCGTCATGTCCTACTGCAGGAAGGCCCGGCACGGCAAGTTCCCGCTGAATATGACCTACCCTGTCGTCCGCCACTTCGACGGACTGAACGACGGGCTGGTGTCGGTGGAGTCGGCCAAGTGGGGGGAGCGCTTCACCCTCCTGGAGCCCCAGGGGAAGCGGGGCATCTCCCACGGGGACGTGGTGGATCTGAACCGGGAGAACATCCGGGGCTTCGACGTGCGGGAGTTCTATGTGAAGCTGGCGGCGGATTTGAAGCGCCGGGGATATTGAGGCCTTCGTTCCCCCGGTTCCCTGGGGAGGTATTTTATGGAAGAAGCCGGTTTTGCCTCCAGGTGCAAATGGCTTTTTGCCGCGGCGGCAGTGCTGGCCTGCGGGGCCGCCTTGTATCTGCTGTTCGTTTTTTCCGGCGTTCCGTTTATTGCGAAGTGGAGAACCCTCTACATCGAAACCGCCATGGGCACCATGACGCACCAATGGCTGGCAACGGCCTTCCTGCCGGAATCCGTAATTCAGGATGTGATGCAGGACGTGGACGCGCGGTTTGCGGAAAACATGGTTGAGGCCAGCGGCCTTGCAAAAGCGGGCCCGGACGCGTATCCGGAAGAGGCGGGCGGAACGCCGGAGGAACGGGCCCGCCGCCGCTTTGCCGCCCTGTTTCCCGAGATCGACCCGGCCACCCTGCCGCAGTCCGTCTCGTGGAACGACCTGTCCGCGCTGCAGGCGGACCATTTAAGCGGGGTGTACACAACGGCGGGGGATGCGGTATGGGCCATCGACGTGCCGAACAAGCTGTTTATCTGCACCGTAACCGGGGACGGATACCAGGGCAAGCTGGCGGTCGTCAAGGACAGTGCGCAGGTCTTCCTGGCCCGGAACGCCCTGTCTTCCCGGGGACAGACGGTGACGGAGCTCTGCGAGGCCAACGGCGCGGTCCTCGGCGTGAACGCCAGCGGATTTCAGGACCCTGAGGGCAGGGGAAACGGCAGCAAGCCCATGGGATTTGTCCTTTCAAACGGGGAGTACTCCGGAAGGGCCCTGAAGGGGCGGTATCAGATCGCCGGATTCGACCGGGAGGACAATTTCAGGGCGGGGTACGGTCTGGAGGTCGGCGAGCTGCGGGACGCCGTGCAGTTTTACCCCATTCTTGTGCTCAACGGCGAAAAGCACATCGACGGCTCCTTCGGCATGGGGATTCAGCCCCGCACGGTGATCGGGCAGACGGCGGACAAAACGGCGCTGCTGTTGGTAATCGACGGCCGCCGGGTGGGCCACAGCCTGGGGACCACCGTTTCGGAATGCGCGGACATCCTGCTGCGGTACGGGTGCTGGACCGCGATGAACATGGACGGCGGGTCCAGCTCCTCTATGACCTACCGCGGGGAGATGATTACAAGGACCAGCAGCTCCATGGAGCAGGGCCGCTATCTGCCGGACGCCTGGGTCGTCAGGAGCCTGGAGGAGGATCGTCTTCACAGTTGAAACGAAGCAGATGCTTTTTTAACCGATGGCCCTTTGGTCCGGCGCAAAGCGCCCTTGCGGTTCCGATGCAGTCCGGCACAGGAAGCCGCCTGTGCGGCCTCCGGGCATTTCAGCCCCAAAGCAGCCGGGCCCCCGGAAATCCATGGGATTCCCGGGGATCCGCCTGGCGAAACCATGGTTTTTCCAAGCGGCTTACGCGTTCGGAGCTTTCCCAAGGTTCCGAACGCGAAGGATCGAAATAGCGCGGGAAACCCCTCCCGGATTTCCCGCACACACCCTTCCTTCCCGCCAAATTCGATTTCAGCGCTTTGGGACAGCCTAAGCCCCGGGAATCCGTAGGATTCCCGGGGCTTTACTTCTATCTATAGCAATCCTCAGAAATAATGGAAGCAAAGGAAGCGGATACAGGCGGTACAAAACAAGGATGACGACGCAGGCGGGCTGGCGCCCGTCAAGGAGGAAGACGCAGGTATGTGCCGCCTGTATCCGTCGAACTGCTGTCAGTATTTTTGAGGATTGCTATAATATCCGCCTGTCCGCTGCCGGGGAAGCCGGTATCCGTTTCCAGAAGCCGGTCCACATCCATCTGCAAGGCCGCCAGCCGGACCCCGGGCTTCACCCGTTCGCCGTGAAAATCGCTCCCCCCGGTGACATGGAGCCGGTACGTCTCCGCCAGGCGCAGGTAAAAGGCCTCCTGCTCCGGCGTGTGCGTGGGATACCGGCACTCCAGGGCGTCCAGGCCCCATGCCGCCAGCCTCCCCACCAGCTCCTCCAGCGCCCGGGGGTCCAGGCCGATCTGGCAGGGATGCGCCAGGGAGGTCTTGCCGCCCCCGGCCTTGACGGCTTCCAAGCAGGTCCGGGCGTCCGCCTTGAAGCGCCGGACCTCCCGCCGGAACTCCCCGGTGTCCAGATACCGCCGGAACGCGTCCGGAACGCTGTCCGCGTATCCCCGGCGAACCAGGACCTGGGCGACGTGGGGCCGGGCGATCGGGGTTCCTCCGGCCGTTTCCTCCACCTCCTCCAGCGTCAGCTCCAGGCCCTTCTGCCGGAGGAAGTCAATCATGCGCTGGGCCCGCCGGTCCCGTCCGTCCTTCAGCTTCCGGCACAGCGGAGCCAGGGCGGCGGGGGCAAAGCCGTAGCCCAGAATATGGAGGTGGTCGTATTCCGCCGCTCCCAGTTCGATCCCCGGAAGGACCCGGACCCCCAGCGCCTCCCCGGCCCGGAGGGCTTCCTCCAGGCCGTCCAGGGTGTCGTGGTCCGTCAGCGCCAGCACCTCAATGCCCCGCTCCCTGGCCAGGCGCACCAGCTCCGCAGGCGCATACTGCCCGTCGGAGGCCGCGCTGTGGGTGTGAAGATCCGCAATCACAGGTTCAGTCTCCTCTCCATCCGGTCCCGTCCGCGCGCCCCGCCGGGCGGCAAGGCCGGAATCCGTGCTACCCTACAGTATACCACCCGGAGGCGCAAATTCAATATCGGGAACCGCCCGCCGGCAAAAAACGCGTCTCCGGCGGGGAACGGCGCCGGGACGGATGGGGGGGCGCCCGCGCCCCGGCCGGAGCGCCCGTCCAAAGGTCCCGGAGCCCCTTTTTCACAGCTCCCGCATCAGGTGGAAGGTCTGCATCAGCTGCACGGACCCATAGCCCCACTGGTTATTGGGATAGGACATATCCGTCCGCCGGAGGCAGCCCCGGATGAGATACGCCCGGATCTGATAGGTCCCCATGGCCGGGTCGTTCCCCTCCCGGACGCCCCATTGGAGCAGCAGCGCGCAGATTCCCGCCAGCACCGCGGCCGCCGCGCTGGTGCCGCTCATAAGCCCGGGGCCGTGGGGATAGATTCCCCCCACCCCCACGCCGGGGGCCACCAGATCCGGCAGAATCCGCCCGTCCCAGGCCGGCCCCCGGGAGCTCTTGGCATACAGACTCTTCCCGGCGCTGTCATAGGCCCCGCAGCAGATCACCCCCACGGCGGAAGCGGGGCTGGTGACGGTGTAGTCCGGCGTGGCCGCCAGGAACTCCACCGAGGGGGCCACAAAGCCCGTCATGGGAAGCCAGACCTGGTAGCTGCCGTTCAGAAGAATGTCTCCGTGGAGCTGAATGGTCCACACGCCGGGGGTCGCCCCCAGGATCCGGATGATGGACAGCTGCCCCCCGCTGCCCTCCACCGGAAAGTGATACTCAATCTGCACCCTGGCTGCCTCCAGCACCAGCTTCACGTCGGCGGCGGGGGCGGCCCCCGGCCGGGCCGGCACCCGGCCCACCAGCTCCCCGGAGGGAGACCGGACCGACAGCGAGATGCGGTCCGCCACCGTATTCCAAACGGCAATATAGACGTCTCCGGCGTTTTCCCCCACCTTCAGGTCCACCTTTCCCGGCTTCTCCCCGGGCTGAAGGATGCCGCCGGCGTGGTGCCGGGCCTCCGCCTCGTTGCCCGCCGCGGCGCAGAGGCAGACGCCCTTTTGGATGGAAACGCCTCCCAGGTACTCCTCAAAGACACTGTGGCCGTCGTGGCTCCCGGCGTTGGTGCCCAGGCCGATGCAGATGGCCGCGGGGCGGCCCAGCTCCCTGGCCTTGCGGAGGATGTACTCCACCCCCAGCATCACGGCGCTGGACTCATAGGCATTCTCCTGGTCCGCCGGGACGCAGTACTTCTCCCGGTAGAAGGGCCGGGCCTTTTTCAGCTTCACGGCGATGATCTCCGCGTCCGGGGCGGCGCCGGTGAAGTCCTCGGTCTGCCGCCCAGCGGCCACGGAGGCCATGAAGGTGCCGTGGCCGTCCTCGTCCCGCTGGGGCACCAGCGCATAGGGGTCCTGGGCGGCCAGGGCCGCGTCGATGTCCGCCTTGCTGTACTCCCGCCCCAGAAGGAAGCCGGAGGGCGGTTCCCCCTCCGCGGTCTGGTCGTAGATGTAGCGAATCTTGCTGGTTCCGTCCGCATAGCGGAAAACCGGCTGGGTGTAGTCGATGCCGGTGTCGATCAGCCCCACCAGCACGCCCCGGCCCTTCAGGTTCAGGTAGGGCTGGCCGTGAACCTGGGACACGCCCGACGCCTCCAGGGCGGGGCGGTCCAGCAGGCCCAGGATCACGGGAACGGAGCTGACGAACGCCGCGCCCAGGGCCTCCTCCAGCTTGTGAAAATTTTCCGCCTTCACATAGCCCAGGACGTAGCGCCCGGACAGCGTCTGCCCCACCACCACGTCCGGAGAGGTCCGGGCGTAGTCGAAAAAAGCGTCGGTGGCCCGGGTGACGAAGTCCACCGTATCCGGCGCATGGATGAATTCCAGCGTCTCCGGCGAAAGCTGCATGTTCAAAGCCCCCTTTCCAAATGGCTGACCAGCGCGTTCATCGTCCCGCAGAGGTTCAGCCGCCCGTACCCCCACAGGGGATTGGGATACGCCAGAAAGGGGCTTCGCAAGGCCCCCTTGCAGAGGAACGCCTTCACCCGCTGCCCGTAGAGAAACAGGTCGTTCCCCTGGACGATCCCCCACTCCATCATCAGCGCCGCCGCGCCGGAGACAAAGGGCGCGGCCATGCTGGTGCCGGTGAACGCATCATAGCCGCCCCCCGGCTTGGCGGAGCGGACGGACTCCGCGGGCGCCGTCAGGTCCAGCAGCACCCGCCCGGCGCAGTCCTGGTCCCCCCGGCCCGAGAAGGGGCTGACCGTCTCCGTCTCCGGGCGGAAGCCCCCCACGGAAATCGGGTAGAGGGCCGTGGCGGGAAGGGTGATCGTCAGATCCGGCTCCGGCTGGAGGAAGGCGGTGCGGTCGCTGACCTCCTCGACGGTGGGCAGCCATACGTCAAAGCGCCCGTCCGCCACCCGCTTTCCGAAGCAGCGCAGCTTCCACAGGCCGTCCAGCTCCCCGGCGGGGGCGTCCAGAAGGAACAGCGCCTCCTGGGACGCGCTGTAATGGGTGGGCACGCCGTAAAACATCGTCACCCGGATGGAGCCGAAGCGGAGAAAGCGGGCCCCCTCCGTCAGCGGCCCGGTGGACTGCCCCCCCGGCAGGACCAGCTCAAAGGCCGCCTCGTCGGCAAAGTTCTTCCAGAGGGAGAGATACACCTGTTCCCTCCGGGTGGAAACGGTGAACTCCGCCTCGGTGACGCCGCCTTCCTCCAGCCGCCCCCGGAAGTGGTGGGCCCCGGAGCCCTCGTTCCCGGCGGCGCAGACCACCACGCTCCGGCCCCGCTGGGCGGACTGGTCGATATAGGTTTCGAACAGCGTCTGCCCCTGGTGGGACCCGCAGTTGGTGCCGTAGCTCAGGTTGATCACACAGGGCATCCCCCGCTCCTCCGCCTGATCCAGCAGGAACTTGACCGCCCGCATGATATCCGTGGTCCGGGCGCTGGCCAGCTTCACCGCGGCGATGGACGCCTCCGGGGCCGCGCCGCTCCGCCCGGCGGCGACGGCGGCGACGGCGGTGCCGTGCCCGGCCTGGTCCGAGGACGGGGCAAGCCCCGCGGCGATCTCCTCCCTTGTGTAGACCGCGCCGTGGAGGAAGCCCCTGGGGGGCGTCCCCTGCCCCGTCATATCCCAAAGGGCCATGATGCGGCTGGTCCCGTCCTCCCCCAGGAATTCCGGGTGGGTCAGGTCCAGGCCGGAATCCACAAAGCCGATCAAAACCCCCCGCCCCGTCAGCCCCAGCCCGCTCTCCCGCTGGACCGGCAGGATGCAGGCCGCCTCCAGGCTCCGGTCCATCAGGCCGCTGAGGCGGCGGGCGGGCTCGTAGCAGGTCACCTGCCGGTGTTCCAGCAGGCGCTCCGGATTTTGATTCTCCAGCTCCATGATGGCAAACTGGGCGTCCAGCAGCTCCGTGGGGTAACCCAGAGAGAGGATGTCTCCCGTATACTTGATAATGTATTCCATACAGCCCTCCTGTGCCGGTGTTCGCGGGCGGGTTCCCCGGCGCCTCCCCCCGCATAGGATAGTATACGGAAAGGAGGAGCGTCCTTATGAATCCAAACTACCTGGACAAAGGCAATCTGCAGATATTCGTCACGGAGGGCGAAAGCCCCGCGCCCGTCTCCAACGCCAGGGTCCGCGTCACGGACCCGTCCAACGGGAAAACCCTGGAGGAAACCGTCACCGATTCCTCCGGGCAGACCCCGTTTTTCGAGCTGCCCGCCCCGCCCATGGAATGGTCCGTGGCGGAGGGAGATTCGGACCGGAGGCCCTACGCCGTCTATAACGTCACCGTCTCCGCCGAGGGCTTCCAAACGCTTCACATCGGGGGAGTGGAGCTGCTGCCCATGGGGCGGTCCATTCAGCGGGCGGCGCTTCCGGGCGCCACAAGCGGCGGCTTCAACGTGCGCAATGTGCTGGTCCCGCCCCACGCCCTCTGGGGGGAGCCCTCCTCCCGCCCCCCGGAAGAGGAGATCAAGCCCCTGCCGGAACCGGAGGGACTGGTGGTCCTGCCGGAGCCGGTAATCCCGGAATTCGTGGTCGTGCACGACGGGCGCCCGGAGGACGCCTCCACCCCCAACCACTGGGTCCGCTTCAAGGACTACATCAAAAACGTGGCGTGCAGCGAGATCTACTCCACCTGGCAGACCGAGGCCATCAAGGCCAATGTCCTGGCGATTCTCTCCTTCACCCTGAACCGGGTTTATACGGAGTGGTACCGGGGGAAGGGCTATGACTTTACCGTTACCAGCTCCACCGCCTTTGACCAGTCCTATTCCCACGGGCGGACCATCTTTGAGGAAATCGGGGTGGTGGTGGACGATCTTTTCACCACCTACGTCACGAAAGAGGGCATCGCCCAGCCCCTGTTCACCCAGTACTGCGACGGCCGCCGGACCCAGTGCGGCGGACTGAGCCAGTGGGGCTCCCAGTCCCTGGCGGAGCAGGGCTGGAACGCGGTCAGCATCCTGAAAAAGTACTATGGCTCGGAAATCTACTTAAAAAGCGCGGAGAAGGTGGAGGGCGTCCCCCTCTCCTACGGCGGCGAGGTCCTCTCCCCCGGCAGCGAGGGAGAGGCGGTGCGGACCGTCCAGGAACAGCTGAACCGCATCGCCCGGAACTTCCCCGCCATCCCCAAGCTTCCGGCGGACGGGATTTACGGCTCCGCCACCCAGGCGGCGGTGACGGAATTTCAAAAAATCTTCCACCTGCCCCAGACCGGCAGCGTGGACTTCGCCACGTGGTATGAGATTTCCAACGTATTCGTGGCGGTGGCGGAGCTGGCCTGACCGCTCTGCGGCGCTCCCCCTCCGGCCGTCAGCCCCAAAGGCTGCCCGGCGGGCCGAGGCGGCGGACGGCGGGATATGGCGGTCTTCAGCGCTGCCTCCCCAGGCGGCGGGCCCGCAATTTTAAAAAGCACGCAAACACACGGAGCAGGTGTGTTTGCGTGCTTTTTCTGCACAGCTGTAAGAAGCGGCGCCAATCGCCGCGGCACACATCCTGGCGGGAAATTTTCCCGCCAATCCACGTACTGCGGTTATTGGTACAGCTTCTGAAATTCCCGGGTAAGATATCACCTGAAGAAGTCAAAGGGAGGCTTGGTCATGATTTCAAATACATACGGCTATATCCGGGTCAGCACCCGGGATCAGAACGAGGACCGGCAGCTCATCGCCATGCGGGAGCTGGCCGTTCCGGAAGAGAACATCTTCACCGACAAACAGTCCGGCAAGGACTTCAACCGCCCCCAGTACAAGCGGCTGGTTCGAAAGCTCAGGCCGGACGATCTGCTCTACATCAAGAGCATCGACCGGCTGGGACGCAATTATGAGGAGATCCAGAATCAGTGGCGGGCCCTCACCAAGGAGAAAAAAATTGACATTGTGGTGCTGGACATGCCCCTCCTGGACACCCGCCGGGGCAAGGACCTGATGGGGACCTTCCTCAGCGACATCGTGCTCCAAGTGCTGTCCTTCGTGGCGGAGAACGAGCGCACCAGCATCCGCCGGCGGCAGGCGGAGGGCATCGCGGCGGCAAAGGCCCGGGGCGTCCGGTTCGGCAGGCCCCCCAGGCCGCTGCCGGAGAACTACCACAGCGCCTACCAGCGGTGGAAGGCCGGGACGATCACCGGCACGGCGGCGGCAAAGGAGTGCGGGATGCCGCTGTCCACCTTCCGTTACCGGGCGGAGATTTATGAAAAGGCCATGTTCTTGTAAGGGGGCGTTTTTACAAAAAAGTCTACTTTTCTGCAAGATACTTTCTGCTTTTCAGCATAAAACAGAATAACACAGGAATCCCCGCTTTTCAATACCTCCGGGAAAAAATTTCAAAAAGGGCGCCCGCTGCAAAAAAGTAGAGGTTTCTGCAGCGCCGGAGGACGCCCATGACCAAAAGAATCCACGCGCTTCTGACCGCGCATGCGGAGCAGCTGGCCTATCTCGTTGTGGGCGGTATGACGACGCTTGTCAACTACGCGGTCTATGTCCTGCTGACCGCGATCGCCGGTCTTTACTATATCGCCGGCAACGGAATTGCCTGGGTGGCGGCGGTGGCCTTCTCCTATCTCGCCAGCGGCAGGTGGGTGTACCGCTCCACCGGCCGCCGGGGCTGGAGGGAGGCCGGCGAGTTTGCCCTGTCCAGGCTGTTTTCCCTGGGCCTGGAGACGGCGCTGCTCCTGGTGCTGGTAAAGCTGCTGGCCGTGAACCAGCTGGCCGCCAAGCTGCTGGCGGCGGTGGTGGTGGTCGTCGTCAATTACTGGACCGGACTGCTGGTATTCAAACGAAAAAAGGGGGGCGCAGACCATGCTTTCCGTCGTGATTCCGGCTTATAACGAAGAGGCCCTCATTGCCTCCGCCTCCGACCGGATTGGAAGCGTGCTGCAGGCAGCGGGCATCCCCTGCGAGCTGGTTTTTGTGGACGACGGCTCCGTTGACCGCACCTGGGAGGAGATCGGCAAGGCCGCGCAGGCGGCGCCGAACGTGCGGGGAATCAGCTTTTCCCGCAACTTTGGCAAGGAGGCCGCCATCTTCGCCGGACTGGAGGCCGCCGCGGGGGACTGCTGCGCGGTCATCGACTGCGATCTCCAGCACCCGCCGGAGAAGCTGCCGGAGATGTACGCCCTCTGGCAGCAGGGCTGGGAGGTCGTCAACGGCGTGAAGGCCGACCGGGGCAGGGAAAGCGGCGCCCACAGCTTTGCCGCCAGGTGCTTTTATAAAATTATGAGCGGAGCCGTGGGGCTGGACATGTCCCGGGCCTCCGACTTCAAGCTGATGGACCGGCGGGTGGTGGACACGCTGCTGGCGCTCTCCGAGCGCAGGACCTTCTTCCGCGCTCTGGCGGCCTGGGTGGGCTTCCGCACCGCGGAGGTGGAATTCCGCGTGGCGGAGCGGACCGCGGGCCGCACCCACTGGCCCGCGGCGGCGCTGGTCCGCTACGCCGTCTCCAACATTGCCGCCTACTCCTCCGCGCCCATGCAGGCCGTCACCGTCCTGGGAGTGCTGACGCTGCTGCTGTCCCTGGTCCTGGGCGTGCAGACGCTGGCAAAATGGGCCCGGGGCGGGGCGGCGGACGGTTTCACCACGGTGATCATCCTCCTGCTGCTGATCGGCAGCATCCTCATGATCAGCCTGGGAATCATCGGCTATTACATTGCGCAGATTTTCATTGAAGTGAAGGCCCGCCCCCGGTATCTTGTGGCCAGGGTGTGCGGCCGGGAAGGGGGCGGCGCACAGTGAACGCCGGACATCCAACGCTGAAACCGCCGGAGGCGCTTATAAAGGAGCTGTGGAGCCGCGTCCCCGGGGAAATCCGGCTGACGTTTTTTGCGTCGGCGCTCCTGGGCCTTGCGGTGCATTGTTACATGTTCGTCAACAAGCTGCCGAACCATGACGACATCCTGTATCTCTTCTCCATGGATTACGGCACGGCCTCCGGCCGCTGGCTGCTTCCGGCGCTTTCGCCGCTGGACGGCCCGTTCAGCACGCCCTGGCTGATCGGCCTGCTCTCCGTCCTGTTTCTGGCGGGAACCGTGTGCTTCACCGTGTCCCTGTTTCGAATCCGCCGCCCGCTGGCTTGCGTGGCGACGGCGGCGGTCATGGTCTCCTTCCCCTCGGTGACCGGGACCTTCGCGTATATGTTTACGGCCGGCCCGTACTTTTTCAGTTTGATGCTGGCGGCGCTGGGCGCCTATCTGGCGGTGCGCTCCCGGTGGGGAACGCTCTCCGGAGCCGTGGTGATCGCCCTCTCCATGGGAATTTACCAAAGCTATTTCGAGGTGTCGGCGGTTTTGATGGTGGGGACTTTGCTGCTGGAAACGCTGGACGGGGACCGTTCCTTCCGGGAGCTGTTCCGCCGGGGCCTCCGGCTGCTGGGGACTCTGGCGGCGGCCATGGCCCTCTATCTGCTGGCCGTGCACATCACAACCCGGCGGGTTCCCCTGGTGGATTACATGGGGCTCTCCAGCATGGGACGCCTCTCCCTGGAAGAGCTCCCCCAGCTGATCGCCCAGAGCTACCGGAAATACGCCTCCGTCTTTTTTCAGAATCAATACCTGTTTCACTTCGGCTTTCTGCCCTACGCGTTCCTCCTGACCGCCCTGTGCTGCGCGGCGCTGGGGCTGCTGGCCGTCCGGAAGCGGCGGCTGGGCCCGGCCCGGGCGGCGCTGGCCCTGGGGCTGGCAGTCCTGTACCCGCTGGCGGGAAACCTGATTTACCTCATGGCGCCAAAGGGCGAGGTCCACATACTGATGGTTTACGGGCTCGTCTTTATCCTCGTCGCGCCCATCGCCCTGGCGGAGTACGCGGACCTCGGCTTGGAGGCGGACTCCCCCCGGGCGGTTCCGACGGCGGCAAGGTGGATCGTCCTTGTGACCATGATCCTGACCGCCTTCTCCTATGCGGTAACCGCCAACTCCGCGTATCTGAAGATGGACCTCAGCCTGCGGCAGTGCACGGCCTACTCCATCCGCCTGCTGGACAAAATTGAGTCCTGCGAGGGCTACCGCCAGGGGATGCCGGTGGTCCTGCTGGGCAGCAAGACGCGAGAGGCCGCCCTCTCCCCCACGCCGGAGTTGGACGGCGTCCGGATCAACGGCGTTTTCGACTTCGCCAGGCTGCGCACGTCCTACACCTACGGCCTGTTCCTCCAATACTACCTGGGCTTCACAGGGGAGGTCTGCCTGGAGGGCAGCGAAAGGGCCCTGGCCATGGCGGAGCTTGATCCGGTCCGGGCTATGCCCCTGTATCCGGAGGCGGGCAGCGTCCGGGTGGTGGAGGGCGCGGTGGTCGTCAAGCTGAACGAGCGGCCCTAACGTCTGTCCTATCGTCAGCACAGTTGAAAAGAGTCCAAAGGATTCTTTTCCATACGGCGCTGTTTTACAGCGCCGTAAGCCGCGTGAGCGGCTCACGGTGCTTGCCTTCATAGGAAACGCACAGGCGCTTTGCGCCCCGGCGGGCCTATGGCCCGCCGGTTGAAAAGAAGGGTATGCTTCTTTTCAACTGCGTTGACTATAAAAGCCCCAAAACTCCGTCCCAGGCCGTCTTTTCCCCAAGCGGCGCGCCGCCGGTCCCGCCATGCCGCGCGCCCGCTTCCCCCAAAAACAGCCCCCGCCTTTCGAAGCTGTTTCGAAAAGCGGGGGCTGTTCAATGGCTCAGGCCTCCTGATAGAGCTCCAGGATGGCCCCGTCCTTCCAGACGAAGGCCAGCCGGTCGCCTCTGTCGTTGGCGGGCATGGGCCCGCAGATGACGCTGTCGGCGTCGGCCACGTATTTCTCCAGGTCGTCCACCTTATAGGCCACATGGGGGTGGCGGTGGATCTCCTCCGGGAAGGGGGTGCCCTCCTCAAATTTCAGGTACTCGATTTTATAGTCGTAGTCGTCCACATTGCTGACCCAGAATTTGGCCCCCTCGTTATACGTCATGTTGGGCTTGCGGTTGGTGACGGGGATTCCGATGTGCATGTATTCGGCAGACATGGCGCTTCCTCCTATTTTTGATGTTTGATCTCCTGGTAGACCTCATAGGCCTGCTGGGGCGTATAGCCCTCGTGGACCACCTTGCCGATGGCCTGGGCCATGCCGGCGGGGCAGTCGGACTGGAAGATGTTCCGCCCCATGTCCACGCCGTGGGCGCCCTCCTGAATGGCCTTGTAGGCCATGTCCAGGGCCTCCGGCTCCGGCAGCTTCTTGCCCCCGGCGATGACGATGGGCGCCGGGCAGGCGGCGGCCACCCGTTCAAAGCCCTCGCAGTAATAGCTTTTGACGATGTTGGCCCCGTTCTCCGCCAGAACCCGCGTAGCCAGCAGGAAGAACTTCTCCGTCCGCTCCATCTCCTTGCCCACGGCCACCACCCCCAGGGTGGGCACGCCGTACCGGGCCCCGGCGTCGGCGGTGCGGCAGAGAAGCTCCAGGGAGCGGCTCTCGCCGGGGGAGCCGATGAAGGTCTGCACCGCCACGCAGTCCGCGTTCATCCGCAGGGCGTTCTCCATATCGCTGGCAAGGCCGCCTCCGTTGGACATGTCGTCATACAGGACGGTGGAATCGTAGGTCACCCGGAGGCAGCGCCCCACCTGGGCGGCGGGGGAAACGCAGGAGCGGAAAACACCCCGGGTCCCCATCAGCACATCCACATGGGGAATCAGCGGCGGGATCACCAGATCGATCCGCTCCAGCCCGGCGGTGGGGCCCATGATGTAGCCGTGGTCGAAGGCCAGCATGA
>CANPTW010000028.1 GCA_947577075.1 uncultured Oscillibacter sp. | reverse complement strand
TTCGGTTGCGCGCCCCACGTGCCCTTCCGTTTGGTTCGCGCGCGATTATTTTTATTTTTTTTTTACTTCATCTTTAAAATTTTCAGGGTGGGGGGGGCCCCCCCGGGGGCCCCCCCCACGCTCCCCTTCCCGCCTCGAAACGTTCCAGGGAATCCTTCAAATCAGCGCCACGATGAGCCACAAAAGGCCGATGGCCGCCGCGCCCATGAGGGTATAGACCGCCGGGCTCAGGTCCCGCCAGGCCCGGGTGAGGCGTCCGTGGTCCCCCCCGGCGTAATTCCGGGCCACCCGGCGGGCCTCCTCCACCAGCTCCCGGGAGGTGACGCCCTCCCCGGCCGCGTCGTTCCGCACAATGAAGATCGCCTGCTCAAAAAACCGCTGGTCCGGGGAGTCCACCACGACCACCCGTCTGGAAATTCCTTTCACCATCTCTTGTGTATGCCTCCTGTCAGTGATGGTTTCATTTTTCCAGCCCTGGGGGAAAATTATACCTGAAACGGAAAAAGAGGAGGGGCGGAAATCCGCCCCTCCTTTTCTCTCATTTCATCAGCTCGTACATGACGGCCTTGATGGTGTGCATCCGGTTCTCCGCCTCGTCGAAGACGATGGACCGGGGGGACTCGAATACCTCGTCCGTCACCTCCATGGCCTCCCGTCCGAAACGCTCGCCCATCTCTTTGCCCACCTTCGTCTTGTGGTCGTGGTAGGCGGGGAGGCAGTGCATGAAGCGGCACTGGGGCCCCGCCGCATCCATCAGGGCCGAGGTGACCTGATAGGGACCCAGGGCGGCGATGCGCTCCGCCCAGACCTCCGCGGGCTCCCCCATGGAGACCCAGACGTCGGTGTACAGCACGTCCGCGCCTTTCACCGCCTCCAGGGGGTCCTCGATGAACTCCAGGGCCGCGCCGGTTTCCTTGGCGATGGCCTGACAGGTGTCAATCAGGGCTTTGTCCGGCATGTAGGCCTTGGGGGCGCAGGCCACGAACTTCATTCCCATTTTGGCGCAGCCCACCATGAGGGAGTTCCCCATGTTGAAGCGGGCGTCCCCCAGGTAGACCAGCTTCACGCCCTGGAGCTTTCCGAAGTGCTCCCGGACGGTGAGGAAGTCCGCCAGGATCTGGGTGGGGTGAAACTCGTCGGTGAGGCCGTTGAACACGGGGACCCCGGCGTACTGCGCCAGCTCCTCCACGATGGCCTGGCCGAAGCCCCGGTACTCGATACCGTCGTACATGCGGCCCAGCACCCGGGCGGTGTCGGCGATGGACTCCTTCACACCGATCTGGGAACCCGTGGGGCCCAGGTAAGTACTGCCCATGCCCAAATCCTGGGCCGCCACCTCAAAGGCGCAGCGGGTCCGGGTGGAGGTCTTCTCAAAAATCAGGGCCACGTTCTTCCCCTCCAGATACCTGTGGGGAACGCCGGCCTTTTTCTTGGCTTTCAGGTCCGCCGCCGTGTCCAGAAACTGCCCGATCTCCGCTGGAGTGAAGTCCAGCAGCTTTAAAAAGTGCTTGTGGTTTTTCATAGGTGTCGCCTCTCTTTCATTCAGTTCCCAAATGGGAAAACGGGCCGCCCAGGAGGGGCGGCCCCTACGTTTCCGTTTCCCTCTCAGGGTCTGTTCACATAAACCAAATGTGGGGACTTCCGGGGAAATCTCTGCCGGATGCAAGGCAAAAATTTTTAACGCCGCAGACGACAAAATTTGCCGGAAACACGCGCGTTTGGGCTTATGGGAACAGGTCCTAGGCCAGAATCTTCTTCATGATGGCCAGGCCCTTGTCCATCTCCTCTTTGGTAATCACCAGGGGCGGCAGCAGCCGCATACCCGGCCCGGCGGTGAGGATCAGCAGGCCGTTTTCAACCAGGCGGTTCGCAATATCCTTATTGGTCCAGCCCTCTTTGACCTCGACGCCGATCATCAGCCCCAGGCCCCGGGTCCTCCCGAAGCAGGGCAGGTCCAGGGCCTCGATCCCCCGGCGGAGGTACGCGCCCTTCTCCCGGACCTCTTTTAAGAACTCGTCGCTGAGAATCTCCTGCACCGCCAGCCCCGCGGCGGCGCAGACGGGATTGGCGCCGAAGGTGGTGGCGTGCATGCCGGGGCCCAGCACGTCCCGGCATTTCTCGTTGGCCAGGATGCCGCTCATGGGCAGGCCCCCGGCGATGCCCTTGGCAAAGCTCACCACATCGGGCAGAAGGTCATACTGCTGGAAGGCAAACAGCGTGCCCGTCCGGCCCACGCCGGTCTGAACCTCGTCCACCAGGAGAAGCCAGTCCTTTTCGGCGCAGAGGGCCTCCACGGCCTTGACATAGTCCTTCTCCAGGGGCAGCACGCCGCCCTCCCCCTGGACCAGCTCCACCATGACGGCGCAGACGTCTCCCTGGTCCTGGGCCTTCAGGGACTCCAGGTCGTTGGCCCGGGCATAGCGGAAGCCCTCGGTGAAGGGGAAGAAGTAGTTGTGGAACACCTCCTGGCCTGTGGCCTTCAGCGTGGTGATGGTCCGGCCGTGGAAGGAATTCTCCAGGGTGACGATGGTGCTGCGGCCCCGGCCATAGCGGTCGAAGCTGTACTTCCGGGCCAGCTTGATCATGCCCTCGTTGGCCTCTCCTCCGCCGTTGGCAAAGAAGACGGCGCTCTCCCCGGTGCGCTTGCAGAGGAGCTCCGCCAGCTTCGCCGGGGGCTCCGTATAGAAGAGGTTGGAGGTGTGGCCCAGCTTCTGCACCTGGGCCGCGATGGCCTCCGCCCAGGGCTGATTGCCGTATCCCAGGGCGGAAACGCCGATGCCGCTGGTGAAGTCGATGTATTCCCGACCCTCGGGATCGCAGAGGGTCGCTCCCTCTCCGTGGTCCAGGGCCACGGGGAAGCGGCCGTAGGTGTTCATCACATATTGCTGAGTCAGGCGTTTAATCGCTTCGGACGTCATGGCGTCTCCTCCTTTTTCATCATGGTGCCGATGCCCTCGTCGGAGAGGAGCTCAATCAGGATCGAGTGGGGAATCCGCCCGTCCAGGATGTGAACCCGGTCCACACCGCCGTGGATGGCATCCACACAGCACTGGAGCTTTGGAATCATCCCCCCGGAGATAATTCCCTCCTCCACCAGGGCCGGGACCTCCTGGGTGCGGACCACGTGGATGAGGGTATTTTCATCCTCGGGGTTCCGGAGGAGCCCCCGGATGTCGGTGAGCAGAATCAGCTTCTCCGCTCCCAGGGCCTCCGCCAGCTTGGCGGCGGCGGTGTCCGCGTTGATGTTGTAGGCCGTGTCTCCGTCCACCCCTTGGGCCACGGTGGAGACAATGGGGATGTATCCGTTCTCCAGGGCGCTTTTCACCGGCTCCGGGTTCACGCCGGTGATTCTGCCCACCAGGCCGTACTTCTCGTCCAGCTGCTCCGCCTGGAAGAGCTGGCCGTCCATGCCGCACAGGCCCACGGCCCGGCCGCCCAGGCGGTTCAGCTGGGCAACCAGGTCCTTGTTGACCTTCCCGCAGAGCACCGCCTGGACAATGTCCATGGTGGTCACGTCGGTGTACCGGAGGCCGTCCACAAATTTGGACTCGTGGCCGATCATCTTCAGCATGGCGGAGATCTCCGGCCCGCCGCCGTGGACGGCCACCACCCGGATGCCCACCAGGTTCAGCAGGATCACGTCGCTCATGACGGCCCGGCGCAGCTCGTCCGAGATCATGGCGTTGCCGCCGTATTTCACCACGATGGTCTTGCCGGTGAATTTCTGGATGTAGGGCAGGGCCTCGATCAGGGTCTGGGCCTGCTGCTCATGGGAAGACATGTGAATCACATCTTTTCTTCAATTTGAGTGATGGAGGAATTGCCGCCCTTGTTCCGCCTAGGGAGCAGAGCGGCGGCTGTGCCCGCAAAAGTCCCGCCGAAAAGCACGAGGAACCGGACTCCGTCATCCCGCCAGGAGGCGTCGAAAAAGTCCACGGACCAGGTATGGTCGCCGGGATAAACGATGATCCCGGTTAGGCGCAGGAGGCCGTAAACGGTTCCAACACCCAGGATGACCAGGGCAAGATATACCAGGATGTTCAGCCGCCTGTTCAGACACCACGTAAAAATGTGAAAGGCCACAATGCCCAAAAGCACGGCGATAAGGAACAGGAAACCTATAATCAAAATCACGAGGGCCTCCTCTTACGTCCGGTAATCTCCATTTATTTTAATATAATCATACGTGATGTCACAGCCCCAGCAGGTGCAGGAGGCCGCTCCCTCGCCCATGGAAATGTTGATTTCCACGTCGTGCTCCGTCAGGACCTTCTTGGCAAGGTCCTCGTCAAAATCCAGGCCCCGGCCGTCGGCGCAGACCTGGACATCCCCGGCGGCGCTGGCAAAATGGACGGATACCTTATCGGGGTCGAAGTCCTCCCCGGAATACCCCATGGCGCAAAGGACCCGGCCCCAGTTGGCGTCGGCTCCAAAAATCGCGGCCTTGGTCAGCGTGGAGGAGACGACGGACTTGGCGATGGTTTCCGCGCTCTCCTCGGACTTCGCGCCGCCGACCGTACAGGTGATCAGGTGCCGGGCTCCCTCGCCGTCGGAGGCCATTTGCCTGGCCAGCTCCACGCACAGGGCCTTCAGCGCCTCCACAAAGGCCGCATAGTCCGGGCCCTTTTCCGTGATGACCGCGTTCCCCGCCAGGCCGTTGGCCAGGACGCAGCAGGTGTCGTTGGTGGAGGTGTCTCCGTCCACGCTGATGCGGTTGAAGCTCACCTTCACCGTCTCCAGCAGGGCGGCCTTGATCATTGCGGGAGAGATGGCGCAGTCCGTGGTCAGGAAGCAGAGCATGGTGCCCATATTGGGATGAATCATGCCGCTGCCCTTGGCAATGCCGCCCATGCGGACGGTTTTCCCCCCTACGGTGGTTTCCACCGCCACCTCTTTCTTGGCCAGGTCCGTGGTCATGATGGCGTGGCCCGCCGCGTCGCTGGCCTCCGCCGACCGGGCCAGCGCTTTATAGAGCTCCGGGATATGCTCCTCAATAACCTCCACCCGGAGCCGCTGGCCGATCACGCCGGTGGAAGAGACAAGCACATCCTCCGGCGGGCAGCCGATGGCCTTGGCCGCGGCGGCGCACATCCGCTCCGCGTTTTCCTCCCCCTGGGGGGCGCAGGCGTTGGCGTTTCCGCTGTTGGCAATCACCGCCCGGGCCTTCCCGTCCGCCAGGTGCTGGAGATCCACCCGGATGGGGGCGGCCTTGACCACGTTCTTCGTAAACACCGCCGCCGCCGCGCAGTCCACATCGGAGACGATCAGCGCCACGTCCTTCTTCCAGTCCGCGTGGGTCTTCACCCCGGCGTGGACGCCCGCGGCCCGGAAGCCCTGGGCGGCGCAGACGCCGCCGTCAATAAACTTCAGCATATCCGTTCCTCGCACTTTCTTAGAGATTCAAGCCCGCGGCCTCGTCGAAGCCCAGCATGAGGTTCATATTCTGCACCGCCGCGCCGGAGGCGCCCTTGCCCAGGTTGTCCAGGCGGGCGGAAAGCATCAGCTGCTCCCGGTTTCCGTTGACGAAAATCTGCAAGCCGTCCGTCCCGGCCAGATTGTTGGCGCCGATGAAGCCGCAGGAAGGCGCGTCGGCGGGACGGAGGGTCACTACGGGGCTGCCAGCGTAATAGTCCGCGTACAGCGTCCGCAGGCTCTCGACGGACTGGGTGCCCTCCAGCTCCTCCACCCACAGCGGGACGGTAACCACCATCCCCTGGGGGTAATCGCAGATCATGGGCGTAAACAGGGGCGGACGGTCCAGCCCGGCGACAGCCGCCATCTCCGGCAGATGCTTGTGGGACAGAGTCACGGCGTAATGCCGCGGGCTCTCCAGCTCCTCCGCCCGGTCCGGGTCGGTATACTGGGCGACGGCCTTTTTCCCCGCGCCTGTGTAGCCGGACAGTGCGTGGCAGGTCAGCCGGGCCTTGGGGGACAGCGCCCCCTTCTCCACCAGCGGCCGGACCAGCGAGAGGAAGCCCGTGGCATAGCACCCCGGATTCGCCACCCGGGCCGCCGCCTTGACAGCCTCCCGCTGCCCGGACAGCTCCGGGAAGCCGTAAGCCCAGCCCTCCGCCGTCCGGTGGGCGGTGGAGCAGTCGATGACGCGGGTATGTTCGTTTTCAATCAGGCCCACCGCCTCCACGGCGGCGGCGTCCGGCAGGCAGAGGAAGACCAGGTCCGCCTCGTTGAGAAACTTCCTGCGCTCCGCCGGGTCCTTCCGCTTCGCCTCGTCAATGAGGAGAAGCTCCACGTCCTCCCGGGCCGCAAGGCGGTCGTAAATCTGGAGGCCCGTGGTGCCCTCCCTGCCGTCGATGTATACCTTCGGTCTGCCCATTTTTCTCACATCCTGAATCTGGTTTAAAGATACCGCCGGGCCCGCTTTCCCCGCAGCCCCGGGGACAGCGCCGTTCACGGATTCCGCTCCGTCACGAAGTCCTCGATCTCCCGAAGCTGCCGGCCGGTTTCCGCCATTGCCGGGCCGCCGAAGCTCCGCCGGAGGGCCATGCAGTTCTCCAGCTTCAGCGCCTCGTACACGTCCTTTTCGAAGAGGGGGGAGACGGCCTGAAACTCCTCCAGCGTCAGCTCCTCCAGGGTCTTCCCCTGGACGGCGCAGGCCGACACCAGGCGGCCCGTGACGGTGTAGGCGTCCCGGAAGGGCATGCCCTTCTTCGTCAGGTAGTCCGCGCAGTCCGTGGCGTTGATGAAGCCCCGGCCCGCCGCGGCGCGCATATTCTCCGGGAGGACCGTCATGGTCGCAAGCATCCCCGAGAAGACGGGGAGGCACTGCTCCACGGTGTCCAGGGCGTCGAACACCGGCTCCTTGTCCTCCTGCATGTCCTTGTTATAGGCCAGGGGCAGGCCCTTCATGACGGTGAGAAGGGCCATCAGATCGCCGTAGACCCGGCCCGTCTTCCCCCGAACCAGCTCCGCCATGTCCGGGTTCTTCTTCTGGGGCATGATGCTGGAGCCGGTGGAATAGGCCTCGTCCAGCTCCACGAATTTGAACTCCCAGCTGCACCAGAGGATCACCTCCTCGGCAAAGCGGCTGAGGTGCATCATCAGAATGGAGAGGGCGCTCAAAAGCTCCAGGGCATAGTCCCGGTCGCTGACGCCGTCCATGGAGTTGCCGCAGGGGCGGTCAAAGCCCAGGGCCTGGGCCGTCTGGAAGCGATCAATGGGATAGGTAGTCCCCGCCAGGGCGCCGGAGCCCAGGGGGCACTCGTTGAGCCGCTTCCGGCAGTCCTCCAGCCGGGTCACGTCCCGGCGGAACTGGGCGGCGTAGGCCAGCAGGTGCTGGGCAAAGGACACGGGCTGGGCCCGCTGCAGATGGGTGTAGCCCGGCATGACGGTGTTTTGGTGCTCCTTGGCCCGGGCGCAGAGGACCTTCTCCAGGTCCAGCAGCTGCCCGACGACGGTCCCGATCTCCCTGCGCACATACAGCCGGAAGTCCAGGGCCACCTGGTCGTTCCGGGACCGGGCGGTGTGGAGGCGCTTCCCCGCTTCGCCGATCCGCGCCGTCAGCAGGGCCTCTATGTTCATGTGGATATCCTCGTTAGCGGGGGAAAACTCCACCTTCCCGGCCTCGACGTCCGCCAGAATGTCCGCCAGGCCTTGCCGGATGGCGGCTTTGTCCGCCTGGGAAATGACCCCCTGGGCCGCCAGCATCTCCGCATGGGCCATGCTGCCCTGAATGTCCTCCCGATAGAGCCGCTGGTCAAAGCGGATGGAGGACTGAAAGTCGTTGGCCAGGGAATCCGTCTCCTTACTGAACCGTCCGCCCCAAAGTTTCATGAAGTGTCCGCCTTTCCAAAACATGAAATCATTTTTGCGACGACATGCGCGTCGCAAAAATTCCAATACTTTAGCCGCCTTGCAACCGCAAGGGGTATGCGACATCCGTAAAGCAGCAAAGCTGCTAACGGCTGTCCAAGGCGGCGTCACCAGTCCGCAGACTGGTGGGGGGAATCTACTGTGCAGCCGTTGGTGGCTTTGCCGCCTTACGGATGCGGCGTCCCCCTTGCGGGGAAAGGGGGGACGGAGTCCCCTCTTTAATTATAGCTTCCCCTGCTCCCGGAGGGCCAGGACCGTATCGGGCAGGCCCCAGAGGTTGATGAAGCCCGTGGCGTTGGTCTGGTCATAGGCGCTCTCGTTGAAGGTCACCAGCTCCTCGGAATACAGGCTCTCGGGAGAGGTAATGGAGGCCGTGATCAGGTTGCCTTTATACAGCTTCAGCTTCACACTGCCCGTCACATGCTCCTGGGTCTTGTCGGCAAAGGCGCTGAGGGCCTCCCGCAGGGGGGTGAACCACTTGCCGTTATAGACCAGGTCCGCGAAGTCCACTGCCAGCTTCGCCTTCATATGGGCGGTGTCCTTGTCCACGGTTATCATTTCCAGGCACTGGTGGGCCTTATACAAAATCGTGCCGCCGGGCGTCTCATAGACTCCCCGGTCCTTCATGCCCACCAGCCGGTTTTCCACGATGTCCAGAAGGCCGATTCCGTTCTCCCCGCCCAGCTTGTTCAGCTTCCGGATGATGTCGCTGGCCTTCATCTTCTCCCCGTCCACCGCCACGGGCACGCCTTTTTCAAAGTCGACGGTCACGTAGGCGGGGGCGTCCGGGGCGGCAATGGGGCTGACGCCCATCTCCAGGAAGCCCGGCTCCTCATACTTCGGCTCGTTGGCGGGGTCCTCCAGGTCCAGGCCCTCGTGGCTCAGGTGCCAGAGGTTCTTGTCCTTGGAATAGTTGGTCTCCCGGCTGATTTTCAGGGGGACGTTATGGGCCTCGGCATAGTCGATCTCCTCGTCCCGGCCCTTGATCTCCCACTCCCGCCAGGGGGCAATGATGGTCATCTCCGGGGCGAAGCGCTTAATCGCCAGCTCAAAGCGGACCTGGTCGTTTCCCTTTCCGGTGCAGCCATGGGCGATGGCGTCCGCCCCTTCCTTCCTGGCGATCTCCACCAGGCTCCTGGCGATGATGGGCCGGGCGAAGGCCGTGCCCAGCAGGTACTGCTCATAGCTGGCCCCCATTTTCAGGGAGGGAATGATCACCTCATCCACCATCTGGTCGGTGAGGTCGGCGACATAGAGCTTGCTGGCTCCGGTTTTCAGGGCCTTTTCCTCCAGGCCGTCCAGCTCGCTGTCCTGGCCCACGTCTCCGGCCACGGCGATGATTTCGGGGTTATGATAGTTCTCCTTCAGCCAGGGGATGATGATGGACGTATCCAATCCGCCGGAATAGGCGAGGACAATCTTCTTGATATCTTTTTTCATGACAATCCCTCCAAAGGTTTGTTTGATGCAGGAATTATACATCTTATCTGCATAAATATTCAATTGGCGGAATGCACAAGAATCCCCTGAAAAAGCGAAGAAAATTTTCCCAGGGGCCCGGAGCTTTCCCCGGGCGCTTTTTTGCGGACGGGATGCACGGTTTTGTGCAACTTTTCCGCCGGGGGCCGGATAGATAAACACAGATTGGAGGTATCCCCTATGAAAAAGACCCAAAACCACCAGCTCTGCCTCTGGGACCCGGAGGACCGCATCCGGCGGGAGGACTTCAACGCCGACAACGCCGCGTTGGACGCCGCCCTGGCGGGGCAGACCGCCGCCCTCGCCGGGAAGCTGGGCCGGACCGAGTACATCCTCCCCCCCGTTGAGCAGGAAATCCTCGGCCTGAGAAATCTCTACTTCCCCCAGCATGACTGGAACCAGTGGGACCGGGCGGAGCTTCTGGTCGACTGCACGCCGGAGGCCTGTGTCGAGGGCGACGGAATCGAAATCGGCGTGGACCGCGGGCTCCCCATCTTCTCCATCAAGGTCATCCAGCCCGCGGTACTGGTGTTTCTGCCCATGCGGGACGCCAGCCGCCCCCTCCAGGGCTACGCGCTGACGGACAAGGTGAACCCCTTCTTTTTGGACATCCCCTTTTCCCGGTTCAACAACCTCCGGCTTCTGGCCCTGGGGTCCAACAACATCCCCGGGCCCTTCCGGTTTCAGTTCTACGGCATGCGCTGAGAGGGCCGGCGGAATGGGCGCACAATCCCGCCGCCCTGCGGGCGGAGTCCCTTTCCAAGGGGGCCTTGGGGGAGAGGTCCGGTCGGGACGATGGCGGTTGAAGGTGCTCGGAAGACTGAAAAAGGACCCCGGACAGAAGTCCGGGGTCCTTTGGGGTCCCTTACGTCAGGGGGAAAGCGAGGGGAATCAATTAGGCCTTGGCAACCGTGACAACACCGGACCCGTCGACATCAAAGTCGGCTTTGCTCGAATTATCCACGGGGATGCCATCGGCATCTTTGATCTTGTCAGCTTCGGTAACACCGGCACCGTTCGGTGTCACGGTATCTCCGTCCGCAACGCCCTCAACTCTCATGGTGATGGACTTGCCTTCCACCTTGATCTGAGAGACCACGGTACTGTTGTCGCACAGGAAGGAAGAAGGAACAACAGAGGTGCCGTCGATTTCCTTGCTGAAGGTCATGGTCAGGAAGCCGTCCGCATAGGTGACAGTCTCCAGAGTGGCGGCCTTCTTAGGCGTAACCTTGACTTCAACGGTGATATCACCAGTAACAGTGAAGTACGGGCTATCATCGGAGTCGCCAGCCGCAGAGAAGGTCTTGGTGACGGTCGCCAGAGTCTTGCTGCCTTCCTTGACCGTAACCTCAACATCGAACTGATCCCAGCCGTCGCTAGCAACCGCAGCATAGGTGGCCTTGATCTTGTACTGGTTGCCGCTGGTCAGCTTGCCTTCCAGCTGGCCGCTAGCAACAGTAAGGCTCTCGCCAGCCTTCGCCGGGGTAAGCGTCAGCACGAGGGTGTCGGTGACACCATCGTAGTCGGAGGTGTCAGTCTGCGCGTTCAGGATCTTGCCGATCTTCGTGGCCGCAAAGAGGCCGCCCACGGTATCATCATAGACCTTGGTAGTAGCAGAGACCTTCTCGTTCTTGGTCAGGCCGGTGATGGTGACCACGACCTTCTGGCCGCCCAAGGCATACACACTGCTGAGGTCGCCATCGGTAATGTCATCAGAGGTCAGCTTGTCGGTGCCAGCGGTGGCAGCACCAGTAATGGTGTAGCCAGCGGTGCCGTCATAAGCGGGGTTGCTATAGCCGCTGATATCCAACGCATCACCAGTCGTAGCGGTGGTCAGATACTCGGCATCAATGGCATCGATCTTCTGATCGCCCAGCTTGTACTCAACAACAGCGTTCTTCCAGCTGACATTCTTCAGGACCACGGAGATGGTCTTGCCAGCCGCATCGGAGGCAGGAATGATGCTGGAGAGGTTGTAATTGGTAACAGTGAACTCGGTGGCCTTGTCAGCATCCGCGGTGTTGTTGCCAACGAGAGCGGTGCTGCTGGCAGATCCCCAAGTACTGCTCGCGGCATTGGCGATGGAAGTACCATAGGCATAGAGTTTGCCGTCAACGTACACGTCGAAGCCCACGCTCACACTATCGCCAGCCGTATCAGTGTCGTGAATAGCAGCCCACTCAGGCTTCACCAGGGTGAAGGTCATGTAGCTGTTGCCGTTGGCCAGGGTCTCGACCTTGGCGTTCTTCACGGTGCCGGGGGCCTTCTCATTCTTGTCAATCGTGACAGCGCCAGTGGTCTGTTCCGCCGAATCATCGCCGGTCTTGACCTTGTAGTCAACGACCACGACCATGTAGACACTGCGGAAGTCGTCATTGTTGACCTTGTCGTTGAACAGCAGAGCCAGCTCGAAGTCATAGCCCTTGCCGTTGCTGGCCTTGTCGCCGTCCTCGAACAGCTCGCGGAGCTGGTCGGCGTCCTTGATGCCGAACTTGGTCAGGTCGACCCACTTCGCACCCTTCAGGTTGACGAGGTTCTCGGCGGTGGAGTCACCAACGAAGAGGTCCTCGTTGCTGTCGGGATCGTTGAAGGTGTAGTACTGGTTCTTGATGTTGTAGTCCGCGACGCTTCTGGCGGCGGCGAAGTCCTTCAGCTTAACCAGATAGTCGTTCTTGGAGGGGAAGCTGGCGATGCCGGCAGCATCCATGGTGGAGGCGGCGCGCTGCTTCACGTCGTTGTACTTCCGCAGAGTGTAGAAGTCATCGAAGCCCTCAAGCTCGGTCTTGGTGTACCGGGCGAAGTCGCCGGGCACCAGCTCGCGGTAAGCGTGGATGGTGGTCTGCTCCATCTTGCCGTCGGGAGTCATCATGGCCACCTTGTAGCCCTGGATGGTCCGGCCGTTGGAGTCAGTCTTCTGCGTATCGGAATCCCAGTTGGTGATGTACAGCAGGTTGCCGACATTGGCCTCGTTGGACTCCTGCTTGATGACCACGGCCTTGACCAGGCTGTCCTTGGTGACCTTGCCGTCCTTCAGGGACACGCAGGCCTGGGCGTTCTTGTGGTCGAAGTCGGAGGAAGCGTTGTAGATCTCGGCCTGGGTGACGTTCTGAACGCCATTCTTGACCTCGATGTTCTCGACTTCCTTCTCGTCCAGATCGCTGTTGATGTAGACGAACTTGATGCCGTCGTCGATCTGCAGAGTGCCGATGCCGTCAGCGGAGACGGAAACGTCGCTCACCAGGGTCTGGAAGCTGGAGCTGGTCAGGAACCCGTTGGTCGCAATCTTGGGAGTACCCATGCGGATACGGGTGTTGCTGGCCTTGATCTGGAAGTTGTCGTCCTTGCCGGTGGCGGTGGGGTTGACGTCATAGACGCCCACGTCGTCGATCAGCCACTCGGCGGTGTTGCTGTTGGTGGCATTGGTGTAGTGCACCAGGGTGCCCTCGGGATAGTTGTTCTTGATGGCGTTGACATTGTTGCCGCCGCCGATGTTCAGGGAGACAGCGTTGCCCTTGATGTCCCAGCCGTTGGCATAGGTCACGATGACGCCGTCAACAAGGCCCTGACGATAGTTGCCGATGATCATGAAGTCGTTGGTGGAACCCACGTCCTTGGCGCGCAGGGCATTGCCGTACTCGTCGAGAATCAGGGTGACGTCTTTCTTGGTCACGCGGACAGCGGTGGGATCGATGTCGATGAGGTCCTTGTTCCAAAGGGCCACATTGTACTTGGTGCCGCCGACGGTCACCGCGATGGCGTTCTGCTCGGTGCGGACCGTGCCGTACATGTCGGCATGGGTCAGAGCGCCGGAGACGGTCTCGGGAACGTAGGCGTAGCCAACCTCATACTCGTCGTCCACATTGTCGATGGCCAGAGGCACAACGGCAACGGTGTCGCCTTCCTTCAGGCCGTGCAGCAGCTCGAAGTAAGCGTCGTCAGACTCAACGCGGTTGATGTTGACATTGATGGGGGCGGCGTTGTAAGCGATGAATTTCGCACCGCCGGCCAGATCCTTGGGATCCTTCTGCGCGTCGATGGCGGGGCTGATATTGTCCAGATCGACATAGTCGCTGGCAATGCGCTTAACCTCCATCAGCTGGGTCTTGACGACCACGATGTGGGTGATGCTGTCAGCGCCCTCATAGTCCAGATAGACCTGAACCAGGGTGCCGTTATCGGTGTAGTTCGCGATGTCGGCGACCTCGGCGGGAGCGTCGACCTCAGCGCCGTTGATGAACATCCGGGCATTGTCGGTGTTGCAGCCGGACAGGTTCAGGGCGCGGACCTTGGCGGCGTCGGTCACGGTCTCCACGTTGTGGGCGACCTGAGTGGTGTACTCGAAGTCGGGAGCGAGGGGATAAGTACCGACGGAGACCTTCTTATAGGTCCACTTGGTGGCGGGACGGCCATAGGCGTCGAAGGTGGGCTGATAGCGGTCGTTCTCCAGGCGGAGGTCAACGAAATGCTCCTCAGCGAACTCAACGGTCCAATAGTCGTCGTTGGACAGCTGGCGGTTGCGGTTCTTGATGTTCTTGGCAAAGTCCTGGTTGCTGGTCTTGTAAGAACGGATCTGACCGCCGGAGACGACAACGTTGGTGTTCTCACCGGTGACGTTGACGTTCACGCCGTT
This sequence comes from uncultured Oscillibacter sp., assembly GCA_947577075.1. Classification (GTDB taxonomy): domain Bacteria; phylum Bacillota; class Clostridia; order Oscillospirales; family Oscillospiraceae; genus Oscillibacter. Next base: position 21,232 of record CANPTW010000028.1, on the reverse strand, counting down.
GCTGTACTGCACGCAGGTCGCCTTCAGGGTGTTCAGGGCGAGGAGGGCCGCGTCCTTACGGGTGACAGCCTCGTTGCCCTTGAAGTCCAGGCGGTCGAACAGGCCGGCGGCCTGGCCGAGAGCGGCAGCGTTCATGGTCCAGCCGGAGCCGTTCAGGCCCTCAAGCTCGACGTTGTAACCCAGGGCGCCCAGCAGCATTTTCGCAAACGCGAAGCCGGTCAGGGTGCCGGAGGGCTTGAAGGTGCCGTCACTGTAGCCGTTAATGATCTTAGCGGTCTTGCAGTAACTGATGACGCCCGCAAAGGTGTGGCCGGTGGGGACGTCGGGATAGGGCGCGTAGTTGTTGGGGAGGTTGCTGGCGGCCTCGGGCCCGATCAGCAGGGAGACGATGATCTTGGCCGCGGCGCCGCGGGTCAGCTCGACCTCGGGGCGGAAGCTGCCGTCCTCATAGCCGGTGATGACACCGATCTTATTGAGAACTGCAACGGCTTCCTCGTACGGGGTAACAATCTCATCCTTATCGGTGAGCTCCTCGTACTCGGTGGCTCCCGCGCTGATGGTGACCAGAGACATGGTCATGATCATCGCAAGAACCAGGGACAGGAATTTCTTCATTACGATAATTCCTCCTTTAAAGATTTGCGGTCCGTCCGGAATCTCCGGCGCGCTGCCCCCTCCAGGATTCGTGTCGGGGCTAGCCGATCCCACATCAAGCCTGGAATTGGCCTCGTGCCGTTCCAACCGCCGTCCGCAAACACAATGTAACAGCCCGCAAGCCATTTGTCTATAGCTTGCGGGCTGTTGTAATTTGTTTGATAAGCGCCACGTTTTTATTCGCTTTATGTGAAAAATATTCGTAACTAAACTAGAATCCGTCCCCTGTGTTTCCAGTCTCCGCCGCCCCTGCCGGGGGGATCGCCGGGGGGGCTTCCCGCTGTAAAAAGGTACGTTTTTCAGTCTTTTCCAGCTTTGTCGTTCAAACGGTAACGCTGCCGCTCCTGCACGATGTCCCCGCCGGCCAGCATCCGCTGGAGCAGCGGCCTGCACTGCCCCACGCCGATGCCCAGCAGCCGCGCCACGTCCTGCCGGTAGGCGAAGCCCTCCCGCTCCAGATACTCCCGCACGGCCTCCTCCTGCCTCTCCGGCGGCACCACCGCCTCCGGCAGGTAGTACCGGGCCCCCACCTGGGTCAGCCGCCCCCGGTCCGCCATCTGCTTCAGCCGGCTGTAAGCCGCAGCCCGGGAAATGCCCAGCAGGTCCATCACTTCGTTTCGGGTAATCCAGCCCTGTCCCCGGGCCCAGGCGAGAATCTGCCCTTCCCCGCCGGAACGCAGCGTGCAGTCCACCCGCAGGTCCCGAAGGGTCAAATCGTCCAGCCCCGCCCGGATCAGCGCCGCCCGCGCCAGCTTGGACAGGCGGGTCCGGTCATAGGGCCGGCGGCTCCTGGGAACGGTGAGAACGCGGCCCGCCCTTCCCGTCCGGGCGGCCAGCTCCTCCAGAAGCCGTCTGGCCCCGCCGGAGAGCGGCGCCTCCCGCCCCGGCAGGCGGATACGGTCCTCTCCCACCTGGTCCCAGCGCAGGGCCACGATCTCTTCCAGCTGCAGCCCCACCTGCCACGTCAGCCACAAGGTTACGCCGGCGGCGCTGGTTCCCTCGTCCCGCAGCAGCTTCCACAGGGCAAATTCATCAATCCGGGCGGTTTTCTCCCGGCGCACCCGGGTGGAAATTTTCTTCTCCTCTAAATGTTCCGCAAAATGGACGTTCAGCCCCGCCGCCTCCACGCCGGTGATGCGGGAGACATACTGCCAGTCGTGCTCTTCCAGCTGCCGCAGCACAAAATCGTGGCGCAGATCGATGAGCCGAATCCCGACCTGCCCCTGTTTATCCAGGGCAGTCCTGGCCAGGCGGGAGATGGACTGGGGCGTCAGCGGCTTTTGATCCCGGTCGGAGAGGACCACGGACTCCTGCCCCCCGTCCCGGCCCTCCCGCAGGGCCCGCAGCCAATCCGCCAGCTCCCGGCTGATGGGAACCTTCCGGTCCGGAAGCACGATGGCCGCGTCCAAAAAATCCACCTGCTCCCAGGTCAGCCGCTGGATTTCATCCCGCATAAGCCCGGCCTGCCAGGCCAGGCGCAGGACAGCGCCCGCGGCGTTGCGGAAGTTCTCCCGCAGCGCCCGTTCCATGGCTTCTTCATCCGGACGGTTGACAACGTATGCCTGCATGGTTTTCCCCTTTCCGCAAGGTTATAATTGTAGATTAAATAAACTGTCCCTTACTATTCGCCGCCGACAGGTCCCCCCGCCGCTCCGCACCGAATCGCCGCCCCGCTCAAAGCTCCGCATCCACCGCCGCCGTCCATCCGCAAAAAATCACTTTCTCAAAAAAACGCGTGCATATTCAAATAAAATTTCAAATTTTCTTTGTTCTTAGAATACGCGAACAGCCCGCAAAATGCAATATTTATTTTTGCACATTTTCCTCTTTTTCAGAACTCCGCCCCCCAAGCGCCCGCAAAAATACGGCATTTCTATATTATAATAAAAACGCTCGTTTTCCCGCAAGCACTCTCCCCCGCGGCCCGCCCGCCCCTGCCCGTCAAACGGCGTGCACGCTCCGGGCTTGAAAGCCGCGCGGGAAACCCCTTTTCGGGTTTCCCGCGCGCCGTTCGTTTTTATGGAATTTCTTCGTTCGCCCTTCCGGGCCTAACGCGGCCCGCCGGACGCAAGAGGTTCCGGGGCGCCGCCCCTCCTTATCTGATAAAATTCATCATAGGCCGCTGGGCCGCCGCCGGGGCGGGAAGCTTCGTCTCATGCAGCACCTTGACCATCCAGGCCATGTCCCGTCCCAGCCGGGCGGCCACGGCCATGCCCTCCTCGTCCCGGGCGGCCTCGCCGGGGTCCGCCCCGTGGACCACGCCCCAGTAGTCGGAGGTCATCAGAATCATCTCCATGGCGTCCATCGTGCCCAGTAGCTGCTGATACGTCTCCATGCCGCCGCTGCGGCGCAGGGTGCACAGGGCCCCACCCACCTTGTGGTGGAGCTGGTTCACCCCGCAGCCCGCCGCCAGCATCAGCCGGTCCATGACGCACTTCATCCCCCCGGCAATGCCGCCGTGGTACACCGGGGAGGCCAGCAGGATGCCGTCGGCCTCAATGCAGGCGGCGATGATTTCATTCACCCCGTCCCCGTCTTGGACGCAGCGCAGGCTCCCGGTGTTCAGGCAATGGTAGCAGGCCATGCAGGGCCGGACCTTCGCTCCGGGCTGAAAAACCTGGAACTCCACGCCGGCGGCCTGAATTTCCCGGCCCGCGGCCTCCAGAACCAGAGCGGTGTTCCCGTTTTTCCGGGGGCTTCCGTTGATGGCGACGATTTTCATAGGGGTTCCTCCTTATGTTTTATTTGGAATGTTTTTTCCGAACGATGAAACGCCAGAGCAGAATCCCCTGGGCCAGCAGTACGAGGGCCGAAACCGCCTTCAAAAATCCCAGGGCGGTGAAGGGCTTAAAATACCAGCTCCATTTCTCCAACCGGCAGTGGGCCGCAAACCAATAAGACGACAAAAAGCTGACCAGATTTCCCGTCGGCAGCGCCGGGATGTCCCGGGTCCTGACGGCCAGCCAGAACAGCAGCACCGCCCAAATCAGCAGCGGAAGGTATCCCTTCATACTCCTATAGGCGGCGTCGGCATACATCCCCCAGAAGACGTAGGGACACCCGCTGGCCAGCAGGACTCCCAGCCGGACAGCCCACTTTTTCCTCATGGCGTTTCCTCCTCTTAGCCGGTAATTTCATTATACCGGGCCGGGGACAAAATTGCAAGAATTTCGGAAAACCCCCTTTTTCTTCCGCCCAAAGTGCGCTATAATAGCACCCGTAAATTCAAACCTACGGAGGATGATCCCATGCGCCAAAACGAAATGTTCCTGCTCAAGCTGGGCGAGGTGGTCCTCAAAGGCCAGAACCGCCGCTCCTTTGAGGACCGGCTGGTGGCCAACGCGGCCCGCCGCCTGAAGTCCTGCGGCAGCTTCCAGGTCTACATCCGCCAGAGCACCATCTACGCCGAGCCCACCACGGACCACTGCGACATGGAGGCGGCCTACGCCGCCGCCCGGCAGGTCTTCGGCGTGGTCAGCGTCGCCCGGGCGGTCCCCTGCGAGAAAACCGTGGAGGCCATTGTCGAAACCGCCAGGGACTACCTGGCGGACGCCTTCGCCTCGGCGGGGAGCTTCAAGGTGGAGAGCAAGCGGGCGGACAAGAACTACCCCCTGAACTCCATCCAGATTTCCCAGGCCGTGGGCGGCGAGCTGGCGGAGGCCTTCCCCCAGGTGGCGGTGGACGTCCACAATCCGGACCTCACCGTCCATGTGGAGATCCGGGAGAAGTACGCCTATGTACACGCCCCCGCCGTCCCCGGGGCGGGGGGTCTGCCCGTGGGCATGGGGGGCCATGCCGTCAGCCTCCTCTCCGGCGGGCTGGACAGCCCGGTGTCCTCCTGGATGATGGCCCGCCGGGGCGTGGAGCTGGAGATGGTCCACTTCGTCTCCCCGCCCTACACCTCCCGGCAGGCCCAGGACAAGGTCCTGGAGCTGGCCAAGCTGCTGACCGCGTACTGCGGCCGCCTCCGGGTCCACATTGTGCCCTTCACGGAGATCCAGGAGGAGATCCGGAAGAACTGCCCCGAGGAGTACTTCACCCTCATCATGCGCCGCTTCATGATGCGCCTGGCCCAGGCCATCGCCAAACGGGCGGGGGCCAAGGCCCTCATCACCGGCGAGTCCCTGGGCCAGGTGGCCAGCCAGACCATGATGGCCCTGGCCGTCACCGACGACGTGGCGGAGATACCGGTCCTCCGCCCCCTCATCGGCATGGACAAGGTGGAGATCATCCGGATCTCCCGGGAGATCGGAACCTATGACACCTCCATCCTGCCCTATGAGGACTGCTGCACCGTCTTCACCCCCCGGCATCCCGCCACCCGCCCCAGGGTGGAGGACGTCCGCGCCGCCGAGGCCAGGCTGGACGTGGAGGCCCTTATGGCCCGCTCCCTGGAGGGGGAGGAATGGATCTGGGCGAAGCCCTGAGCGGCCGGGGGAAGCCCGGCCATGCCCTCCCCCTTTCCGCCGCTCCTCACCGCCGGTCCATCCTGGCCAGGAAGAAGGCCAGGCCGAACCCGGCGGCGGCGCACAGGGCGGAGAGGGCCATCTCCCCCGCCCCGGTGTACTCCGCGGGGACGATGACCAGGGTGGAGGCGAACACGAAGCCCAAAATGCCGTGGAAGGCCGCGGCGTAGTGCCGCCGGAAGAACCAGGTCACCAGGCGGGCCAGCAGCGCGATGGTCAAAAACATCCCCGGCAGGGCGGCGGAGAGCACCAGGAGGTCCAGCCGGGCCAGCCCCTCCAGCATGGGCTGGTAGAGCCCCAGGGCCATCATGACGGAGGAGGAGGTCATGCCGGGGATCACCACCCCCATGCCCCACAGGGCGCCGCAGAAGTTGTACCACCAGAAGTTAGGCTCCACCTGGACGTGGACCACCCGGCTGACGTAGAACAGCCCCGCGAACACCGCCCCGGCGCAGAGGAGGAAGCTCCCCCAGGCGGAGGCGGACCGGCCCTCCTTCCCCGCCTCCCGGAAGAGGGAGGGGGCCGTGCCCGCGATGAGGCCGATGAAGAGCCAGTAGGTCACCGCGTCGGAGAGGGTCATGGCGGCGGCGATGCCCTTGGCCACGCCCAGGAAGCCCGCCGCCCAGCCCAGGCCCAGGGGGATCAGCATCCGCCAGTGCCTGGGGATCGCCTTCCGGGGCCGGGTCAGCACCTCCATGAAGGGCCGGTAGATGCCGAACACCACCGCCAGCACCCCGCCGGAAACCCCCGGCAGAATGGCCCCCGCGCCGATGAGCGCGCCGCAGAGGAAGTCCCGGAGCCAGTGGGCCCGCCGCCGCTTCCGCTCGTCCATGTCCCGTGTTCTCCCCTCTCTGAACGCATGCGATTTCATGCGGAATATGCTATAACCGCCGCAGTTGGAACCGCGCCCATGCGCGTTTCCAGCCGGCGGGCCATCGCCCCGCTGACGCGCAAGGCGCGTGGGCGGCTTTTATGAAGCCGTGCACGGAAGGCCGCATATGCGGCCCCGCCGCCGCTTTGCGGCGGCGTTATGAAAAGAATCCCAAGGGATTCTTTTACCTGTGCTGACTATAGCAGTTTTGCCGGGGACTTGCAATCCGATTCTTGTTTTTCGGCCAAATTTTCTCCCGGTTTTTCAGGGGTCTTGTGGATTCCGCCGATATTTCCAGGGGGCCCCGGGGGCTTTTCTGTGCGCTTCGCCGTTGACAGGGGCGGGGAAACCGTGTAAACTACAAAGCACTTCCAACAACTGAACAGCCGCAAAGACGATGAAGAGAAGAGTACGCCGGATGAACCGTCAAAGAGAGCCCCGAGAGGTGAAAAGGGGTACGGAGGGGCCGGCCGAACATGGTCTTGGAGTTGCGCCGCCGACTGCTGCAAAGGCATAGGCCGCGACGGGAGCGCCCGTGACAGCGCGGGAGTGTGCTGGCACTCTGTAAGGCCGCCTCCGCGAGGGGGCGCGCGAATCAAGGTGGTACCACGGCGCGGTTTTGCGCTCGTCCTTGAAGCTGAACGCTTCAAGGGCTTTTTTGTTGCCCTCCGACTCTTCCCGTAAAGGAGCTGCTATTGTGAGCGAACCCATCATTCAGATTCAGCGCTTGACCAAGAACTTCGGCGGCGGGCCCGACGAGGTCCACGCCCTGACCGATATCAGCCTGGACATCCGCCAGGGGGAGATTTTCGGCATCATCGGCCTCTCCGGCGCGGGGAAATCCACCCTGGTCCGGTGCATGAACCTCCTGGAGCGGCCCACCTCCGGCACCGTCCTGGTGGACGGGAAGGACATGACCGCCCTGTCGGAAAAGGAGCTGCGGCTCCAGCGGCGGAAGATCACCATGATCTTCCAGAGCTTTAACCTCTTGATGCAGCGGACCTGCCTTCGAAACGTCTGCTTCCCCATGGAGATCGCCGGGGTCCCCCGGCCCCAGGCCAGGAAGCGGGCGGAGGAGCTTTTGGACCTGGTGGGCCTTGCCGACAAGGCGGGGGCCTATCCCTCCCAGCTCTCCGGCGGGCAGAAGCAGCGGGTGGCCGTGGCCCGGGCCCTGGCGACGGACCCCAAGGTCCTCCTCTGCGACGAGGCCACCTCCGCCCTGGACCCCACCACCACCGTCTCCATCCTGGAGCTTTTGAAGGACCTGAACGCCAAGCTGGGGGTCACCGTGGTGGTCATCACCCACCAGATGAGCGTCATCGAGGCCATCTGCTCCCGGGTGGCCATTCTGGACGGGGGAACCGTGGCCGAGCTGGGGGACGTGCAGGAGATCTTCTCCCACCCCTCCACCGACGCGGCCCGGCGGCTGGTCTATCCCGGCGGGGCCAGCGTCAGCCAGTATCCCAGCGGCACCCGGGCGGCCCGCCTGTCCTTCAACGGCGGCACGGTGAACCAGCCCCTCATCGCCTCCCTGGCCATTGACTGCGGGGTGAAGGTCAGCATCCTGGGGGCGGACACCCGCAGCGTGGGCGGCCGGGCCACGGGCACCATGCTCCTAAGCCTCCCGGACGACCCCAACGAGGCCGCAAGGGCCCTGAGCTACATTCGTTCCCAGCCCTATGTCACCGTAGAGGAGGTGGAGTACCGTGGCTGAGATCTTCACGTCCGCCTTTTGGGCGGAGTACGGCGGCATCCTGGCGGAGGGCGTCCTGGACACCGTGGTCATGACCGCCGCGTCCACCCTCTTCGCCTATTTGATCGGCCTGCCCATGGGGGTCGTCTCCGTGCTGACCCAGCCCCACGGCATCCGGCCCAACGGGCCCGTCAATGCCGTGCTGGGGTGGATCATCAACATCGGCCGGTCCTTCCCCTTCGCCATTTTGATGGTGGCCCTCTTTCCCTTCACCAAGCTGGTCATGGGGACCCGGCTGGGCCTCCGGGGGGCCATCCTCCCCCTGGTGGTGGCCTCGGCCCCCTTTGTGGCCCGGATGGTGGAAACCTCCCTCAGCGAAGTGGACGCCGGGGTCATCGAGGCGGCCCAGTCCATGGGCGCCTCCACGTTCCAGATCGTCCGGAAGGTCTACCTGCCGGAGGCCATGCCCTCCCTGATCCTGGGGGGGTCCATCACCCTCATCGCCATCGTGGGCTATACCGCCATCGCGGGCATGGTGGGCGCGGGGGGCCTGGGGGACCTGGCCATCCGGTACGGGCACCAGCGGAACGTCCCCTCCGTCATGTGGGTGACGGTCGTCATCCTGGTCATCATCGTCCAAGCGGTCCAATCCGTTTTCAGCCGCCTGTCGGTGCGCATCGACAAGCGTTTGAAATAAGAACCTGCATTCACAGCCGCTGACCGCCGTCCGGCCGGGGATCTCCCCGCCATACCGCGTCAATTCCCCCTGAAATCCGTGGGGATTCCTGCGGGAAATCCCCCGTCCATCCGGCATTCCCCGGTTATGAATACAGGTTCTACAGCGGCCCTTCCCCCCTTCCGGGCCCCTCACGCGCGCAGAGAGGACGGAGGGCGGAACGCCGGAAACACCGAAGACATTCGGAACAAGTCATTGTTTTTTTATTGGAGGAACACGTCATGAAAAAGAAGATTTTTGCTCTGGCCCTGGCCCTAATCCTGGCCCTGTCCCTGGCCGCCTGCGGCGGCAAGAAGACCACCACCCTGAAGGTCGCCGCCTCCCCCACTCCCCACGCCGAGATCCTGAACCAGTGCGTGGACATCCTGAAGGAGCAGGGCATCGACCTGGTAGTCACCGAGTACTCCGACTACGTGGTGCCCAACACCGCCGTGGAGGACGGGGACGAGGACGCCAACTACTTCCAGCATGTCCCCTACCTGGATAACTTCAACGCCGAGCGGGGCACCCACCTGGTGAGCGTGGCCGGCGTGCACATCGAGCCCATGGGCCTGTACGCGGGCAATTCCGCCTCTCTGGACGCCATCCCCGACGGCGGCAAGGTAGCCGTCCCCAACGACGCCACCAACGAGGGCCGGGCCCTTCTCCTGCTGGAGGCCCAGGGCCTCATCAAGCTGGCGGACAGCACCAAGCTGGACTCCACCCCCAAGGACATCGCCGAGAACCCCAAGAACCTGGAGTTCGTGGAGCTGGAGGCCGCCCAGGTCCCCGCCGCCCTGGATGAGGTGGACGTCGCCGCCATCAACTCCAACTACGCCCTGGGCGCCGGGCTGAACCCCGTGGAGGACGCCCTGGTCATCGAGGCCGCCGATTCCCCCTATGTGAACATCCTGACGGTCAAGGAGGGGAACGAAAACAACGAGGCCGTCCAGGCCCTGGTGAAGGCCCTCCAGTCCGACGCCGTGAAGGACTATATCAACGCCACCTTCGGCGGCGCGGTGGTCCCCGCCTTCTGAGCCGCTCTTTTCGAGAAGCTGGAACGGCACTTGATTGCACGAAGCGAAATTTTAGGCCCGGTTTGAAAAAGGGCAGAATGCCCCCCGAAGGGGGAGCGCATCCCCCAAAAGCGTTCGTTCGCTCCGGCCGTCCGGCGGTTGCCCCGGCCGGAGCGGCGGCGGAGAACTGCGATTGCGAAAAGAGAGGCCAGCCGCCAGGCTGGCCTCTCTTTCTTCGTGTGTTCCGGCGGACGGAACCTCCGGCGGCGGGGTACGTCCTGTTGGAGGGGGACATAAATGTGCGCTCCCCGCCGCCCGGGCGTCCGCCGGAAACATAACGCGGCGCCGAGCCTTTGACTCAGCGCCGCTAAAAACACGGACGCACAGCTTTAAAATACCCTTGAAAAAGGAGGTGGGGACGGGTATAATAAGCCTGTGGTGCAGGTAAACCTGCTGTGCTGAGTGGGTCGTCACTCGTACAGGGCCGCTGGGTGTTCCTGCACCCGGCGGCCTGCCGCTTTATGCTTCCGGTTTCCATTGTACTCCGGTTCCACCGAAATTGCAAGAGAAAAAAAGCGCCCACGCCCGCGGGCACAGGGGTCCGCCTAAGCCCGGCGCTCCCGGGGAAACGGCCTGACCTAAGGCCCGGGCCCCGCATACCGTTTGCCGTCAGCCCCCCAGCCGCTGGCGGACCGTGGCCGCGGCGCACAGGCACGTCAGCATCGCCAGGGCCCCCGTGCCCCAGAGGAGATTATAGCTCACCGCCTCCTTGTCCTTCCGCCGCCCCGCCGCCGCCGAGGCGAAGACGTACAGCGACACCAGGGCAAACGCCAGGGACAGCACATCCGCCGCCCCGGCGAATCCCAGGGCCGCCGCCCCCAGATACAGCAGAAAGCCCAGCCCGGAGACCATGGCCCCCAGGTTCAGCTGCTTCACGCCCTGCAGAAGCAGGGAGTTTTTTTCCTTCATTCGTATACCCTCCGTTGATTTTCTTTCTAATATTACAGGCGGCCTTTATTTCTCATAGCCGTTGACCATGACGTCCAGCACCTTCCCCGCCACGGTGCCCGCCGTGCTGCTGCCGCCGCCGCCGTTTTCCACCAGGACCACGAAGGCATAGGGCGCGTCCTCGTTCCGAAGGAAGCCCGCGAACCAGGCGTGGGGGCTTTGGCCCTCCCCCACCTCGGCGGTGCCGGACTTGGCGCACAGGTCCATATTCGGGAAGCGGCCGGTTCCATAGGTCTTCTCCACGTTTCCCGCCAGGAACTCCGCCAGCGTCTCCGCCGTGCCCGCGTCGATCAGGGCGGCGGTCTTCCGGGTCCAACGGGGCAGGGAGGGAAACCCCAGCCCGTTTTTGGTCTTCAGGATCAAATAGGGCTCCGCCGCCCGGCCGCCGTTTGCGATGGCCCCCATGTAAACCATCAGGGCGCAGGGGTTCACCAGGTCCTTGTCCTGGCCCACCCCGGCCCAGCCCAGGCGGCCCTCGGTGAGGTCCCAGTCGAAGGAGCCCCTGGCGGCGGCGAGGCCGTCCACGCTGTAGGAGGCCGTGAGGCCCGCCTTCTCCGTGTATTTCCGCAGGGTGTCCGCCCCCAGCTCCACGGCGATCCCGGCGAAGGCCGCGTTGCAGCTGTTGGCGAAGGCGGCGGCAATGTCCTGTTCCCCGTGGACGCCGGAGCAGACGACGGTTTCCTCCCCGATCCGCAGGGACCCGGCGCAGTCCCAGGTCCGGTTCTCCAGGTCCGGGATCGTCTCCAGGGCCGCCGCCAGGGTGACGGTCTTGTAGACGGAGCCGGGGGTAAAGACGGAGGAGAGGAAGCGGTTCACATAGGCCCCCTTCCAGCGGTCGTTCGTCTCGATGTCCTCCGGGACGTGGAGGGGGTCGTAGCTGGGGGCGGAGACCATGCAGAGGATCTCCCCGGTTTTGTAGTTGTAGACCGCCACGGTTCCGGCATGGCCGTTCAGGGCCTGGTAGGCCTCGTAGTTGTACCGGGCGTCGATGGTGAGGGTCAGCTCCCCGCCCCGGTCCGCGCCGAAGGCCCCGTTGATGGGATTCCAGCCCGTCAGCCGGTCGGCGAAGGCGTTCAGCGCCCCGGCGCCGATGTTCCCCTGGAGGTCCCCCACCGCGTGGAGGGTGGCCTTGCGGACGGCCTCGCTGTCGTAGTAGGTCCGCTCTCCGTTTTCGGCGGAGGACAGCACGTCCCCGTCCCGGTCCAGCACGGTCCCGGCGGTGAGCTGCCCCTGGGAGTTGTAGAGGTGGCGGTTAAAGGCGGAGGAAGCCCAGTCCCCGCCCCGGGCGAGATAACGGAGGAGGAAGAACCCCATCCCCACCGCCAGCACCACCGCAAGCAGCAGGCAGACCACCGCCCGGTTTTCAATTTTCTTCATGAACGTATCCTCCCTTCCCGTCTTCCCCCCCGCCCGTCCCCCCAGGGGATGGGGCCGCTCAAGGCCGCCCCCGCAGGCGCGTTTCAAAGGCCAAGCGCCCGGCCGAAGATGGAGCCCACTCCCCCTTGAAAGCGGCGGGGGAACCGGAGCGGATGCCCGGCCTCAGCCGGGCGGAGCGGAGCGCAGTTTTTGGCGCCAAATGGCGAAGCTCGCATTCTCCCGCGTGTCCGTCGCCTTCAAAAAGGCCAGCAGGCCCCAGGCGGACATCATGGCGGACCCGCCGTTGGAGACGAAGGGGAAGGTCACGCCGGTGAGGGGCAGCAGATCCACCGAGCCGAACACGTTCAGGCAGGTTTGGAACACCAGCAGCGACCCCGCGGAGCAGGCCGCCAGGCAGTAAAAGCTGCTCCGCCCCACCCGGCAGGCCCGGACGGCGAAAAAGGCCAGGGCCCCGATGGAGGCCGCCGCGAACAGGGCGATCAGCAGCCCCCACTCCTCGCAGAGCATGCCGAAGACCAGGTCGGTGTCCGCCGCCGGGACCCGGTGGAGCCAGCCCTCGCCGCCCCCCATGCCGAACAGGCCCCCGGAGGCCGCGGCGGACATGGTCCGGGTCTGCTGGTAGCCCCGGCCGGAGGCGTCCTCCCAGGCGTGGCCCCAGGAGGCGAAGCGGCTGAGGATGTAGGGCTTGAATTTCACGATGATGCCCGCCCCGAACACCGCCCCGCCGCAGATCAGGGACAGCGTGGCGAAGTCCCCGGAGCGGAGGTAGGCCAGCACCAGGAAGGTCACGAAGAAGATGGCCGCCGTGCCGAAATCGCTCATCAGCCCCAGCAGGCCGATGCACACGCCGGTCAGCACGATGAACAGCGTCAGGTTCCGCCGGCGGAAGAGCCGCTCCAGCGTGGCGGACCCGGCGAAGATATAGCAGATCTTGGCGATCTCCGAGGGCTGGAAGCTGAGGGGCCCCAGGGAGATCCAGTTCACCGCGCCGTACTTGGCCCGGCCCAGCAGCAGCGTGACGGCCAGCAGCGCGATGGAGGCCCCGGCCATGACCCAGCGGTTGCGCTGGACCCGGTCCAGGTCCCGGAGGAAGAGGCCCAGGGTCAAAAAGAGCAGCAGCCCCAAAACGACGGCCAGGAGCTGTTTATAAAGGCTCCCCGGCGCGCTGGAGGCGGTGACCGCCAGGGACAGCGTGGAGAGGAAGAAGGCAATCGTCTCCATCTCGAAGCCCACGCAGCGGAAGAGTCGGAGGACGGCGGCGTAAAGCCACATCACCGCCGTCAGGCCCAGGAAGGACAGGGGGACGGCGGGATGCGCGTCGCCCCCGGCGGCGACCATCAACTGGGTGCAGGCCAGAAGCTGGAACACCGTCAGCCAGAGGAAGGAGGGCCACATGGCCGCGGGGCGCTCCGCCCGGCGCAGCTTTCCCTGCTCCTCCTGCTCGGCCACGGTCTGGGGCAGGAAGAGGAGGGGCACGCCCCCCAGCTCGATGGCGTCCCCCAGGCGGACGGGGGCGGAGCCCTCCACCGGCTCTCCGTTCAGGAGGACGCCCCCCTTGGAATCCAGGTCGTACAGCGTCCACTGCCCGTCCCCGTTCCGGCAGAGGGCGGCGTGCTGGCGGGAGACGCTGGGGTAGTTCAGCCGCACGTCGGCGCTCTTCCCCCGGCCCAGAATGTTTTCCCAGTGGGTCAGGGGGACGGAGCCCCCGCCGGGCAGACTCAGCTGGCCCCAAGTCTCCGGCGTGTGGGGGAGGCGGAGGAGGGACCGGACGGCCCGGTAGAGGATGGCCCCCGCCAGAAGGGGGAAGAGAAAGCGGACGAAGGACGTATAGAAAAGCCCAGCGGCGGGATAGGCCGCCAGGAGCTCGGTCAGATTCATGAGGGGCCTCCTCTCCGGAAGATGACGTTTATCCAAAAAGCGCGGGTTCCCGGGGCAGTGGAGCCGCCAAAGAAACCCCTTCGGCGGCGGGGGACGCCCCGCCGTATTCCAATAGCATAGCACGCTTTTGCAAAAAAATCTACCGGAAATCGGGACAGGCAGAGGAGCCGGCAAAGGGGCCGCCAAAAATTTCCGGCGGCCCCTTCACTTTTTCGGCGTTTTGCCGATATACTAATTATAATGTATGCGGCGCGGAAAGGGGGGAACGGCATGGCCGATATGCAGGTAAACGGCGCGGCGGCGGGGTCCGCCTGGCAGGCCCGGCGGACCTATGCCCAGGCCGCCGAGCAGCAGGACAGCGGCCCCGACCTCTACGAGCTGATGCGGGACGCCAAGGAGAAGGCCGAGGCCACCCGGGAGAAATTCAACGCCATCAAGCCCAAGCCCCGCTATGGCGACGCCCCCATTGAGGCCTATGCCCGCCTGGCCCGGGCCAGGCGCCCCGCGGAGGCCGCCGCCGCCGCGGGCTTCGCCCGGCGGCAGATCGCCCGGCTGAAGGCCGCCAAGCGGACGGACCCGGACAACGCCAAGCGCATCCAGGCCGCCATCAACCAGCTCCAAAAGGCCGTCACCCGGGCGGGAAAGAAGAGCCGGGAGCTGGACCGGGAAAAGGCCGCCAAGGCCCGCCAGGCCAAGCTGGCCCAGGAGAAAAAGACCCGGGAGGCCCGCCGCCAGAAGCAGGAGCTCCTCCGGAAGCAGGCCATGCGGCAGATCCGGGAGTCCGGCTATATCCGGGAGGCGGAGATCGACAACCGGATGCAGTCCCAGCTGGCCGCCACCCGCATGGAGCTGCAGAAGCAGGCCCAGGACCTCACCGCCTCCCTCCAGCCCACGGCGGAGGCCGTGGCCCGGCAGTACGCGGCGGGAAGCGCCGCCGCGGCGGAGCCCTCCCCCGGCGGGGAGCTTGACGTGCAGGCGTAAGCCCCTTCCCCGGGGCCGCCGGCAGGCGTCGGATAAAACGGCGGGACCCATCCGGGTCCCGCCGCTTTTTACGAAGGCTCCTGCTCCGCCGGGGGCTTCTCCAGCTCCACGCTCAGCCCGTTGACCTCCACGCCCTCCCCGGCGGGGATGAGCAGGTACTTCCGCCCGTCGATGATCCGGGTTTCCACCAGATAGCTGTAAGCCGGATCGATGGAGATGGTGGCCTGCTCCGTCTTCACGTCGAAGCGCTTCGCATCGATGAGGTTTTCCGGGTTCAGCACGGCCCCGCCGAAGGCCCGCCCGCACTGCTCCCGGAAGGCCGCGGCCCGCTCCTCCGGCACGCCGCAGTCCCGGAGGATGCCGCCGATCTCCCCGGCGGACAGGGCCAGGGGCTCCGCCTCCTTGTCCTGGCGGTTCGCCTCGATCTTCTCCAGCAGCCGCCCGTGAACGGCCTGGACCACCTCCAGGCTGCACGCCTCCTCCAGCGCGCCGGAGAGGGCGGACTGAAAGGCCTCCCTCTGCTCGGCGGCGGACATGGGGGGCTCGGTGCGGAAGACGGCGTCCAGGAACTCGTGGTGAAGGGCGTCGGCCTTCCGGGCGTAAAAGAGCGCGTTGTAGATGTTGGCGGCCCGGTCGTCGAAGGCGGGGAAGAGGAAGCCCAGCTCCGGGGCGGAGACGACCTGCCCGGCGGCGCAGCTGTGGAACTCGTTCTCCCCGGGGAAGTAGCCCAGTTCCATTTTGCAGTTTTTCACCGGGCAGACCGCGCATAGGATGTAGGAGAAGACCTCGTCGGAGCCGTCGGGGTCGGCCTCGCCGTCCCGGCCCCGGCGGGGAACGTCATAGGCGTCGTGGGCCAGGAGGACGAGGTAGTTCCCGCCCTCCATGTCCAGGGAATCGATGACGGTGCGGTAAAAAGTCTCCCGGATCTCGCCGTCCCGGAGCTGGGACTCCCGGAGGGCGGAGAGGAGGCGGTGCTCGTCGCTGTCGGCCACCTGCCGGGTGGAAAACACCACGTCGATGAGGTTCCGGCCCAAGCCGCCGGAGAGAACCTTTTTTAGAAGGCTGAGGTACTTCTCGGCCTCCTCCTGGGGCATGTTCCCCAGGGACTCGTCCAGATAGGAGATGATCTCCCGGCTGGAACCGTTGACATAACAGCCGTATACCCGGCTGACGGCGCTCTTTTCCGGGCGGAAGCGGCGGCGCAGCTCGCTGAGCTCTTTTTGATTCATGGTTACCTCGCTTTTCGGCGGCAGCCGCCGCCGGAGATTTTTCTTGGGCTTATTTTACAGGAAAACCCAAAGGATTGCAACGGTTTTGGCGGGCGCCCCCGGCGGCGGGTCCGGAGGGGCGGGGCGCGCCTCCGGGCCGGAGGGGGCCGGTTCCGGCGCCCAAAGTGTAAAGTTCTTGTAAAGAACCGCCGGTTTCCTTGAAAAAGGCGCCGCGAATATGCTAATATAAACCATGCGATATTTTGGAGGGGGGTGAACGCGTGGGCGTCTTCAGCCGCTGGCGCGACCAGATGGGGCGCACCAAAACCGTTCTCGGGGAAAAGGTCCGGGAGGCGCTGGCCTCCGTTCTGCCCATCACCGCCATTGTCCTGGCGCTGTGCGTGACCATCTCCCCCCTGCCGGTGGACATTCTCCTGGCCTTTCTGACGGGGGCCGTCCTCCTCATTGTGGGCATGGGCTTTTTCACCCTGGGCGCCGAGGCCGCCATGACCCCCATCGGCGAACAGGCCGGGTCCCACATGGCCAGGTCCCGGAAGCTCTGGGTCGTGGTGTCGGTCAGCTTCCTGATCGGCGTGGTGGTCACCGTCTCCGAGCCGGATCTTCAGGTTCTGGCCGGCCAGGTGCCCGGCATTCCCAACATGGTGCTGGTGGCCGCCGTGGCGGTGGGCGTGGGGGCGTTCCTGGTGGTGGCGCTGCTGCGCATCCTCTTCCAGGTTCCCCTCCAGTGGCTGCTGGTCGGGTCCTATGCCGCCGTGTTCCTTCTGGCGGCCTTCTTCGCCCCCCGGGACTTCCTGGCCGTGGCCTTCGACTCCGGCGGCGTTACCACCGGGCCCATGACCGTCCCCTTCATCATGGCCCTGGGCCTGGGCGTGTCCTCCATCCGCAGCGACGAAAACGCCGCCCAGGACAGCTTCGGCCTGGTGGCCCTGTGCTCGGTGGGGCCGATTCTGGCCGTGCTGCTGCTGGCGCTGAAGTACCCGGCCTCCGGGGCCTACGTGCCCGCCCCCATGCCCCAGGCGGCGGACAGCCGGGAGCTGGGCGGCCTGTTCCTCTCCGCCTTCCCGAAGTACGCCTGGGAGGTCTTGAAGAGCCTCTTCCCCATCGCCGCCTTTTTCGCCGTGTTTCAAATAGCCGCTCTGGGATTAAAGCGAAAAAAAGTCTTGAAAATCCTGGTGGGTCTTTTGTATACTTATATCGGCCTGGCCGTGTTCCTCACGGGGGTCAACGTGGGCTTCCTCCCGGCGGGGACCTATCTGGGCCGGCAGATCGCCGCCCTGCCCTTCCGCTGGGTGCTGGTGCCCATCGGCATGCTGATGGGCTGGTTCATTGTGCAGGCGGAGCCGGCGGTCCACGTGCTGAACCGGCAGGTGGAGGAGATCACCTCCGGGGCCATTCCCGGCAGCGCCATGAGCACCAGCCTGTCCCTGGGCGTGGCCGTGTCCATTGGCCTGTCCATGGTCCGGGTGCTGACGGGGATTTCCATCTTCGCCTTCCTGGTGCCCGGCTACCTCGCGGCCCTGGCCCTGTCCTTCTGCGTGCCGAAGATTTTTACCTCCATCGCCTTTGACTCCGGCGGCGTGGCCTCCGGGCCCATGACGGCCACCTTCCTTCTGCCCTTTGCCATGGGGGCCTGCGAGGCCCTGGGGGGCAGCATCGTCACCGACGCCTTCGGCGTGGTGGCCATGGTGGCCATGACGCCGCTTCTGACCATCCAGCTCCTGGGCCTGGCCTACCGGCGGAAGCTGAAGCAGGCCGCCGCCGGAGAGGCGGAGGAAGAGGAGATCATCGACCTGTAATCATCCGCGATTTGCGATTTGCTTGAGAGAGGAGGCCCTCCTATGGCTGGAGCCGTTCTCATCATCACCATTACGGACCGCAGCCGGGGCGGGGAGTTTGCCGCCTGGTTTCAGGGCCAGGGGGCGTCCCTGGTGCTGTCGGCCCTGGGCCGGGGCACCGCCGCCACCGAGGTGCTGGACTGCCTGGGGCTGGAAGCGACGGAAAAGGCCGTGCTGATGCTGGCGGCCCCCCGGTCCTCCCGCCTGGTGCGGAAGGCGGAGCGGGAGCTCTGGCTGGACGTGCCGGGCCGCGGCATCCTGATGGCGGTGCCCATTTCCAGCATCGGCGGCGCCAGGGCCAGGGATTACCTGCTGCAGGGGCAGGCGGAGGAGGACGCTATGGAAAAGGAAATTACCCACGAGCTGATCGTGGTCATCACAAACCGGGGCTGCACGGACCAGGTGATGGACGCCGCCCGCGCCGCCGGGGCCGCCGGGGGCACCACCATCCACGCCAAGGGCACGGGGACGAAGCTGGCGAAGAAGTTCTTCGGCGTGTCCCTGGCGGCGGAAAAGGAGATGGTGTTCATCCTCACCCGGGCGGAGGACCGCAAGCCCATCATGAAGGCGGTCATGGCCCAGGCGGGCATGCAGACCAAGGCCCAGTCCGTGGTGTTTTCCATGCCCGTGACGGATCTGGCGGGCCTGCGGAAGCTGGAGGAGGACGGGGCGCCCTGAGAAACCGGCCCCGCGGAAAAAGCCCCCGGGGCGGAAACCGGGGAAGGCCCGCCCGGCGGAAGGAGAGGAACCCGAACAGGGTTCCTCTCCTTTTCAATCCCGGGGAGCGCGGCGTTCCCCGCCGGGTTACTGCGGCTTTACAATCAGGTTGACCAGCCGGTTTTTCACGAAGATGGTCTTCACAAGCTTCATCCCGGCGGTGGCCTTCTGCACCTTGTCCACCGCCAGGGCGGCGTCCACCACGGCGGCCTCCTCGCTGTCCGTGGGCAGGGCCACGGTGCCCTTCAGCTTGCCGTTGACCTGGATGGCGAAGGAGACGGTGGAGGCCACGGTCTTGCTCTCGTCATAGGCGGGCCAGTCGCTCTGGCAGCACAGCTTCCCCGTCTCGGCGGCGAAGCCGAACTTCTCCCACAGCTCCTCGGTGATGTGGGGGGCGAAGGGGCACAGGATCTGGAGCAAGGGCTTCATGTCCCCTTTCGTGACCCCGTTGGCCGTCAGCTCGTTCACCGCCGTCATCATGGCCGCGATGGCCGTGTTCATTTTCAGGCTGTCGATGTCCGCCGTGACCTTTTTGATGGTCCGGTGCAAAATCGCCTCGTTGGCGGGGGAGGGCTTCGGGTCGTCCTTCGCGCTCTCCGCCAGGTTCCACACCCGGTCCAAGAAGCGCTTGGAGCCCTTGACGGCCTCCGTGGACCAGATGGCCGCCTGCTCGAAGTCGCCCACGAACATGATATAGAGCCGCATGGTGTCCGCGCCGTACTGGGCCACGATGTCGTTGGGGTTCACCACGTTGCCCCGGGACTTGGACATCTTCTCTCCGCCCTCGCCCAGGATCATGCCGTGGCTGGTCCGCTTGGCATAGGGCTCTTTCGTGGGCACCACGCCGATGTCATAGAGGAACTTGTGCCAGAAGCGGCTGTACAGCAGGTGCAGCGTGGTGTGCTCCATGCCGCCGTTGTACCAGTCCACGGGGGACCAGTAGTCCAGGGCCTCCTTGGAGGCCAGGGCCTTGTCGTTGTGGGGGTCCATATACCGCAGGAAGTACCAGCTGGAGCCCGCCCACTGGGGCATGGTGTCCGTCTCCCGCTGGGCGGGGCCGCCGCACTGGGGGCAGGTGGTATTCACCCAGTCCGTCATCTTCGCCAGGGGGCTCTCGCCGGTGTCCGTGACCTCATAGCTCTCCACCTCCGGCAGGAGCAGGGGCAGCTCCGACTCCGGCAGGGGGACCCAGCCGCACTTGGGGCAGTTCACCAGGGGGATGGGCTCCCCCCAGTAGCGCTGGCGGCTGAACACCCAGTCCCGGAGCTTGAAGTTGGTCTTGGGCCGGCCGTAGCCCTCACGGGTCACGTGCTCCTTCATGGCGGGGATGGCCTCTTTCACGGTCATCCCGTCCAGGAAGCCGGAATTCACCATGATGCCCGTGTCGTCCTTCAGGACGAAGGCTTCTTTCGTGATGTCTCCGCCCTGGACCACCTCCACGATGGGCAGGCCGAATTTCGTGGCAAACTCCCAGTCGCGCTGGTCGTGGCCGGGCACGCCCATGACGATGCCGGTGCCGTAGCCCATCAGCACGTAATCGGAGACAAACACGGGGACGTGCTTCCCCGTGGCGGGGTTCACCGCCTCGATGCCGTCCAGCCGGACGCCGGTCTTTTCCTTGTTCAGCTCGCCCCGCTCGAAGTCGGACTTCCGGGCGGCCTCGGCCTGGTAGGCGGCCACCTCGTCCCAGTTCTTGATCTGGTCCTTCCACTGCTCCAGGAAGGGGTGCTCCGGGGAGATGACCATGTAGGTCACGCCGAAAAGGGTGTCGCACCGGGTGGTGTAGACCGTCAGCTTGTCGCCGTTGGTGGCGGTGAAGTCCACCTCCGTACCCTCGGACCGGCCGATCCAGTTCCGCTGCTGGATCTTGACCCGATTGATGAAGTCCACGTCCTCCAAATCGTCGATGAGCCGGTCGGCGTACTTGGTGATGGCCAGCATCCACTGGCTCTTCTCCTTCCGGATGACCTCGCCGCCGCAGCGCTCACAGACGCCCTCCACCACTTCCTCGTTGGCCAGGACGATCTTGCAGCTGGTGCACCAGTTCACGGGCATGGAGGCCTTATAGGCCAGGCCCTTCTTGAACATCTGGAGGAAGATCCACTGGGTCCACTTGTAGTAGTCCGGATCCGTGGTGTTGACCTCCCGGTCCCAGTCGAAGGAGTAGCCCAGCATCCGCAGCTGCTTGCGGAAGTTCTCCACGTTGTCGTGGGTGACCTTGGCGGGGTGGATGTGGTTTTTCACGGCGTAGTTTTCCGTGGGCAGGCCGAAGGCGTCATAGCCGATGGGGAAGAGGACGTTGAAGCCCTGCATCCGCTTTTTGCGGCAGATGATGTCCATGGCGGTAAAGGGCCGGGCGTGGCCCACGTGGAGCCCCTGGCCGGAGGGGTAGGGGAACTCGATGAGGCCGAAGAATTTCTCCCGGCTCGTGTCGCCGTTGACGGCGGTGAAGGGCTTGGCCTCCAGCCACTTTTGCTGCCATTTCTTTTCAATGGCGGTGAAATCGTACTTCATGTGTGATCTCCTTCTATATTCTAATATTGGCATATTTGCGGCGCTTTTCCAAAGCGGAGGGAATTTTACGCGCCCTTGCGGGCGGGGCGGAATGGCAGCCATGATGATGGCTGGTGCATTGCACCCCCCATTTTCTCTTTTTGGTTGCGCCAAAAAGAGACTGCGCCCGCAGGCGCGTGTCGGAGGCCAACCGCCGCACAGCGGCGGCTCTTGGGCCGGAGACAAACGGGCCGTGCACGGTCCAAAAGAGAAAAACCGCTTTACGGGGGACGGGGGAC
>CANPTW010000027.1 GCA_947577075.1 uncultured Oscillibacter sp. | reverse complement strand
ATCTCAAGCGCTACCGGGCCATGGTTTCCTCCGCCAGCTGCGGCGCTGTTTTGGACAGTGCGCTTTAAAAAGGGCGGAGTCAGCGATAAAGTAGTGACCTTCGTGACATTTGAGAAGTTTACTGGCTTTGCCAGGTAAAATAATAAAAAATGGAGGAAAAAGAGCATGAATAAGTTTTTATCGTTTGCCTTGGTAATCGGGATGTGTTTAAGCCTGGCCGCCTGTGGAGCGAAGCCCAGCGAAGCTCTTCCTGTGCAGGACGGCGGAGCTGATGCAAGCACTCCTGCGGAAAAGATCACGGTGCGGATTGCCACACAGCATCCAGATGACTATCCGAACACCGTGGCAATGGTTCGGCTGGCAGAGGAATTGGAGGAAAAGAGCGGCGGAATCCTGCAATGCGATGTGTATACCAATAATGCCCTGGGTAATGAGCTGGAGCTGCTTGAACAAGGGCGGACGGGAACTCTGGATATCTTCCATTGCAGCCCGACGATTGCCAGTCTGAACCCGAAATACAATGTGTTTGACCTGCCCTTCCTTTTTGAAAATTACGAGCAAGTGGAAAAGGTTGTCACAAATGAAGAATTGATGAACGAGATTTTGAGCGACTTTATCCAGGCGGGTATTCGCCCTATGACCGCATATGAAAATGGTTTGCGTGTGATTTCCAGCAACAAAAAAATCGAGAGCCTGGCTGATATGAAGGGAATGAAGATGCGAGTACCCCCGGCTCCGATTTCAATCGCGATTTTCGACGCCTTGGGCTGTAATACCACCCCTGTCGCATTTAATGAGCTGTACTCTGCCTTGCAGCAAAAGGTCGTTGACGGACAGGAAAACGGGTATCCGACGTTCTCCGCAAATAAATATTACGAGGTGCAAGACTATATTGCGGAGACTTATCATATGTGGTCAATCAACGAGCTGTTCGTTTCGGAAGCTTTTTGGAACAAACTGACGCCCGAGCTTCAGGAGATCGTGCGGACAGCTTGTGTGGACTCCGGGGTATACCAGCGCAATTTGTACCGTGAGATGCAGGACCAGTGCAAACAGGACGCGATGGACAATGGTGTTGGGGTCACCTATCCGGATATGGCGGAATGGAAAGAGGCTGTTGCCAGTGTTTATGAAAACTTCTATACGGAATATCCCGAATGGGGCAAGACGTTGGTAGAAAAAATTCAGGCCTGTGCGAATAGCTGACTTGAAGCCTGACCGATTCCTGGCTGGGGCTGAAAGGTCCCAGTCAGGAAGAAGTTCTCTGGTATTCCAAAAAAATGGACACTCATAACAAATTGGTTGCCGTGGAAAGGGGGACTGATCCAGTGAGGACGGCGGCGTATATCATAGATGTCACTTTTAAGCTGATAGAGTGGCTGGTCGCGTTTCTGTTCAGTGTGATGACGGTTTTGGTTTTTATGCAGGTGATTGGCAGATATGTTTTGAACTCCTCGCTGACTTGGAGTGAAGAGATTGTAAACTACTCTATGATTTGGATCACGATGCTGGGAGCATGCTTGTTGATGCGAAATAATGGACATATGGCGATCGATAACTTTGTCAAAGCCTGGAAGGGACCTTTTAAAACGATAGCTCTTTCCATTTCCGTGCTGCTGCAGATCGCATTTATTATTGTGATGGAGATCGGGATTTTAAAATTTTTACCTGTAGCTTCCGCACAGTTTTCGCCTGTGCTGCACTTAAATATGGGCTTTATCTATTCTATTTTTGCCATCAGCGGTGGGTTGATGCTGCTGGGATTGGCCGATCACTGGATTGTCCATAAAGGTAAATCCGCCTCGTTTTCTGAAGAGGATGCACTGTTAAAGCAGGTGCGGGCTGAAAATCAAGGTCATGCCCTTGACGGAGAGGAGGCCTGACGGATGGCAGTAGTTGTGTTTGTTATTTCCTTGTTTGGTATGCTTTTCCTGGGCGTTCCGATTTTTATGAGCATTGGTGCCTCCGGTCTTATTCTGTACGCATACGGGATGCAGGCATTTGAACCCATGATTTTGGTGCAGCGGATGTTCAACGGGCTGAACAGCTTTACGCTTTTGGCGATTCCGCTTTTCATGCTGGCGGGTGAGATTATGAACCGCGGCGCGTTATCCAAGAAAATGGTGCGCTTTGCAAATTGCCTGTTGGGCTGGGTCCACGGCGGCCTGGGGTTTACAGTGGTAATCTCCTGCATGTTTATCGCGGCAATTCTTGGTTCAGCTTCCGCCGCAGCGGCCATGATCGGCGCTATCATGATTCCGGAGATGGTCGACCGGGGTTATTCTAAAGAGTTCAGCTGTGCTCTGACGGCGGCGGCCGGTTCGATCGGCCCAATCATCCCGCCCAGTATCCCTATGATTATCTATGGCGTCATAGCCAATGTTTCTGTAGTAAAGCTATTCTGCGCCGGATATGTTCCCGGGATTATGATGGGCGTTATGTTTATGGTGTATTCTTACTTTTACGCGCGCAGGCGGGGTTATCCCGCAGAACCGCAGCCCTCATACCAAGAGGTATGGAGAGCGTTTAAGGTAGCGGCTCCTACGCTGTTGCTGCCGGTCCTGATTATGGGCAGTATCCTCAGCGGAATGTGTACCCCTACGGAATCCGCCGTTTTGGCTGTGGCCTATGCGCTGATTTTGAGCTGCCTGGTATACCGAACGCTCCCGCTTCGGGAGTTAAAATCCGTGCTTGTGAACAGCGCAAAGTCCGCCGCTATGGTGCTCGTGGTCATTTCCACTGCAAATCTGTTGTCCTGGGCCGTTACCGTGATGAACATTCCAAAGATGATGGCGGATTTGGTATATTCAATTACGAGTTCTCCTGCTGTCTTTTTGGTCATTGTTAATCTGCTGCTGATCGTTGCGGGTATGTTTTTGGATGCAGGTTCTGCTATTATGATTTTGTCCCCTGTTCTGCTGCCGATTGCCCTGAGCCTGCAGATTGATCCGCTGGCATTCGGCATCATCATGGTTGTGAATCTGTCTATCGGCGTGCTGACCCCGCCGGTCGGTTTGAATTTGTATGTGGTATCGTCTTTGTCGGGGGTGGATATTATGAAGGTTGCAAAGGCCTGTATGCCGTTTATCCTCATGATTTTTGCAATGCTGCTGATCTGCTCCTTCTTTCCGCAGATCATTACATTCCTGCCCCGGCTTTTGTATGGTGTGTAATAAGGATAGGGATTTCCATAAAAAGTTTTCAGAATAAGATCGGAGGGATTATATGGTTTTCTCAGGTTGTGGCCGTTTAAAGAACCTTGTTTTAGCCGAATTGGAAGGTGGCGAAGACTTGCTGAAAGGCCTTGCAAAAATTTGCGAGGCTGAGCAGATCAAAGACGGTTTTTTCTTCGGAGCGGTAGGAGGGCTGCAAAGTGCGGCAGTGTTTACCGCTGCGCCTCTCGGCGGGGAAAACGGTCGGCTAAAATTTGGATATCCGGATGAGCCGTTGCATTTTGGAGGACTTTTGGGTGCGCAAACACTGAACACAGTGGAAGGTATTATTTGTCACAATGATTCAGGAGAAGTGTCTCTTCACTTGCACTACTCCTTCACGGACCCGGATGGATTCGCCCACGGCGGCCATCTTCCTGAGGGGACGATCGTTTTGGATAAAGCTACGATTTCTATTGGTGTTCTTGAAGGGGTGGATATGGCCAGGAAGTGGGATGACAGTGTCAATATTTTTGTGTTTGCTCCAACGCAACTTTAAATGGAGGGAATTTAGATGAGTACAATGATGGAAAATAAGATCGGACGGGTCATCGCTTTGCGCCTAGGACCGGACGAGGATCTGCTCCAAGGAATCGTGGGAGCCTGTCAGGAGTATGATTTCAAAAATGCCGTTCTACTGAGCGGGATCGGAAGCTTAAGGCGGGTTAGGGTCGTTAATGAGGTGCCTGTGGAGATTAAGGGTTCGGAAATCATCTATGGCTATGACGATGAGCCCAAAACCTGGGGAGACCGGCAAGGTGTTCTGGAACTTTGTTCAACCAAGGGGTCTGTCCGCATGGAGATGCCCGGAACGCCCCAAGCCGAGCTTTATATTACCTTCAGCAGCGCCGTTGGCGCTGTGCTGGGTGGCCGTCTTATGGAGGGGACCTTGGTAAAATTAACTGCTGAGATTATAATTGGAGAGGTTCTTTAATATCTGTGGGGCTTCGTTATGACCACGAAGAGAATGGATATCCTGATTTTGAAAATTATGGAACAGCTCCTGCACGAACGGGCAGATACTCACCACAAAGCAGAAACTGGGTAGGGCACGCTGACATCTCCACCGCTGAGGTTTATGTCAGAGCAGACAGCGAGCCTAAACAAGCTGCTTTGGAAAAAGCTGCTGCTTACCTCAATCTTCGGAAGGCATCTCATTGGGAACAGGACACTGAGCTGATTGAACGGCTCACTTCCCTTGGCTGGCTAAACTCAACATATTATGCACAGTGAAACAGGGCGGTTTGCCCTGTTTCGCTGCTTTTTATGGAGATCCTATGCATAATTGATTTCTATCCATAACATACCTTATGTGCTGGAATACATAAATGACGCTCTCAAAAACCCATTAAGACCATAATGGAAACGGATGGGCGGCGGGCCGGCCGACTTGCCGGAAACGAAAGCGGCGCAGGCCGGAGCCATGCACAGGCGCGCTTCTCTCTGCCCCGCTCTGCGGTCACCCTGTGACAAAAACGGGAGCTGTATGACCTTCCGCAAACCGGGAAATGTAGAACATCACAATAACGATACCATTTTTTGGGGAATTTTGTTAATTGACAACAATGCCGCAAGTGGGTAAACTGTTTATAGAATCTATTCGGTGAATTTATTCTGTAAAAACGCAGGAGGAACGCATGATGGAAAACAAGTACGCAAAGCTCTTTGAACCCTGCCACATTGGCAAGCTGGAGATCAAAAACCGTATGTTCATGGCGCCCATGGGTCTGGTGGGCTTTTCCGACAGCGACGGAGGCTTCACCAAGGAGTGCCAGGAGTACTTCATTGAGCGCGCCCGGGGCGGCACCGGACTGCTGATGACCGGCACCGTCAATGTCGACTACAATGAGGTAATCCCCAGAGGGATGCCCTGTCCCACGCTCAATCCGGTGTTGTTTATAAACTCCACCCGAAATATGGTGGAGGTGGTCCACTCCCATGGGGCCCGGTTCTTCATGCAGCTGACCGGCGGCCTGGGCCGTTCCGCGTTCCCCGGCTCCACCACAAAGCACATTGCCCCTTCCGAGGCCAAGAATCGCTTTGATCCTCGGATTCAGCACCGGGCCATGACCATTGAGGAGATCAAGGAGCTCATCGGCAACTTTGTCAAATCCGCCGCCGTGGCCAAGCAGGTGGGCTTTGACGGCGTGGAAATCCATGCCGTCCACGAGGGTTATCTGCTGGACCAGTTTGGCATGAGCTTTTTCAACCAGCGGACGGATGCGTACGGCGGGAGCCTGGAAAACCGCCTGCGGATCGCCACGGAAATCGTCCAGGGCATCAAGCAGGCCTGCGGCCCCGACTTCCCCGTGTCCCTGCGGTACAGCCTGAAGAGCTTCATCAAGGATTACGCCATGGGAGCCCTCCCCGGAGAGGAATTCGAGGAAAAGGGCCGCGACATTGAGGAGGGCATCCAGGCCGCCAAGCTGCTGGAGGCCGCGGGCTATGACTGCCTGAATGTGGACGTGGGCGCCTACGATTCCTGGTACTGGAACCATCCCCCCATGTACTTCGACAAAAAGGGCATTTATCAGGAATTTGGCCGCATCCTGAAAAAGGAAGTCCATATTCCCATCCTGCTGGCCGGCCGCATGGACGATCCCAAGATGGCCAACGCGGCCATCGGCGACAGCTGCGATATGGTGGGCTTTGGCCGCCCGCTGCTGGCGGACCCCTATCTCCCCTGGAAGCTGGCCACGGGCAAGGAGGAGGATATCCGTCCCTGCCTGAGCTGCCACGACGGCTGCATGGGGCGCATCGCCAAGTTCACCCACCTCTCCTGCGCGGTCAACCCCCAGTGCGCTTTCGAGCGGGAAAAGGCATTGACCCCCGCCGTGGAGAAAAAGACCGTGCTGGTGGTCGGCGGCGGCGTGGGCGGTATGGAAGCCGCCATGGTCCTGAAGCAGCGCGGACATACCGTAATCCTGGCGGAGAAGAGCGGCCGCCTGGGCGGACTTTTGAATATCGCCGGTATTCCCTCCTTTAAGAGCAACGACCTGGAGCTGGTCCGCTGGTTTGAGCGGCAGCTGGAGCAGCTGGGCGTGGAGGTCCGCCTCCATACCGAGGTCACGCCGGACTATGTGGCCCAAGTCAACCCGGACGCGGTGGTCACCGCAACCGGAGCCACCCCCATTCAGCTGGCGCTGGAGGGAGACGGAACCGTCATTTCCGTCGAGGACGCCATGAAGGTCCCCGCTGGGGATCGGGTCCTGGTGATCGGCGGCGGCCTGGTGGGCTGCGAGGTGGCCCTGTGGCTGGCCCAGCAGGGAAAGCAGGTCGCCGTGGCGGAGATGATGCCCTTTATCCTGGGCGGGATGCACGGCGACATTCCCCTCATGAACAAATTCATGCTGGAGGACCTGCTGAAATTCCACAAGGTCCAAATCCACACCGGCGCAAAGGTGCTGCGGGTAGACGCCGGAACCGTCACGCTGGCAAAGGGCGGCGCCACGGAATCGGTGGACGCCGACGTGGTGGTCATGGCCGCCGGCTTCCAGGCCTCCGACGGCTTGTACCGCGGCCTGAAGGACTGCGGCAAGCCGGTGTATAATATCGGCGACTCCCGGAAGTTCCACAACATTATGCAGGCCATCTGGGACGGCTTTGAAGTGGCCCGCTCTATTTGATGAGGAGGAGAGCACATGGCACAGACAGCCCTGAAGAAGAAAGCGGAACAGGCGCAGCGCATTTACGCGGATCTGGCGGAAAAGTTGGGCTTTCGCCCTATCCCCACCACCTTCGTGGCTGACGAGCGGCGCAAGGATCTCTTTGAGCGGTTTTGCTCCGGGGAAAATCCCTTCCCGGAGTCCTTCGCCCCCATCCTCGCCAACATGCGCAAGGACGCGGTGCACAAGCTGATGTCGGAGGAGACCATCCCCCAGACGCCGGCCATTGCCGCCGTGCTGGCGGCGTGCAGCTCCGTGGCCGCGGAGATCGGCGCTCTGCGGGGGGATGACGCCTCCAAGGCGGAAACCTATTGCGACATTGCCTTTGCCGGCGCCCAGGCCATCCGGTTGTACTTAGCCAATTATACAAGCCCGCAGTTCCAGGCGGCGCGCTTCCAATCTACCGCGCGCGTGCTCAACGCCTTGAACGGAGCGCTCTATAAATACCGTGACAAAAACGGCCGCCACGTGTCCTTCCATGCTTATTTCATGGAGCAGCAGCGGAAGCTGGTAGAAGCGCTGGCCCTGCCCAAGCCCTCCGACCAGTATACGTTTATGTCCACGAAGGAGGACCTCCAGGATTTGACGGCGCGGATGGCTGAACGCACCGCGCCGGAGCTGGAGGAGCTGGCCTTTGCATGCGGCGCCTGCGGCTGCATGCTGCGCAGCCGTGCGGAGTGGGAGAGCAGCGCCGTGGGCAAGGCCGTCATGGCTATGCCGCTGGTCCGGGTGAACCGGGAAACGGAAGGCGCGCCTCCGGTCTGGAACAAGCCGGCGGAGGGCGGCCCCCTCTCCGGTCTTAAGGTGCTGGACCTGACCCATATCATCGCGGGACCTGCCTGTACCCGCCTTCTGGCCGAGTACGGCGCAGACGTGCTGCTGGTGCGCCGGGGAACGTTTATGGAGCAGGAGCAGGCCATGAACGAATATGACGGCTGGGCCGGAAAGCACTCCATCCAGCTGGACTTCAACCTCCCGGAGCAGCTGGAGCGGGCCAAGGAGCTGATCCGGCAGGCGGATGTGGTGGTCTATTCTTACCAGCACGGCGCCATCGATAAATTCGGCCTCTCAGAGGCGGAAATCCGCGCGCTGAACCCCGGCGTCGTCTACGCGAACCTCATGTGCTTCTCCGACACGGTCTGGAAGGACCGCCCCGGCTGGGCGCCCTGCGCGGAGGATATCACGGGCCTTTCGATTCGGAACGGCAGCATGGAGCAGCCCGTAAACCTGACCGGCGTTCCGCTGGATTACTTCCCCGGCTTCATCCTGGCTCTGGGAACGCTCCAGGCCATTCTCCGGAAGCTCAAGGAGGGCGGCGGCTATGCCGTCACCACCTCCCTGACCCGCGGGGCACAGTATCTCCATGAATGCGCCGATCTCTGCGAGGCTATGGCAGGAGCAAAAGCCGGGACCGTGGCGGAGCATTGTGATGAAACGGCATGGGACAGCGTGCTGCGTTATGTGGACGGCTGCGCCATCGGCGGGAGCTGCGGATTCCCCGGTCCCGCCGCCGTGAACACCCGGTATCCCATGGACTCGGAGCGTCAGCGGTTTGCAGACGGCAGCACCGGCTGGCGGCAATGAGTCCGCGCCTGTTAAGAATTTTTTGAATCAGACAAATCGCGCGGGGCTGTCGTATCGACAGCCCCGCGCGGCTTGTAGAGATGTTTCCCCAGCCGGCCCATTTACTCCCAGCCCCCGCAGGCCGATGAGAGCGTCAGCCCCACTAAGCGCCAGATTAGCGGCAGCGAGGAAGGACGGACAGTCAATTCCCCAAGCTCCCAAACCCCCGCTCGCACCACGCCGCGGGCTGGAGATATTCCGGGAACCGGAAGTACCTCTTGCGCGCGTTTTTTCTCTCTTCCACCGTGCACGGCGCATTCTCTCTTTTTCTTAAAAAGAGAGAATGGGGGGTGCAATGGACCAGCCAGCGCTGATCGCCAATCCTCCCCGCCCGCAAGGGCGAGTACCCCCTCCCCGGGGAAGTTCAAACCGTCACTTCCTGTCCCAGGAGACCGGGAACCCTCTGGGACTTGAAAACCAGCCTATGTTTAGGGTATAATAGACAAATTAAAAACTCGGTGTAGGGATGGTGATTCTATTGGAAAAAATGACAAGCCGGAAGCAGCAGTCCATCGCCAGCAAACAGCGGATACTGGACGCCGCCCTGCGGCTGACGGGAGAGCGCGGCTTTGATAACGTGACAATTCAGGATATCTGCACGGAGGCCGGGATGTCCGTGGGGGCCTTTTATCATTATTTCAAAAAAAAAGAAGCAATTATTCTAGCCTGGTACGGCCTTGCGGACGAGTATTTTGATGCGGAAGTTATGCCGCGCTTACGGGCAAGCGACCTGTCATATGGAGAGAAGATTGAAGAATTTGCCCGAGAGCAGGTGGCCTTCGGCATGCGGTATGGACCGGACTATATCGCGCAGCTGTACCGCGCCCAGCTTTCTTACAGCTCTCCCGGATTTTATTCGGAAACCCGGGGCATTGTGGGCGGCATGATCGAACTCGTGCGGGATGGGCAGGCCCGGGGCCAGCTGCAGAGCGGGGTATCTGCGGAGCAGCTGGCGGACGAGCTTCTTCTCATCATAAGAGGCGTTATCCTGGATTGGATTTGGAGCCGGGCGGGAGATCCCCAGGACCGGGCGGCCCACATGACAAGGCGGTATCTGTCGGCTTACAGCTGAATGAGGGCGGGCGTTTGGGACAGGTTTATTGGACGGTCCAAGACGCCTGCCTTTGGTTTTTCCGGCCGCTTCTTAGAGCACTTCTCAAAAATACTGAGAAAAGTTCAGCGGTTCGGAAATTGCATGGCCGCGTTGTCGTCCTTGACGGGCGCCAGCCCGCCTGCGTCCTCCGCCTTGCCCTGCAATTTCCGCCCTCGCTTCCTTTTTTCTCATTATTTTAGAGAACTGCTCTAAATAGATTGACCTTCACCGTTATCAGGAAGCCCCCCATCTTTTCCGCCAGCTCCTCTATGGAACGGCGGGCCCTGGCGGCCGGGTTCACGTCCTTCTCTTGATTGTGCGTGTGCATTTCAACTAGGGCCTGTTTGAAACATGCCGAAACACCCAATTGGCGGATCTTTTTCCGCGGATGCTTCGTTGATTTCCCTTGAAATCCGCCGGGATTCCTGGGGAAAATTGCTTCGCCCAGCGAAAACATCGCTCACCGCCGGGCATTCCGCCATGTTTCAAGCAGCCTCTGATTGCGGTTGCTTCAGGCCGGATAATTCTATGGACAAGGGCCCCTTGCGCTCAGGTTATTGCGGCATGGTGGCATAAAAAATCCGCCTTGAATCGCGTTTGCGGTTCAGGGCGGATTTTTATCCGCCGGCACAGGCGGGACCCATGATACAGGCTGCCGGTTATTTGTCCGCGCCGGAGCGCGGCCCGTTTTGTTCCGTCAAGGGTTCCCCGGCAGCGTTTTCAACGCGTGAGAGCTCCAGGAACATACAGCCGATGTAGTTCTGAAAATTGCGGTACATGGAATCGAAATCTATCCCAAAGCGCTCCTTCATTTTTTCGATGCGATAGACTACGGTATTGCGATGAATATGCAGCTCCCGGGCGGCTTTTTCCAGGTGTCCCCCGCTTTCGAGGTAGGCAGAAAGGGTCTTGACATACTCGCTCCCGTTTTTCCGGTCGGCCTGCCACAACTGCAAAAGTGCGGAACTGAGATACTCCATCCGTTTTTCGGGCCGGATGCTGTACGCGATCGCCCAGAGTTTGTAGGAATCATACCGGGCAATAACCGTGGAATGCCCCAGCTTTCGTGCCAGTTCTTCGGCAGTGACAGCATGAGCGTAGTGCTCCCGAATGCGGTACAGGCTGGAAAACACATCGCTGCACCCGGCATAAAGTCCGTACTGATTCAGGCACTCCGTGAGCAGGCTCTCCCAGCTTTCCGGCATTTTATAATTCCCGCAGTCGAGAAGAAGGACGACATACTGATGGTGGAAAACCGTCCAGGCCTTAGGAAACAGAGTTGCCAGCTGTGCCTTGAAATGCTTTTCGCCGGTAGTCTTAGAGCGGAAGGTGGACATATCAATGCTGAACAAACGGTATTGGCGCTCCCGCTCAAACTCCGTGCCCAGTACCCGCTGTTCATAAAGCATCCGGTTCGCAAATTCCGTATTCAGCAGATTCACCAGCAGGAACTCGGCGGAATCGGACCGCTGGCTCTGCTTGATGACCTGCTCAATGGCCAGTTCCTTGGTAATGGCGCCAATTACCAGGTCATACAAGTCGTCCGGAGTATCGCCCAGATTATGATCATATTCCAGCACCGTCAGGTAGCCGATGGTAACAGAATTGGAAATCAGGGGGCTGATCCGCCTGCGGTGGGGCCCGAAGTCATCGAAAACCTGGAACGGCGCAGAATGTCCCCCCATGTGGTCCAGTCCGTGGAGCATCGCAGCATATTCGAACAGGCAGTATCCCCGTTCCTTGCCTGCCAGCCACACATCATCCTCAACGCCCTGCGTATTCGAATACGCAACCGTATAGTAATGGGAGTCAAAGACTGCAATGGGATTTT
Organism: uncultured Oscillibacter sp.; assembly: GCA_947577075.1. Lineage (GTDB taxonomy): Bacteria > Bacillota > Clostridia > Oscillospirales > Oscillospiraceae > Oscillibacter. Next base: position 24,735 of record CANPTW010000027.1, on the reverse strand, counting down.
GAAGAAGGTTCGCCCCCTGCCTGACCAACTGCTGGATGTTATTGACATGAAACGCGAGCTCCAAAAAGGCCGAACGCTCTTCGGCAAACGCGTGGGTCATACTGCGCAGCCCCCCCACTCTGTTATATCTGTGTTTGGACGATGGATACAAACGGGACCAAGAATTTGATACGATTATACTATTGGAAACAGCGCTTGACAATGATAACTTTTTCTCATAGGCAATGTTTGCGGAGCACATCTGCAATCCTGCGACTGAAAAAGGAGGAAGAAACACGATGCGGACCATTCGTATTGGTTCCGGTGCGGGCTTCAGCAACGACCGCGTGGAACCGGGCATTGAACTGCTGGAAAAGGGAAATCTGGACTACTTCTGCCTTGAGTGCCTGGCGGAACGGACCATCGCCATTGCCCAGAAGGAGAAAACCTCGGATCCCGATATCGGCTACAACCCCTATCTCGTCTACCGCATGAAAAGGATTCTGCCCGCTGCTGTAAAAAACAAGGTCAAAGTGATTACCAATATGGGCGGCGCCAATGTGGAAAAAGCCGTGGCCAAGACCGCGGAGATTGCCAGAAGCTTCGGCATTACCGGGGTGAAGATCGTCGGCGTACTGGGCGATGATATTTTCAGCCAGCTGGACCGTTACGATGACTGCCCCATTTTTGAGACCGGCGGCCGCCTGGGCGATCTGAAGAACAAGGTGGCAGCCAACGCCTATCTGGGATGTGAAGGCATTGTGCAGGCTCTCAAGGATGGCGCCGACATTGTGATTACCGGCCGCTGCTCCGATCCCGCCCTGTTCCTGGCCCCTCTGGTCTATGAGTTTGGCTGGGCTATGGACGACTATGAAAAAATGGGCAAGGGCACCGTTGTCGGGCACCTGCTGGAGTGCTCCGGGCAGGTCAGCGGCGGCAATTTCTGCATCCCCGGCTACAAGGATGTAGAGGACTTGTGCCATCTGGGGTTCCCCTATGCCGACGTCAGCGAGGACGGCAAGATTTTCATCTCCAAGCCCGCGGGCACCGGCGGCCGCGTAGATGTGCAGACCTGTTCCGAACAGCTGCTGTATGAGATTCACGATCCCGCCAATTATGTTACGCCGGACTGCATCGCGGATTTTTCCAACGTTTCCTTCGTTCAGGCCGGCGAGGACCGCGTCCAGGTGCTGGGCGCCACCGGAAAGGAAAAGCCCTCTACCCTCAAGGTCAGCGTCGGCTATAAGGACGGCTATATCGGAAGCTGCGGGCTTAGCTTCGGCGGACCCAAGTGCTTTGAGCGCACGGTGCTGGCTGTCCGCACCATAGAGGAAATCATTCAGACCTATTATGATCCCGCGGAGCACCGGGTAGACATCATCGGCTACAACTCCCTGTATCCCCGTGATTTGGACGAGGGCTTCCCCAACGGTGCGGAACCCCTTGAGCTGCGGATGCGCGTTGCCGTCCGGGACGACAATCGGGAAACGCTGACGATGATTTTCAACGAGGTGGACGCCTTCACCATTGACGGCCCTGCCAACTGCGGCGGCATGCAGCGCAGCATTTCCGAACTGGTGGCCATGCTGTCCGTGCTGGTGCCGCGCGAGGATATCACGGTATCGTTTATTGAGGAGGTTCTTTGAAGATGAAGCTTCTGGAAATCGCACACTCCCGCACAGGCGACAAAGGCGATATCTCCAACATTTCCGTCATTGCCTACGACATCAGGGATTATGAGCTGCTGAAGGAAAAGGTCACCGAAGAGCTGGTGGCAAGGGTGTACAAGGGGTATTGCCATGGGACGGTCACCCGCTATGAGCTGCCCCAGATCGGCGCGCTGAACTTTGTGCTCACCAGCACGCTGGGCGGAGGCGTTACCCGCAGCCTGCGGCTGGACACCCACGGCAAATGCCTCTGCTCTTACCTTCTGGACGTAGATATCTGAATCGGAAAAATAACAAAGGAGAACTGCAAAATGGCAATCCCTACTTACACAATTAAGCCTTTATATCTGGGTGAGATGACCAAATACGAGAAGTCCATGCATACGTTCACCTTTGATTACGGCGTTAAAATGCATTCCCCCTATCTCTCGTTCCTGGTGCAGGGCAACGGATTGAACATTCTGGTGGATACCGGCCCCAAGAATTACGAGGTTATCAAAAAGTATCACAGCCATGTGGAGGCCGATGTTCCCCCTGAAGTCCACATTCTCAAGGTGCTGGAAAGAGAGGGCCTGAAGCCTGAGGATATCGACTTTATCATCTGCACCCATCTGCACTGGGACCACTGCCAGAACAATGACTGCTTCCCCGGTAAAAAGGTTTACACGCAGAAACGGGAAGTTTTGTATGCCATCAATCCCATTGAGCTGCACTGGTACACCTATGAGTCTCCCCAGTGCGGACTGAGCCCCGTGTGGGCCGCGGCAGGCACAAAACTAGTGGTTCTGGACGGCGACGAGGAGATCGTCCCCGGTATCGAAGTATTCCTTACGCCCGGCCACACCCCTGGTTCCCAGTGTGTACGCGTCAACACGGAGGACGGGTATTACCTCATCGCCGGCGATACCGTAAACATCTATGAAAACTGGGCGGGAAACGCCAAATACCGTCATGTTCCCGCAGGCATCCATGTAAACCTGATCGAATATGAGGAGACTTTCAAGAAAATGGACAAAATCGAATTCAAGGAGATTCTGCCCGGCCATGATATGAAGGTCTTGGATTATCCGCTCTACCCCCACAAATAAGCACGAGGAGGCGCTCTATGCCAAAGGCGACCTATCGGATTTACCCCATTTATCTGGGTGAAATTCCCGAACATGATAAATCCAGTTTTACCTACATGGTGGACATGGGCAAGAAGACGACCTGTCCCTTCATCTCATTCCTGCTGCTGGGCAGCAACGGCCGGAAAATCCTGGTGGACACCGGCCCGTGCGACGCCGAGTGGGCCGCTGAATACCATATGCCGCTGAACATCCCCGCGGGCTGTGAGCTGACCGCAATTCTCAAAGAGCGCTTTCAGATTGCTCCGGAGGATCTGGACTACTTGATCTGCACCCATCTGCACTGGGATCACAGCTGCGGGAACCACAAGTTTCCGGGAAAGAAAATCTATGTGCAGAAACGCGAACTGGAGTACGCATTGGACCCCCTGCCCATACACCGCGGCACATACGAGTCCCCGCAGTACGGCGTTGTATCCAGCTGGGTAAAGGCCAAAGATCAACTGGAACTGGTGGACGGCGACACGGAGATTGATGACGGCATCCGCCTGGTCCTGCTCCCGGGACATTCGGACGGCATGCAGGGTGTTCTGGTTCACACCGAGGACGGCGAGTACTTACTGGCCGGCGACTGCATCAACCTTTATGAAAACTGGACCGGCAACGCAAAGCTCAGGCACATCATCGGAGGACTGCACTCCGATGTGAAGGCATACTTCAAGACCTATGAAAAGATCGAAGCTCTGGAGCGGGATGAGCACATCAGGATCATTCCCGGGCATGATCCCGCCGTCCTGGAGCACGAGGCGTATCCGGTTCCCCACACCCCTGTATAGAATATACAATGGCCCCGGGATTGCCATGTATAAAACGTACAGCCATTACGAAAGGAGAATGATATGAATATTGTTTTTCTCGTATTCGCAATCGCACTGTTTATCGCGCTGGTTCTGAAAAATGTCCCCATTGTCATCTCCACCATCGTATCCTCGGCATTCTTGCTGCTTACCCAGCGGATGAGTCTTTATGAAGGTATTACCAACACCTACATGACCGGCTTTGGAACCTATGTAACGAACTTCTTCCTGCTGTTCATGCTGGGCGCCCTGTTCGGCAAGCTGGTGGAGATCAGCGGGGCCGCGAACAGCATTGCAAACGGCATCTTCAGGGCCTTCGGCGACAGATTCTCCATTCTGGGGCTGATCATCACCGGCATCATCCTCACGTTGGGCGGTGTGAATCTGTTTGTCGCCATGTTTACCATGTATCCTCTGGCCATGGCAATGTTCCGCAAAGCGGACGTCCCCCGCAAGTTTTTCCCGCCCGCCTACTTCGTGGGCTGCGTCGGCGTCACGATGACCGCCCCCTTCACGCCCTCCATCCAGAACGCCACTCCCATTCAGTACTTTTCAACCTCGGTTTCCGCAGCCGCGGCTCCCGGCCTGATCTCCTCCCTGATGAAGCTGGTGTTCTGCACGCTGTATGTCATGTGGGTCGTCAAACGGGCGCAGAAGCGCGGCGAACACTTTGAGCTGCTGGATGAACAGACAAAGGAAAACGCCCTGGACAATTGCGGCCCCTCCATGATCGTTTCCGTGATTCCCATGCTGGTAATCCTGGTGGTCCTGAATGTCTTCCGGCAGCCCATTGTCACGTCCCTCTTCGCCGGCATTATCACGGCCTTCGTCTGCTACTTCAACCATATGCCCCGCACTCTGAAGGCTGTCAGCGGTGAGATTCAAGAAAGCGTATTCGCCGGGCTGAAGACCATTTCCATCACGGCCGCCGCCGCCGGTTACGGCGCTGTGGTCGCGGCTACCCCCGCTTTCCAGGAAGTCACGGACTTTGTCCTGAACTTGAACGGCAATCCCCTGCTCATCGCCGGTATCGCAACTATGCTGATGGCAGGCGTGATGAATTCCTCCTCCGGCAGTATGGCCATCACCTGCCCCATTCTGGGCGAGAAGTTCCTGGCCTTGGGCGTCAACGCCGAAGCCCTGCACCGGATCATGGTCGTGGCCTCCAGCACGCTGGACTCCACTCCCCAGAGCGGTTTCGTATGCAACATTCTGGACTACAGCCATACCACCCACCGTCAGGGCTACTGGCATGTCTGTGTCGTTTCCGTAATCGCCCCCATTATCGAAACTCTGCTGCTGATCCCTCTGTGCGCCATGTTCGGCCTGGCCTGATTCGGCCTTCCGCTATTTTAAAGGAGAACCCTCCATGAAAACAAAAATTGCGGTCTATGGCTCTGGAACGATTGGCGCCTGCCAGGCAACCCTGACTTCCGGAAACGGCTATCCCACCGTTGTGATCGGACACTCAGAAGCCGGGCTTAACCGCTGCAGGGCGGTGATTTCGCAAAACTGGGATGATTTGATCAAGGAAGGCCTTGCCGCGCCTTCCAACAAGGCGGGCGCCATGGCATTGCTTACCATTACCAATGACCCCTCCGCCTTGGCCGGAAGCGGCATGGTATTCGAGGCGGTTGCCGAGGATGCTTTCGTCAAGAAACGCGTATATGATCAAATCACGGCCCACTGCGGCACGGATGCTGTAATCGCATCAACCACCTCTTCGATCAATGCGGATGTTTTGGCGGGCTTGCTTGAAAACCCGTCCCGGTTCCTGGTTGCGCATCCTTTCCAGCCGGTACATATGCTGCCTCTGGTAGAGGTTGTTTGTCATGAGCAGACCTCGGATAAAACTGTGCAGACCGTCTGCGCGCTGCTGGCAAAGCTGCATCGCGAGGTAGTCGTGCTAAAAAAGAGCGTTCCCGGCTTTTTGGTTAACCGCCTCGCGCAAACACTGTTTCGCGAGTCGATCTACCTGATTGAGCAAGGCGTCGCTGCGGCGGAGGATATCGACCGCGCGGTCAAATATGCCGTTGGTATGCGCTATGCCTCCATCGGCCTGCTGGAATACTACGATGCCGTCGGCTTCGACCTGGAGAGCACCATTGCCCGCAATGTCTATCCGGACCTCTGCGGCGCCACGGAGATTCAGCAGACGACTTTGGACGGGATTGCAAGCGGGAAAACCGGCCAGACGGCCGGGATCGGCCTGTACGATTGGTCAAAGAAAGACCCGGACGATTTCCGACGCCGCAAACAAAGCCCCTATTTTTCGGGAGTTCGTGACTGGGAAATACCCGGCTGATGCAGGCGCTCCTTGACGCCGAAATCCTTGGGCCGATTGGGTTTTTCAAGGGCTCCCGGCTTGAAGCGCAGATGTTCCCGAAGAAAGCCGGCGCTGTTGAGGGGCTGACAAAGACCTATGCCGCGGTTTGCCGGGTCATGGATGATAAGGCGGCTGTCTATCGCGCGGTAAACGGGAGCATGGATCCGCTTAACCGCCTGCATGCATCTTACCGCTATAGGCCGGATGTCCGCTTTGGGCATCCGGCCTCTTTTTGCATTGTATAATTCGACTGCGGAAGCCGGTGCATCTGCCGCATCTTTCCACAGTTCACGGGGATTATCCTGCGGAAAACCGCCTCGCCCGGCGAAAAAATCTCCCGCCGCCGGGCGTTTCGCCATGTTTCAAACAGCCCCTAATTAGGGCCTGTTCCCATAAGCCCAAACGCACGTCTTTCCGGCAAATTTTGTCGTCTGCGGCGTTAAAAATTTTTGCCGGGCGTCAGCCCGCCCGCAGATTTTTGCCTTGCATCCGGAAAAAATTTCCTCGGAAATCCGCACATTTGGTTTATGTAAACCGACCCTAAGAAGTAGCAGGGGAAAAAAGAAAAACCTGATGAAATCAGGCTTTTTAGATAAAATGAAGGTAGGCATATTGGACAGTCCAAGAAAACTGTTCAAAACGCCTACCTTCATTCAATTTGCGGTAATGGGTTATCCGATTCTTCCCTCACCTGTCCAGAGGCTGGACATCCGTTTCAAAGTAACGGTGAAATCCTTTCGGAAGCGCATGATAATCCAGGTTCTCCAGACCGTCCGGCGGCACGCGGGAATTTAACGTGTTCCAAAAGAGCAGATTTTTTCCCGAATGTGTTTGAGTGGCGGCCTCCAGCATAGCCGCCAGCGTTTTCCCGGTGTAGGTTCCTTCCAACCGAATTCCGCAGCACTTATCGAGAAGGCGCACGGCAGCCATACCCTCCTCCGTAAATCCGGCATATTCCTCTCCAAAAAAACGGTGCCGCAGCGGGATGTTTTCCGGCGAAATACGGATGGCGGGGAACCTTGTATCATACGACCGAAGCAGCGCCGTGGTTTCGTCGATCAGCCGTGAAATCTGTCCGCAATTAACCCGGGACTCATCGTTTACCCGAACAGGAATTACCGTTGTTTTCATTCCAAGAGCCCGCAGGCCTATCATCAATCCGGCAACCGTGCCATTGGTGCCGGCGGCGGCGTAAATATAATCCGGCTCGGGAATTAGCCCGGCGTCAACCTGCTCCCTCAGTTCAAATGCGGCGTTTACAAATCCCACCGTTCCTAAAGGGGAGGAGCCTCCTACAGGAATGAAATACGGTTCTTTTCCGGAAGCTTCCCTCAGTTGGGCGGCGAGCTTGTCGGAGACGGCATCCATTTCCGCTTTGTCTTCACAGTGGAATAGGTTAATCCCATAATATAAGCTTTTTTTCAGATTGCTTCGCACATACCGGGCGTTCGGCTGCGTTCGCAAAATCGAGTAACTTCTCATGCCGAGCTTTCCGGCGTAAATCCCGGTGGCCAGCGCATGGTTGGAGCCGTCACACCCATACGTAATCACATCTGTGGAACCGAGCAAGCAGGCCTCTCCCAGCGCAAATTCCAACTTGCGGATTTTGTTTCCGCCATATTCCACGCCCGAAAGATCGTCGCGCTTGATAAATATTCGGTTGCTGCTTTCCGGCAAACCAAACAGCTCCTGCGCCGGCGTGGGGTATTCGCCTAGACGGACGAAGGGAAGCGCGGCCAATCCTGGATATTTTTTGAATAGGGGAAGTATGTCCATGTTCGCTCCTTACCTGTCCAGTCCCTCAAGGTACTCATAAATCTCCGCGATCGGCAAAACGTCGCAGTATTTATATTGGATATCGAACATGTTGGCCCGGTGAGCCATTTCCAGACGGTCAAACACGCACTCCTCGATCAAGGCGGTTTTAAAGCTCAGGCTGGAGGCGTCGATGGCGGTGGCCCTGGCGCAGCCACTGGTGGTATTTCCGACAATCAGTACCGTATCCACCCCTTTGCTGCGCAAGGCGTTGTTGACATTGGTGGAGAAAAAGACGCTTGGCCCCTGCTTTTCGACAATTGTATCGCCAGGGATCACGGGGGCCAATTCAGGAATGATGTCGCTGTCGGGGTTGGACACGGCAAAGACATCGTTCTTGGGACGGTCGGCAAAACCGTATTCCGGGCGGAAACAATGCTTGCTGTAAACGACGGGAATCCCGTGTTCGCGGGCATAGGGCAGGAGCTTTTCGATGTGGCGGATTGCCGCCCAGGCAAAGCTGCCACAGGCGTACGGATACCGATCCTGCTGCTCGTAAATCGGCTTGTCCTCGCCGATCACGGCCTTTTGCATATCGATGACAATAATGGCGGGCTTGCGGCCAAGACCGCGGCGCGGCTGGAAAGAGGATTGGTTCGCGAGGCATTTCTTGTCGTGCTCCGTAAGCATATCTCTCCAAATAGGTTCCATGTTCATTCCTCCTGTTATAATTTGTGAATTTTATCGGTTTAGAAACGCGTTTCTTTTTAAGTACCGGCCGTCCGGTCTGCCGACAATTTCCCCGTCCTTCGCCACGATGTTTCCACGCACCATCGTCATAACCGGCCAGCCCTTCAGGTTCCAGCCTTCAAAGACGCTGAAATCGGAGTAGGACTTCAAATCAGCCGCGTTGACCACCTTTTCCTTCTCCAGATCCACCAGGACAAGGTCCGCGTCCGTACCGGGCAGAAGGCGCCCTTTTTGCGGCATATGGAAGATTTTGGCCACATTGTAGGAGGTGACCTCGGCGATCCGCTCCAAACTGATTTTCCCTTTGTGATAGCCTTCGCTGAGAAGGACGGGAAGCATGGTGCCGGTGCCGTGAAATCCGCAGGCGGCCTCCCAGATCGAACCGTCCTTATCGCTGCGGAGGCACGCGCAGTTATCGGAACCCACCGTGTCCAATGTGCCGTCGCGGAGCGCCGCCCAGAGAAGATCGTTGTTCCGCTTTTCCCGTAAGGGCGGGTTCACCTTACCCAGCTCTCCGCACGGGGATTCCGTATTCAGGACCAGATAATGCGGCGTGGTTTCCCCCCAGATTCTGGGGTTTTCTTTTTTGGCCTTGGCGATTTTGTCGGCGGCTTCCCCGCAGCTAATGTGCACACAGTAAAGGGGGCAACCCGTTTTTCCGGCGAAATAGGCCAAGCGGGTAATGGCTTCCGCCTCCGCCATCTCCGGACGGACACAGTCCCAAGCAGCAAGCCCCTGCTTTCCCGACGCCTTGACCTGGGGGGCAATGGTTTCCACCAGCTCGATGTTTTCCGGATGGAAGTTCGCGACCACCTTGCCGTCGTACTTTGCCAGTTCCAGCATGCTCTCGTACATAAAGCCGTCCGTATAGGGTTCCGGGATACCGGAATCCCTCAAGCCGCGGATGTCCACATCAATGTTCCGCTCGGTGGTAAAAAACTTGAAGGAGCTGACGCCCATCTCCTCTACAGCCCGCTTTACGCTGTTTTTATGATCCTGCTTGGTAATGAAGAGCTGGAGCCCGTAGTCAATGTAGCTGTTTGGCGTTATGACGTCTAACAGCTGCTGAACATACTGCGGGTCAAAATCAGGCCCTGGCGTACGGCGGTATTGCAAAACCGTGGTGTATCCGCCAATCGCGGCGGCGGCGCTTTCCAGCCTGGTGTCGGCGCCCATGTCTTGATAGCACCCCCAATGCACATGAGGATCGATGCAGCCGGGGAAGATATATTTACCGGAAGCGTCGATCGTGCTGGCGGCCGGGCAGGCGGCTCCACGGTCAAGGATGGCGGCAATTTTCCCATCTTTGATGGCAAGTTCGGCCTCCATAATTCCTAACCGGGGAATGACGAGTTTGCCGTTTCGAATCATCGTATCCATAGTAGTCCTCCTTTAAAATAATTTAATAGAAACGTTTTTGAACGGATCTCACTCGGTCTTTCTCAATCGCTTTTCCAGGATGGGAATCAGTCCTCCGGCGCGAAGAATCTGGGCGGGGGGACTGTCGGGGGGGAGCGCCTCTCCCCAAAGAATTTGCCCGCTCTCGACTCCGCGGATTTCCCCCGTCTCCATATTTACGCGAATATGCTCGCCTTCTGCAAACGCGTCGCGGACTCCGGGGCAGGTTATAACCGCCATGCCAAGGTTGATGCTGTTGCGGAAAAAGATGCGGGCCGCCGACTCCGTCACAACGAGTTGAATGCCAAGGGCCTTTAAAAGCTTCGCGGCGGGACGGCTGGAGCCACAGCCAAAGTTTCGCCCGGCAATGATAATGTCGCCCGGGCTCACCTGCTCCGCCCAGTCCGGGCGATTGGCGCGCATACAGAACTTTGCCGCTTCCCGCAGATCCATATCCGGGCTGCTCATGGCGCCGAACCCCGGCATCATCAGATCCGTGCTGATGTTGTCGCCAAACTTCCAAACTTTTCCCTCAACGATTGCTTGACGCATCTATCACACCTCCAGAAAATCTCTCGGGTCCGCGATCATGCCGGCGACGGCAGAGGCCGCTACTGTGGCGGGGCTGGCCAGATAAACTTCGGAATGGGGACTTCCCATGCGCCCCTGAAAGTTCCGGTTCGTTGTGGAAACGCAGCGTTCGCCGGAAGCGAGAACGCCAAGGTGCTGCCCGGCACAGGGACCGCAGGTAGGGTGGCAGACCAAAGCGCCCGCCTCGGTGAGGATATCAAAATATCCGGCTCGCATGCAGTCCCGCCAGACCTCCATGGAAGCGGGTATTGCCAAAAGGCGTACGTCGGGATGTACTGTTCGGCCCCGCAAAATCCGGCAGGCCATTTCAAAATCCTCAACCCGGCCATTGGTGCAAGAGCCAATCACCGCCTGATGGAAGGGAATGCCCCTGCATTCCTCCACCGGTTTTACGTTGCTGGGATCATGGGGACACGCAACCTGGGGACTCATATTCGTGACATCAACCTGGTATATCTGCGCGTACCGCGCATCCGGATCCGGGCTGACCGGCGTAAAGGGAAGGTCCGTCCGGCCCTTCAGGAAGTCATACACCTTCTCGTCCGCCTCCATGATGGCAAACTTGCAGCCAATCTCCGCGGCCATATTGCATATGGTCCATCTGCCGGCCAGGCTCAAATTTCGGATAACCGGGCCGGTAAACTCAGCGGCCTTGTAAAGCGCGGCCTCCGTGCCATAATCTCCGGCAATGCGGAGAATAATATCCTTACCCATGCACCATGCCGGCAAACGGCCGGTTACGTTGAATTGAACGGTCTCCGGAACCTTGAACCACAGTTCCCCGTTAATCAGCAAGTAAACCGCGTCCATGTAAATGGCGCAGGATGCCGCGTTGAACGCGCCGTAGGTAGTGGAATGGGAATCGATCATCGCAATCAGCTCTCCGGGACGAACGAAGCCCTTTTCCGGATTTACCTGGTGGACAATGCCGTGGCGGCCATACTCGTACCAATTGGCGATGTGATATTTTTTGACATATTCCCGCAGTTCCTTCACCGTTTCCGCCGTGCTGATATTTGCGGGAGGGGCAGAGTGGTCACTGACGCAGTAGACCTTTCTGCGGTCAAAAACCTCCTTGACACCCAGCTTTTCTATGTCCTCAAAGGTGTCAAACATCGCGTTGGTCTCATCCACCTTTGCCCAGACATACTGGCCTGGGACCACCGACTCCAGGCCGGCGTGCCGGGCCAGAATCTTTTCCACCATTGTCATTCCCATGGTTCACACCTCCCTCATTCGTCGTTCGGATCATATACTCCGGAAGAATTTTGATATCGTTTCTGATAATCCGCCGACAGATATTTTTTTTCCAGTTCTTTAATTTCCGGAAAGCCCAAAAAGGAAAACAGCCGAAACTCGTAAAGCGGATGGTTCTTTTCTTCCTCCAGTAAATCGCTGTACGCAGACATCCCCTGCTTTATAAACCTCTCCGCAAAGCGGTAGCTTTCATAATAGCCGGGCCGCGCGACCAGGGATGGGATAATTACACAGGCCATTCCCAGTTCCTGGTGTGCCTGTAAATCCGGAAGAGGCAGGGGGCGGAGTTCAATCGTGGTCGCGGTAAAGGGGCCTTCTACGCCGGCGCGCACCTCCCGGATTTCCTCCACAGAGAGGGGGCCCTCCATGTAGAGAAGATCCGCCCCGGCTTCCTTATAGGCCCGAAGCCGGCGAATGACCTCTTGAATACCACCGCCCACGGCAGTTCGCGCATCGGTCCGCGCGATGATCACAAAATCAGAGTCCAGTTCTTTCTTCGCATCCGTTGCGGCGCGGATTTTTCCAGCCGCCTCTTCCAAAGAAACGAGCTCCTTGCCCTTCACAAATCCACAGCGCTTGGGGGCCGTCTGATCCTCCAACTGAATACCGGCTACACCCGCGCGGATAAACTCCTGAACCGTGCGGCGGACGTTGATGGCGTTTCCAAACCCTGTGTCCCCGTCGGCCACAAGGGGAATCTTGACGGCCTGAGCCATGCGCCTGGCGTTTTCCAGCATCTCGCTCATGGTGAGAAGCCCGGCGTCCGGTGTCCCGAAAATCGTCGCGTTCACGTTCATCCCCGACATATAAGCCGCTTTGAAACCGACGGCTTCCGCAATCTTGGCGTGGAGCGCGCAGCCCCCTCCGGGGAGGACAAAGCATTCTCCGCTGTGCAGAAGATTTTGAAGTTTCGTTGTGTTTCTCATAGCCATCCTCCAACGATTCCCCGTATTGAACCGGGGCTTATGTATGGTTTTATTGTAGCCGCAATTTTTGAATAGTCAACATTTTTTTAAAAAATTTTAATAGATATTAAAAAAATTGTTGACATATCCAGAAATATGATGTATATTTCAGATAAAGTTTACAGCGTTTCCAAAGGTTAAACTGATAATTATGCCCATCTCTCAAAAATAATATCAACAAAATGTTTAATTATATGCCGGCCGCGCGGAATTGCCCCGTCTGTCGGGCAGCCTCAGTATCCAACTCTACGGATTGTAGGGGGAAGATAAAAAAACTGATTGGAGGAATACAACATGAAAGAGAAAAAGGTGATCGCGACTTTCCTGGCACTCATTCTGGTCCTTTCCATTCTGACAGCCTGCAGTTCCGGCTCCGCCCCAGGGGCGGTGCCCGATGGGGCTGCGTCCCCGGCAGCATCCGACGCTCCCGACAAGGTTTATCAATGGAGATTCCAATCCACGGAAAATGAATCTGTGGCCATGTTCAATCAAAGAAATGAGATTTGCCAGAAAATCGCGGAAGAAACCAACGGCGGATTGATCATCACCCAATACGGCGGCGGGGCTATTATCAGCGACATGAATATCCCGGACGCGGTTATGACCCGCACAATTGAAATGGGCAACGTCTATCTGAACCCCTTGTATGCCATGGTTCCGTCGTCCAACATCATCGGCATTCTTCCCGGCTTCTTATATGATGTCGGCGATTGCATGCTTTATTTGAATGGATACGGAGCCATGGACGAGTTCAAAAAAGAGTGCGAGGAGATTCTGAACTGCTATGTTTACGGAGAGCTTACAGGCCGCGTGATGTACCTCTCCACCAAAGAGGTGCATGAGGTCTCCGATTTTGCCGGCATGCAGATTAAAGCCTATGGCCCCTTGGGCAACATCTTTACAAAGCTGGGGGCTTCCGTGGTCAACCTGAGCAGTTCGGAAATCTACACTTCCTTACAGACCGGCCTTGTGAACATGGCGAACTGGGGTGCTTATGAGGGCGCGGTGGGCGCTTCGCTTCATGAGGTCTGCAAATATTTTGTCGAGCCTTGTCTGGGGATTGGCCTTGGCACGGTGGATTTGATCAACAAAGACGCATATGACGAGCTGCCCGTGGAATATCAGCGGGTGGTCGACAAGTACTTCTCCACTCGCATGTGGGATTCCGTCCGGGAAACCGATGCCGCCGAGTTTGACGCCAGGCAGACCATGGTGGAGGCCGGGCTAACCCCCTGCAAGCTCTCCGACGCGTGCATCAGCGCTTTCCAGGAGATGGCTATGGAAGAAATTGAAGCCCTGAAATCCGCCAGTCCCGCCTGCGAGGCAATCTACAACGACCTGATGACCTTTATGGAGTACCAGCGCACCCTTGACTGGAACTGACAAAGCGTTAAAACCTGCATTTCCGGAAAACGGCGGCAGGAGCGATTCCCTTGGATCCTCCGCCGCAAAAGGAGAACCCGGCCCTTTTATGAATCTGGGAGGTGAATCACGTGAAAAACAAAGAACCCCATCGAATTGAAGCCGAGCAAACGGATTCCATGGCAGTAAAGGCTCTTCGCGCAATCGTCACAGGAATTACGAAGGCAAACGAGTGGGTATACACGGCCTGCTCTTGTACGCTGGCGCTTTTACTGGCGGTCATGGTGATAGAAGTCTTCCGGCGGTATGTTCTGAAAAGCCCTTCCATCTGGGGCTTCGACTTTAGCCTTTGGATTTTTGGGATGCCGGCCCTGCTGTCCGGTGGATATCTAATTGCAAACAAGTCCCATGTCAATATGGACATGCTGTACAACAGATGTTCCCCCAGAGGCAAAGCGATTTTGGACTGCATTACGGCTGCCGCCACGTTCGCGTTCCTTTGGATTATGTTTACGCAGTGCTGGAAGGCGGCGGGATTGGCCATCACAAGAAACGAAATGTCCATTACAACCTGGAGCGTCAAGATTTGGCCTGTGAAAATTTGGATGCCCATTGCGGCCGGTCTTTCAATTCTCCAGGCCATCGGAGAGTTTATTAAAAACCTATACCTGGCCATTACGGGAAGGGGGCTTATGAAATGAGCGGCCTTGGGATAACACTTTTAATTTTTGGTTCCCTCTTCGCACTTCTTTTGATGGGCCTTCCCCTCTGCTTCTGCATGGGCGGTATCGCAGTCGGCTGCGCGATGACCTTTTGGGGTCCGAACTCCGTTTACATGTTTGTGGGGAAAATGTGGGACAGCGTCAACAACTCCACACTGGTCGCGCTGCCCCTGTTTGTCATGATGGCCGGTATTTTGCAGGAGTCCGGAATCGCGGAGGAGCTCTATACGACCATGCGCAAATGTATGGGCGGCCTTCGAGGGGGACTGGCCATCGGCAGCATCCTCATCTCCGCCATTTTCGCGGCCATGAGCGGGCTCAGCGCCACGGCGACCATCGCGTTAGGCGTAATCGCAGTGCCCAGCATGCTAAAGCTGGGTTATGACAAGCGGCTTGTTTCCGGCTCCATCCAGGCGGGCGGCGCGCTCGGGATTCTGATTCCCCCCAGCGTCATGATGATTGTCTATGGAATGATCGCCGAGACGTCGGTCGGCAAGCTGTTCATCGGAGGCATTTTGCCCGGCCTGCTTTTGGTTGCGCTCTTCATTGCTTATATTGTTATTGTCTGCAAGATTCACCCGGAATGGGGACCTCCCGTTCCCAAGGAGGAGCGCTGCTCCGCGGCGGAAAAGCTAACGTCCCTTCGAACGGTCATTCCCCCCATTCTGGTAATCGTGGTTGTAATCGGCTCTATCTACATGGGTGTGGCCAGCGTTACGGAGGCCGCCGCGCTTGGCACGTTCGCCATTTTGCTCATCACGGTCTTCCAGCGGAAGTTTTCCTGGGGCAGCTTCGGAAGGACGCTGAAGAGCACCATGGTTTCCACATCCATGGTTGTCTGGATCATGCTGGCCTCCTCTTGCTTTACCGCCATCTATCAGGCCATGGGCGCTTCCGGCTTCATCCAGCAGGCGCTCCTGCACGTTCCCGGCGGAAAATGGGGCATCTTCATCGTCATGCAGCTGACCTTCTTTGTTCTCGGCATGCTGCTGGATCCCACTGGAATCATTATGCTGACGGCACCCATTTATCTGCCCCTGGCCACCCAGCTCGGCTTTGACCCGATTTGGTATGGCGTCATCTTCGTCATGAATATGGAAATGTCCTATCTGACGCCCCCCTTCGGCTTCAACCTCTTCTATATGAAATCCATCGTTCCGCCTGATGTCACTATGGGGGACATCTACAAGTCCATTATTCCCTTCGTCGCGCTACAGGCGCTGGGTTTGATAATTTGCTGCATATTCCCGCAAATCGTCACTTGGCTGCCCGGCATGATGTAACCGACGGCGCAAAATTTTTAAGGAGAATACGCTATGAAAGAATTTAAACGAATCGGCAACGAAGACGCGGTGGCAACCTATGCCAGGATGGTCACAGAGATGGAGTATGAGGACATTCCGGAGCATGTAATCCAATACGATAAATGGATCATACTGGATACCATCGGCGCTATGCTCGGCGGTTCCGGCATGGACGGCATTAAAACCGTGGTTGATCTGGTAAAGGAAAAAGGCGGCAAGCCGGAAATGTACATTCCTCTCTTCGGAGGCAAAGTCCCTGCCTCCGAAGCCGGTATGGCAATCGGCCCCATGGCCCGGGCGGCCGATTGGTCGGCCATTCACCTAGAGGCTATGCACACCAGTGAACACACGCTGCCGGCCCTGATCGCCGCCCTGGGACTGCGGGAAAAAGTGACCGGCAAGGAATTTCTCACCGCGTTCGCTTTGGGGCAGGAGATTTTAATCAAAATTGGAAACGCGTGGAAGCCCACCTACGCCGTAGCTCACGGCCGCAGCAACGGTCATTACATCTTTGGTTCCACCGCCGCCGTTGCCAAGCTGCTGGGCCTGAATTATGAGCAGTGCCTAAACGCATGGGGAATTGTCCGCTCCATGACCCAGCCCCATGACATGGCCGCTTTCCACCCGGTCTGCCATATGGTGAAAATCCACCACGGTTATGTGACGCAGGATACTATAAACGCCTGCGAAATGGCGCTTCATGGTATTACCGGTCCTCATGACCAGGTCATCACCGGTCAGCGCGGCTATCTGGGCATGGCCTGCTGGGAAACCTTTCCTGATGAACTGTGGAACGGGCTTGGCACCAAATGGGAGCAGACGAATCTGGAATCCAAGTCCTTCCCCGGCTGCAAGTCCACCACGACGGCCGTCTTTGGAATCTGGGACATGATGAAGCAATACGGATTGCAAAAAGACGACATTGCGAACATCAAGTTCTTCATGCCGGAAGTCAGCATGGAAATGCTGGACGGCCCCATGGAGGAAAAGCTGAATCCCTCCGACCAGTACGAGTGCCAGTTCAGCCTGCCGTACATGATTGCCACAGCCATTGAGGATGGCGAAATCCTCCCGAAATCCTATTGGGAAGAAGCGAGAGCCCGGGAATCGGTCCGCCGCTTCATGCCCAAGATTGAGCTGATCCGCCGGGACGGCCTGAAGCCCTGGTCCTGCGACATTGAGCTTACGACAACAACGGGACGGGTTTTGAACATGTTCTCCGACCCGGATCACATCCGGGGGTCCCTCTTCAACCAGTTTACGGAAGAGGACTACATCGATAAATTCAAAAAGCTGGCTCCTTACAGTGTCTATCCTCTTTCCGGCGAAACCATTGACAAACTGATTGACACCCTGCTCCACTTGGAAGAATCCGAGGATGTTCTGCGAGATGTTATCCTGCCGCTAACCCCCTCTTTGGAGGCGTAAAAAGAAAAGCAGGTGAATGTATCACCTGCTTTTCCTTTGGAAAATCTTTGTGGGATTTGCCGGAAACTGCTTGTCTTTCTTTTTGAAAGTGATATAATAGCTCCAAAGTTGAGCGGAACTTTACTTTGCATAAATATGAGAGGTAGCATATGGAATGAAGAGGAAGATCAAAACGAATTTTACGAGCTTTGACCGTGTGCTGCTGGACGGATACGCGGCTTTGCTTCCGGGTATTGTGACGTTATTCGGCCCCAACTGTGTGGCCTCCTTACACTCGGCGGAGGACGAATCCTTTCCATGCGTAGCTGTCGAGAACGGTGCTATTGTGGGAATGAAGATTGCCATGCCCATGCCGGAGTTCGCGGCGGACGCCGTATCCGACGAGGCGCACCACGGCGGAAAAAATACCATCGGGCTCTATTACTCAAAGACGGCGGATGATCACGCGTTGAAATGCGTTGTCAACCTGATTCGAAATCCGGGACACGATCTGATCGGATGTCTTTGCATCAGCATCGATGTCTCCGTGCCGCTCCACGAATTTATCCGCAACTTTATCCCGGTTGTGGACAACGATCTCGCGGAGAGCATCGCGGAGCCGTTGACGTCCAACATTGAAAACATCGATCAATTAATCTACCGCTCCATCGCCCAGGCCATGGAAGAGGCAAACTCCTGCCGCGGCCTTTCCGCCACCGACCGAAACCGCCTCGTGGTTCAGCAGCTTCAAAACAGCAGCATCTTCAATATCCGCGGTGCGGTTAATATCGTGGCGAAGGAGCTTGGCGTCTCCCGCTACACAGTGTACAACTATCTGAAAGATTCTCCCCCCTCCAACTGACCGGAGCCTTTTCAGGAGAACCTATCGTTTTAAGAAACACCAGGACGGAAGGCGCTGCCTTTCGTCCTGGTGTTCCTTAATAATGATAATAGAGATGCGTACATATCTCTAAAAGGAACAAATCCTGATGATTGCTCAAAGACATATCGGTAAGTTGTTCTATCTTTTTCAACCGATATAGCAGCGACTGCCTATGGATGTGCAGTGTACGGGCAGTTAAACTGATATTATAGTTGCATCTGATAAATGTAGTCAGCGTTTCCATCATATTGATTCCCGCGGACACATCATACTCCCGCAATGAACGGATCGTCTCGTCAGCAATTTTCCGCACGGTATCGCTTCTTGACAGAGCGGATATAATCTGTAATTCCTTTGTATCACGATATGTAAAACGATACTGCTTTCTAGATGCCGTCAGGCAATACTGCAGGGCAATCGAAGCGTTTTGATACAGCATATGGAATGTTGGCGGTTTAAGCGTGATTTCGCTAATCCCCCAATAAAAGACATACTCTGGGCAAGCGCTTTTAAATTTTCGTTCTGCACCGTCTATGTATCGGTCAATATTTTCCACGGGAAGGGAACAATGATTTTCCAAAAAGACAATAAAATCCAAACTCCGCGCGGCTGCCATCACCCTTAAGCGGAAATCCTTTGCCGTTTGGATCAGGATATTCTCAATCTGCGAACTGGCGTGAACAGACGCGGCGGAATACGCTGCCGTGTCGTGGCCCTCCCCCTGCGGAACCGCCTTTAACACCAGGCATGTATAGGGGCAGTCCAGATTGAAATGCAGGCGCGTCCCCTGCTGGGCCATATCCGCCAGTGAGTCATAATTCTGAGTGGCCAGGTTCCATATAAAATCGTTTTTCAACCGGACAACCATCATGTCTTCAATATTCTTTCGGTTAAACCACAGAGACAGGGGAAAACAAATGTACTTTTTAAGCCGCATGTTGACGTCTGCAATTCCCGGCGCCGTTTCCGCTAACATACCGGACCCTAAAATACACAGGCGGCCAACCACCGCATCATTCAGGAAGATCTCAGCCTCAGCCTGGTCCGGCGGGTATTCCTCCTCCTGCAGAGCACGGCTGGAAACCAGCAGGCACTGGTTCTCGTCTGTAATCAGCACCGGCGCCTGGAATGCTTTATCAATTAGCTTTACGGCGTCCGCCAAAGAGGCGGAATCAAAAAAAGCGTTAAAGAGCGAGGTTTGCAGCTCTCTGTACACAAACAGCTTTTTATTTTCAATCTTTTGGATAATCGAAAATTGGATGTCTGAGAAGCGCTGTTCCCATGGAATGGAGAACAGCGCTAATTCTATTTTATTCGCGTAATCAAGGACGCTCTGCGGCACTTCATACTGTTCGTCTCGAAAAGCCAGCAGGAGAGCGGCGGGCTGTGCCCGGCCAACTTCCTGAATCAGCGTAAAAAACCTGGACTCATTTTCCTGACATCCGACAGCTGTGGAGAGAACCAATTCGTTTTTACGTATGAAGCCTTCCACAGGCAATTCCTGTACAGAGACAGACTCAATGAATATCTGATCAAAGTCTTTTCTTTCCGTCAGCAGCTTGATCCCCTCGATAGCACTGGTCCGCAATAGCTCCGCTAATGTGTAGTTCATAACGGCCTCCCCGTTCTCCCGGCTTTATACAAATATTATAATACATTTTATATGATGAGATCAATGTTTTTTTCTCCTATTTTGTAAGTTGGAATTGAAGGTTTTCCATGCTATCATTTTTTTGTGCTTACGTAATACTCGCGTTTGACAGTGGGGGAAGGTTCCACAAAGAGGCTCGGTTTCCTGGCGCCGGAAATGAAGCTGTCTCTGGTATTCTCTTCATAAGCACACGAACTAAAAAACAACAGGAGTGATTCGTTATGAGTATCAATACCGATCTGCTGCATGCCGAGCAGCTGCACGCCAAACTGTGGGGTTCCTACGAGCCGGTTGCCATGGCACATATCAGCCCCATTTATCAGACCAGCACCTATGTGCTGGATAACTTTGATGCCGCGGTTTATCTGAACCAGCATGCCGACGCCGGCTTCTCCTATACCCGGTTTGCCAACCCCAACTGCGATGAGCTGGAACGCAAGATTGCCCATCTGGAGCATGCGGAGGCGGCTCTCGCCCTGGCCTCCGGCCTGGGCGCCATTTCCACCGCAGTAATGAGCATCGTAAAAGCCGGCGACCATGTCGTGTTCGGCGACGTGATTTACGGCTGCTCTTACGCCCTGTTTGCTAAGGTGCTGACGAATCTGGGCGTTACCTATACCCGCGTGGACACCACCAAGGCGGAAAATGTGGAAAAGGCCATTCAGCCCAACACCTCCCTGGTCTATGTGGAAACTCCTGCAAACCCCACGCTGAAAATCAGCGATATCGCAGCCATTGCCCAGACGGTTCATAAGCACCCCGGCATTACCATGATTGTCGACAGTACCTTTGCTTCTCCTTATCTCCAGAATCCCTTGGATCTGGGCGCCGATCTGGTGGTCCACAGTGCCACCAAATACCTCAACGGACATGGCACGGTCACCGCCGGCGTTATCGCCGGGGCCAAGGAGCGCATCGACCACTGCCGGATGCCCTATCTCCAGTGCTTCGGCGCTGTTTTGGACCCCTTCGCCGCCTGGCAGCTGATGCAGGGTATGAAAACTCTGGGCGTGCGCATGGAGCGCCATTGCGAGAACGCCATGAAAGTGGCGCGCCACCTGGAAAAGCATCCTAAGGTCGACCGGGTGTATTATCCCGGCCTGGAGAGCCATCCGACTCATGAAATTGCCAAGAAGCAAATGCATGGCGGCTTCGGCGGCATGATGAGCGTGGATATCAAGGGGGGCATGGATGCGGTCCGCACCGTAATGAACAACGTAAAAGTGTTCAGCCTGGCCACCAGCCTGGGCAACGTAGATTCCCTGATTCAACACTCTCCTTCTATGAGCCACTTTGACATGACGCCCGAAGAGCGCCATGCTTCCGAGATCTTCGATGGCCAGGTGCGTCTTTCCGTCGGCATTGAGGATGTGGATGATCTGATTGCCGACCTGGACCAGGCGCTGGCACTTATCTAAGCACAGGGCAAATAAACGAATGGCTTACAGCGAGTAAAATAAAACTTTGTGCACGTTACAACTGTGCAGCCACTTTTTCTTTGCTGGACTACGGTGAAAGCCGCTCACGGATTCCTTTATAAATCTCTTTTGAAGCGTTGCGGGGAAAGCGGAAAAGACTGTTGCCGGGGGGACAGGGCCCCAACTAACCGACTCATCGGTTCGAAAGCGGTGCCACGCCCCTCTGCCGCAGTCTTTTCCTCGTTCCCTCCTTCAATAATTCGCTGATTAACCATGGCGGACCCGCACGCCGGGTCCGCAGTCTTTTAACGGCGGGCTTTCCGTATTCTCCATGTCGTCCAAACAGCCAGCAATATGGAAGATATTCCCACGCAGCAAACCGATATCTTGTATGCAACGAGAGTGAATATCTGAAAATTTTGGAAATTTGCCGGCTTTTATGGAAAATGAGTGATTTCCCTATTTCCTGATTCTCGAATTCTCAGCACCATAAGCAATTTGCAAATCCGGAATTCTGTACTTCACTAGGAGGAAACCACATGGAACTTATCGGAACGATCAACAGCTACATTAACGACTTTGTATGGGGTGTCCCCTGCATTGTTTTGCTCATGGGCGTTGGCCTCTATTTGACCATTGTCTTAAAAGGAATACAGTTTCGCAACTGGGGATTTCTAATCCGCCAAACCTATGTGAAAGCGTTTACCCAAAAGGACACGGCTGGAGACGGAGATATTACCTCCTTCCAGGCGGCTATGATATCTGTTTCGGCCGTAGTTGGATCCGGCAATATTGCCGGCGTGGCTACCGCCATTGTACTTGGCGGCCCTGGCGCTATGTTCTGGATGACTTTAGCGGCACTGGTTGGAATGGCGACGAAATTCGCTGAGATAGGACTCGGCATTAAATACCGGGAAAAAATGCCCGATGGCTCCTGGGCCGGCGGCCCTATGTATTATCTCTCCAAGGGGCTGAACCAAAAGTGGCTGGGTGCGCTGTTTGCCTGTTTTATGATTTTTGCAGGGTTTATGATTTCCGCGGTGGTGGATACCAACACCATGGCGGCTGCTTTAAACGAGCAGTTTGGATTTAACCCGCTGATTTGTGGCGGCTTCTTTGCTATACTGACAGGCGTTGTTATTTTCGGCGGCATTACCCGCATTGGAGAAGTGTGTGGATTACTGTCTCCCTTTATGGCCGGTGCGTATCTCCTGTGCGGCCTGATGGTAATCGTTTTGAACATTGGGCAGCTGCCTTCCGCTATTTCTCAGATCTTTACTTTAGCTTTCAATCCCCAAGCTGCCGGAGGCGGTTTTGCCGGAGCTTCCGTCGCTATGGTTATGAGGTACGGACTGGCTCGCGGAATTTTTTCCAACGAGGCCGGCGTGGGTACTGCGGCCATTACCCATGCTTCCGCCAAAGTAAACTCCCCCGGGGAACAGGCTGTTTGGGGCCCTCTGGAGACTTTTGTGGATACCTTTGTTGTCTGCACCATCTCAGGATTGACCGTTGTTATGTCCGGCCTGTGGGATTCCGGTATCGACGGAGCAGCATTGACCATGCGGGCATTTGACGCCATGCTGCCTGGGAATTGGGGGTCCTATGTTGTGCTGGGCGCGGTGATGCTCTTTGGGTTTTCCTGCTTAATCAGTTGGTACAACTACGTTGAAAAGGCGGGCGTATCGCTTTGGGGGATTAAGTGCAAACCAATACTGAAAATTTTATGGTTGATTTTCATCATGATTGGTTCTTATACTACCTTGGGTATTGCGTGGGATTTGGCGGACACCGCCAATGGTCTGATGATTATTCCCAATCTAATCGGTATCTTGTTGTTGAGCAAGGAAGTTGTGCAGATTAAAGATGATTTTTACAGTGTTGCCCTGCCCGCGGATCGTATAGCCAGGGAAGCAAAAAAGGCGTCGAAATGAGTATAATGCGGTGCGGGAACTGCTGAAAAGCTGCTGTGAGAAAATAAAACCATCTCTGCCTGCAAGTAAGCAGGGAAAACCGGGCCACAGGTCCGACGAGAGGAGAAACAAGGATGAAAGACATCGTAGAAATCCGCTGGCACGGCCGTGGAGGCCAGGGCGCGAAGACGGCGTCCCTGCTGCTGGCGGACGCGGCGTTCAACACGGGCAAGTTCGTCCAGGGCTTCCCGGAGTACGGCCCGGAGCGCATGGGCGCGCCCATCACGGCGTACAACCGCATCAGCTCCGAGCGGAGCACGGTCCACTCCAACATCTATGAGCCGGACTACGTGGTCGTCGTGGACGAGACGCTCATCTCCGCCGTAGACGTGACGGCGGGCTTGAAGAAAGAGGGCGCCATCGTCATCAACTCCGGCAAGTCCCCCGCGGAGCTCCGCCCCCTGCTCAAGGGCTACGAGGGCCGGGTGTGCACCATCGACGCCGGGAAGATTTCCGAAGAGGAGCTGGGCAAGAACTTCCCCAACACCCCCATGCTGGCCGCCATCGTGAAGGTCAGCGGCGTGGTCGAGGCGGACCAGTTCATCAGCGATATGGAGGCGTCCTTCAAGCACAAGTTCGCCACGAAACCCCAGGTCATCGAGGGCAACATGCGGGCCCTGAAACGCTCTATGGAGGAGGTCAAGGAAGGATGAGCCATTTAGCGAAGGATATGACCCCTCAGGTCACATGGAAGGACATCACCCCCGGCGGCGCCATCTTTGAGGGCGGCACCTCCGAAGTCGTGGAAACCGGCGACTGGCGGACCATGAAGCCCGTGCTGGACATGGACAAGTGCAAGCAGTGCCTGCTGTGCGCCCCGGTGTGCCCGGACATGTCCATTCCGGTCAACAAGGACGGCAAGCGGGAGGACTTCAACTACTTCTTCTGCAAGGGCTGCGGCATCTGCGCCAATGTCTGCCCCTTCGGGGCCATCACCATGGTCAAGGACGAGAAATAAGGAGGGGTGAGATAAATGAGCATTCGAGAGAGACTGTCCGGCAACGAGGCTGTGGCCTATGCCATGAAGCAGATCAACCCCGACGTCATGGGCGCATACCCCATTACGCCGTCTACGGAAATTCCCCAGTACTTCTCCGCCTACGTGGATAACGGCGAAGTCGATACCGATTTCATCGCCGTGGAATCCGAGCACTCCGCCATGTCCACCTGCATCGGCGCGCAGGCAGCGGGCTGCCGGGCCATCAGCGCCACCAGCTCCTGCGGCCTGATCTACATGGCCGAGATGCTGTACGTGGCGGCTTCCGACCGCCTGCCCATCACCCTGGCGGTTTCCTGCCGCGCGCTGTCCGGCCCCATCAACATCAACAACGACCATTCCGACGCCATGGCCGTCCGGGACGCGGGCTGGCTGATGCTGTTCGCCGAGACGAACCAGGAGGCCTATG
>CANPTW010000026.1 GCA_947577075.1 uncultured Oscillibacter sp. | reverse complement strand
CCCCCCGCGCCCCCCCGCGGGGGGGGCGGTGGGGGCCCGGGCCCCCCCGCCCCCTCCCAATTTAACGTGCGGGGGGGGCGCGCGGGCCCCCGGGCCCCCCCGCTCCTCTTTTCCGTTTCTTCCTTCCCCGGCACGCGCGGCGGCGCCCATCTCAGCGCC
The DNA here is from genome assembly GCA_947577075.1 of uncultured Oscillibacter sp. Classification (GTDB taxonomy): domain Bacteria; phylum Bacillota; class Clostridia; order Oscillospirales; family Oscillospiraceae; genus Oscillibacter. The sequence continues at coordinate 36,040 of CANPTW010000026.1, read as the reverse complement.
GCCGTTCGGGCCCTTTCTCAGACGGTGGCATGCTCCCCGTCCCACAGCACTCTGCGGTACTTCTCCGGGTCGGTGTCGCCCTCGGTGGAGAACATCAGCACCTGGCTGTGGCGGTCCAGCCCCACGGCCTCCCGCAGGTCCTGGTACTCGCCGCCCTCCAGCATCGCGGCCAGGAGGCCCATGCCCACCGCGCCGCTCTCGCCGGAGATAACCGCCGGATCGCCCTTCACCGGCGCGCCCAGCATCCGCATGCCCTTGGCGCTGATCCAGTCGGGGCAGGAGACGAAGACGGCGGCGTGGTTCCGGAGAATATCCCAGGAGATGGTGTTGGGCTCGCCGCAGGCCAGGCCCGCCATAATGGTCTTCAGGTCGCCGTCCACCACCCGGGGAGAGCCGTCCCCGGCCATGGCGCCCTGATAGAGGCAGTCCGCCGCCTGGGCCTCCATAATGATGAACTTGGGGGGATCGTTGGGGAAGAGGTTGGTGAAGTAACCCACCACGGCCCCGGCCAGGCTCCCCACGCCGGCCTGCACAAAGACATGGGTGGGGCGGTTCACGCCGATCTGCCGGAGCTGCTCGGCGGCCTCCCCGGCCATGGTGCCGTAGCCCTGCATGATCCAGGAGGGGATTTCCTCATAGCCCTCCCAGGCGGTGTCCTGGACGATGACGCCGTGCTCCGTCCGGGCGGCCTCGGCGGCGGCCATGCGGACGCAGTCGTCGTAGTTGACCTCTTCGATGGTCACCTGGGCCCCCTCCCTGGCAATGTTGTCGAAGCGGGGCTTGGTGCTGCCCTTGGGCATGTGGACCACAGCCTTCTGCCCCAGCTTGTTGGCCGCCCAGGCCACGCCCCGGCCATGGTTGCCGTCGGTGGCGGTGAAGAAGGTGGCCTGCCCGAACTCCTTGCGGAAGGTCTCGCCGGTCAGGTAGTCATAGGTCATCTCGGACACGTCCCGGCCCATCTCCTTGGCGATATACCGGCCCATGGCAAAGGACCCCCCCAGCACCTTGAAGGCGTTGAGGCCAAAACGATAGGACTCGTTCTTCACAAACAGGCCGCCCAGCCCCAGGTACTTCGCCATCCCGTCCAGCCGGGCCAGGGGCGTGACGGAATACTGGGGAAAGCTGCCGTGGAAAAGCCGGGCCTTTTCCACATTGGACAGGGACATCACGGAGAGCTGCTCGTCGCCGCTCTTGGGCATGCGGTTCACGGTCCACTTGATTGCTTCTTTCATGGTGCGGTCGCCTCCAAAAAATATAATGTAGCATGGTGCTTCATGGTGCTTCTATTGGTATGATAGCACAGAAATCGGAAAATGCAAGGCAAAAACTAAAAATTTTTTAGGAAAGCTAAAAATTTGGAAGATCGTCTGAACCGGCACGGCCTTTTTCGGCAGGACCGCCGATACCGCCGCCGCGGTTGAACCGCATCCACGGATTCTTTCCGGCGCAGCGCCGGGGTGCGCGCCGCGGACCGCATGCGGGTCTTCTATGCCCGGCTTCATGGACGGCGCACAGGCGCTTTACGCCCCGGCGGGACAGGAAGAAAACGGAAGCCCTAAAAAAATTGTATAAATTTTAACGAATATTTTGTGTGAAGTGTAAAAAAGAAAAAAAGAGGGGGGGCGGCGGTGAAATTGTACTTGATAATTTCGCTCAGGGACCCTATAATAAAGATTGTGAGTAAATTAGCAATGTCAGGATTTGCTCTCTTCCCCCATGCTCTGAACCGCTGAGGGAATGGAAAACAGGACCTGCCGTACAATTTAAAAAATAACAGGAGGAACAATTATGAAGGTAGCTATTTTTGGCGCAGGCACGATGGGCAGCGGCATTGCCCAGGTCTTCGCGGCGAAGGGCCACACCGCTTTGATGTACGCGAGCTCCGTGGCGTCCGCCCAGAAGCATAAGGACAAGCTGGCCGCCTCTCTCCAGAAGCGCGTGGACAAGGGCCGGATGGAGCAGGCCGCCGCCGACGCCATCATGGCCAACGTGCTGGTGGAGGAAAAGTCCGCCTGCGCCGACGCCGATCTGGTCATTGAGTGCGTCAAGGAAGACATGGCCACCAAGAAGGCCCTGCTCAGCGAGCTGGACGCCATGTGCAAGCCCGAGGCCATCTTCGCCTCCAACACCTCCTCTTTGTCCATCACCGAGATGGGCAACGGCCTCAAGCATCCCGTCATCGGCATGCACTTCTTCAACCCCGTCCCCAGCATGAAGCTGGTGGAGATCATCCGGGGCGCCAACACCACCCAGGAGACCTTTGACTTCATCTATAAGCTGTCCCAGGAGATCGGCAAGGACCCCGTGGAAGTGGCCGAGGCTCCCGGCTTCGTCGTCAACAAGATCCTGATCCCCATGATCAACGAGGCGGCGGGCCTGGTGGAGACCGGCGTCGCCTCCGTGGAGGACATCGACAAGGCCATGCGCCTGGGCGCGAACCATCCCATGGGCCCCCTGGCTCTGGGCGACTTCATCGGCCTGGACGTGTGCCTGGCCATCATGGAGACGCTCTTCAACGAGAGCGGCGATCCCAAGTACCGTCCCGCCCTGCTGCTGAAGAAGATGGTCCGCGGCGGATTGCTGGGCAAAAAGACCGGCAAGGGCTTCTACGATTATTCCAAGTAAGAACCTGAGTAAAGGAGTATATAAGGTATGGATTTTCATCTTTCCAATGAGCAGCTGATGCTCCGTAAGATGTACCGCGAGTTCGCCGAGAACGAGGTCAAGCCCCTGGCCGAGGAGATCGACGAGGAGGAGCGCTTCCCCATGGAGACCGTGGAGAAGATGGCCAAGCTGGGCATGATGGGCATTTACTTCCCCAAGGAGTACGGCGGCGCCGGCGGCGACGTCCTCTCCTATGCCATGTGCGTGGAGGAGCTGGCCAAGGTCTGCGGCACCACCGCCGTCATCGTCTCCGCCCACACCTCCCTGTGCTGCGCCCCCATCTTTGAGCACGGCACCGAGGAGCAGAAGAAGAAGTATCTGCCCGACCTGCTCTCCGGCAAGAAGATCGGCGCCTTCGGCCTGACCGAGCCCGGCGCGGGCACCGACGCCTCCGGCCAGCAGACCACCGCCGTTCTGGAGGGCGACCACTATGTCCTGAACGGAACCAAGTGCTTCATCACCAACGGAAATGTGGCGGACACCTTTGTGGTCATGGCCATGACCGACAAGTCCAAGGGCAACCACGGAATCTCCGCCTTCATCGTGGAAAAGAGCTTCCCCGGCTTCTCCACCGGCAAGCACGAGAAGAAGATGGGCATTCGGGGCTCCTCCACCTGCGACCTGATCTTTGAGGACTGCATCGTTCCCAAGGAGAACCTGCTGGGCAAAGAGGGCAAGGGCTTCAAGATCGCCATGATGACCCTGGACGGCGGCCGGATCGGCATCGCCGCTCAGGCCCTGGGCCTGGGCGAGGGCGCGGTAAACGAGGCCGTGAAGTACACCCAGGAGCGCGTCCAGTTCGGCAAGCGCCTGAGCCAGTTCCAGAACACCCAGTTCCAGCTGGCCGACATGCACTGCCGCATGCAGGCCGCCCAGTACCTGGTGTACGCCGCCGCCTGCAAGAAGCAGCTCCACGAGCCCTATTCCATGGACGCCTCCATGGCGAAGCTCTTCGCCGCCGAGGCCGCTTCCGACGTCACCCGCCGCGCCGTCCAGCTCTTCGGCGGCTATGGCTACACCCGTGAGTATCCCGTGGAGCGCATGATGCGCGACGCGAAGATCACCGAGATCTACGAGGGTACATCCGAGGTCCAGCGCATGGTCATCGCCAGCAACCTGGGCGTGAAATAAGATAGGAGGTAAAAGGTCATGAAAATCATTGTTTCCATCAAGCAGGTTCCCGATACCTCCGGTAAGGTCGCGGTCAATCCCGACGGTACCCTGAACCGCGCTTCCATGCAGACCATCACGAACCCCGACGACATGAACGCCCTGGAGGCCGCCCTGAAAATGAAGGACGCCACGGGCTGCAAGGTCATCGTGGTCACCATGGGCCCGCCCCCCGCGGCCGGCATGCTCCGCGAGGCGCTGGCCATGGGCGCGGACGAGGCCATCCTGGTTTCCGCCCGGGAGTTCGGCGGCTCCGATACTTACGCCACCTCCCAGATCCTCGCCGCGGCCATCAACAAGGTGGGCGTGGAAGCGGACGACGTAGTGATGTGCGGCCGGCAGGCCATCGACGGCGACACCGCCCAGGTGGGCCCCCAGATCGCCGAGAAGCTTCACCTGCCCCAGATTACTTACGCCGCGGACATCACCAAGGAAGGGAACACCGTCACCGTCAAGCGGATGCTGGAAGATGGCTATATGACCATCAAGACCCAGACTCCCTGCCTGATCACCTGCATCAAGGAGCTCAACGAGCCCCGGTACATGAGTGTTTCCGGCGTGTTCGAGGCTTACGGCAAGCCCCTGACCACCTATGACTACGAGGCGCTGAAGGACGATCCCCTGATCGACGCTACCACCATTGGCCTGAAGGGCTCTCCCACCAACATCTTCAAGAGCTTCACGCCTCCTCAGAAGGGCGCGGGCATGATGCTGGAAGGCGCGGACAAGGCCACCTGCGAGAAGCTGGCGGGCATTCTGGCCGCCAAGCACATCATCTGAGAAGGGGGATAAAACGAATATGTCTACTTTCAATAGCGCGGATATCGCTGCCTTCAAGGACGTTTGGGTCTTCTGCGAGCAGCGCGAGGGCAAGCTGATGCCCACCGACTTCGAGCTGATCTCCAAGGGCCGGGACCTGGCCAACGAGCTGGGCGTGAACCTCTGCGGCCTCCTCCTGGGCGGCGAGGGCATCGAGGCCACGGCGAAAGAGCTGGGCGGCTACGGCGCGGACAAGGTCTATGTCTGCGAGAGCCCGCAGCTGTCCGTCTACAATACCGACGCCTACGCGAAAGTCATCTGCGACGTCATCGAGGACCTCAAGCCCGAGGCCTTCCTGATCGGCGCCACCAACATCGGCCGTGACCTGGCCCCCCGCTGCGCGGCCCGCCTCCACACCGGCCTGTGCGCGGACTGCACCCACCTGGACATCGACGTGGCCAACTACATCCAGTTCCTGCGGGAGGCTTCCACCCTGGACGTGGACGGCCAGAAGTGGGACATGGAGGACCGGAACCTGAAGATGACCCGTCCGGCCTTCGGCGGCCACCTGATGGCCACCATCATCTGCCCCCGCTTCCGTCCCTGCATGGCGACGGTGCGCCCGGGCGTCATGAAGAAGAACCCCTTCGACCAGGCCAAGGCCGACGCCTGCGTCATTGAGAAGCCCGCGTTCACCCTGAGCGAGGCGGACGTGAAGACCGAGGTCACGGAAGTGGTCAAGGCGGCGAAGAAGCTGGTGGACCTGATCGGCGCGGACTTCATCGTGTCCGTGGGCCGCGGCATCAGCAAGGACGTGGAGGGCGGCATCAAGCTGGCCGAGGAGCTGGCGGCGGAGCTGGGCGGCGTTGTCGGTGGCTCTCGCGCCACCATCGACAGCGGCTGGCTGAGCGCGGACCATCAGGTGGGCCAGACGGGCAAGACGGTGCACCCGAAGGTGTACGTGGCCCTGGGCATCTCCGGCGCGATCCAGCACAAGGCGGGCATGCAGGACTCCGAGTGCATCATTGCCGTGAACAAGAACGACACGGCCCCGATCTTCGAGATCGCGGACTACGGCATCTGCGGGGACCTGTTCAAGGTGACCCCGCTGCTGACCGAGGCCATCCGGGCCGCCAAGGCAGCGAAGTGACACTTTCCTGAAAAAGACACGGGGCCTCTTGGCGGCAAAGCCGCCAAGAGGCCCCGTATATCTGTAGGGTAACGTATCCCAGGAGCTTTGCCCGCCGGCCCGCCGGTGATGAACCAGGCCGGAGCGGCGGCGTCCAAAGAGCTTTCCGTAAAATGAAGAACCCTCCCGGCAGAAGCTGTAAAACCGCTTCTGCCGGGAGGGTTTTTAGGGTCTGCCTGCAGGAATCAAACGTGCCGCCCATCCGAGCAAATTTTTCCGAAAAGACCTGGGGCCTGGCTTATGGGAACGGGCCCCGAAAGGGGGTCTGCAAATTCCCGAAATGCCGGATTGGGGCAGATATCTCGTCTTGAAAAGGGCCCCGCTGATTCCCTGCCCCGCATATCGCTCCACAGGCAGTTCCCATCTCTCGAAAATGGACGGTCATTCGCCGCCGTAGCACCTTAAAATATATGGGTCAATCTGATAAAAATCCTTGACATGCCGGCAGGTCAGCCTTCGCGCTTCCTCCAGATCCCCGTTCTGCATCGCCGCGACAATGGGCTTATGATGGTGTATTTGAAGGAGGCTGTGCTCCACATCCGTATACTGCGAAATTTGAATGAGATGAATTTTCTGATAGACCGCGTACTGCTGGCTGAGAAGATATGCATTCCTTGATATTTTGGCCAATTCGATATGGAACTCCATATCCTTTTGGATGCGGCCGTAAACATCCCCCTTGCCCGCCGCCTCGCCGCATGCGTCCGCCAAGGTGCGAAGCCGCTCAAAGTCCGACGCGCAGCCGTAATACGCCGCCAGCTGCACCGAGAGAATGTCCTGTGCCAGGCGGAGCGTCCCAATCTCCTTTATCTGCTCCGCCGTAAACCTCGCTACGCCTGCGCCGCGGTTGTGCTCAATCTCCACCAGGCCCTCCGCCTCCAGCTTCCGCAGGGCGTCGTGAATCGGGGTGCGGCTGATCGACAGCTTTTCCGCGATCTGCGATTCCGGCACCCGGTCCCCCGGCAGCAGCTCCATATGAAAAATCATCTGTTTGATTTGACGGTAGGCGAGTTCGCTCTGAGACGCCATGTCACTCCCTCCTAAACGCTGACCCGGTTTAGCGGGTGTCTTCAGCCAATGTTGAAACAAGGCCTGGGGGCTGTTTGAAACATGGCGAAATGCCCGGCGGCGAGAGATTTTTTCGCTGGGCGAGGCGATTTTCCCCAGGAATCCCGGCGGATTTCAAGGGAAATCAACGGAGCATCCGCGGAAAAATGTCCGCCGATTGGGGGCTTTGGCATGTTTCAATCAGGCCCTAATCAGCACCTACAATATACAATATTTCCTTGAAATAGGCAATCCCTATTTTTCTTCCCGGAGCCGCCCTTTGCAAAGTTCCGGAACATTTCCACAAAGGCTTGACATTTCCTTCAAATTGCCTTATATTACATACGATATCTAAAATAGCATGCAATTATATAAAATCGTATAAAATTTGGAGGAGATTTCTATGGCAAAGAAAATCGAGATCATGGACGGCAACCAGGCGGCAGCGTATGTCTCCTACGCCTTCACCGAGGTGGCGGGCATCTTCCCCATCACCCCGTCCTCTCCCATGGCGGAGCACGTGGACGAGTGGGCCGCCAACGGGAAGAAAAACCTCTTCGGACAGCCCGTCGAGGTGGTGGAGATGCAGTCCGAGGGCGGCGCGGCGGGGACCGTCCACGGCTCCCTCCAGTCCGGGGCCCTGACCACCACCTACACCGCCTCCCAGGGTCTGCTCCTCATGATCCCTAACATGTACAAGATCGCGGGCGAGATGCTCCCGGGCGTGTTCCACGTCTCCGCCCGGACCCTCTCCGCCCACGCCCTGTCCATCTTCGGCGACCACTCCGACGTCATGGGCGTCCGGTCCACCGGCTTCTCCCTGCTGGCGTCCTCCTCTCCCCAGGAGGTCATGGACCTGGGCGCTGTTGCCCACCTGGCGGCCATCCACTGCCGGATGCCCTTCCTCCACTTCTTCGACGGCTTCCGCACCTCTCACGAGATCCAGAAGATCGAGGCTCTGGACTACGAGGACCTGCGGCCCTTGGTGGACATGGAGGCGCTGAAGGCCTTCCGTAAGAACAGCCTCAACCCCGAGCATCCCGCCACCCGGGGCACCACCGTCAACCCGGACATCTTTTTCCAGTGCCGGGAGGCCTGCAATCAGAAGATCGCCTCCATCCCTGACGCTGTTGAGCGGTACATGCAGGAGATCAATAAGCTGACGGGCCGGAACTACCACCTCTTTGACTACTACGGCGCCCCCGACGCGGAGCAGGTCGTCATCCTCATGGGCTCCGCCGCCGAGACCGCCAAGGAGACCGTGGACTACCTCACCGCCAAAGGCGAAAAAGTTGGCCTCATCAACGTCCACCTGTACCGCCCCTTCTCCGCCGAACATTTCCTGGCGGCTGTTCCCGATACCTGCAAGCGCATCGCCGTGCTGGACCGCACCAAGGAGCCCGGCTCCATGGGCGAGCCCCTGTATCAGGACGTCTGCACCATCTGCAAGCAGCGGGGCCTCCCCATGGAGATCGTCGGCGGGCGCTACGGCCTCAGCTCCAAGGACACCACGCCCGGCCAGATCCTGGCGGTCTACGAAAACCTCAAGGCCGAGACCCCGAAAAATGATTTCACTATTGGCATCGTGGACGACGTGACCTTCACCTCTCTGCCTGTCACTCAGGAGATCATGACCTCCCCCGCCGGACAGACCGACGCGGAAATCTGGGGCATGGGCTCCGACGGCACTGTGGGAGCAAACAAAAACTCCATCAAAATCATTGGCCACGCCACGGATCTCTACTGCCAGGCTTACTTCGTCTATGACTCCAAGAAGTCCGGCGGCCTCACCCAGAGCCACCTGCGCTTCGGCAAGGCACCTATCCGTTCCCCCTATCTGGTCTCCTCCGCCGACTTCGTGGCCTGCCACACCCCCTCCTATGTCCACAAGTATGACATGGCGAAGAATCTGAAAGAGGGCGGCACCTTCCTCCTCAACTGCGGCTGGGAGATGGACGGCCTGGAGAAGAACCTCCCCGCCTCCATGAAGCGGACCCTGGCCCGGAAAAAGGCGAAGTTCTATACCATCGACGCCATTTCCATCGCCCGGAAGCTGGGCCTTGGCTCCCGCACCAACACGATCCTCCAGGCCGCCTTCTTCACCCTCACCGGGGTCATCCCCCTCGACCAGGCAGTGACGAAAATGAAGGATGCCATCTACAAAACCTACTACAAGAAAAAGGGTCAAGAAGTCGTAGATATGAACAACGCCTCCATCGACCACGGAATCAACGAGCTGGTGGAGGTTCAGATTCCCGATTCCTGGCTGACCGCCCAGGACGCTCCTGCGGAGAACCACAACCCCGCCTTTGTCCAGGAGGTCGTGGAGGTCATGAACCGCCAGGAGGGCGACGTCCTCCCCGTGTCCACCATGGTCAAGTACGGCCTGGAGGACGGCACCTGGCCCGCCGGAACCACGAAGTACGAAAAGCGCGGCGCGGCGGTGGAGGTCCCCGTTTGGGACGCCGCGAAGTGCATCCAGTGCAACCAGTGCGCCCTGGTCTGCCCCCACGCCGCCATCCGGCCCATCCTGCTGGACGAGAGCGAGGAGGCGAAGAAGCCCGCCGGGTTCGAGACGGTTCCCGCCAAGGGCCTGAAAGCCTACACTTACCGGATGCAGATCTCTCCCTACGACTGCACCGGCTGCGGGAGCTGCGTCAACGTGTGCCTCGCCAAGGACTGCGCCCTTTCCATGAAGCCCCTGGGCAGCCAGCTGAAGGAGGCCCCCAACTGGACCTTCGCCGTGGAGGACGTCGAAATCAAAAAGGACGCCGTCAGCTCCAGGAACGTGAAGGCCTCCCAGTTTACCAAGCCCTACTTCGAGTTCTCCGGCGCCTGCGCGGGCTGCGGCGAGACCCCGTATATCAAGCTGGTAACCCAACTCTTCGGCGACCGCATGTACATCACCAACGCCTCCGGCTGCTCCTCCGCTTACGGCGGCTCCACCCCCTCCTCCCCCTACTGCACGGACAAAAAGGGCTTCGGCCCCGCCTGGGCCATGAGCCTCTTTGAGGACAACGCCGAGTATGCCTACGGCTATCTCCTGGGACAGGACGCCATCAAGCGCCAGCTGGTGGAGCATGTCCAGGCCCTGGCCGAGAGCGGCGTGGCGGTGGACACCTGCAACACCTACCTGGAAAAGGGTAACGACCCCGCCTTCTCCCGGGAGGTCAGCGACGCCCTGCTGGCCGCCATTGAGGGCGAGAACAGCGACGCCGCTGTGTTCATCCGGCAGAACAAGGAGTTCCTGACCAAAAAATCCGTGTGGGCCTTCGGCGGCGACGGCTGGGCCTATGACATCGGCTATGGCGGACTGGACCACGTGCTGGCCTCCGGCAAGGACATCAACATCCTGGTCCTGGACACCGAGGTCTACTCCAACACCGGCGGGCAGTCCTCCAAGTCCACGGCGGCGGCGGCCATCGCCAAGTTCGCCGCGGGCGGCAAGGAGACGAAAAAGAAGGACTTAGGGCTGATGGCCATGAGCTACGGCTATGTGTACGTGGCCCAGGTGGCCATGGGCGCGGACCCGGCCCAGACACTCAAGGCCATCCGGGAGGCCGAGGCCTATCCCGGCCCGTCTCTGGTGATCTGCTACTGCCCCTGCATCGAGCACGGCATGAAGTGCGGCATGGGCCTGAGCCAGGCGGAGGAAAAGAAGGCCGTGGAGTGCGGCTACTGGCACCTGTACCGCTACAACCCCGCCTTGAAGGCCGAGGGGAAGAACCCCTTCACCCTGGATTCCAAGGAGCCCACCGGCGATTTCCAGAAGTTCCTGCTGGGCCAGAACCGCTACGCCTCTTTGAAGCTCAGCTTCCCCGGCAAGGCCGACGAGCTCTACGCCAAGGCCGCCTCCGACGCCAAAGAGCGGCTGGAGAGCTATCAGAGCCTGGCGAGGTGAGCCTCCGCGTTCCAAACGCCAGAAGGCCCGGCGGGTGAAAAACCACCCGCCGGGCCTCTTCCGTATAAACAAATCACATGACCTTCCAAGGCGACGTACCGCCCCTCTCGGCAGGCGCAGCCTGAATCGCCCCCTTCCGGCGGCGCCTCACTGCTCCCGCAGCCGGAACTTGCTCACCAGCTCCCGGAGCATGGCCGCCTGGCTGGACAGCTCCTCACTGGCGGCGGCGCTCTCCTCCGCCGTGGCCACATTGGTCTGAACCACCGTGGAGATCTGTTCAATTCCGTGGGTGATTTCCGCGGCGTTGACATCCTGCTGTTTGGTGTAGTCCGCAATCTCGTCAATGAGCTTGCTCATCGTGTCCGCACGGTCCACCACTGTCAGCATGGAATCCGCCGTATCCTGGGCCGCGCGCACGCCCTCTTCCATCGACTCCACCGTCTGGCTCAGAAGAACCGTGGTTTCCTGGGCCGCCTCGGAGGACTTGCCCGCCAGGGCGCGGACCTCATCCGCCACTACTGCAAAGCCCTTTCCAGCCGCCCCGGCCCGGGCGGCCTCCACGGCCGCGTTCAGCGCCAGGATATTGGTCTGGAAGGCAATGTCCTCAATGGTCTTGACAATCTTGTGAATCTCGGAGGATTTGTCGCTGATCTGCCGGATCACCGCGGTCATGTTCTGCATTTTGTCGTTGCTGGTCAGAAGCCCGCTCTTGACCTCCTGGGAAATGCGGCTGGCCTCCTGCGCACCCTCGGCAACCTTATGCACGCTGTCGGACACCGAGCTGATATGTCCCGCCAGAACCTCCACCTCGGCCGCCTGCTCCGTGGAGCCCTGGGACAGCGTGGTCGCGCCGTTGGCGACCTGCTCCGCGCCGGCCGCCACCTCTCGGGAGGCGGCGTGAAGCCGTCCCATGGTGCCGTTCATGGAGCGGGAAATTTCATCCAGGGCCGCCTTGATCTTTTCAAACTCGCCGGTGTACTCGTTCTCCAGGGTAAAGGCCAGATTCCCCGCCGCAATCTCCCGCAGCTTTTCCGAAATCTCCTGAATATACGCCACATAGTCCCGGAGCCGAAGGGTAACCTGGTTGAAGTCGTGCGCCAGCACGCCCAGCTCATCCTTGGACTGATAGTGGATCGTCTGGTCCAGCTCTCCCTCGGCGATCCGCGTCGCCACAAGGCTCAGCTCCCGGACCGGGCGCCCGATGACCCGGCGGACCTGAATCACAACCAGAAGGATCAGCACCGCCACGGCCAAAACCGCCACCAGCAGCATGTTCACCGTCAGCTGGCGGAGCTCCTCCAGGACCTCTCCCCGGGACACGTACGCCACCGCCGTCCAGTCGCTGCCGGGAACGTTTTCAACCTGAATGTATGTACCGTCATAAAGGAACAGCCCCGTGTTCTTCCCGCGGATCTGGTCCCCGGCATAGACGTACATGCCGTCCTGCAGGTCGCTCAGGCGCTGCCCGGTGATTTCCGCGTCCCGGTGCCCTATGATCGTGTCCGTGCGGGTGTCCACCAGGAAGATCCCGCCGGTGTCTTCAATTTGAACCTGACTGACAATTTTGGAGATGGAGTCCAGATAGACGTCCGCCGCCGCGACTCCGCGCACCCTGCCCCCCCGGTCCTTCAAAACTCCGGAGGCTCCCACCACATAGGATTGGCTGTCCTCATCGAAATACACGTCGCCCAGGATGAAGGCGTCCGATTTCAGGCCGTCCTGATACCAGCTCTTCGCCGTGGCGTCGTACTCCGGTCCCGGAACGAAGGAGGCGTGGTACAGCGAGCCGTCCGTCAGGGCCACATACAGCCCGGCGGGATAGGCGTCGTTCTGATCCACGGTGTGCCGGATATACTCCATCATATCCGGTACGTCCATATTCTCATATTCAATGGTGTCCCGCTGGGTTTCCAGCATGGTAAGGGTGCTGTTCATCCAGGCCTTTGTTTCCTGCAGCGTCCGGTCCGTGGTGGTCTGCAGCAGATTCTCGCTCTTTTCCAGCAGCGTATGAGACATCTGAAAATACACGACGGCAAACAGGATCGCCACGGCGATGATCACGCTCACAACAATTGCCGACGCCAGCTTTCCCGTAATGCCCCATCCGCGCCGGGCCGCACCGGACCGCGCAGACCGTTCCTTGTTCCGCTTCATACTCGCACTCCCCCGCACATTGTTTTCTCTTTCCTGTTCCCGGGCCCCCACAATTCCGGCAAAAAGGGAGCCGTGGAATCACATCCTCATTATATCCGCTGCGGATTTAAAAAACAAGTGCTTTCTGGCAGAAATTACTGCGGCACAGCGCCTCCCGCGCGCGGCGGGCCCGGACCGGAGGGTTTTCCGGTCCGGCGGGCGGCGTCCCCGGTCAGGAGTGCAGGTCCCGGGGGCTTTGGTAAAAGGCGCGGATATAGTCCTCCACGTCTCCCCGGCTTCCCCGGAAGGGGCCGGGGGTCTCCATTTTCAGCGAGACCAGGGCCGTGCAGTACAGAAGGGCGTCTTCAACTCCCGCCCTCTGCCGCTCGGTGATATAGCCGGCAAAGGCGGTGTCCCCCCGCCCGGTCCGGCCGGAAAGATTCCTCGCCCTGATGGGGCAGGTGCGGACCGTTTCCCCGTCATAGGCCAGCACCTCCGTGTTGTGGGTGATCAGCACCTCCCCCGCACCCCAGCTGTGCAGGAGCTTTGCCGCCTCCGCCCGGTCCGTGAGCCCGGTCAGAATCTCGGCCTCGGCGGCGTCGGTCTTCAGATAGTCGATGCAGGGGAGGTATTCCCGCTTCTCCGCCCAGTCGCGGAAGGCCATGGTCCTGTCCGGCTCCACATGGCGCAGAAGGCACTGCACGTCCACCGCCACCTTGCCGTGCTTCGCCGCCTCGGCGAAGAGGGGGCCGTCGAAGTCCCCGTAAACCAGCCCCGCGAAGTGGTAAACCTTCGCCGAAACCGGCGGCAGCTCGTCGAACCGGAAGGGGTCGCAGACCCCCAGGGAGGTGCAGGCGCGCTTTTCCTTGTCGGCGGTGAAATACTGGTTGCGGATGGAGCAGGTGGCCCGGGAGGGCTTCCAGTACAGGTCCGCGCCGGAGTCTTGGAAGCGGGCCTCCACATCCGCGTCCCCGGGGTTCAGCTTCGTAAACAGGGCGGTGCGGCTGCCGCTTTTGGCGGCGGCAAAGCCGGAGGCCACCACGGCTCCCCCCACCTCTCTGCGCTCATTGCCCTGATAGTCAATGTTGTGGTCCAGAGACACGGGACCAATCACCAAAACGTCATATTCCTGATGCATGGGCATGGCTCCTCTTTCTTTATCAAATATCGGAAATTCACAACCGGAGAAGGGCGGAACGATGTTCCGGGGCGCCGGGGGGGCAAGCAGGGGGCGCCGCCCGGCGGGCGCGCGCCCGGATTCCCTATTCATAGTCCGCCGTAAACGCGCCCCCTGCGCCGATGCGGAACACCAGGGCCCGGTGCGGCGGCAGCTCCAGCCCCGGGAGGCGGGGGCAGTCGGAAAACCAAAGGGCCGCGCCGCTGTCCCGCAGCAGCCGGAGCAGCTCCGGGTGGGCGCTTTGATAGCGCCGGTCGCTGGAGGCGCAGCACACCGCCGCCCTGGGCCTTACCGCCGAAAGCAGGGCTCCGTCCGCGCCGTCCCTCTGGCCGTGGTGCCCCACCTTAAAAAGATGGGCGGCCAGGTCCTCCGGGGGAATCCCGCCGTAGCCCAGGCGGTTCGTGTCCCCCGGGAGCAGGATGCGGGTGCCCCGGTAATCCAGCAGCAGGATCAGGCTGTAATTGTTCATGGCCCCGTCCAAGGCGGAGAGCTTTTGCCGGAAGGCGCCGGGGTCCTTCTCTCCGTTCAGGTCCTCATAGCGTTCCGCCAGCTCCGCCGCCCCGGCGGGAGAGGGCCCCAGGCAGCGGATGGTCAGGCCGGGACAGGGCCGGGCCTCCCACCCGGCGCACAGCGCCCGCAGGACGCCGCCCCCGGCCTCCACTCCGGCGCACAGCGCCCGGTAGTCGTTCATGGCCTGAAGAAACTTCCGCTGGGAGGGGGTCGCCTCCGGGAAGAGGGGCAGGGGCTCCAGGGAGCGGTGCAGTTCCCGGGGCAGCGCCTGCCAGAACTCCCCGGGGGGCCACCGGCCCGGCAGGGGCAGGAGGCCGCAGATGTGGTCCTCGTGAACATGGGTGTTCACCAGAACGTCCACGCGGTCCAAGCCCCGGGCGGACAGGTATTCCGCCAGGGGGACCCGGCCGGAAGCCCGGTCCCGGTACTCCTCCTCCTCGGCGCTGCCGCCGTCGATGACCATGACGAAGACGCCGCCGGGCCGGCCGGGGTCCGGGCACTCCAGAAGGATGGCCTCCCCATAGCCCACGTTTACAAAGGTCAGTTTCATCTCTTCCATCGGCTCAACCCATCGCCCGCTTGATATAGAGGCTGGAGAGGATCAGCACCAGCACCGTCATGACAATGGCGCCGGCGCTGCCGAAGCCAAAGTCCAGGGACTTGATGCCGTAGTTATAGAGGTACTGCGTGATGGTGGAGGTCGTATTGGCCGGCCCGCCGCCGGTGAGGAGGTTCACCTTGTCAAAGAGGCGGAAGCTGTCAATCGTCCGCAGCAGGGCGCAGAGGGCCAGGCTGTTTTTGATGTTGGGAATCGTGACGTAGAAAAGGGACTTCACCGCCCCCGCGCCGTCGATGCGGGCGGCCTCATACTGGGTCTGGGGCACGGACTGAAGGGCCGCGTACAGCAGCAAAAACACGAAGGGGGCGCTCTGCCACACGTCGATCAGCAGCAGCATCCCGAAGGCGGTGCGCATATCGGAAAACCAGTTGAATACCGGAAGATTCAAGGTTTCCATCACCTGGTTGACAATGCCGTAGTTGGGCGAGAGCATCATCCGCCAGCTCAGGGCCACGGTGACCGTGGGCAGCAGGTAGGGCAGGAGCAGCAGCGTCCGCATCACCTTCTGTCCCCGGGTCAGGCTGTTGACCAAAAGGGCCATGGCGAAGCCGATGAGCATCTCAAAGATCACCGCCAGGAGCGTGAATTTCACGGTATTCAAAATGGCCTGGCGGAAGTAGGCGTCGCTGAGGAGCTTGGTGTAATTCCCCAGCGCGATAAAGGACGCGGGCTTCTGCAGGTTCCGCAGAAGGTTGTAATCCGTGAAGCTGTAAAACAGGGTGAACAGCAGGGGATAGGCGGTCATGACCAGCAGGACCAGGATCGTGGGGCTTATCATTCCCGCGCCGAAGCGCCTGGCGGAGCTCTCGGCGGTGTGGGGAAGTCGGTTTTTTCTCATAAGCGCCTCTCTTTTCTGGGGGGTATCCGGCGCCTCCCGGCGCCTTTGGGAGGGCCGGGACGCCCGAAGGCGTCCCGGTTTATCTCGCAAGTCACAGCAGGGCTCACGCTGCCGCCGTTCAGGCTTGGTCTTCCTTCGGGCGGGCAGGGCGGGTCAACGTTCTTTTGGGCAGCTTTGCCGCAAGCGGCTCCGGCGCTCCAAGGCTCCCGCCCTGCGCTCGCCAAGAGCCTCACAGCCTTCAAGCGGGGTTACCCCATCAGCTGCTCCAGATTGGCCTGGGCGTCGGCCAGGCCCTGGTCCACCGTCTTCACGCCGTTGACAATGTTGTCCATCTCGGTGCCCAGGATGGTATAGAACTGGGTCCACTCGGCGATGACGGGGCGGTACATGCCGCTCTCCAGCGCCTGGCAGACCACCTCATACTGGGGATAGGCGGCCAGGACCTCCGCGTCCTGGAGGCTGGAGTACCGGCAGGGCACGCCGCCGGAGGGAACGGTGCCCTTCTGCACCTCGGCGTCCATCAGATAGCTCAGCAGCTTCACGCCCAGGTCCTTGTGCTGGCTGTTGTTGGGCACGCCGATGGTCCAGATGCCGTAGACGTTGGAGTTATAGGCCTCGGCTCCGGCGGAGGCCGCGCCGCTGAGGGCGATATAGTCCGCGGTGGAATCGGCGGTGGGGGTGTACCAGCCGGGCCAGCCGATGCCCATGGTGCCCGCCCCGGTGTCCACGGAGGCGATGAGGTCGTCCTTCACCTGGGCTTCGCCGGTGGCGATGAGCTCCAGATAGCAGTTCATGGCCGCCTTGAATTCCTCGGTGTTCACGGTGGGCTTATTGGCTTCGTCGATGACCCAGCCGCCGAAGGACAGCAGGATGGGCAGGAAGTCCACCACCAGGTTGTTCTGGTTGTCGCCCCGGTAGATGAAGCCCTTCTTTCCGCTCTCCTGGGCGCTCTTGCAGATGGCCAGCAGATCGTCCAGGCTCCGGATCTGGTCGGGGGCGTACCCGGCGGCTTCCACATTGGCCTTGTTGTACATCAGCACGGTGACGTTGCCGTAATAGGGGGCCAGGTACAGCTGGTCGTCTACATAGCAGATGGCCGTGGTGGCGGGAATCACGTCCTCGTCCAGGGCATAGCCCAGCTCCGTCAGGTTGGCCAGGACGCCGTTTTCCGTGAATTCGGCCATCCAGGAGCCGTCCACCATGCACAGGTCATAGGTGCCCTCCTTGTTGATGGCGTCCAGGGCGATGCCGGAGTACAGGTCGGACTCGGAGAGCTCCTGCACCTCACAGGTGACGTTGTTCTCCGCCTCGAAGGCGGGGAGGCACTCCTTGATCACGTCGGCATAGGTGCCGGCCCGCAGGATCAGGGTCAGCTTGGTGGGCGCGGCGGAGCTTCCCGCGTCGCCGGAGGAGCCGCCGGAGCTTCCGGTGTCCCCGGAACCGCCGGAGCTTCCGCCGTTTCCGCCGCAGGCGGCGAGGGACAGGGCCATGACCAGTGCCAGCAGGAATGCAACTAGCTTCTTCATTTCTTTTCCTCCTAATCTTATTGACATCGGTTTGATTGCGGTCGGTGATATTTTGTTACTCTTTGACAGCACCGCTTGAAAGTCCGGAAATCAAGTAGTTCTGCGCAAAGATCACAAACAGGGTGATGGGAACGACGGAGATCACGCCCCCTGCGGCCACCAGGCCGAAATTGGTGAGATTGTCCTCCGTGTTCAGCAGGGCCAGGGCCAGGGGCACCGTGTTGTTGGCGGGGCTGCGGGTGAAAATGACGGTGTAGGTGTACTCGTTCCAGGCGTACATGAAGGACAGCATGGCCACCGCCGCGATGCCCGGGGCCACCAGGGGCAGGACGATCCGCACAAAGAGCTGCCACTCCGTGGCCCCGTCCACCTTGGCGCTCTCCTCCACCTCCTCGGGGAGGTCCTGGAAAAAGCTGATGAGGAACCAGATGATCAGGGGCACGTTGATGAGCACGCAGGCCAGGGAGATGGGCAGCTTGGTATTCAGCACGCCCAGCTTGTTGAACATGATATACAGCGGGATGGTGAAGGCCACCGGCGGCAGCACCCGCACCAGCAGCACCCAGTAGGTCAGCGGCTTCTTCAGCCCGAAGCGGAACCGCCGCCGGGCCAGCACATAGGCCGCACAGACCCCCACCAGCAGGGAAATCACCAGGGAGCTGAAGGTGGTCTGAAGGCTGTTGACGATGGCTGTGCCGAAGCCCTCGCCGGTGAACAGCTGCGCAAAGTGCTCCCCGGTCAGGGACTGGGGGAGCAGGGGGATGTGGCCCCGCATCTCCTCCGTGGGCCGGACGGCCATGGCCAGCAGCCAGTAAATGGGAAACAGCGAGACTGCCAGCAGCGCCGCGCAGGCCGCCCCCTTGGCCAGACCCGCGGCCTTCTTTTTCGTTTTCATATCGTTCCTCCTCCCGGCGCCCGGCGCCGCCGGGCCCTTGTATGTAATCAGCTGGACCGCCGGACCCGGAGGGCGGCGGGCACCACCGTCACCGGCGGGCACTCCTCCCCGTTCAGCAGGGCGTGGAGGCAGTCCACCCCCAGCTCCCCGATCCGCCGGCAGTCAATGTGGACGGAGGTAAGCTCCGGCTCCACCATGCCGCAGATGGTGGAATCGTCAAAGCCCACCACCGCCAGGTCCTCCGGAACCCGCAGCCCCAGGCGGAGGGCGGCCTTCAGCACCCCGGCGGCAATGACGTCGTTCCCCCCCAGGATGGCGGTGGGGCGGTTCTCCCGGCTCAGGAGCTCCCGGGCCGCCGAGGCGGCGCTCTCCACCGTGGGGTCGCACATGCCGATGTGCCCGGCGCCGGCCTCAATGCCGTGCTCCCGCATGACCCGGAGAAAGGCGTTGTACCGCTCCCCCGCGATGTAGGGGGAAAGGCGCCCGGCAATCATGGCGATGCTCCGGTGTCCCCGCCGGAGCAGATGCTCCACCGCCAGGCACATGCCCCCGTACTCGTCGGACACCACGCACGGAAGGTCAAACCCGGGCATCCGGTGGTTCACCAGCACCACGGCGATGTTCTTGCTCTGAAACTCCGACACCATGTCCGCCTGGGCGCTGCCCCCCAGAATCACGCCCTCCACCTGCTTATTCTGGGCGGTGCTGGCGGCCTGAGCCCAGTCCGCCGCCGTGGAAATCACCAGCTGCCGGTCCGACTGGATGGCCCGGCGCATAATGCTCTCGCAGATGCGGGCGTAAAATTCGTCCAGGATGGTGGCGTCCTTCTTGCAGATCAGGAAGGCGATCTTGTCCGTGCGCTGCCGGGCCATGGCCCGGGCAATGGCGTTGGGCGAATAGTGCAGAATCTCCGCCGCCTCGAAAACCTTCCGGCGGGTGGCCTCCCGAACCCGGCCGGGGTCGGAAAACGTGCGGGACACCGTCGCCGTGGAGACGCCGGAGAGGCGGGAAACATCGTAAATCGTGGCGTCCATATCCGGCCCTTCCCTTCTGTCCCAATAATGTAAGCACTTACATTTTCAGCAAAACAGCCACAGCAATTGCAGAATTTTCTGTGCCTGCCCGTGCTTCTTGTTAGTAAGCTTATCATTTTGACGGAAAAATCGCAAGTAGGAACCGACACTTTTGTTGAAAGAAATAGTTTCTCCTCCCATTTCTGTGCAAAATGATAAAATTTGCCGAAAAATGCAACCGCTTACATATAGTCCGCCCATGTTTGGTTCCCTCCCGGACCGGCCCGCTCCGGCTCGGGGGGCCTTCCCCGCTGCTGCCGCCATAGGATATATTATGTGCAGCTTTCCCCCGTTCAGCCCGGAAAACGGCCATAATTTTGGCCCGATTCTCACGGCGTCCCATCCCGGCGGCGCTCCGCCGCCCCTCATGAAACGGGCGGATTTCAAACCCGGGCTCCCGGGCCCCTTCCTCCCCAGGAAGCCGGCGGCGGGCATGCGGCTCCACGGGGCTTGCGCCACGGTGACTTTATCACGGTAATTTCCCGGGGACTCCGGTATCATCAAGCTATCTCAATCCGGGAGGTCACGATATGGAACCACGAATCAGAATAAGGCGGAGCGCCTTTGTCGACGCCGCTTCCTGCGTCGCCTGCGGCTGCTGCGTCAAGGTGTGCCCCTTGGGCGCGATCTCCGTTTTCAGGGGCGTCGCGGCGAACGTCGATCCCAAGAAGTGCGTGGGCTGCGGGAAATGCGCCAGGGAGTGCCCCGCGTCCGTCATCGTAATTCAGGAGGCGCAGGCATGAAAAAACGCTGGTACGATTACATCTGGGTTTTCTCCCTCACCTATTTGATTCTGGGATTTTTTAACATCCTCTTCGCGTGGCTGGGCCTTCTGTGCTTCTTCATCCCGCTGATCATCTCCGTTTCCCGGGGGACGAAGGGCTACTGCAACCGCTACTGCGGCCGCGGGCAGCTGTTTGCCCTGCTGGGGGGCCGCTTTGGGCTGTCCCGCAGGAGGGACATTCCCGGGTGGATGAAAAGCAAGGGCTTCCGGTACGGGTTCCTGGCCTTCTTTCTCGTTATGTTTTTCCTGATGCTCTGGAACACCTGTCTGGTGTTTGCGGGGGCCCGGGACCTGAAACAGGTTGTCACCCTGCTCTGGACCCTGAAGCTCCCCTGGCACTGGGCCTATCACGGGACGCTGTTCCACCCGGGCGTCGCGCAGTTCGCCTTTGGATTTTACAGCGTGATGCTGACGTCCACGGTGCTCGGCCTGATTACGATGCTTCTCTTTAAGCCCCGCAGCTGGTGCGTCTACTGCCCCATGGGCACCATGACCCAGCTGATCTGCAAGGCCAAAAACCGTGAAACCTGACAAAAGGAGGACCGTTATGTCTGTCATTCCCATTACCCGGCGCAATCTGGACGAGGAGGTCCTGCGCTCCGACAGGCCCGTTCTGCTGGACTTCTGGGCGTCCTGGTGCGGCCCCTGCCGCATGATCGCCCCCCTTGTGGACGAGATCGCGGGGGAGCGCCCCGACATCAAGGTCGGCAAGGTCAACGTGGACGAACAGCCGGAGCTGGCCGCCCGGTTCGGCGTGATGAGCATTCCCACCCTGGTGGTGCTGAAAAACGGCAGGATCGTCAGCCAGGCCGTGGGCGCGCGGCCGAAGGGGCAGATTCTCGCGCTGCTGCAGGGGGGAAATCCCCCGGCTGTCTGAGGGAACCCGGCATCCGCCGGGGCTCCGGAGAACCCATGCGAACAGACCCTACAACGGCGGCATCGCCGCCTGTACAGGAAAGGTGGAATATGAAATGAAGGTTGTCATCATCGGCGGCGTGGCGGGGGGCGCCACGGCGGCGGCCCGGCTCCGCAGACTGGACGAGGACGCCGAGATCGTCGTCTTCGAGCGCTCCGGCTATATCTCGTACGCCAACTGCGGCCTGCCCTATTACATTGGCGGGATCATCGGGAATCCCGCGGCGCTGACCCTCCAGACGCCGGAGAGCTTCTTCTCCCGCTTCCGGGTGGATATGCGGGTGCGCCACGAGGTCACCGCCATACACCCGGAGCGCAAAAGCGTCTCCGTCAAAAATCTGGATACCGGGACCTCCTTCGAGGAGCGCTATGACAAGCTGATCCTCTCCCCCGGCGCAAAACCCACCCAGCCCCGGCTCCCCGGCGCGGGCCTTGAAACCCTCTTCACCCTGCGGACGGTGGAGGACACCTTCCGCATCAAGGACTACATCGACGCCCATCACCCGAAGTCCGCGGTATTGGCGGGGGGCGGCTTTATCGGCCTGGAGCTGGCGGAAAATCTCCGGGAGCTGGGCATGGACGTCACCATCGTCCAGCGGCCCCGCCAGCTGATGAACCCCTTCGACCCCGACATGGCGGCCTTCCTCCACAGCGAGGTGCGGGCCAACGGCGTAAAGCTGGCCCTGGGCCGCACGGTGGAGGGCTTCGAGGAAAAGGACGGCGGCGTGGACGTGCTGCTGAAGGACGGCGCCCCTCTCCATGCCGACATGGTGGTGCTGGCCATCGGCGTCACGCCGGACACCGCCCTGGCCAAGGAGGCCGGCCTGGAGCTGGGCCTCAAGGGCAGCATCGTGGTCAACGACCGGATGGAGACCTCCGTCCCCGACATTTACGCCGTGGGCGACGCGGTGCAGGTCCGGCACGCCGTCACCGGGCAGAATGTTCTCCTCTCCCTGGCGGGGCCCGCCAACAAGCAGGGCCGGATCGCGGCGGACAACATCTGCGGCGGGGACAGCCGGTACCGGGGCAGCCAGGGCAGCTCCGTCCTCAAGGTCTTCGGCCTGACGGCGGCGGTCACCGGCGTCAATGAAACCAACGCCAAAAAGGCCGGGCTGGACGCGGACGCGGTGATCCTGTCCCCCATGAGCCACGCCGGCTACTACCCCGGCGGGAAGCTCATGACCATGAAGGTGGTTTTCGAAAAGGGCACTTACCGCCTCCTGGGGGCGCAGATCGTGGGCTATGAGGGCGTAGACAAGCGGATCGACGTGCTGGCCGCGGCCATTCACGCCGGGCTTCCGGCCACGGAGCTGAAGGATCTGGACCTGGCCTATGCGCCGCCCTACTCCTCCGCCAAGGACCCGGTGAACATGGCGGGCTTCCTGATTGAGAACCTCGCGAAGGGCGTCGTCAAGCAGTTCCGCCTGGAGGATGTGGAGGCGCTTCCCCGGGACGGCAGCGTCACGCTGCTGGACGTCCGGACCGAGGCGGAGTACGCCGGCGGCCGCATCGAGGGCTTTTGCAGCATCCCCGTGGACGAACTGCGGGAGCGCCTGGGGGAGATCCCGCAGGGCAGGCCCGTCTATGTCGTCTGCCAGAGCGGCCTTCGGAGCTACATCGCCTGCCGCATCCTGGCGGGGCACGGCTATGACGCCCGCAACTTCTCCGGCGGCTTCCGGTACTATGACGCGGTGACGAACGACCGCCGCCTCATAGAGGAGGCCGCGGCCTGCGGCATGGACCGGCGCTGACGCGCGGCCCCCTCCCCGCGGTTTCCGGGCGGAACGGCGGGGAGGGGGCGTTTCACGCGTTCCCCAGGGCCTCCAGCTTCTCCCTGTCCGCAAGCTCCACGGAGCCCCGCGCCAGCTTCACCATCCCTTCATTTTGGAAATAGCGCAGCATGCGGGTGACCACCTCCCTGTGGGTCCCCAGGTGATTGGCGATGGCCTCGTGGGTAATCCGCAGCCGGCCGGTCCCCTCAACGGAGGCCTCCTCCAGCAAAAAGGCGGCGACGCGCTTGTCCATGCTCTTCCACATCACCTGCTCCATGAGCCACATAACCTCGGAAAACCGGGCGGCCATGAGCTCATTCGTGTAATTCGCCGCCAGGGCGGACTCTTCCATAATCCCCCGGTAAATCTCCGCCGGGATCACCCAGAGGTCCGTGTCCGTCTCGGTTTCAATGCTGACGTCGAACTGAATGCTCCGCATCATGCAGGAGGCGGAAAACAGGCACATATCCCGGTCAAAGAGGCGGTAAATGGTGATTTCCCGCCCCTCCTCCGACAAAATGTAGGCCCGCAGCCGGCCGGATTGGACCAGCAGCAGTCCGGTGCAGTCCGCGCTGCTGCTATGAATCACCGTGCCCTTCCGGACATGCCGGCTGATCAGGCCGCCCAGGATGCGGTCCCGCTGGGCGGCCGTCAATTTGTCCCAAATGGGGAAACAGCTCTGAAAATCCATCAATATCCTCCCTGCCGCCGCCGCATTTCGACGGGCGCGCAAACCGCGGGGCCGCGCCCCATTCCCTTCCGGCGGAAAAGCCCCTCCCCCGGCCCCCCGGGGGGGCCGGAGGCGCGCGGGGGAACGCGGGGCGGACCCCTGCCTTTTATCCTTACAGGCTTCCCCGCCATTTTATAACCCTTTGGGCGCCGTTGTCCAGCCGGGTTCCATAAATATCCCCCTATTTTTGCGGCCCTGCGGGGTCCTTCCCGGTCCCGGGTCCGCCGGGGCCGTTCCCGCAGGCCGGCGGAGACGCAGGCGCCCCTGCCGGGCAGCTCCGGCACGGGCCGCCTAAAAGGGTCCGCACCGCCCCGCTCTCCGCCCCGCCCCCTGCCGGGCAATTTGGCCCAATTGACAAAAACGCTTCTCAAAAATTGTGAAAGCGGTAGAATCTATGGGCGCGGGCCCATTCGTTCTTGACTTCCTGTTTAAACCGAGCTATCATGAAGCCAACTGAATGGTTGGAATGTTACCGGCCTGCCGGGCTTGACCAACTCTGTCTGCTATTGTCTCTGTACGACATACGGGGATATTGGGACGGGGCTGGTTTATTTTTTTGGGGGGAGGCAGAGGGTTTGCGCATCAAAAAAGTCATCAATAACAACATCCTCTGCGTGGTGGACGACAAGGGCGGCGAAATGATCGTCTCCGGCAAGGGCCTGGGCTTCAAGCGGAAAATCGGGGAGCGGGTGGACCCGGCGCTGTTCGAAAAGACCTATCACATGGAGGGGAAGGCCGAACAGCGCAGGCTCCGGGAGCTTTGCGAGCAGATTCCCCCGGAGCACCTGCGGCTCACCCAGGAGCTGATCGAGTATATGAAAACCCAGATTTCCACGCCGCTGAACGAGTCCCTGCTCATCACCCTGGCGGATCACATCAGCTTTGCCATCAAGCGCAAGCGGGAGAGCGTCGAGTTCACCAATCCCCTTGAGGGAGCCGTCATGAGCTACTACCCCACCGAGTATCATCTGGGCCAGCACTGCCTCCGGGCCATCCGGGAGGAAACGCACCTGGACCTGAACCCCAGCGAGGCGTCCTTCATCGCCCTCCACATTGTCAACGCGGAGCTCAATACCTCCATGAGCGTCATGGTGGACATCACCAAGCTCATCGAGGGGACGCTGGCGGTGGTGGAGTATTTCTATCAGCGGAGCTTTGACCGGGAATCCCTGGACTTCAACCGCTTTGTGGTTCACCTGCGCTACTTCGCCCAGCGGCTCTTTCAGGCCGCGCCCAAACCCGCCGAGGAATACGACCCGGAGTTTCAGGACATGATCATCCGCAGCTGCGGGCAGCATTACAAGTGCGCCCGGTGCATCGGCGAATACATCCGCAACGCCTACCAGAAGGAGGTTTCCGGGGAGGAGCTCGTCTACCTGACCATCCACCTGAAGCGCATCAACCTCGCCAAAACGTGAATACCGAAGGGATCGTGACCATCTTACGGGCGAAACCCATGCGGCGCGGGCCGGAGGCATCCGGCGCGGGCGGTATGGGTTTTTATAATTTCAGCCATACTGTGTGACAAGGAGGACATTCTATGAAGGACAAGATTTTCGGCGTCTTGCAGCGGGTGGGCCGCTCGTTCATGCTACCCATTGCCCTGCTGCCTGTGGCGGGCCTTCTGCTGGGCATCGGCAGCTCGTTCACCAACCAGACCATGCTGGAGGCCTACGGCCTCACGGGGGTCATCTATGAGGGCGGAATCGCCTATACCGTTCTGGACATTATGAACCAGTGCGGCAGCGCCGTGTTCAACAACCTGGCCCTGCTCTTCGCCATGGGCGTGGCCATCGGCATGGCGAAGAAAGAGAAGGAAGTGGCGGCCCTCTCCGGCGCCATCGCCTATCTCGTCATGAACACGGCCATCTCCGCCATGATCACCGCCCGGGGCGGCGCGGAGGCCATGGCGGCCAACACCACCACCTCCACCCTGGGCATCACAACCTTGCAGATGGGCGTCTTCGGGGGCATCATCGTCGGGCTGGGGGTGGCGGCGCTGCACAACCGCTTCTATAAGATCCAGCTGCCCCAGGTGCTGTCCTTCTTCGGCGGGACCCGGTTCGTGCCCATCGTCTGCACCGCCGTCTTCGTGGTGGTGGGCATCGCCATGTTCTACGTCTGGCCCATCGTCCAGATGGGCATCGCCGCCCTGGGCGAGCTGGTAATCCGCTCCGGCTACGCGGGCACCTGGATTTACGGCCTTCTGGAGCGGGCGCTGATTCCCTTCGGCCTGCACCATGTCTTCTACATGCCCTTCTGGCAGACCGCCGTGGGCGGCACGGCCGTCGTGGACGGCGTGACCATCCAGGGGGCCCAGAACATCTTCTTCGCGGAGCTGGCCTCCAAGTCCACGGAGGTGTTCTCCGTCTCCGCCACCCGCTTCATGGCGGGCAAGTTCCCCCTGATGATCTTCGGCCTCCCCGGCGCGGCCCTGGCCATGTACCGGGCGGCCAAGCCGGAGAAGCGGAAGGTGGCCGGCGGCCTGCTGATTTCCGCCGCCCTCACCGCCATGCTGACGGGCATCACGGAGCCCCTGGAGTTCACCTTCCTCTTCGTGGCCCCCCTGATGTACGCCGTTCACTGTGTGTACGCGGGCCTGGCCTATATGCTGATGCACATCTTCGGCGTGGGCGTGGGCATGACCTTCTCCGGCGGCGTCATCGACCTGACGCTGTTCGGCATCCTTCAGGGCAACGCCAAGACCCACTGGATCTGGGTGGTCGTGGTAGGCGCGGTGTACTTCGTGCTGTACTACTTCACCTTCTACCTCATGATCACCAAAATGGACCTCAAGACCCCCGGCCGGGAGGACGAGGGCGAGGAGACTAAGCTCTTCACCCGCTCGGACTTCAAGGCCAAGACCGGCGTGGGACCCGACGGCTCCGCTCCCGCCGTGTCCGACCCGGTGTCCGCCCTGATTCTCAAGGGCCTGGGCGGCAAGGCCAACCTCTCCGACGTGGACTGCTGCGCCACCCGCCTCCGGGTGACGGTCGTCGACGCGGACAAGGTTTCCGACGCCCTTTTGAAGCAGTCCGGCGCCTCCGGCGTCATCCACAAGGGCAACGGCGTCCAGGTGGTCTACGGGCCCCAGGTGGCCGTCATCAAGTCCAACCTGGTGGACTTCATGGAAAGCCCCGAGGCGGAGCATCTGGACCGGGTGTCCGCCCCCGCGGCTCCCGCCGCCGCCGAAAAGCCCTCCGCCCCCGCCAAGCGGGACGCGGTGCTGGGGGCCCACATGAACGGCACGGTGGTCCCCATGGCGGAGGTCCAGGACGAGGCGTTTTCCAACTGCATCCTGGGGGACGGCGTGGCCATTGAGCCCAGCGAGGGCAGGCTCTACGCTCCGGCGGATGCCGAGGTCGACAACCTCTTCGACACCCACCACGCCATCGGCCTGGTGACGGAGGACGGCGTGGAAATCCTGCTCCACATCGGCATCAACACCGTGGAGCTGGGCGGGAAGCACTTTGAGGCCCATGTGGAGGTGGGGCAGAAGGTGAAGCGGGGCGACCTGCTGATCTCCTTCGACATGGAGGCCGTCAAGGCCGCCGGCTACCTCTGCACCACCCCCATGATCATCTGCAACACCGAGGACTATCAGAGCGTGGCCCCCGCCGCCCAAGGCGAAATCCGGGCAGGAGCCGACCTTCTGGAGGTCCGGGGCTGATCCGCCCTCTCCTTCTCCGAAAACCCGCCCCGCGGAGCGCGCTCCGCGGGGCGGGTTTTATCCGGGCGCAGCCTCCCCCAGCGTCCTGCGGCAAAAAAACGAACAAAATCCGGAACATTCTCCCCCGATTTTTGTTGGCTCTGTTTCTTGACGTTTTCCGGTCCCGGTGTTATCTTACATCATCATACGTAAAGCACAGATTTGAGGTAACGCAATATGGAAATTCTCATCAGTTTGTCCGCCGCCCTGATTGGAGGGCTGCTGCTGTCCCGCCCGGCCAAGCGCCTGAAGCTCCCCGCCGTCACCGCCTACCTGGTGGCGGGGCTGCTGCTCGGCCCCTTCTGCATCGGCGCCCTGGGGGTAAACGGCGTGGGCTTTTCCTCCCTGGAGGCGGTGGAGCGCCTGAACATCATCTCCCAGGTGGCCCTGGGATTCATCGCCTTCACCATCGGCAACGAATTCCGCATGAGCCAGCTGAAAACCATGGGCCGGCAGGCCATCACCGTGGGCATTCTCCAGGCCGTGGCCGCCACGGTGCTGGTGGACCTGGCGCTGGTGCTGCTGCATCTGCTCCGGCCGGGCATAATCTCCGTCTCCTCCGCCATCACCCTGGGGGCCATCGCCGCCGCCACCGCTCCCGCCGCCACGCTGATGGTCGTCCGGCAGTACAAGGCCAACGGCCCCATGACCAAGCTTTTGCTGATGGTGGTGGCCATTGACGACGCCGTGGGCCTGGTGCTCTTCTCGGCCTCCTTCGGCGTGGCCATGGCCCTGGAGAGCGGAACCGTCAACGCGGTCACCGTGCTGGTGGAGCCCGTGCTGGAAATCGCGCTCTCCCTGGTTCTGGGCGCGGCGGCGGGGCTGGCGCTCTATTGGGTGGAGCAGTTTTTCCACTCCCGGAGCAAGCGCCTCTCCATCTCCATCGGCTTCGTCCTCCTGACGGCGGGGCTCTCCATGGTGGAATTCGAGATCGGCGGCGTCCGCTGCGGCTTCTCCCTCCTGCTGGTGTGCATGATGACCGGCACGCTGTTCTGCAACATCTGCGACTTTTCCGAGGAGCTGATGGCCCGGGTGGACAGCTGGACGGCCCCCCTGTTCGTGCTGTTCTTCGTCCTCTCCGGCGCGGAGCTGGACCTGTCGGTGCTCCGGAATCCCTCCGTGCTGCTGATCGGCGTGATTTACATCTTCGTCCGCTCCCTCGGCAAATACGCGGGCGCTTATGGCAGCTGCGCCCTGACGGGGTGCGGCGACAACATCAAGAAGTATCTGGGCGTCACCCTGCTGCCCCAGGCCGGCGTGGCCCTGGGCATGGCCATCACCGCCGAGAGCCTTGCCGACGGCGCGGTGGTGCGGAGCGTGGTGCTCTTCTCCGTGCTGGTCTATGAGCTGGTGGGTCCGGCCCTGACCAAGCGCGCCCTGCTGGCCGCCGGGGAGATTCATCCCCAGGGCCAGACCTCCGCCCGGAAGAAGAACGCCTGAGCGTCCCTTCGTACAATCCGGCGCAGCTGGAACGAAGCCGCCGCTTCTTTCCGGCTGCCTTGGCTATAAGAAGCTGTACCAATCGGCGTCGGCACGCATCCTGACGGAAAATTTTCCGTCTGGACGGCGTCAGAAAAGCTTGAAATCCGTCAGGATTCCTGCGCTTTCCTTCCTAGAGGGTGTCTTCAAACTCCCGAAACGCGGTCCGGCGGCATCTTTTTCCGCCAAGCCGCGTTGCTTCGGCTTGAAATCCGTCAGGATTCCTGCGCCAAAGCGCCTTGCCTGGCGAAAAAATCTCCCCCGGTCCGTCACTCCGGGAATTGGAAGACACCCTCTAGCCAGACAAAAAATTTTCTTGCCAAGCTACGCACCACACCCATTGGTACAGCTTCTAAGACCGCAAGGGGCGGCCCTGCCTTTCGGCAGGGCCGCCCTCATATTCTGTAAGCCGCCGGGGAGGGCGGCTCCCCGGGCGGGTCCGCCCTTTTCCGGCGCCGCGGGCCGTCCGCCGCCGTCTACTCAGGCTGAGGCGCAAGGCGCACGGAGATCATCGAAACCGCGTTTTTCTCCACGCCGTTGAGAATAAACCCCGCCAGGTCACAGGCGTAAACGCTCCCCGCCGTATTCAGGCACCGCTCCTCCACGCATCGGTTCAGGGCCGCATAGCCCTCCGAAAGGTCCCAGCGGCCCCGGCAGCAGAGGTACAAATACGTTCCCGCCGGCTTCTCCTGATAGCAGGGGAGGTCCGCCCTTTCCCCGATCCGGGCATACAGGTGGCTGATCGTGGCCGGTCCGGCCGCTTCCCCGGGCCGGTGGATCGCCCCCAGCTGGTAATCCGTCCGCAGTCCGTGCCGCCGGCAGAGCTCCCGGCAGCGCTCCAGCACGGCGATGAGCATCTCGTCCTCCCCGGCGGAGGGAGGCATCCGGCGCTCCAGCTCCTCCGCCGGAAGCGCCAGGAGGTGTTCCCGTTCAAACCGGGCCGTCCTGGGGACCATATCGGGGACCGCGCCCAGCTCCAGGTTCCGGATCATGCCGGAGAGGACAAAGTCCGTCCGTTCCAGCCTCCGCCGCTCCTCCTCCAGCCGGCTGCGCTGCCTGCGCAGCTGGTCCAGCGTCCCGGCGGCGTCCTGGTTTTGGAGGCAGCGGCGAATCTCCTCCAACGGCGTCCCGGTCCGGCGAAAAATGGCGATGGCAAAATAGTCGTAAAACTGCTGGACGTCATAGTAAAAATAGCGGTTCTCCCCCTGGTGGGCCGGAACCAGCAGACCGATGTCCTTGTAGTGCCGCAGCGTCTCCTTCGTCGTGCCGCAAAATGCGGCGAAGGCGCCGGAGCTCAGCCAGCCCGTTTTCCGCTCCATAAAAATTTCCTCCTAAACGTTCAAAATCCCCCTTGCTGCGTGGTGGCCACACGGTTTATGATACTCCCTGTCCCACATAATTGCAAGTCGGTTGGACAACAATACGAGAAAACAGGGGGTTTTTCTATGAACTTTGGATGCAGCAGCTTTTCCTGGAAAACAGAGGACGGCCGGCACCTTTTGGGGCGGACCTACGACCAGTTCGGCGATTTAGCGGCCAACCGCATTCTCAGCGTGCCCCAGGGGGCGCCCTGCGCCCCGGGACTTCACGGGACGGGCGCCGTCCCCGGCGAATACGGCTACACCGGCATGGCGGTGCTGGGCTTCGGTGAGCCGGTCCTGGTGGACGGGGTAAACTCCGCCGGACTGATGGGGGCGCTGCTCCACTTCCCGGAGTACGCCGTCTATGAGGAGGCCGCCCAACCGGGGCGCACCGCCGTCCACCCGGGCCGCCTGCTGGCCTGGCTCCTCAGCCGGTGCGCCGGGGTGGAGGAGGCGGTGGAGGAGCTGTCCCGCCTTACCCTGGTGGACGAGCCCATCCAGGGCAAGCCCCTGCCCGCCCACTATATCCTCAGCGACCGGACGGGGGAGGCCGTCATCCTTGAGCCGGAGGCGGGGGGCCTGTCCATCCACCGGGAGACCATCGGCGTGCTGACCAACAGCCCGGACTACCGCTGGCAGCGGACCAATCTGCGGAATTTCGTGGGCGTCACCAATCTGCCCAAGGCCCCCCGGACCGTCGCGGGCCATGAGATCCGGGAGTTTGGGGAGCGGCTGGGGGGCGGCTCCGGCCTGCCGGGGGATTATTCCTCTCCCTCCCGCTTTGTCCGTCTGGCCTTCATGAAGGAGTTTGCCGTCCCCGGAAAAGACGAGCCGGACGGGGTGTCCCGGATGTTCCGGGCCTTCGCCCCGGTGGACATCCCCGAGGGGCTTGCCAAGGCGGACCCGGATTACGATGTCTACGAGCAGACCCTCTGCACCAGCGTCCTGTGCGCCGAGAGCGGCGTGTACTACTTCGCCCCCGCCCAGAACCGCCGCATCTCCGCCGTCCGGCTTCCGGCACAGGGAACGGAAATGCAGTATTTTGACCTGGGGAACCGCCAGGACATCGACTGGAGAAATTAAAATGGACAAACTGGACTCTTACCACCTGCCGGTCACAGGCAGGAACATCCTGCGCTTCGCCTTCCCCACCATCGTCATGACGGTGTTCAACACCTTCTATACCATGGTGGACGGCCTGTTTGTCTCCAACCTGATCGGCATGGAAGCCCTGTCCGCCATCAACCTCACCGCCCCGGCCATCGCCCTGATTACGGCCATCTCCGGGATGCTGGCTACCGGCGGCAGCGCCGTGGTGATGAAGAAAATGGGGGAACACAAGGAACAGGAGGCCCGGCAGGACTTCACCCTGCTGATCCTCGCCAACGCTGTGGTGGGCGCGGTGATGATGGCGCTGGGCTATGGCCTGATGGATACCCTGCTGGGGACCATGGGCCTCTCCCCGGCGGTGTTCGGCTGCTGCCATGCCTACCTGAGCAACTATCTGCTCTTCACCATCCCCATTCTGCTCATGTATAACTTCTCCCTCTACCTGATTGCCGCCGACAAATCCAGGCTCTCTCTGATCTGCACCGTGGCGGGGGGCGTGGCCAACATCATTCTGGACTATGCCCTGATTGCTCTCTTTGATCTGGGCATCCGGGGCGCGGCCATCGCCACCGGCCTGGGCTACTCCCTCACCGCCGTGGTGGGCTTTCTGGTGTTCCGGAAACAGGACAGCCTGCTCCATTTTGAAAAGCCGGTATTCCGGGGCGGGGTGCTGTTCCACGCCTCCGCCAACGGTATGTCGGAGTTGGCAACCTCCCTGGTGTCCGGCATCACCACTCTGCTCTTTAACCTGGCGATGCTGAAGTACATAGGGGAGGACGGCGTGGCGGCCATCACCATCATCATGTATGTGCTGATGTTCGTCAGCGCCCTGTTCATCGGCTACTCCTACGGCGTGGCCCCCATGATCTCCTACTACCACGGGGAGCAGAACCATGAGAAGCTGAAAAAGCTGGTGGGATTCAGCGTCAAATTCATCGCCGGGGCATCCGTCCTCTGTACGGTGATCTCCATCCTGGCCACCGTCCCCCTGGTGGGCGTCTTCACCCGGCCGGACAGCCCGGTTTACGAGCTGGCGGTGACGGGAAACCGCCTGTGCTCCATCGCGCTGCTGTTCGTGGGGCTGAACGTCTTCGCCAGCGGGATGTTCACCGCCCTGTCCAACGGCGTGGTATCCGCCGTGCTGGCCTTCTCCCGGTCCTTCCTGTTTACGGCAGCCAGTATTCAGATCATGCCCGTCCTGCTGGGCGGCGTCACCGGCGTATGGCTGGCGACCCCTGCGGCGGAGCTGCTGGGGGCTGTCATGGCGGCGGCGCTGCTGCTGAAATACCGGAAACGGTACGGCTATTAGGCCCTGTTTGAAAAATATTAAAACGCCCAACCGGCGGATCTCTTTCCGCCAACGTTCAAACAAGGCCAAGGCGGTGCGGCTGTTGGGCGGGCGTCTTCCAGGAGCGCCTTTTCCCCAAGGGGCCTACGCTGTCCGTAAGCGGCAGCGCCGCCGGCGGAGGGCCGATCCCGCCATGCCGCGCCGCCGCCCAAATTCTTTTCCCCCTTGACAGCGGCCCCTTTGGGTGCTATACTCCAAACAGACCGCCGGTTTGTTTGGAGGAGGATATCTGATGGCGCGGAACAAGTACCCGGAGGAGACCATCCGGAAGATCCTGGACACGGCGGAGCGGCTGTTCATCGAGAAGGGCTACGACCGGGCCTCCCTCCAGGAGATCATCGACGAGACGGGATTGTCCAAAGGGGCCATCTACCACCACTTCACCTCCAAGGAGGATATCTTCTACTCCGTCTGCGACCGCATCGGCCGGCGGAACGCCGGGGAACTGGCCGTCATCCGGGACGCCCCTTCCCTCAACGGCCTGGAGAAGCTGCGGACCATTTTCAAGATCTCCCTGCACCCGGACAAACAGTCGAAAATGTACTCCATGATGCCCTATTTGATCGATAATCCCAAATTTCTGGCGGCGGAAATACAGAGCCTTTTTACGGAGGTCGCGCCGGAATTCCTGGAGCCCATCATCCGCCAGGGCGTGGCCGACGGCTCCATCCGCACAGACCATCCCAAGGAACTGGCGGAGGCCATGCTGCTGCTGGCCGACGGCTGGGTCAACCCCGTGGTCCAGCCCACCACCCCGGAAGAACTCCGGGCCCGGTGTAAGATCTACAACCAGCTGTTCTTCCGCTTCGGCATCCCCGAGATGATTGACCAGGAGAGCATTGAACTGCTGGAGCACTACGCCGGTCTAGGCCGGCGCCCGCCTCTGGACGGGGGACCCCAAGACTGAGAAGCTGTACCAATAGGCGCCGACACGCATCTTGCCGGAAAATTTTTCGTCTGGACCGCGTCAAAAACACTTGAAATCCGTCAGGATTCCTGCGCGTCTTTTCCTTGCCGGACAAAAAATTTTCTTGCCAATCTGCATACCGCCACCTATTGGTACAGCTTCTGAAAAGAGACTGCCGCGGGCAGTTTCTTTTTAGCGATATAAAAACCGACGGTCGGTTTTTTTATTCTCAAATAAAAAGGAGCGGTATTATGAACACAACCCAAGCGCCCCTGTTCCGCCGGGACTTTACCCTGGTGGTCCTGGGGCAGATCGTCTCCCTCTTCGGCAACGCCATCTTGCGCTTTGCCCTGCCGCTGTACCTGCTGCGGCAGACCGGGTCCCCCGCCCTGTTCGGCGCGGTGGGGGCGGCGGCGTTCATCCCCGCCGTGCTGTGCGCCCCCATCGGCGGTGTGGCGGCGGACCGGGTGAACAAACGGAACATCATGGTCGTCCTGGATTTCTCCACGGCGGGCCTGATTCTGGCCTTCACCCTCCTGCTGGGCCGGGCGCCCCTGGTGCCGCTGATGGCGGTCTGCCTCATGCTGCTCTACGGCATCGCCGGGGCCTACCAGCCGTCGGTCCAGGCCAGCATCCCCCTGCTGGCGGAGGCGGAGCAGCTCACCCGCGCCAACGCGGTCATCAACATGGTGCAGACCCTGTCCGCCCTGCTGGGGCCGGTGATCGGCGGCGTGCTCTTCGGGGCCTTCGGCCTCCGGCCCATACTGTGGGTGGGCACGGCGTGCTTCTTCCTCTCCGCCGTCATGGAGCTCTTCATCCGCATCCCCCACCGTCCCCGGACGGCGGCGGGGAGCGTGCCGGCCACAGTCCGGCGGGACCTGGGGGAGAGCTGGCACTTCATCCGCCGGGAGCGGCCGGTGTTCCTCTCCGTCATGCTGGTGCTGGCCCTCTTTAACCTGGTGCTGTCCGCCGCCCTGGTGGTGGGCATCCCCGTGGCGGTGGTCCAGACCCTGGGCATGAGCGACAGCCGCCTGGGGATCACCCAGGGGGCCATGGGCCTGGGCGGGTTATTTGGCGGCGTGCTGGCGGCGCTGCTGGGGCCCCGGCTGCGCCTCCGGCGGGGGAGCGCCGTGCTCCTGGCCGCCGGCCTCACGGCGGCGGGCATGGGGGCGGTTCTGCTTCCGGGAGTCCCGCCGTCCTTGGGCTGGTGGGGGGTGACGGCCATGAGCTTCGCCGTCATGGTCCTGTCCACCCTGCTGGTGGTGGTCCTCAGCGCCGCCGTTCAGGCCCAGACGCCGCCGGACCTGCTGGGAAAGGTAATGGCCTTCATCATGGCCGTGTCCAACTGCGCCTCCCCCCTGGGCCAGGCGGTCTACGGGGCCCTGTTTGAGCGCTGCCCGGCCTGGGCCGTCCTGCTGGGGGCGGCGGGGGCCGCGGCCCTGGCGGCGGTTTATTCCCGGCGGGTGTTCTCCGGGCTGGACCCGGGCTGTGCGGAGGCTCCCTGAACGCCGCCGGGACCGGGAAAAATCCCGGTCCGTTCCGCCGGTGGGCAGACCGCGGGCTTCCCCGGGGCCGGGCCGTGGGGCCGCCTTCCGCAAAAGACGGGCTTGCCGTCCGGCGGGCTTTATGGTAGACTGTCGTCGTTGAACCACTTTTTTGAAGGAGGCGCCTCTGCCATGCGCATTGACTACCACAAGGAATACAGCTCCCATCTGGGCCGGGACATGGAATTCAAGGTCTACGGCCACGGCGGCAAGCCCGCCCTGGCCTTCCCCTGCCAGAACGGCCGCTTTTTCGACTGGGAGGGCTTCGGCATGCTGGAAACCCTGGGGGATTATCTGGAAGGCGGAAAACTCCAGCTCTTCACGGTGGATTCCATCGACAGCGAGACGGTTTCGATGGTGGGCGGAAACCCCTATGACCGGGTGCGGCGGCACGAGGCCTGGGTGCGCTACCTCACGGACGAGCTGGTCCCCAGAATCCGGGAGCTCAACGGCACCGGGCAGGCTCTGCTTTCCACGGGGTTCTCCATGGGGGCCTACCACGCCGGAAACCTCTTCTTCCGGCGGCCGGACCTCTTTGACAGCGTCATCGCCCTTTCCGGGGTATACGACACC
This sequence comes from uncultured Oscillibacter sp., assembly GCA_947577075.1. Taxonomy (GTDB): domain Bacteria; phylum Bacillota; class Clostridia; order Oscillospirales; family Oscillospiraceae; genus Oscillibacter. The sequence goes on along the minus strand of CANPTW010000026.1, from coordinate 307 downwards.
CACGATATGTACAACGGATATATGGACGAGGTCGTCTACGCCAACGACCCCTGCGCCAGCATCGCCGGAATGCCGGCGGACCACCCCTATATCCAGCTCTACAACCAGCGGAACATCATGATCTGCGTGGGCCAGGGGGCCTGGGAGGAGCCGCTGCTGGCGGGCACCCGCCGCCTGGACGCCGTGCTGAGGGCCAAGGGAATCCGCGCCTGGGTGGATTATTGGGGCTTCGACGTAAACCACGACTGGCCCTGGTGGAAAAAGCAGATCCGCTATTTCCTGTCCAATATCATCTGAACCGGCGGGG
>CANPTW010000025.1 GCA_947577075.1 uncultured Oscillibacter sp. | reverse complement strand
GCGGCGACGCCGTCACCGGCGCGGCCACGGTCATCCTGGCCATGGGCGCGGGCAAAACCGCCGCCAAGGCCATCGACGAGGCTTTGAGCAAGTAAGATGAAAAAGAGCGTCACAGGCGTGATTGCCTTGGCGTCGGCGCTGTGCCTCCTGCTCGCCGCCTGCGGCGGGCAGGGGGCCTTGCCGTCTGGCGCCGTAACACCGCCGGAGGAGGAAGCGCCCGAGGAAACGCCGCCGGTTCCGTCCGGCTTCCCGGAACTGGAGGAGACGGAGTGGGAGGCGGTCAGCGTCGGCCTGAAGTCCTTCGGCCTCACCACCGGCTATGATGACGAGCGGCTCATGTATATCTTTGAGCACACAGCTACGGTTCCCCTGGACCAGCTCATCGTCTTCGATCTGTGGGCCGACGCGCTGACGGAGGGCTCCAGCGAGGAACTCCGCAGCCGCTTCCTGGAAGCGCCGGACAAAGTGCTGGCCTATCTGGTTCTCATGGGGGACCAGGAAGTGACGCTCCCCGGCTGGGACCCCATGCCCGCGGCGGAGATCGTCTGCCAAAGTATCGCCTCCGCCGACGCCGCCTGGCACGGCGGATCGGAGGAGTTCGCGGCGACCCTGGCCTCCTGCCGGGAGCGCTATCCCTCCGGCCGGATTGCGGAGCTTCTGGACGTCATAGAGCAGGAGCACGCCGCCGCCCTGGAGCGAAGAACCTGGTAAGCGGGCGGCTTGGAGCTTTGGGATGCGGGTTCCCGCTTGCCCCCGGGGCCGGAACGTGGTATACTTTATTTCCAAAAGAAATCCGAAAAGGAGCGTCCTGCATGAAATTAGACATGGTCCCCGTGGCCCGCATCGTCGGCGTCCACGGCATCCGCGGTGAGCTCCGGGTTCTGCCCCTGGAGGGCGGCCCGGACTTCCTCGCCGGCTTCAAGACCTTTTACCTGGACGGGCGGCCCGTCGTTCCCGCCGCCTGCCGGGGCCACAAGGGGATGGCGCTTCTCAAGCTCGCCGGGGTGGACGACCGCACCGCCGCCGAGGCCCTCCGGGGCAGAGAGCTGTTCCTCCGCCGGGCCGACGTCCGCCTTCCGGAGGGGGAGTATTTCGACGCCGAGCTCATCGGCCTGGACGTCTATGACGGCGAGACCGGGGAATGCGTGGGAGAGCTCACCAAGGTGGAGCGGTATCCCGCCGGCAAGGTCTACACCGTCCGAGGAGTGAAGGAATTCCTGGTCCCGGCGGTGAAGGACGCCTTCATCCTGGGGGTGGACCTGGAGAACAACCGGATGGACATTCGGGTCTGGGAGGGGCTGATGGAGTGAACATTGACATTTTGACCCTGTTTCCCGGCTCGGTGGACGCCATGCTGAACGTCAGCATCCTGGGCCGGGCCCAGGAGCGGGGGTACATTGCCATCCGGACCCACCAGATTCGGGAGTACACCACCAACAAGCAGATGCAAGTGGACGACTACCCATACGGCGGGGGCCGGGGCGCCGTCATGCAGGCGGACCCCCTTTACCGCTGCTGGGCCCATGTGACAAAGACCCACGGGCCGGGGCGGACGATTTTCCTCTCCCCCTGCGGCCGGACCTTCACCCAGGAGACGGCCCGGGAGCTGAAGGAGCGGTACGAGCACCTCATTCTGGTCTGCGGCCATTATGAGGGGGTGGACCAGCGCTTTCTGGACGAGTGCGTGGACGAGGAGATTTCCGTGGGGGACTTCGTCCTCACCGGGGGGGAGATTCCCGCCATGGCGGTGGCGGACGCGGTGTGCCGCATGGTGCCCGGCGTCCTGCCGGACGAGGAGTGCTTCCAGGAGGAGTCCCACTGGAACGGGCTTTTGGAGTACCCCCAGTACTCCCGGCCCGCCGTCTGGCACGGCCGGGCGGTGCCGGAGGTTCTGCTGTCCGGGGACCACGGGAAGGTGGCGGCCTGGCGGCGGAAGGAGAGCTACAAGCGGACCATGCGCCGCCGTCCGGATATGTTCGCCAGGTTTGACGAGAGCGGCCTGACGACCAAGGCGGAAAAAAAGATCCTCCAGGAGGCCAGGGACGAGCTGGCCTCGGAGGATGCGGAAGCGTGTAGTCATTAAAGTTGAAAAGAATTTCCGGGATTCTTTTCAATTGTGCTGGCGATCAGAGTCGCCCGGCTTTACCGGGCGGCTCAAGCTGGCAAAAAAGAATTTTTTGCCAGCTTGAGCAAGTTTTCAGAACCCGTGAGAAGTTCTGAAAACTTATGATTTGAATGGCGCAGGAAACCCTTCCTGGGTTTATCTCCGCGCTAAGAGCCGCCGCAAGCGGCGGTTGCGTTCCGAAACGCGCCTACGGGCGCAGCCCCGCACACCCTTCCTTCCCGTTGAAGTAGTTTTCGGCTTTTTGGACAGTCAGAGCCGCCCGGTAAAACCGGGCGGCTCTGTGTTTTACAGGGATGCGGCTTCAGGCGGCGAAGATGCCGGTGGGGCCGTCGGCGGCGCCGATGACGTCCTCAAAGCCGGAGAAGTCCGGGAAGCGGATGCTCACCTTGTCGCCGGAGGCGGTGATATCCATCTGCATTTCCAGGGCGATGCCGGCGGTGCCCTTCACCGTGTCCCCCGCTTCCGTGGGCAGCTCCATGTCCATGGACAGCGCCGCGTCGGCGGAAATGCTCTTCAGCGCGTCCCCACTCACCGTGTAGCAGATGGTGAAGCCGTGGAATTCCAGTTCCCCGGCGGCCTCGGCGGAAAGCCCGGCCTCTTCAAGGGACTCGGCCATGAGGCTGTTCACCATGTTCACCAGGGCGCCGTTCAGCTCCACCGTGTAGACGGTATCCTTGCCGGAGGTCTTCGCCGTCACGCTCTCCAGGAAGGGGAGGACGCCCGCGCCGGTGTTCGTTCCCGCGCCGGCCTCCAGGGCCTCGCGGAGGGCGTCCATCAGGTCGGGAATCGCCATCTTCACCGACGTGCCGCCGGACTGGACATAGAGCCAGTCGCCCCGCATCCACATGCTGAGGCTCTCGCTCTCGCCGCCCGCCGTCACCTTGACGTTGGCGGACATCTTGGGGGACTGGTCCAGGATCATCCGCAGATCGCCCTCGACGGCGACTTCGGTCTGCTGGACCATGTCCCCGCTGCTGACGGTAACCGCCGCGTCCATGTCGAAGTCCATGGCCAGCCCCTTGTTCAGCGCCTCGGAGGCGGCGTTGAGGGCCCGCATGTTCTCAATTTTCTCCACGATGGGATAGGCGTCGTTCCCCTTGATGTCCCCCAGGGCAATCAGGCTGTCCAGCAGGTAGGTGCTCCCGTCCTTGAGGTCGGTGCCAAGGGCCTGGTAGGTCAGGGCCGCCAGGTCGTCCCGGAGGAAGGTGCCCGTAACGGCGGAGGTGTCCACAATGCCAAGGCCGGCGGCGAACGCCTGGGCGGTTCCGGGGGTGAAGTCCTCTCCGTCCTCATAGCCCAGGGCCCGGAGAAGGAAGATGGTGTAAGCCTTGGCGGTGCAGGGCTCCGCGGCGCCGAAGACGGTTTCGCTGGTGCCGTTGGCCAGGCCCTCGTCCGCCAGCCACGCCACATAGGGGGCGGCGGTTTCGTTCACGTCGGTGAAGGGGCAGGTGATGCGCCCGGAGCCGTAGGCGCCCTGGGCCTCGGGCTCCGCACCGAAGAGCCGGACCAGCATGATGGCGGCCTGGGCCCGGGTGGGAACCTTGTCCAGGTCGAAGCCGTTGGCCCCGCCCTTGAGCATGCCGATGGCGGCCAGCTCCTCCGCGGCGCCGTCAAAGCTGGCGGCGGAGGCGGTGACGCACAGCAGCCCCGTCAGAGCCAGGGTGGCGAACAGAATGGTCACAAAGCGTTTCATGAAAAGTCTCCTTTCTTTTCCGGCGGCGGTTTGCCGGAATCCTCCATATTCCGATTATATACCTGGGAAAATCAACCGTCAAGGGTGGGTTCCCCGGAAAAATTTTCAAAACACGCACAGTGCCGTGAAGCAGGGGCCGTGGGGGCCCAGGCCCTCCACGAAATAGCCCTCCCGGCTCCGGCAGCCCTCCAGGCGGAGCGTATCCCCCAGGACGGCTTCCCGGCTGTAATTGATGTGAAACTCCCGGGGGACCCGGGGCTGGAGGTCCTCCGGCAGGGCGTCCCAGACGATGTCGCCGTAGTTCCCGCTGAAGAGGTGCCCGTTGCCGTCCAGGTCGGACCAGCGGACCGTCCGGGCGCCCAAATCCTCCCGCCCCTCCCGGGGCGGGAGAAGCTTCCGGGTCTCCGGGCAGTCCAGGGGCCGGTCCGAGCACATCAGGGGCTTGGCGGTGAAGGACGAGGGGCGCAGAATCCTCCGGGTCTCGGGGTCCACCAGGATCCAGTCCGTCCGGGCGGAAACCAGGACCCGGCCCTCCCGGTCCGCCATCTCATAGTTCCTTCTCATATGGGCGGCCTTGGCCCCGGCCTCCCAGGTGGTGATGTCCAGCACGTCGCCGGCCCGGGGGCAGTCGTGGATGCGGAGGGCCGCCCTGGAGAGGAGGAATACCTCCCGATTGGCCCAAAGCACTTCGTGGGTCAGGCCCCGGGCGTCGTAGTCATAGCCCGCGAAGGCGGCCATTTTGCTTAAAAGAGCGGCGGTCCGGACCCGCTGCTCCCGGTCGCAGTCCCAAAAGGTGAGCTCCTCCTGGCGGAAGTAGCCGTTTTCCATGGAACGCTGCTTGAAGTCCTGCATGATTTGCTGATTCCTCCACTGGGGGGCCGGAGGGGCCCCCGTTATTATGGAATCCATTATATCATAATTTTGGGAATGTACAAGTGGGGAGGGGATGAGCCCGGCGGGTTTCCGGGGGAGGGAGCGGGAACCCGGCATATTTGGAAGCCCTTGCGCATAGGGTTGTCCAAGAGGTGAGGGCTTATGAAACAAAAGAGATCCTCGGCGGGCTTCCTCCGCCGGGTGGAGGCGGGGCTGCTGGCGGCGGGCACTTTGTGGGTCGCCGCCGTCACCGCCGGAAGCGACACGGCCGCGGCCGCGGCGGCGGCTCTGGCCTCCGCCCTGCCTGAGCGGATGCTCCGCTGGGAGCTGGGGGACCTTTGGACCCGGGACAGCCTGTCTCCGGCGGCGGTCCTGGCCATCGGCGAGTCGCCCCTGCTGAGCGCCGCCAGGGACGACGTGGCGGCGCTTTGGTCCCTGGAGCGCCAGGAGTCCCCGGAGGAGGACGGGGAGACGCGGGCTCCCGTAACGGTTCCGGTGGAGGAGACGCCGGTGGAGCCGGCGGCCCCGGCGGAGGACAACGGCGTTCCCGCCAAGACGCTGATTCCCACGGACCCCAGCGGCTACACCGTCTGCGGACGGGTCTACATCAGCAATTCCACCGGCCATGAGCTGTCCGTTCCGGAGCTCCAGAAGCCCTTCGCGGCGGCCCTGGGGGAGGGGGAGCCCCAGATTTTGATTCTCCATACCCACGGCAGCGAGGCGTATACCCCCGCCCCCGGGACGGAGGGAATTGTCTGGTCCGGGAACTGCCGGACGACGGATTACCGCTACAACGTGGTGAAGGTGGGGGACGAGATGGCGGAGGTCCTTGGGGCGGCGGGCGTCTCCGTGCTCCACGACCGGACGCTGTACGACTATCCCAACTACACCGGGGCCTATGACCGGGCGCTGGTCTCCATCCGGAAGTACCTGGAGCAGTATCCCTCCATCCGGTTCATCCTGGACGTCCACCGGGACGCCATTGAGGACGGGCAGGGGAACCAGTACAAGGTAGTCTCCGAAATCGGGGGCGTGGGCGTTCCGGCCCAGATGTCCCTGGTGATGGGAAGCGACGGCAGCGGCCTGGAGCACCCGGACTGGCTGGAGAATTTGAAGCTGGCGGCGGCGGTGCAGCAGGATATCCTGGAGCGCTATCCCACGCTGATGCGCCCCGTGCTGCTGCGGAACTCCCGGTACAACCAGCACGCCACCACCGGGTCGCTGCTGCTGGAGGTGGGAGCCGCCGGGAACTCCCCGGAAGAGGCGGCCCTGGCGGGGCGGCTCTTCGCGGAGCGCTTCGCGGCGGTGCTGCTGGCGAAAGAGGAACCCGCGGCAGACGCGGAACATGATGCGGGCCATGTGGAGGCGGCTTCCTAGGCAGCCGCCTCCGGCTGGTGGGACCGTCCCCCTCGATAGTTTGATTTTTTTGAAGTGTATATTAAAATATTTTCGTTTTACAAAACAATCCTTCTGATGTAAAATGTCGGCAGAACAGGAAGCGGGAGCGCCCGCTTCCGGACCACAGAAAGGATCAAAGCAGATGAATACACTTGAGCCGGCAGTGATGGAGTACGCGGAGCGGTACTACGAGATCATCCAAATGGGACGGGAATTTCAGCGGGAGCAGGGGTTTACCCAGTGGACGGAGAACTATCCCGCCCTTGACACGGTGCGGGAGGACATTCGGGCAGGAAAGGGCTGCGCCCTTATGGTGGACGGCAGGATCGCCGGGTATATGTGCGTCGACTTCGACGGGGAGCCGGCCTATCGGGACATCGAGGGAGCCTGGAGGGGGGAAGGACCCTATGCGGTCGTCCACCGAATGGCGTTTGATTCCGCGTTTCGGGGAATGGGCCTGGCGGACGAGGCCTTCCGGCTGGTCGAGGAGCTTTGCGAACGAAAAAAGGTAGCCATGATTCGCGTGGACACGGATTTTCCAAACAAGCGGATGCAGCATATTCTGAGAAAAAACGGGTACGTAAACTGCGGGACCATTGTATTCCAGGGAGGCGCGAAGCTGGCGTACGACAAACTGCTTCCGCCGCTTTGCCGGGGGCATGCTTAAAAATGCCACCCGCTGACGGGGCCGGGGGGCTTCGCCGGTTTTCTGGAGCTTGGAGGGAACTCCGGCGGAAAACCGCCTCCCCCGGGGAATGGATGTCCCGCGGAAATAGGCCGCTCCGGCGATGAGCCGGGGCGGCGTATTTTTTTCGAATATGGTCGGCCGGACGCTGGAAATTTTTCCGCCGCGCATGAAACCGCCGAAATCAGGGACCCTAACAACACCCAACGATTTGAACGCAAAAGGAGTGAGCCCATTTGGAAACGGGAATCCATAATACCTCCGAAATCGGGCGGCTGAAAAAGGTCCTGCTCCACCGCCCCGGCCAGGAGCTGGAAAACCTGATGCCCGAGTATCTGGAGCGCCTTTTATTTGACGACATCCCCTATCTCCGGGAGGCCCAGAAAGAGCACGACGCCTTCGCCGACTGCCTCCGCCAGCAGGGCGTCGACGTGGTCTACCTCACGGACCTGGTGGTGAATTCCATTACCAGCGACGAGGTCCGGAAGGAGCTGGTGGTCCAGTTCCTGAACGAGGCGGGAATCAAGGAGCACCGCAGCCGGGTGCTGCTGGGGGAGTACCTGGGAAGGATGCCGGATAAGCAGATGGTTTCCACCATGATGGCCGGCGTGCGCAAGAGCGAGCTTCACGGCGAGAGCGAGAAGCTGGCGGACCTTCTCAGCACCGCCGGAGACGGGTATCCCTTCGTGGTGGACCCCATGCCGAATCTCTATTTTACCCGGGACCCCTTCGCCACCATCGGCACCGGCGTGTCTATCCACAAGATGCTGACGGAAACCCGGAACCGGGAGACGCTGTTCGGCAAGTTCATCTTTGAGCACAATCCGGAGTATATGCACGCCCCCCGGTGGTACGACCGGGGCGAAGTCTCCTCCCTGGAGGGCGGGGACATCCTGATCCTCAGCCCCCAGGTGCTGGGGGTGGGCATTTCCCAGCGGACCAAGGGGGACTCCATCGACACGCTGGCAGAGGCGGTGCTGACCTACAGCCGGACGAGCTTCAAGAAGATTCTCGCCTTCAACATCCCCAAGAGCCGGTCCTTCATGCACCTGGACACGGTGTTCACCATGGTGGACCGGGACAAGTTCACGGTGCACCCCAACATCCTCTCCAGCATCACGGTCTTCGTCATGGAGCTGGACGAGGACGGGAAAATGCGGATTGAGCAGCAGGACGGCCGCCTGGAGGACATTTTAAAAGAGCACCTGGGCCTGGATCATGTGACGCTCATCGAGTGCGGCCGGGGCAGCGAGGTGGACGCGGCCCGGGAGCAGTGGAACGACGGCAGCAACACCCTGGCCATCGCCCCCGGCGAGGTGGTGGTGTATTCCCGGAACTATGTGACGAACCGCTCCTTGGAGGAAGCGGGCATCAAGGTCCACACCATTCCCAGCGCGGAGCTGAGCCGCGGCCGGGGCGGGCCCCGGTGCATGAGTATGCCGCTCTGGCGGGAGGACCCGTAAGCAGAGTGGAGAGTTGAGAGTGGAGATATTCAGCCAGGGCAGCGGCAGCGGAAATCGGCGCTGGTCCATTCGATAATATCCAAACTCCCGCTCAAACTGCGCCGCGGGCAGAAGACATTCGTGAAACCGGAAGTACTGCCTGCGCGCTGGGGGGAATGGCCCGGTCGGGGGACCGGGCCCCACAAGGTAGTTTACCGATAGAAGGTCCCAGTTACTTCCTTTTCTCTTTTGGACCGTGCACGGCCCGTTTTCTCTTTTCCTTCTGGAAGGATAAAGAGACTGCGTCCGCAGACGCGTGTCGGAGGCCAACCGCCGCAAAGCGGCGGCTCTTAGGCCGAAGACAAATGGGGGGTGCAATGAACCAGCCATCATCATGGCTGTTGACTCCCCCGCCCGTCAGGGCAGGTATTTTCTAACAAAGGAAGGACGATACCAATGGCATTGAATTTAAAAGGCCGGAGTTTCTTAACTCTGGAGGACTTTACCCCTGAAGAAATCCGATATCTTCTGGACCTGGGCCACGACCTGAAGGCCAAGCGCCGCTCCGGCGTCTGCGAGCCCGCCCTGAAGGGCAAGCACATCGTGCTGCTCTTCGAGAAGACCTCCACCCGGACCCGGTGCTCCTTCGAGGTGGCCGCCACCCAGGAGGGGGCCCACGTCACCTATCTGGACGCGGGCAGCTCTCAGATGGGCAAAAAGGAGTCTCTGGAGGACTCCGCCAAGGTGCTGGGCCGCTTCTTTGACGGCATCGAGTACCGGGGCTACGCGCAGCAGGTGGTGGAGGACTTGGCGAAGTGGTCCGGCGTCCCCGTGTGGAACGGCCTCACCGACTGGGACCACCCCACCCAGATTCTGGCCGACATGATGACCCTGGAGGAGCACTGCGCCAAGCCCCTGAACAAAATGAAGGTGGTCTTCCCCGGGGACGTGCGGAACAACATGTGCTATGCCTGGATGATCGGCGCGGCCAAGATGGGCATGCACTTCGTGGGCCTGGGCCCCCAGGAGCTGGCCAGGGAGATGGACCAGGAGCTGGTGAAGCGGGTCTTTGCCGAGGCCAGGAAAAACGGCGGCCTGATTGAAATCACCGACGACATGGGGTCCCTCAAGGGGGCGGATATGATCTACGGCGATATCTGGGCCTCCATGGGCGAGGAGGAGCTGATCCCCAAGCGGGCGGAGCTGCTCTCCCCCTTCCGGGTGACCGAGGAGACGATAAAGGCCACCGGCAACCCCGACGTCCTGTATATGCACTGCCTGCCCTCCTTCCACGATTTTGAGACGAAGCTGGCCAAGGAGTGGAAGGACAAGGGCGTGGACATCCGGGAGGTTACCGACGAGGTGTTCCGGGGCCGCCACAGCGTGGTCTTCGACGAGGCGGAAAACCGGATGCACTCCATCAAGGCCGTCCTGGTGGCCACCATCGGAAAATAAAGGGGGGCTTCCCTTTGGAAAGAGCGAAATTCCGTATGCCCACGGCATACACCATCCTGTTTCTCCTCATCATCTTAGTGGCCGTGTCCACCTGGCTGATTCCGGCGGGAGCCTACCAATATGTGAACGAGACTCCCGTGGCCGGGACCTACCACGCCGTGGCCCAGGCCCCTCAGGGGGCGGGAGCGGTGCTGAAGGCCGCCTTCTCCGGGTTTTACGACGCGGTGGACGTGTGCGTCTTCATCCTGATGGTGGGCGGCTTCCTGGGCGTGGTGATGAAGACCGGGGCGGTGGACGCCGGCGTGGGCCGGATCATCCAGCGCCTGGGGGGAAAGGAAAAGTGGCTCATCCCCATTTTGATGATCGCCTTTGGCCTGGGGGGCACCACCTATGGCATGTGGGAGGAGACGATGGCCTTCTATCCCCTGCTGATTCCCGTCTTTCTGGCGGCGGGCTATGACGCGGTGGTGGGCATCTCCGTCATCCTTCTGGGGGCCGGGGCGGGCATCATCAGCTCCACCGTGAACCCCTTCGCCACGGGCATCGCGGCGGGCTTCGCCGGGGTATCCCTGGGGGAGGGCATCCTCCTCCGGGCCATCCAGTGGGTCGTCTTCGAGGGGGCGGCCATCTGGTTTGTCATGGCCTACGCGGCCCGGGTGAAGCGGAACCCCGCCCGGTCCGTCGTCGGTGTGGGGGCGGGGAAGCTTCAGGCGAACATGGAGGAAACCGTGGAGTTCACCCCCAGGCGGAAGGTCATCATGGCGGTCTTTACCCTGACCTTCCTGATCATGATCTACGGCGTCATTCCCTTTGACGAGATGGGCCTTCCCCTGCCGGTCCTGGGCTGGTGGTTCCCGGAGCTCTCCGCCCTGTTCCTGGTATCCGGCGTTATCATCGGGCTCATCGACCGCATGGGGGAGGAGGAAATTGCCGAGACCTATGTGGCCGGGTGCGCGGACCTGCTGGGCGTGGCCCTGATCATCGGCATCAGCCGGGGCATTACCGTGCTGATGAACGACGGGCAGATCACGGACACCATTCTCCACTGGGGGGAGCGGGCCCTCTCCGGGACGGGCCCCGTCAGCTTTGTGCTGCTGGTGTACCTGCTGTACCTGCCCCTGACGGTGCTGATTCCCTCCTCCTCGGGCCTGGCCACGCTGTCGGTGCCCGTGGTGGCGCCTCTGGGCCGCTTTGCCGGGGTGGGAGGGGACCTGGTGGTGACGGCCTTCCAGTCCGCCTCCGGCCTGGTGAACATCATCACGCCCACGGCGGCGGTGGTGATGGGGGCCCTGGCCCTGGGCCACGTGCCCTATGACAAGTGGGTCAAGTATGTCTGGAAGCTGATTTTATATTTCTTCCTGCTGACCCTGATGTTTTTGGTCGTGGGCGCCGTGCTGGGCTGAGGCAGAAAAAGGACCGCCCTTCCCATGGGGGAACGGCGGTCCTTTCAGATTTCCCAAAAAGTGTTTTCCGCGGGCCGGCCGCCAGCTCAAAGGGGCCGGCGGTCCTGATTACGGAATGATCTCAATCCAATACCCGTCGGGGTCCGTGATGAAGTAAATGCCCATGGCGGGGTTTTCAAAGCAGACGCAGCCCATTTCCTTGTGCTTGGCGTGGGCCGCCTCGTAGTCCTCGGCCTTCAAAGCGAGGTGGAATTCGCACTCTCCCAGGTCGTACTTCTGGGGGTGGTCCCGCAGCCACGTCAGCTCCAGGCGGAAGGTGGTCCGGCGGTCCCCCAGGAAGACGATGACGAAGCTGCCGTCCTCCGCCTCCTTGCGGCGGATCGGCTCCAGGCCCAGGGCCTCTTTGTAGAAGGCCAGGGAGCGGTCCAGATCGGCGACGTTGAAGTTGAAATGATTAAATGTATACATATGTTCCTCCGCCTTTCAGCCCGCCTGGTCCCGCAGGATGGTGTAGACCTCGTAAATGTCCTGGATGGTGTAGGTGGCCCGGACGTCCTTGGGCACGTCGCCGTCCCGGGACTGGGTGAGGAAGGAGTGGATGTGGAACGTGGCTCCGAAGCCCAGATTCTGGGGGCCGATCACGTCCCGGGAATAGGTGTCCCCCACGTAGGCGCAGGTCTTGGGATCGGAGCGGATCTGATTCAGGGAGACCAGGAAAATGTTGGGGTCCGGCTTTCGGTAGCCGGTGACGGAGGAGAGGGTCACATCCTGGAAGTAATCCCGGATGCCGTACTCCTCCAGCGTGCGGAAGACCTGATAGAGGGCGGCGGTGTTGCTGATGACGCCCAGCTTCATGCCAAGGCCCTTCAGCCCCTCCAGCATCTCCTTCACCTTGGGCCGGAGCGTGCGGTGATAGTGGGTGACCTCCCACATGTGGGCCAGCTCCTCGGAGAAGGGCTTCACGGTGTCGAAGTCCAGGCCCAGCCCGGTCAAAATGTAATTGCCCCAGATCTCCTCGGGCTTCAGCTCCCGGTTCGTGGGGCCCCGGTAGGCGGCGTAACGGTCCCAGCCGTCGGCAAAGGCCTGGATGGCGGCAGGGACGTCCAGGGACAGGGGGTGGCCGTGGTCCGCCAGGATGCGGAGGACGCCCTCGGCGGAGGCCTTTTTGCTGGCCTCGTCGATGAAGATATCCTCCAGAGTCCCGCCCATGTCAAACAATACGGTATTGATCATAAATTCTCACTGCCTTTTCCAAGGCCGTGCCGGATCTCCGGCAGGGGGCCTTTTTTTCCAATATAAATAGTACGCCAGGAGGGACGCGCCCAGGCCCAGTGCCAGGGGAGCCAGGACGAACATCCCGAAAAATTGGAGGATCAGCCCCATACTCTCCAGCCCCATCATGATGATCAGCGCGATGAGACAGGCCAGCAGCAGCAGGGCCAGCCAAATGTAAGCGGCGGGCAGCAGGCGCTTGTCGCCGGGCAGCAGCCACACCAGCTGGGCCACGGCAGTTCCCGCGGCTGCGGGAACCAGGGCCTCGATCACGGTGATCAGGCCCACGGGCAGGCCCTGAAGCAGGTTCTCCAGCCAGGGGGTGAACAGGGTGAAGCAGCCGCCGTACAGGGCCAGCAGGACCCAGCAGAGGCAGAAGGAATAGAGCAGGATCGTGCTCTTCACCCTGCCGTTTTCCGTCATCTGAAATGCGCCCCAGAATTTGTCGGCGAATTTGCCGACGCGCTCGTCGATCTCTTTTTGCCGGATGGGATTTGCCATGGGAGTCCTCCTTATAAGCCTAGAAGCTGTATTCACAGGCGGGAAGCCTGGTTTGATTCTCGCCTGTGAATACAGCTTCTTAAAGAAGGGCGGGCGGCCTTAGGGCCGCCCGCCCAGCGCAGCTGTGAAACGCGGCGAATGGAGTGCTTACTGGTTCAGCCAGTACATCCACATATCCTGCACGTCGGGATAGATGTCGTAGATGGAGACCAGGTCGTTGGCCCGGGCGCCCAGCTCGGGGAGCTTGGCGGGGTTCTTCTCGTCCACGAAGTCGTCGCGCAGAGGCCAGTTGCCCACCTTGGTGAAGGGCTTCAGGCCGCCGCTCTGGCCGTCCGCGCCGCCGGTGATGTAGCGGATGAAGAGGCGGGCGCCGGCGGGGCTGTTGCAGCCGGAGACCACGAACATGCTCTCGGTGTTCAGCAGGGCGGTGTAGGGAGTCAGGTTGATGCACCAGTCGATGTTGTAGCCGGACTCCTCGCGGTTCTCAATCTTGCCGGCGGAGGCCAGGGCCAGGGCGGGACGGTCCGCGGTGGAGTTGTGGACGGCCAGCACCAGCTCGTCGCCGTCGCCGATGAAGGTCATCTCGGCCTGGGTGAAGCGCCACAGGTACTCCACACCGGCGTTGTTCTCGGGAACCTCGAAGGCGAAGCTGGAGGCGTCATAGGTGTACTCCAGGTCGGTGCCGTAGATGTCCTTGTAGGACTGGGCCATTTCGTCGGCATTGATGATGAAGCTGGCGAACAGGGAGAGGTACGCCATCTCCTGGCCGATTTCCTTGGTGTACAGGGCGTATTTCTGGCTGCCGTCGTCGTTCTTCTCAATGATCTGCCACCAGCTGGTGATGGGCTGGCCGTCGGGGAACGCCGCGGTGTTGTAGTACCAGAAGGACTGAGAGGAGTACAGGGGATAGCTGTACTTCAGGTTCTCCTCGGAAATGTGGGTGCAGATATCCCGGGGATAGAAGGGCTCGATGACCCCGTTGTCATAGTACTCGTGGAAGACTTCGCCGTTGACGTCTTTGGTCTGGAGCACGTCGGCCGTGATGTTGTTGGTTTCATTTTCGATCTTGGCCTTGCTCAGAACCTCGTCGGAGTCCAGGTCGGCGACCACCAGGTCCAGGCCGGGATACATCTCCTCGAAGGGCTCCTCCGCCTTCAGCATCTTGGAGGAGGTGGCGTAGACGGTAATCGTGGTGTCTTCCGTCTTGGCCTGCTCATAGAGCTGCTCGTCGGTCATGTCGCTCCACTCGTCGTAGTAGGGGCCATAGACGCTGATGCCGGTTTCCAGGTCATAGCCCAGCTTCAGGTCGGTGGTGGCGGCGGCGTCGCCGGAGTCGGCGGGCTGCTGGGCGTCGGTGGAGGTGCCGGAGCCGCTGTCGGCGGGCTGGGAGTCGCCCTCGTTTCCGCCGCAGGCGGCCAGGCTGAGGACCATAACCAGAGCCATCAGCAGTGCAAAGAGTTTCTTCTTCATCAGATCTTCTCCTTTCGTTTTTGGGGAATTTTGATGCAGGGGATATGTATAGTCAAAAAGACGCGGAAGAGAGGTTGCCCGTTCCCCGGCGGCGGGCCCGCCGCCGGGGGTGCGCCTCTTTGTCTATCGGGAGGGAACCGCGGGAATCAGACCGCCCGCTTGATCAGCCGGGTGGTTTCTTTATTATACACGTTAATCTTGTCCTGGTCAATGATGGCCCAGACCTTTTGGTCAATGTCGTAGTGAGCCTGGCCGATCTCCTTGGAGAGGAACTCGTCCTCGCCGGCTTTCAGGGTGACGATAGTCTCGGAACCGGCGGGCTGGCTGGCGTACACGGTGACGGGGAGGGCGCCCTCCACGGGCTCCTTGGAGATGAGGATCTGCTCGGGACGGACGGCCAGCACGCAGTCGAACTCGCCGCTGGCGGGCTTCTGCTCGGTGGTGAGGTGCTCGGCGGCGAAGGTGTGGCCGCCCAGCTCGCTCTTGACCACCAGCTGGCCGCCCTTCATCTCGGCCTTGCCGGGGACCAGGTTGATCCGGGGGTTGCCGATGAAGTCGGCGGCCTCCAGGTCGATGGGGTTGTTGTACAGCTCCATGGGAGTGGCCACCTGGTTCAGCTCGCCGGCCTTGAACAGGGCGATCTTGGTGGACATGGTCAGGGCCTCCACCTGGTCGTGGGTGACGTAGATGATGGTGGTGCCCAGCTCCTTGTGGAGGCGCTGGAGCTCGGAGCGCATGTCGATGCGGAGCTTGGCGTCCAGGTTGGAGAGGGGCTCGTCGAGGAGCAGCAGCTTGGGGCTGGAGGCCACGGCCCGGGCGATGGCCACGCGCTGCTGCTGGCCGCCGGAGAGCTCGGTGGGATAGCGGTCCTTGTACATGTCGATGCGCATCATCCGCAGGGAGTCCATGACCCGGCGGTCGATCTCGTCGTGGCTCATCTTCTGGATTTTCAGGCCGAAGGAGATGTTGTTGTACACCGTCATGTGGGGCCACAGGGCGTAGGACTGGAACACCAGGTTCAGCCCGCGCTTGCTGGGCTCGGCGTAGTAGGCGTCGTCGGCGTTGATCATTTCCACCCCGTCGATGGTCATGATTCCGTTCTGGGGCTTTTCAAGGCCGGAGACCACGCGGAGGGTGGTGGTCTTGCCGCAGCCGGAGGGGCCCAGCAGGGTCATGAAGTCGCCGTCCTCAATGGTCAGGTTGATGTTGCGCAGGACGTGGTTGTTGCCGTAAAATTTGTCAATATTTTTCAGTTCAATGCGGCTCATATGGCACATTTCCTTTCTGATCTTATCTTAACATTGAATCCCGATTCAGCCCGCCGGGCCTTCGCATCCCAATCCCCCGTCCCCCCGCAGGGGGTGGGGGGTTGCTCAAGGGGGAGCCTGCTCCCCCTTGAAGGGAGGCGGAGGGAATGGAGCAGAGCGGAGCTTTCGCCGCCGGAGGCGACGGAAGCGGAGTGGGCGGACTTTGCGACGCCGCTTACCAGCTCTTGCCGATATCCGCGCCGGCGACCCTGTTGGCGAAGATGTAGCAGAACAGGATGAACAGCAGCACGCACACGGAAATGGCGTCGGACATCTGGGCGTAACCCTCCTGAGAGTAGGTGAAGGCCAGATAGGACATGGTCCGGGTGGTGGGCGTCATCATGATGATGATGAGGTCCAGCTCCTTGGCGATGGAGATGAACACCAGCATCAAGCCGGAGATGAAGCCGTTCTTTGCCAGGGGGACGATGATGGTGGCCATCCGCTTCCAGAAGCTGGCGCCGGCGATGTCCGCGGCCTCCTCCAGCTCCACGCTGATGGAGAGCATGTTGGCGGTGCCGGAACGGCTGGCGAAGGGGAAGTGCTTGACCACGGAGGTGAGGACGATCAGGGTGAAGGTGCCGTAGAGGGAGGGAATCAGCCCGCCCAGATGGGGGACGCTGAACATGGAGAAATACATGGTGGAGAAGGCCACGCCGCTCATCAGGTAGGGGACGAACACCAGCTGCTCGGTGAGGTTGCCGTACCACTTGCCCCGGCCGCGGGAGCTGATGTAGCCCAGGAACTGGCCGCAGAAGGCGGTGATGAGGGAGGTGATGATGGTCAGGCGCACCGTGTTGTACAGAGCGCTGAAGAATTCCTTGTTCCGGAAGATGCCCTCATAGTTGGTGTACTTTTCTGCGGTGCCGGCCTCGCCGATCCAGTTGTAGAGGGTCAGGTTGTCGAGTCCGTAGCCCGCGCCGGTGGTGATCTGGAAGGTCTCCATAATCAGCACGAAGAAGGGCATGACCATGGCCAGGAACAGGAAGATGCCCAGGAACGCCATCATGGGCTTCTTGGCCGCGCCCAGAGGCATCAGGGTGCTGCGACCGCCCTTGCCGCCCACGGTGGCATAGGATTTGCGGACGCCGATGGCCTTCTGGTTGCTCATCAGGATCAGAGCCGCCAGGCCTACCAGGACGATGGACATGGCGTAGCCCACGCCCCGGGGACCCTGGTCGATGTACACGCGCATGCGGGTGGCCAGGGTGTAGTAGCCGATGCGGTTGCCCAGGTTGGCCGCCACGCCGTAAGTGCCGATGGACTTGGACACGGTCATGACCAGGGCGGAGAGGACGGAGGGAAGAATCAGCGGCAGGGTGATGTAGCGGAGAATCTGGGCCTTATTGGCGCCCTGAATCTCGCCCATCTCCTCCAGCTCCGAGTTGATGGAGCGGAGAGCGCCGGAGACCTGAATGTAAGAGAACGCGTAGTAGTGCATGGACATGCACAGCACGATGGCCGTGGGGCCGTAGGCCAGCCAGTCGGGAATCGGGATGCCCATGCCGGTGAGGAATCCGTTTGCGCCGCTGGTGGGCGTACGGAACACCGCCAGCCAGGCGATGGCCTTGGTCCAGGAGGGAATCATGTAGGGCACGGTGATGAGAATGCCCAGAACCTTCTTGCCGGGGAGGTCGGTACGGATCATCAGCCAAGCCAGCACCGAGCCCAGAGGCACGGAAATCAGCGTGGTGAAGAAGCCGCAGACGAAGGAGTGCAGCAGGGGCTCCCACAGCACGGCCTTGGACATGTTGCTCATCAGCATGTACTGCCAATAGTAGAGTGTGAAGTCGCCCATTTTGCCGTCCACACGGCGAAGCTCGCCCTGCGCCAGGGTGAAGGTGGACTTAATCATGGTCAGCAGGGGGACGACGATCAGGCAGAACAACACGATCAGGCTGACCAGCACGACCATGTTGAAGGGGTTTTTGAGCACGTTCAGGATCAGGTTCTTCAACCGACGTGCCGTCAGTTTCTTTCTGGGGGGTCTTTCCTTGGTCACGGTTACTGCATTTGACACGATAACACCTCTTTCTGATAACTGCCGGGAACTCCCCGGGCGATCGAGTCCTCCCATCCGGTCACGCCCAGGGCTGTCCGCGCGGTGCGGAAATGGGTCCGCTTTGCGCAAACGTTTGCGACTTCCTGGGTTCATTATAAAGAATCCTGAGTGGGTTTGTCAATTGTCAGCCTCCCGATTTTAGGGGGGGTTTTTTGTTTGTTTTCACGGTTTGTTTACAATTTAGACAAATACGCGCAAGGGAATTTTGCTATTTTGCTAATTGAATTCCCGGCGGATTTCTGAATGTGCGGATACGTTTTCGCCGGATTTCCCCATGGTTACGCTTGGAATTGAGCGGCGTAGAGCTGGGCGTAAAGACCGCCGGCGGCCAGAAGCTCCCGGTGGGTTCCGGTTTCCGCCGCGCCGCCCTGGTCCAGGACCAGGATGCGGTCCGCGCCCCGGATGGTGGCCAGCCGGTGGGCGATGACGAAGCAGGTCCGCCCCTGGCGGAGCCGTTCCATGGCCAGGCTGATCTCCCCCTCCGTCTCCGTGTCCACGTTGCTGGTGGCCTCGTCCAGGATGACCACGTCCGCGTCGGTGAGGAGGCACCGGGCGATGGCCAGAAGCTGCTTTTGGCCCTTGGAGACGCCCTCGTCGGTGAGGACGGTGTCGTAGCCCTGGGGGAGGGAGGTGATGAAGCGGTGGATGCGGGCGGCCTTGGCGGCCGCCACAATTTCCTCCCGGCGGGCCCCCGGCGCGCCGTAGGCGATGTTTTCCGCGATGGTGCCGCCGAAGAGCCAGGTGTCCTGAAGCACCAGGGCCAGGCGGCGGCGGAGGCCGTCCCGGCTGTAGGCGTCCAGGGGGACGCCGTCCACGGTGATGGTCCCGCCCTGGGGCCGGTAGAACCGGAGGAGGAGGGACACCAGGGTGGTCTTCCCCGCCCCGGTGGGGCCCACCACGGCCGCCAGGCTCCCCGCCGGGATATGGGCCGTGAAGTCCCGCAGGACGGGACGGGCGGGGTCGTAGCCGAAAGTCACATGGTCGAAGCGGATGTCGCCCCGCAGATGCTCCGCGGGGAGGGCGCCCGCCGGGTCCGGCGCCTCCGGCTCCTCGTCCAGCAGGTCCATCACCCGTTCCGCGGCGGCGGCGCTGGCCTGGAGCTCCGCCAGGAGGTTGGCCGCCTCCCGGATGGGGCCGGAGAACTTCCGGGAGTAGAGGACGAAGGAAGAGAGGCTCCCCAGGGACAGCCCGCCCCCCAGGTACAGCAGGGCTCCGAAGACGCTGACGGCGGTGAGGGAGATGTTGTTGACGAAGTTGACGGAGGGGCCCAGGGAGGCGCTGGCCCGGTCCGCGTCGTAGTATGCCCGGGAGGCCGCGGCGTTGCGCCGCTCAAAAAGCTCCAGGTCCGCCTCCTCCACGCCGTAGGTCCGGATGGAGCGGCGGCAGCCCATCCGCTCCTCGGCAAAGCCGTTGAGGGCCCCCAGCTCCCTGGACCGGAGGCGGAAGAGGGGGTGGATGCGCTTCATCTGGAAGCGGGTCAGCACCGCCGACAGGGGAACGGTGACCAGGAACACCAGCGTCAGCCGGGGGGAGAGGAGGAGCAGCATCAAGAAGGACCCGGCCACGGTGAAGACGCTGGTCCCCAGCTGCAGAAGGTCCGTGGAGAGGGTGGCGTTAACGGTGTCCACGTCATAGCAAATCCGGCTGATGAGGTCCCCCGCCGGGTGGACGTCAAAGTAGTCCACCGGCAGCTCGCTCATATGGTCGAAGGCGGCTTTGCGGAGATCGTGGGACACGGACTGGGCCGCCCGGATGAGCCGGGAGGACACCGTATAATTTAATAAGGAGGACAGGGCATAGCAGCCCAGCATGCCGGCGCAGTTCCGGAGCACGCCGGGGAAGTCCACGCCCCCGGCCCGGATGCCCACGGCGTCCACCGCTTTTCCGGAGAGCAGGGGAGCCGCCAGGGCCAGCAGGTTCCCCGCCAGCAGCAGAACCAGCAGGAACAGGAACTGGAGGCCGTAAGGCCGGAGGAAGCGGCCCAGGCGGAGCAGCACATTCTTTTTCATTTCAGCCCTCCCATCTGGAGCTCCGCCATGCGGCGGTAGCGTTTGCAGGACGCCAAAAGCTGTTCGTGGGTCCCCTGGGCGGAGATGACGCCGTCCTCCAGGACCAAAATGCGGTCCGCGCTCCGGAGGGAGGCCACCCGCTCGGAGATCACCACCAGCGTCACCCCGGGGAAGTCCCGCCGGAGGGCGGCGTGGAGGGCGGCGGCGGTGCGGTAGTCCAGGGCGCTGTCGGCGCTGTCCAGGATTAACATGCCGGGCCGGGCGGCCAGGGCCCGGGCGATCAGCAGCCGCTGGCGCTGCCCGCCGGAGAGGTTGGCCCCCCGGATGTCCAGCCGGGCGTCCAGCCCCCCGGGCAGGCTCTCGATGAACTCCCAGGCCTGGGCGGTCCTGGCGGCGGCGGCCGCATCCTCCCGGGGGAGGCCCCGGAGGAAGGATATGTTTTCGTAAACGCTGTCGTTCAGCAGGGCCTCGTTCTGAAACACCACGCCGAAGCGGCCCCGGAGCGCCTCCCGGCTGAGGGTGGAGACGTCCCGTCCCCCCACCCAGACCACGCCCTCGTCCGCGTCGTAGAGCCGGAGGAGCAGGGAAACCAGGGTGGTCTTCCCCGCGCCGGTGGGACCCAGGATGCCCAGGGTCTCCCCTTTCTTTAACCGGAAGGACGCGCCGTCCAGGTCCTTTTCCACCCCCAGGTAGGAGAAGGACGCGCGTTCCATGCCCAGCTCCGGCCCCGGGGGCTCCGAAGCCCCGGAGGGGCGGACCCGCTGGTCCTCCGGAGCGAGAAGGATTTCCTCAATCCGCCGGGCGGAGGCCGCGCCCTTGCTGTAGCGGACGAAGAGCTTGGCCAGCCCCAGGGTGGCGGTCTGAATCAGCGTGAAGTAGGAGAGGAAGGCCACAATCTGCCCGGAGGCCATCCGCCCCCGGTCCACCAGCGCCGCCCCCGCCAGGACCACCAGCACCAGCCCCAGGTTCAAAAGAAAGTCCGACAGGGGATTGGCGGCGGCCATGACGCGCCCGGCGGCCTCCTCCGTCTCCCGGGCGGCCCGGCTGGCGGAGGCGAAGCGCTCCCGCTCCCGCCCCTGGCAGGCCAGGGCCTTGATGACGCGGACGCCCGCCGCGTTCTCCCGGAGGATGCGGACCACGGTGTCCACGGCCTCCTGGGCCCGGGTGTACCGGGGGATGCCCCGCCGGGTCACCAGCCAGATGGCGAAGAAGGTGGCCGAGCAGACGGCCAGCTGCACCAGGGCCAGAGGCGGGGCCTGGAAAAAGGTGAGGACCAGCCCCCCCAGCACCAGCATGGGGGCCCGGATGCCCCCCCGCTGAATCTTGTCGAACATCTGGTGGACGTTGTAGGTGTCGTTGGTCAGGCGGGAGACGATGGAGGATACGGTAAAGCGGTCCAGCTGCGCCTGGGACAGCAGCAGCGTCCGCCGGTACAGGTCCCGGCGGAGCCGCCGGGTCATCTCCATGGACACCCAGGCGGCCATGCGGTTGGCCGTGATGTTGCAGAACGCCGCGCCGAAGGCCATGACCAGCATCAGTCCCCCCGCCCGCCGGATGGCGGGAAGGTCCCCCGCGGGGACGCAGTCGTCGATGATGTGGGCCAGCAGCAGGGGGAGAAGCAGCTCCAGAACGGCGGCGGTGAATTTCACCGTCACCCCCGCGGCGACCCGGGGGGCATGGGGGCGGAGATAGCCAAGAATTGTTTTCATGCCGGCCCTCCTTGTGTAAAAACGCCGCTCAAACGTTTGCGGAGCGGCTGCTTCCTTATGATACTACGTCCCGCGGCGGCAAGTCAATCCACATTTTAGCAGAAGACGGCAGGCGGTTTTTGGGGGAGCCTCTCCGGCGGCTCCCTGTTTGCCCCAGGAGGTTTTTGGAAAATCAGTGGTGACAAACGCCCGCAAATATGGTATGATACTTCCGTCAAAGGAAAGGGGGCGTTCCGCATGATCGAAAACCATGGCCTGATCGAGTATCTTCTGGATACCGGCGGGTGCCTCCAGGACCGGGAAAACGCCACCGCCCAGCAGATTAAGCGCTTCACGGACGAGATGCCCGGCGGCTTCTTCATCTATCAGAACGCCTCCGGGGAGATCCTGTACGCCAATCAGGCCCTTTTCCAAATCTTCGGCTGCGGGAACATGGCGGAGTTCCGGGCCCTCACCGGGGGCACCTTCCAGGGGCTGGTCTGTCCCGAGGACCGGGAGGCTGTGGAGCGGTGCATTGCGGAACAGATCTCGGACAGCCGCTTCGACCTGGACTATGTGGAGTACCGCATTCTCCGGCGGGACGGGTCCCCCCGCTGGGTGGAGGATTTCGGCCACTACATTGAGACTGAGAGGCTGGGGGGCGTGTTTTACGTCTTCCTGGCCGACGTCACGGAGCGCCGCCACCAGCGCATGGCCGAGCGGGCCGCCATTCTGGAGGAGAAGCTCCAAAAGGAACGGGAGCTCCAGGAGCAGGCGGACCAGACCATGGAATTCCTGGAGCAGATGAACGACGAGCTGGTCCGCCGGCTGGAGCTGATCGAGGGACTCAGCGCAGACTACGAGACGGTGTTCCACGCCGACCTGGCGGCGGACGTCATCCAGCCCTACCGGGTCAGCGGGCGGAAGGGCTTCCAGTTCGGCCGGGACCTGCAGGTCCGGCCCTTCACGGGCTTTGCCGAGAGCTACGCGGACCGCTGGGTGCACCCCGAGGACCGGGAGCGCTTCCGCCGTTCCGTGTCCCCGGCGTATATCCGGGAGGCGCTGGGGCGGGAGAAGTCCTTCCATATCAATTACCGCGTCCTTCAGGACGGGGAGCCGCGGTATGTCCAGGCCTTTGTGGTCAACGTCAGCCCGGATGAGGGCGTGACCCAGATTATGTTCGGCTGCCGCATGGTGGACGAGGAGGTCCGCCGGGAGAAGGAGCGGGCCGCCCTTTTGGAGGACGCCCTTCATCAGGCCCGTCAGGCCGGGGACGCGCGGAATACCTTCCTCTCCAATATCTCCCACGATATGCGCACCCCTATGAACGCCATCGTGGGGTTCACCGCCCTGGCCAAGCGCCACCTGGAGAATCCGGAGCGGCTGAAAAAGGACCTGGAGCAGATCGAGGCCTCCAGCGCCCAGCTTCTGGGCCTTCTGAACAACGTGCTGGAGCTGAGCTGGCTGGAGTCCGGCCAGGTCCACATTGAGGAAACCGCCTGCGCCCTGCCGGAGCTGGCCCGGGAGGTTTGGAGCGCAGCCCGCCCCTATGCGGAGGAGCGGGGGGTGGAGCTGGCGCTGTCCGCCGTGGAGACGGCCCACGCAAAGGTGTGGTGCGACCGGCAGAAGCTCCGCCAGTCCCTGGAGCGGCTGGCTCACGGCGCCGTGCGGCGGGTGCGCCCCGGCGGACGGGTGGAGCTGAGCCTCCGGGAACGCAGCGTTACCAGGGCCTATGGGGCCTATCACTTCATTGCGGACTGCGCGCCCATAGCCGCCCCCATCGGCGACCAGGCCTTTGCCTCCTTCGCCCGGCAGGAGATCACCGCCGCCGGGGACGCGGAGGGCGCGGATCTGGGGCTTCCCATTGTGAAGCACATCATCGAGCTGATGGGCGGCACCGTGAGCGCCCAGACGCTGCCGGGGGAGCGGGGGCGCTTCACCGCGTCGCTGAACCTGCGCCTTCAGGAGGAGGAGCCGGCGGCGGTGCGGACCTCCCCGCTTCCCGCCGGGGAGCGCCGGGTGCTGGTGGTGGAGGACAACGAGCTGAACCGGGAAATCGCCGTGGACCTGCTGGAGGAGGCGGGCTTCCAGGTGGACACCGCCGGGGACGGCGCGGAGGCTGTGGAAAAGGTGAAGGGCTCCCGGCCGGGCTATTACGCCCTGGTGCTGATGGACCTGCGGATGCCCGTGATGGACGGACACGCCGCCGCCCGGGCCATCCGGGCCCTGGACGACCCGGAGCTGGCCAGGGTGCCCATTGTGGCGCTGTCCGCGAACACCTTCGACGAGGACCGGAAGCAGTCCGCCGAGAGCGGCATGAACGCCCATCTGGCCAAGCCCCTGGACATCGACCGCCTGCTGGAGCTGGTTGCCAGAATTACCGGGGACGCATAACAAAACCGCCGTGATGGACTCACGGCGGTTTTTTGCCGCCCGGGGACGGCGTCAGGTTCCCCGCATCCCGCCCTTCCAGGGGGCGAAAAGCCGGGGGGCGATGTCCCGGACCTCCGGCCACATGAAGAAGGCGGCGGCAAATCCCATCCCCGCCCCCAGCCGGAGCTTCTGGTTCAGGGTGTCCGCGTCGTCGAAGAGGACGAAGTGGGTCCCGCCGTCCCGGCTGTAGGTGAAGTACCGGGCACAGAGATCCTGGGAGAAGAAGACGGCGGGCTGTTCCCGCTCCATAAGGGCGTCCAGCGCCTCCTTGGCGAGGGGCTCCCCCTCCCCGGAGCGGGCGGGAAGCCGGAAGTCCATCCGCAGCCGCTGAACGTCCAGGGCGAGGCCCCCCGCTCCGCCGGCCCGGGCGACGGCCTCCTGAAGATACTGGGAGAAGCTGCCGCCGGAGACGGCGGTGCACAGCAGGACGGTTCCCCCGGGGGCGGCGGCGGCGTATGCCTCCGGCAGGTACAGCGTTCTCCGGGAGGCGGACAGCGCCGGAGCCAGGGCCGCGGCAAAGGCCGTCCGGTCCCGCCGGGGGGCCTCCTCGAAGTCCAGCAGCACGCCGCCGTAGCTCCGCCGCCCGCACTCCCGCAGCACCGCGTCCCGGAGGGACTCCGGGCTGTCGATAAAGGGGGCCTCGCGGTCGCTGACGGACAGAAGCCCCCCCTTGGTCTGAAGAAGCAGGCTCTGCCGCAGCAGCGCGGAGCCCGGGCCGATGCGGTAGGCCACGTGGGCCAGGTTCCGGCAGTGGGCCGCGGCCTCCTGGGCGGCCTCCGGCGCTGCGGCCAGGTAAATCTGCATAGTTCTCTCCCCCTTGCACTGCGGCATCAAAACTGCTATACTGAAATTGCCGGGAAGTTCCCACGGCTCCGGGCAGCCCCGGATTCCCGATTCCCAATTTATGCCTGGAGGTTGCCGCCTATGCCCATTTCCCTGATTCCCCACCGCCTGTTTGCCCACTACCGGGAGGTGACGCCGGAGCTCCTGCGCCGGCTGGGGGTGACGCTGCTGCTCAGCGATTTGGACTTTACCCTGGCGCCCAAATCCGTCCGCCGCCCGGACCCGGCCCTCCGGGAGTGGATCGGGGGGATGCAGGCGGCGGGCGTCCAGGTGATGATCGTCTCCAACAACCGCTCCGGAACCCGGGTGACGGAGTTCTGCGCGGATCTGGGCATCCCCTATCAGGGCCACGCCGGGAAGCCCTCCACCCGGGGGCTGAAAGCCGCCATGGCCCGGGCCGGGGCGGAGCGGGAGCACACCGCCATGCTGGGGGACAAGCTGCTGACGGATATGCTGGCGGCCAACCGGGCGGGGGTGCTGGCCCTGATGGTGGAGCCCCTGGGCGGCGCCGTGACCCCCTGGCAGAAGGTGCTTCACGCCCTGCAGGCCCCGTTTAAGGCGGCCTGCCGCCGCCGGGGGGCGTAACCGCCCCTGGCGGAGGGGAAAACCCAAAATATTTTCGCATGACCCGCCCCAATTGGCGGAAAAATACTTGCAATCACCGCCGGGATGGGATAAAATAGCTACGGCTATAATGGAAGAACCATGAAAAGAGAGAAAATGCCCTCCCGCGGGTCGTTTTCTCGGATAAAGATTTGTGAGGAGGATTTTATTATGCCGACAATTTCCGCAGGCGAGTTTCGCAAGGGAATGATTTTTGAGATGGAAGGCAAGCCCATGCTGGTGGTGGACTTCCAGCACGTCAAGCCCGGCAAGGGCGCGGCCTTTGTGCGCACCAAGTATAAAAACGTCATCACCGGGGCCATCCGGGAGGAGTCCTTCAACCCCACCGCCAAGTTTGAGCAGGCCAGCGTGGAGCGCAAGGACGCCGAGTACAGCTACAACGACGGCGACCTGTACTACTTCATGGACCCCGAGACCTACGACATGACCCCGCTGAACCGGGAGGTTCTGGGCGACGCCTTCAAGTTCATGAAGGAGAACACCGTCTGCAAGCTGGTGAGCTATAAGGGCAGCGTCTTCACGGTGGAGGTCCCCAACTTCATGGACCTGGAGGTCACCGAGACCGAGCCGGGCGTGAAGGGCGACACCGCCACCAACGTGACGAAGAAAGCCACGCTGGAAACCGGCGCGGTGATCCAGGTGCCCCTGTTTATCAACGAGGGCGAGAAGATCCAGGTGGACACCCGCACCGGCGAATATCTGGGGCGCTGCAAAGAATGAGTACGGCAAAGGGGGGATTTTATCCCCCCTTTGGATTCCCGGCCCCCCGCCTGGGGAAGAATTCCTTCCCGGGAGGCGGAAGGGCATGGCTGAACGCCGGACGGCGTCCGGCGGCTGCAGGCGCAGGCTCCGGGACAGCCGGGGCCAAGCCGGAGGCGCCGGGAACTGCAAGCGGGCGTCTTGACAAACGGCACACCATCCACATCACAAAAAGGAGGTCATTGACTATGAGCATCACGGAGAAGGTCGCGTACCTGAAGGGCCTGACGGAGGGCTTGGAGCTGAACACGGAAAAGAAGGAGGGCAAGCTCCTGGCCGCCATCATCGACGTGCTGGAGGACATCGCCCTGGAACTCAGCGACATTGAGGACGCCCAGGAAGAGCTGGGCGACGGGCTGGACGCCGTCAGCGACGATCTGGAGGACGTGGAGGATCTGCTCTACGGCGAGGGCGACGACATGTATGAGCTGGACGACCTGGGGGAGGATGAGGACTGCTACGCCACCACCTGCCCCACCTGCGAGGAGACGATCTACTTCGACGAGTCCGTCCTGGAGGACGGCGAGGTGGTCTGCCCCAACTGCGGCGAAAAGCTGGAATTTGACCTGGAGAGCCTGGAAGAGGAAGAGGACGGCGAGGAGTAAGCGCCGCGGTTCCGACAGCAGAGAACAACGAGCCGGACGCTCCGCGTCCGGCTCGGCTTGTCGGGGGAATTGGCAAAGGGGCCGGACGGCGGGAGGGAAGGAAGAACCCGGCTGAGACCTCTCCGCGCGCCGCCTGGCAGCCGGAAGCGGGCCCGGGAGCGCCGCCCGGCGGGGCAAGGACGGCCCGGGAAGAAAAAAGGAGGAAGCCCATGTTGAAACCGAACGCCCCCAGGGGGCCCGTGAATCCCAAAACCCGCGCCAATCTCTATGCCCTGGGCGCGCTGTACCTGCTCTATCTCTTTTATCAGATCGCCAAGCCCTATCTGACCCGGGACCCCTACGGCCCCACGACGGTCCAGTTCCTCCTGGGCCTGGGAGTCCTGGGCGGCGGGGCCGCGGCGCTGGGCTTCCTCTCCTGGAAGCTCTACAAGGCCCCCGTGCCGGAGGAGCCCGGGGAGGACGCGGCAGAGGAGGCCGAAGAAGAGAGCGCCGAAGAGGAACCATAAGATCCCGTGCAAAACGCCGTCCCGCGCCTCTGCGGGACGGCGTTTTCCGGTTTTACGGCCCGGCCGCTCCCGCCGGGAGGGGCTCCCGGGGGAAGCGCTCCCGGAGCAGCCGGAGCATATCCTCCGGCAGGGGGGCGGAAACCTCCAGGCGCTCCCCGGTGACGGGATGGTCCAGGACGATTTTCCAGGAGTGAAGGGCGGGGCGGGAGATCAGGGCCGGGTCCTCCGTGCCGTAGAGCCAGTCCCCCGCCAGGGGGCAGCCCAGGTGGGCCATGTGGACCCGGAGCTGGTGGGTCCGCCCCGTCTCCGGCCGGAGAGCCAGGAAGCTGAGTCCCCGGCCCCTGCGCAGCACCGCGTAATGGGAGACGGCGGGGGCGCCGCCGGGCAGGACCCTCCGGGCGACGGCGGAGGTTTCGTCCCGTCCGATGGGGGCGTCCACCGTTCCCCGCTCCGGGGAGGGGCAGCCCAGGCAGAGGGCCCGGTACTCCCGGCGGAAGGCATCCGTATGGAGCCGGCGGCGCAGAAGGTCGTGGACATAGCCGCTCTTGGCCACGGCCATCAGGCCGGTGGTGCCCTTGTCCAGGCGGTTCACCGGGTGAAAGATGAAATCCGTCCCCCGGCTCCAGGCCAGGGCCCCCGCCACCGTGGGGGTGTCCGGCAGGAAGTTGGACGCGTGGGCCGTCATCCCCGCGGGCTTGTCCACGATGAGCAGATGCTCGTCCTCCCAGACCACCGGCAGGGGCCAGGGCCCCGGCTTGACGGGCGCCTTGGGCGGGCGGAGGTCCCCGGTCTCCACCGCCAGCACGTCCCCGGCCCGCAGGACGTGGGGCGTGTGGACGGCCTGGCCGTTGACCAGGATGCACGGGCCCCCGTGGGCCAGGCGGGAGACGGCGTGGGCGGAGAAGCCGAGCTTGGACCGGAGGATGTGCCGCACCGTGGAGCCCTCTTCCTCCGGGGAAATGACGCGGGTGACGACGGCCATGGCGCGCCCCCTTACTCAGCCTCCCGCCGCCGGCGGGAGAGGTCCAGGCGGACCAGGGTCCCCCGGCCGGGCCGGGAGGAGATGGAGATGCCGTGGTTCAGCCGCTCCAGCACCTGGCTGCAGAGATAGAGGCCGATGCCGGTGGACTTCTTGTCCTCCCGGCCGTTGTAGCCGGTGAAGCCCTTTTCGCAGACCCGGGGCAGGTCCTCCGGCCGGATGCCGATGCCGCTGTCCGCGATGACCAGGGTGTCCCCGTCGCCGTAAATCCGGATGCGGCCCCCCTCCGGCGTGTACTTCAGGGCGTTGGACAGCAGCTGCTCGACCACGAAGGCCAGCCACTTTTCGTCCGTCAGCACCGTCCGCCCCGTCTCCTGAAAGTCCAGGGAGATCTTTTTCAGGATGAACAGCCGGGCGTATTTCCGCACGGACTGGCGGAGCAGCCCGTCCAGGGAGCAGTTCCGCAGGACGTAATCCGTGGAGCTGCTGCCCAGGCGGAGATAGCCCAGGACCATTTCCACGTACTGCTCGACCTTCAAAAGCTCCCCCTCCAGCTCCGGCCGGGGCTCCTCCTGGAGCAGCAGGCCCATGGCGGCGATGGGGGTCTTGATCTGGTGGGCCCAGAGGGTGTAGTAGTCCGTCATATCCTGGAGGCGGTTCCGGCTCTCCAGCGCCAGGGCGGCCCGGTCGGAGGCCAGGGCCTGGAGAAGGGCCTGATAGTCCGCCTCCAGAAGGCCCCCGGGGGGCGGGAGGGGCAGGACCTTTTCCTTCACCTGGGCCAGCAGCCCGGCCAGCTCCCGGTGCCGCCGGTAAAACCGGAAGCAGCCGGAGGCAAACAGGACCAGCCCCAGGGCGAAGCACAGCGCAAAGGCGTATCCCACCGACTCCAGGGGCAGGCCGTAGAGGGAGAAGACGGCGCAGCAGATGCCCAGGCATCCCCCCAGGAGCAGCAAAAGCTTCCAGTGCCGCGCCAGGTAAGCGCCCACAATGTTCATACCGGCGGTTCCTCCACAAGATAGCCCTCGCCCTTCCGGGTGCGGATGAAGCCGGGGAGCCCCGCGGCCTCCAGCTTCCGGCGGAGGCGGTTGACGTTGACGGACAGCGTGTTTTCATCCACGAAGCTGTCCGACTCCCAAAGGGCCGTCATCATGGCGTCCCGGCTGACGGTCTGGCCCTTTTTCTCCAGCAGCAGCTGGAGGAGCCTGCCCTCGTTTTTGCTCAGCTCCACTCGGGCGCCGTGGACGGTCAGCGTCCCGTTGGAGAGGTTGAGCACCGCCCCGCCGCAGGAGAGCAGGGCCGGGGCCGCCCCGAAGTCATAGGCCCGCCGCAGCATGGCCTGCACCTTGGCGGAGAGGACCTGGAGGTCAAAGGGCTTGGCCAGCAGGTCGTCCCCGCCCATCTGCATGGCCATCACCACGTTCATGTTGTCGGAGGCGGAGGTCAGGAAGAGGACCGGCACCCGGGAAACCCTTCGGATCTCCCGGCACCAGTGGTAGCCGTTGAAAAAGGGCAGCGAGATGTCCAGCAGCACCAGCTGAGGGTCAAATTCCAAAAATTCGGCCAGCACGGCGTCAAACCTTTGAATACAGGCGACCTGGTACCCCCAGCTCTCCAGGTGCCGCTTCACGGCCCCGGCAATGACGGGGTCGTCCTCCACGATCAGGATGCGGTACATGGCTTCAAAACCTCCCGCCGGGCGGCGCCCGGAAACGCCGCCGCCAAAATAAGGATGGGAACGGGCGCGCACCGCGGCCCTTCCCACACGCCGGCTATAGAATACCTGAACAAAGGGGATGTGTCAACCCCCCGGTGTTCTCCGCCGGACCGGCCGAAAGGGGGAACGGTTGAAAAGCCGCCGGAGGCGTGGTATGATAGGGAAAACGGCCGGAAACGGGGACGGACGCCGGGGCGCTTCCGGCCAGGGGTCCGGCGGAACAAGGAATTTGAAAAAGGGGGTACGGCCCATGAAATTGGCCTCAGCCGCGCAGATGCGGGAGTTGGACAGAAGAGCCGTTGAGGAGCGCCGCATTCCCTCCATCGACCTGATGGAGCGGGCGGCGGCGGAGGTGGCCCAGGCGGCCCTGGACCTCCTGCCGGACAAGCCGGCGAAATGCCGGGCGGCGGTGTTCTGCGGCCCGGGGAACAACGGGGGGGACGGCGTCGGCGCGGCGCGGCTCCTCTTTCTGATGGGCCTCAAGGTCCGGGTGTTCCTGGTGGGGGAGTACGGCCGCCTCACCCCCGACGCCATGGAGGAGACGGGCCGCCTCAGCGAGTGCGGCGTGGAACTGGAGGGCTTCGACCCCGCGGACCGGGACCAGGCTTCCTGGGCCCGGGGGAGCCACGTGGTCGTCGACGCGCTGTTCGGCGTGGGCCTCTCCCGGGATATCGCCCCCGGGTCCGAGGCCGCCGCCGTGGACCTGATCAACTCCTGCCGGGGGGCGGTTGTTGCCGCCGACATTGCCAGCGGCGTGGAGGCGGACACGGGCAGGGTGCTGGGCCGGGGGGTGAAGGCGGACCGGACCGTCACCTTCAGCCTGAAAAAGATCGGCCAGGCCGTGGGAGACGGGGCGGTCCTCTCCGGGAGGGTCACCGTCCATGACATCGGCATCCCCGCCGCCCTGCTCCGGGAGGCGGTCTGCCCCGTCCAGACGGTGGAGGCGGACTTCGCCGCCGCGGCCCTGCCGCCCCGGAAGAAGGACGGCCACAAGGGGGACTTCGGCAAGGTCCTGGTGGTGGGCGGCTCCGTGGGCTATACCGGCGCGCCCTATTTGACGGCCCTGGCGGCGGCGCGGTCCGGCTGCGGGCTGGTGTACCTGGGGGTTCCCGACAGCATCTGGCAGGCGGAGGCGGCGAAATGCGTCTGCGCCATGCCCTTCCCCCTGTCCGGCGGCTGGGGGGACCGCCTCAGCGGGAAGGCCCGGCTCCGGAGGGCCCTCCCGGCCGTTCTGGAGAAGCTGGGGGACTGCGATGTGCTGGCCCTGGGTCCCGGCCTGGGGCGGCACGAGGAGGCGGCGCAGCTGGTCCGGGACGTTCTCGTGAGGACGGAGAAGCCCGTGGTGCTGGACGCGGACGGCATAAATGCGCTGGAGGGACATATAGATATCCTGGACAGCCGCCGGGGGCGCGTCACCATTCTCACGCCTCACGACGGGGAGTTTGCCCGGATCGGGGGGAGCCTCGCCGGGGGGCGGGTGGAGGCCGCCCGGGCGTTTGCCCGGGCCCACGGCTGCATCCTGGTGCTGAAGGGGCACCGGACGGTCGCCGCCGTGCCGGAGGGGAACGCCCTGGTAAACACCACCGGGAACGCGGGCCTTGCCAAGGGGGGCAGCGGCGACGTGCTGACGGGGCTCACCGCCTCCCTGCTGGCCCAGGGGGCTTCCCCGGTGCTGGCGGCGGCGGGGGCCGTGTGGATTCACGGCCGGGCTGGGGACCTGGCGGCGGAGGCGCTGACGGAGTACTGCATGACGCCGGAGGACGTGATCGCCGCCTTCCCCAGGGTGTTTTCCGAGCTTCAAAAACACGGAACATAAAGGAGGTCTTCCCGTGCGCCTGTGGACGTGCGCACTGATGATGACCCTGCTGCTCACGCTGCCCGCCTGCGGCGGCGGAAGCGGCGGGGAAGCGGAATCCCGGACGGCGGACCTGCGGGACCGCTATCACGACATGACGGGCTGCGCCATGGAGGCGGCCGTCTCCTGTGACCAGGAGGGCCTGGCCTGGGAGGCGGTTCTCCGCTGCGACTACGTTCCCGGCGGGGAGAGCGTTGTGGAGGTCCTGGCCCCGGAGACCATCGCCGGCGTGCGGGCCGTGCTCAGCGAGCCGGACTGGCGGCTGGAGTACGAGGGGGAGAGCCTCAACGCCGGGACCCTCAGCGATGAGGAGATCAGCCCCGCCGCCTGCCTGCCCCGGCTGATGAGCGCCCTCCGGGACGGCTGGCTGCTGGAGGAGAACGAGGAGGAGTGGGGCGGCGTCCCCTGCCTCCGGCTCACCGTGGACCAGACGGGGGTAAAGGACGGGAAGATTCTCTCCACCCTTTGGCTGAGCCTGGCGGAGGGAACCCCGGTGCGGGGGGAAATCGCCGTGGATGGGGAAATCATTTTGACGGCGGACTTTACGAGCTTCTCTTTTTATGATACAATGTCGGAAGACGGTGCTTGACGAACCTCCGCCCCCGCCCCCGCATAGGATGACGTGGGGCGAGGACGCCGGAATTTGCCCCTCCCGCGGCGTGGACGCAATGTTTGCGGAAAGAGGCGTATAAATTCCGAAACTGCGTGGGAGAATGAAAGTGGCCTCACCGAGGGGGAAACCGCTTCCCCTTCGATGGCGGGTACTTCTTTCGGCGGAGTGTGAACTTTGTGGATACGAGTGTCAAGCGCGGCGATATTTACTATGCCGATCTCTCCCCGGTGGTGGGCAGCGAGCAGGGCGGCGTCCGGCCCGTTCTGATCATCCAGAACGACACCGGAAACCGCTACAGTCCCACCGTGATCGCGGCGGCCATCACTTCCCAGACCGGGAAGACCCGGCTGCCCACACATATCGATCTTCCCGTGGACCAGAGCTGCGGCCTGAGCCGGGATTCCGTCGTCCTGCTGGAGCAGGTGCGGACCCTGGATAAGAAGCGGCTCCGGGAGCGCATGGGCCATGTGGAAGAGAACGTGATGACAAAGGTGGATACGGCGATCGCGGTCAGCTTCGGGCTGCCCCACGACCAACTGGTTTGATCATCGGACCTCCCGGCGGGGTTATCCCCCCGCCGGGAGGCGTACAGAGGAGGTACATCATGAAAAAAGACCGCTGGCTGCTGCGCTCCGCGGTGCTCCTGGCCCTCAGCGCCGTGCTGATGACCACGGCGTCCCTGGCCGCGGAGGCCGGGTCCGCCGAGGACCCGCTGGTGACCCTGAGCTATTTGAACGACACGTTTTTCTCCCAGCTGATGCAGCGGGTGGACCAGAAGATTGCCGAGCGGACGGGACAAGCCGTCCCCGGCGCCTCCTCCGGGACCTCCGCCTCCTTCTCCGTGGTGACCCTTTCGGAGGGGCAGACTCTCACCGGGGACATCGGCTGCGAGGTGATGTTGCGAGTGGGAAGCGCCGTCTGCGTCTCCCCCTCGGACCCGGGCCTTATCGACGAAACCACCGCCGGAACGCTGGCCAACGGCGGGGCCCTGGTCCAGAACCACCTGTACATGATGACCATCGAGGGCCGGGGCGTCCGGGCCGGGTCGGGCACCACGAAGGTGCTGGCCAGGGGGAGCTACACGGTTTCCTGAGGTACATAACGGACCCCGTCTGCGCATATAATTGCGCAGACGGGGTCCTATTTTGCGGCAAGGGGGGGCGGCGGAGATGGATAAATATCCCTTACTCCTGGAGGGCAGGCCCGCCGGTGAGCTCTCCGCGGAGCGGGAGGGCCTGTACACCTGGTTTTCCGCCCGCTGCCCCCTGCCGGAGGGGCTCTGGTGCGCCTGGGCCGTGGGGGACCGGGGAGAGCTCCGCCTGGGCGTGCTGGAGCCGGAGGGCGGCCAGGGGATGATCCGGCGGCGCTTCTCCGGGCGGCTTACCGCGCCCCTGGGCCGGCTCCTCCGGGGGGAGGTCCGCCCGGCGGGAAACCGGGAAGCGGAGAAGTGGGAGCCCGCCCCCGCCCCGGAGGGGCTTTTCCGGGCTCCGTGGCTCCGCCGGCGGCTGAAGGGGGCCCGGGGCGCCCTGACCCGGCGGGAGGGAAGCGTCCGGTATCTGGCCCTGCCCTATGACAAGGGCCGGCCGTTTCCCCTGACCACGCTGTTCTGCTTCGCCCGGGTCCGGGCGGTGGGAACAGGGGCCTATGCGGTCTATGCCTTCGACGAGCAGGACCGCCCCGTTTTTTAGAGCCTGTATGCACAGCCGTTGACCGCCGCCCGGCCGGGGATTTCCCCGCCATGCCACGCCAATTTCCCTTGAAATCCGTCCGGGTTCCTGCGGGAAATATCCCCGTCCGGCGGGGAAAGCCCCCGTCCATCCGGCATTCTCCGGTCATGAATGCAGGTTCTAAAACCGGCAAAGCGCCCTGCCGGACGAAAAACTTCCCCCAATCCGGCATTCCGGGAATTTGGAGACGCCCTCCGGCAAAAAATAAAGGGAAATTTTAGAAAATATTTTGACAAAATTCTATCAATTTTAGAAACGGCGTGATATAATACACCCGAACATTCCCAAGGCCCCTGGGATACGCCTTCGGGAAGCATGGAGGGCGTCCGCAGATGCGGACGCGGGCCGCCGGGAAACCGGCGGAGGATCAGGAGGTCCTATATGAAATGTCCCTATTGCGGCTTCAATGAGAGCAAGGTCATCGATTCCCGTCCCGCCGACGAGAACAGCAGCATCCGCCGCCGGAGGGAGTGCCTCTCCTGCGGACGGCGCTTCACGACCTATGAGACGGTGGAGAGCCTCCCCGTGGTGGTGGTGAAGAAGGACGGCAGCCGCCAGAGCTTCGACCGGGGGAAGGTTCTCAGCGGCATGATCCGGGCCTGTGAGAAGCGCCCGGTCCCCCTGGCGAAGCTGGAGAAAATCGCCGCGGACATTGAGCAGGAGCTTCAAAACTCCATGGAGCGGGAGGTCAGCACGGAGATCATCGGGGAACGGGTGATGGAGCATCTGCGGACCATCGACCAGGTGGCGTATGTCCGCTTCGCCTCGGTGTACCGCCAGTTCAAGGATATTGACAGCTTTATGGAGGAGCTGACCAAGCTCCTGGCCGAGCGCTGATGCAAAAACGGGAGGGCCCCCTCCCGGGTTCCTCCCGCCGCTCTTTTTTGCCCCTCTGAAGGGGTTCCCCGTTTTGTGACAAGCTGCGCGCCGGACCGGCTCTGCCGGTCCGGCGCGTTTTTCAGGGGGACTCGAACGCTGTTATAGTCAGCACAGTTGAAAAGAGTCCAAAGGATTCTTTTCAATACGGCGCTGTTTTACAGCGCCGTAAGCCGCGTGAGCGGCTCACTGTGCTTGACTTCATAGGAAACGCACAGGCGCTCTGCGCCCCGGCGGGCCAATGGCCCGCCGGTTGAA
Source organism: uncultured Oscillibacter sp. (assembly GCA_947577075.1). Classification (GTDB taxonomy): domain Bacteria; phylum Bacillota; class Clostridia; order Oscillospirales; family Oscillospiraceae; genus Oscillibacter. The sequence continues at coordinate 1,488 of CANPTW010000025.1, read as the reverse complement.
AAGAAGTGTATGCTTCTTTTCAACTGCGTTGACTATATGCACAACCGCGGAACGCCGTCCGAGCGGCCCCTTCCCGCCTGTCCGCCGTTCCCCGAATATGAAGGCGGGTTCTTATTTCCGCCCGCCGAAAAGGCCCTTGAGGAAACCGCCCTTCTCGGCTTTTTTCTCCTTCTTTTCGGGGGCCCTTGTCTCCCGCGGCTTGGCGGGTTCCGCTTTCGGGCCGTTTTTCAGCCGCTCCAGCGCCTCCGCCGCGTGCTCATAGCCCTGCTTGGCGGCGGCGGCATAGAGCTCGCGGGCCTTTTCCGCGCTGGCTTCCAGGCCCTTGCCGTGTTCGTGGCACCAGCCCAGGAGGTACTGCGCCCGGGCATGGCCCTGCTCCGCCGCCCTGCGGTACCATTGGACGGCCTGGTCCCAGCTCTGCCCCACGCCCTCGCCGGTCTCATACAGATAGCCCAGGTTGCAGGCGCCGTTGGCGTCCCCGGCGTCGGCGGCCCTCCGATACCACTCCACGGCGGCGGAGATGTCCTTGTCCGCGCCCTGGCCCGCCTCACAGCAATAGCCGTAGCAGCACATGGCCCTCGGATAGCCCGCCTCCGCCGACTGCCTGTAAAGCCCGGCGGCCCGCTTCCAGTCCTGTTCCACGCCCCGGCCGGTTTCGTACAGATAGCCCAGGTTGCACTGGCCCGCCGGGTCGCCCTTCTCCGCCGCCTGGCGGTAGAGCTCCGCGGCCTGCTCCAGGCTCTGCTCCACGCCCTCGCCGAATTCATAGCACACGCCCAGGTTGCACAGGGCCCGGGTGTACCCCGCCTCCGCCGCCCTGCGGTACCACTGGACGGCCTCGGCGTCGCTCTGTTCCACGCCCTTGCCGTACTTATAGCACAAGCCCAGGCAGAACATGCCCCGGGGCTCCCCCTGGTCCGCCGCCTTGCGGTACCAATGGCAGGCGCGGGTCAGGTTGACCTCCACGCCCTTGCCGCGCTCATAGCACCACGCCAGGTTGCACTGAGCCCGGGGGAAGCCCTGCTGGGCGGAGGCGGAGTACCATTTTACGGCCTCCTCCCAGCTCTGGGGCACGCCCCGGCCGGCTTCATACATGAAGCCCAGATTGCACTGCCCCGGCGCGTTGCCCATTTCGGCGGCCTTGCGGTAAAGCTCCACCGCCTTCTCAAAGCTCTGGGGCACGCCCTCTCCCCGCTCATAGCACACGCCCAGGTCGCAGGTGGCGGGGGCGGACCCGGCGTCGGCCGCCTTTTGATACCACTGGGCGGCCTTCTCCATGTCCGGGGCCGTGCCGATGCCGTAGTCATAGGCCCGGGCCACGCTGAAAAGCCCCCTGGGGTCCCCCTGGTCCGCGGCCTTTTGATACCAGGCGAAGGATTCCTCCGGACTCTGGTCCACGCCCTTGCCGTGCTCATAGCACCAGGCCAGGTTGCACATGCCCCGGGACAGGCCGGCGTCGGCGGCCTTGCGGTACCACTCCACGGCCAG
>CANPTW010000024.1 GCA_947577075.1 uncultured Oscillibacter sp. | reverse complement strand
CGGTGACGCAGAGCCCGCAGCCCTTGCAGCGGTCCTGGCGGAAGGTGAGGTGGATTGCCATGGCGCAAAATCTCCTTTCCTCTATATCTGAAATTGCCAAAATTGCCAAGCTCATTCCTCCCAGGGCTTCCGCATGCGAAGCTCCAGGGGGAAGGGGTCCAGGTCCCGCAACGCCTCCCGGAAGCGGGCCTCCGCGGCGTGGCAGACCACGGGGACGCCCGTCAGGCGGGATACCTCCTCCGCCAGAGCCGCCCCCTCCCGGACGTCCTCCGGCGTGGTTTCGGCGCAGAGGTGGGTGTTGTTCACAAGGCCCGTGCAGCGAAGGCCCGTCACGGCCTCGATGGCCCGGAGGACCTCCGCGGAGCGCTCCGCCGTGCGGACCTCGGGGCGGGCGGCGTTGACGACGTACAGCAGCTGGTAGTCCTCCTTTAAGATCCGCGGGCGGTAGCGGGCCAGCACCCGGGCCCCGGAGGGATCCCCGCCGATGTCCAGCACGCCCCGGAGCGTCCGGTCCTCCAAAACGGCGTGGAGCTCCGCCGGGAGGGCGGGCACGTCCGCGTCCGCCAGGGCCTGGGCCGTGGCGATCAGCCGGACCCCCGCCGCCTCCAGCAGCTCCCTCCGCTCCCGGCTGCGGAAATAGGGGTTCACGACGTCCAGATCCGCCAGGGCGGTCCGCTCCCCCTCCGCGGCCAGGGCCAGGGCCAGATTTACGGAAAACTCGGTTTTCCCGGTGCCATAGTGGCCGGCGACAAGGGTCAGCCGGTGGGGAAAGCGCTGGGCGGCCTTCAAGGGAGATTCCTCCTTCCAGGAATAGTAAATATGTTGTCTGATTCAAAGATACGTTGTATGATGTCATTTTATACTAATTTTCGTCTGCTGTCAAGTGGCTCCTTGTTTTTTTCGGAAAAAGGCGGTATAGTATAGGCGGCGCAGCTGAAAAGGGGGAACCACTTCGTTTCAGCCGGGGAACCGGGCGGTTCGCCGGGGCGCCCATGGGTTTTTGAAAGAACGTCCGGCGGGTCCGCCGGGGAAGGGAGGAGCGCTTATGGAAGGCAAACGCGCCAAGCTGTCGGAGCAGACGGCGGACCGGCTTTACGAATGGATTGTGGAGGAGCGCCGTTATCCCCCGGGCAGCAAGCTGCCCAATGAAAACGAGCTCAGCGAGGCGGTGGGCGTCAGCCGGACGACGCTGCGGGAGGCCATCTCCTTTCTGGTGGCCCAGGGGGTGCTGGACATCCGGCGGGGGAAGGGCACCTTCGTGGCGGAGAATCTCCCCGCCCCGGGGGTGGACCTGACGGCGCTGGCGGGCATCCGCTCCCGGGTCCGGGCCAAGGACCTTTTTGAGATGCGGCTGATCTTCGAGCCGGCCACCGTGGCCCTGGCCTGCCGGCGGGCCAGCGACGAGGAGCTGGAGCAGATCCGGAAAAAGGCGGAGCGGGTGGCGCGCATCGCCGCCGAGGGGGGAAACTGGCCCCTGGCGGACCAGGAGTTCCACTGGGCGCTGATCCGGGCCTCCCACAACGAGTATATGCGCCGGCTGTATCCCATCATTAACAGCGCCGTGGACGAAATCCTCCAGATTTCCCCCAGCCGCCAGCAGATGCTGGACCTGGCCCTGGGGGACAACCTGCTGATCCTGGACTTCCTCCTCAAGCGGGACGAGGCCGGGGCCCGCTACGCCATGAGCATCCACATGAAGCACCTGATCAACACCCTGCAGGATTGAGGCCCGCGGGGAGGACACCGAACGCCTCACAAAAATGCCGTCATTTCACACAAGAAATGGCGGCGCTTTTTGTCTAATATGCCGCTTTATATTCCCGATATAGAAAAAATTGCTTGGCAAAACACACAATTTTCCCAATCTCATTCACAAATTGTACACAAATTTGTTCAAACCCTCTTAACAAATGGCCGGGCAGGGTGTATAATGCGTTCGCAAGCTGGGGTCCTGGCAGGACGCCCGGGAAGGGGGCGCCCCCTTCCCCACCGCTTCTTCGGGGCGGTGAAGCCGAGCTGACAAAGCGGAGGGCCGGTATGGAGAGAACGCCCCAGGAGTGTTTGGAAAAGCTGCTGAACGCCTATTCCCACAACTACGACCTCACCCGGGACGTGGAGGCGGAGGGAGTCTGCTTCCCCGCGATGGCGCACTTCTTCCTGCGGGACGAACACTACCTGGTCCGCCGGGATAAGCAGTTTTACGCCACCGAGCAGCACGACTATACATACTTCTACGTGGCCGGCCGCCTGGACGCCGCCGGGGCCGGGGACCTGGCGGAGCGCGCCCTGAAGGCGGGGCTGGCCGCCGTCAAGCCCCACAAGGAGCACATGAGCTCCTTTGTGACCCTGGTGATCCTGGCGGAGACCATTGACCCGGAGGCGAAGAAGCTTTTGAAACGGACCCGCTTCCACAAGAACTACCGGCTGGCACTCCATGGCTGGATGGAGTATCACATAGCCGCAATGGAATGTTCCACCCGGACGTTCCTCTCCAATCCAGCCGGGAGGGGAGCGCGCAAGACCCTGGAGGCGAACTTCGCCGCCAAATGACCCTGGGGGCGGACGCCCCCGCCAGACATCATGAAAGAGGGAGAGTGTTTTCATGAACGGATTAGTACTTCTCATCATCAGCGTCGCCGTGCTGGTCGTCGGCTATATCTTCTATGGCCGCTGGCTGTGCAAGCAGTGGGGCGTCGGCGAGCTCGACAAGCCCACCCCGGCCCACGCCCTGGAGGACGGCATCGACTACGTCCCCGCCAAGGCCCCCATCCTGATGGGGCACCACTTCTCGTCCATCGCCGGCGCGGGCCCCATCACCGGCCCCATCGGCGCGGCGGGCTTCGGCTGGCTTGCCTGCACCCTGTGGATCCTGATCGGCGGCATTTTCTTCGGCGGCGTCCATGACTTCGGCGCCCTGTTCGCCTCCGTCCGCCACGACGGCAAGTCCATCGGCGAAATCATTTCCACCAACATGAGCAAGCGGGCCAAGACCCTGTTCCTGATCTTCGCCTACCTGACCCTGATCCTGGTGGTGGCGGCCTTCGCCTCCATCGTGGCCGGCACCTTCGGCGCCACCTTCACGGAAAGCGGCGCGGTGGACTACGCCGCCTCCGAGGCCAACGCCCGGGTGGCCATGGTGTCCCTGCTGTTCATCGCCATCGCCATTGTCTTCGGCTTCCTGGTGTACCGCCGGAACGCCCCCATGAGCATTGCCAGCGTTGTCGGCGTCATCGCCATTGTGGCCATCATCGCCATCGGCATGAACTTCCACCCCATCTACCTGAGCAAGGACGCCTGGATGTGGATCTGCGGCATTTACATCGCCATCGCCTCCGTCACCCCGGTGTGGATTCTGCTCCAGCCCCGGGACTACCTGAGCTCCTTCCTGCTGTACGCCATGCTGGCCCTGGCCGTGGTGGCCGTGGTCCTGGCCCGGCCGGACATGGGCAGCATGGCCGCGGTGAACACCTTCGTGGTGACCAACCCCGACACCGGGGCGGGCAACCCCATCTTCCCCGTGCTGTTCACCACCATCGCCTGCGGCGCGATTTCGGGCTTCCACTCCCTGGTCTCCTCCGGCACCACCTCCAAGCAGCTGGATAAGGAGACCGACGCGAAGCCCATCGCTTACGGCGGCATGCTGCTCGAGTGCGTCCTGGCCATCCTGACCCTGTGCGCCGTGGCCTATGCCTACAGCTGGAACGCGGCGAACCCCGACGCCAAGCTGGCGGGCGCCACCGCGATCTTCGGCGGCGGCCTGGCCCACATGATTGACGACACCATCCCCGGCACCTACAGCATCCTGTACACCCTGCTGGTGCTGACCTACTCCGCCTTCTGCCTGACCTCCCTGGACACCGCCACCCGCCTGGCCCGGTTCATGTTCCAGGAGTTCTGGCTGGATTCCAGCAAGGGCGAGACCCCGGAGAATGTCACCGGCTACAAGAAGGTCCTCTCCAACATGTACGTCTCCACCGGCATCACCGTGGTGCTGGGCGTGCTGCTGGGCCTGAACGGCTATGAGAAGATCTGGGCGCTGTTCGGCTCCGCCAACCAGCTGCTGGCGGGCCTGGGCCTGCTGGCGGTGGCCACGTGGCTTGGCAACATCGGCAAGAACAACAAGATGTTCCTTCTGCCCATGGGCTTCATGATCATCGTCACGATCTGCTCCCTGCTGATCAACACCAAGAACCAGATCGCGGTGATTTCCGCCGGCGGCGCGGACTGGGGCCCCTATGTCCAGGCCATCCTGGGCATCCTGCTGGTGGTCCTGGCGGTCATCCTGGCCATCGAGGGCATCGCCACCATCGCCCACCCCAAGAAGAGCCAGAAGGCGTAAGGGGCTTTCCCGGCCGGAGTGCCAGTCTCCGCCGGGCCCGGAGTCCCTTATCCGGATGCGCGTTTCGCTTTGGATGAAAAGAAGAGCAAGGAAGGACCCGGCGGGCAGTGCCCGCCGGGTCCTTCGGCCGTTCACTCCTGGTCCTTGGCCAGAGCGATTTTGTCCAACAAGTCCAGGATTTCCTGCCTTGTGTAGTCCTCTTTTTCGCCGGTGCTGAAAATCAGGCGGAGGTCGTACAGCAAAGCCTTTTGCGTGTCCCTGCGTTCCTTTTCGGTTCCCATGAATAGCACCTCCCTGAAAATAGTATACCTGTTTTTTCCCTCCGGCGCAAGCCGTATTTCCCGCCTCCGACAGATTCCCCATGGTTTTTCGGGGACATTCCGGTAGAATGGGGCAAATTGGAAGGAGGCGGTCCCATGGGAGCGCATGAGGAGAAGCGGATTCTGCGGCTGGAGGTGGGCTCCATCCGCCCGAATCCCCGCCAGCCCCGGCGGCTGTTCGACGAGGGGGCCCTGCGGGAGCTGGCGGCGTCCATCCGGCGGCACGGGGTGGTGCAGCCCCTGGTGGTCCGCCGCCGGCCCGACGGCTGGGAGCTGGTGGCGGGGGAGCGGCGGCTCCGGGCGGCGCGGCTGGCCGGGCTGACGGCGGTGCCCTGTGTGGAAGCGGAAGTGGACGAGCGGGAGTCCGCCCTGCTGGCCCTGGTGGAGAATCTGCAGCGGCAGGACCTCCATTACTTTGAGGAGGCGGCGGCCATCGCGGACTATCTCCGCAGGAGCGGCGCCACCCAGGAGGAGGCCGCGGCCCAGCTGGGGCGGTCCGCCTCGGCGGTGGCCAACAAGCTGCGGCTCCTCCGGCTGTCCCCGGCGTGCCAGGCGGTGCTGCTGGAACGGGGGCTGACGGAGCGGCACGCCCGGGCGCTCCTGCGGCTTGAGGACGAGGAGGAGCGGCTGGCGGCGGCCGGACGGGCGGCGGACAAGCACTGGAACGTGGCCCAGACGGAGCAGTACATCGAGCGGCGGCTGGAGGCGCTGCAAAGCGCTCCCCCGGCGGGGCGGCGGACCTATGTCATCAAGGATGTGCGGCTCTTTCTGAACAGCGTGGACCGGGGACTTCGCATCGTACGGGAGGCGGGGGTGGACGCCCAGTGCAGGCGGGAGGACACCGAGGAAGAAATTGTGATGACCATCCGCATTCCCCGGCGGAGCGGGCCGCGTCCCCCCGGCGGGGCCGGTCCGTCCTGAGGCCGCCGGGCCCCGGGCCGGCGGCGCGGACCTGGAAGACGCCGCTTTTTGGGAAGCCGCTTCTTGTTACTGGATTGTAATCTCTTTTTCAGAGAGAATGTGTTAGAATACCCTGAGAGAGAAACGGCCGTTTGTGTGGGCCGAAAAGGAGGGACTTCATGGCACAGCTGACAAATGAAGTCAAAGAGCCGAAAACCGGCGGAACCAGAGTGAAGGGGGGAGGCGCCGCGCCGGTGCTGCTGGCGCTGGCCCTCACCGCCGCCATCATGGGCGGGGCTTACGCGGGCCTGTGCGCCTGGGCCGGGTCCCGGACGGTGTTCTATCCCAGGGAGACCATCGCCGGCGTCTCCGTAGGGGGGCTGACGGTGGACGAGGCCGCCCAGGTCCTGGCGGGGACCCTGCCGGGGCAGACGCTGGCCCTTACGCCGGTTCAGACCGCGGAGAAGGAGGGCTGGATCGGCGAATCCGGACCGGAGTCCGTGGCCCTGTCGGAGCTGGGCTATACGGCGGAGCAGTGCCCCGGCATCGCCCGGCGGCGCTTTGAGGAGCAGGCCGCCGCCCCCTTTCTCAGCCGGGGGGCCCGGGTCCTCTCGATTCTGACGGGCCCCCAGGGGGACGGCCTCACCGCCCGGGACCGGGACGAGGACCTTTTCCGCCGGGGCGTGGACGAGCTGGCGGAGGACCTTGCCCAGGAGGTTCTGGACGGGGCGTATGAGGTGGCCGGGGGGGAAATCCTTCTGACCAAGGAGGCCAACGGCCGCAGCGTGAGCCCGGAGTCCCTGGCGGCCGCGCTGGAAAACGCCGTCGCCGCCGGGGAGCGGGAGGTGTTGGTGGACTTCGCCACCCGGGAGGCCCGCCCCCTCTCCATTCAGGAGGTCCACGAGGCGGTGTCCGGCGAGATGGAAAACGCCAAGTACGACAAGGACTCCGGCGGGATCATCCCCGAGCGGATGGGGGTGTCCTTTGACGCCGCCTCGGCCCAGCGGGCCCTGAGCGCCGCCGCCCCCGGGGAAACCGTCGCCGTCCCCGCGGACATCCGGCAGCCGGAAATCACGGCGGAAAAGCTGCAAGCCGTCCTCTTCCGGGACCTTCTGGGGGAGTGCACCACCCATGTGGGGGGCACCGCCGCCCGGATCAGCAACGTCCGCCTGGCCTCCGCCGCCTTTGACGGCACCGTGCTCAACAGCGGGGACGTCTTTTCCTATAACGAGACGGTGGGGCAGCGCACCGTGGAAAAGGGGTACAAGGCCGCTCCGGCCTATGTCCAGGGGGAGACGGTGGACGAGATCGGCGGCGGGGTCTGCCAGCCCTCCTCCACGCTGTATTACGCCTGCCTCCTGGCCAACCTGGAGATCACCGAGCGCTATGCCCACCGCTATATCCCCGCCTACATCACCAGGGGCATGGACGCCACCGTCTCCTGGGGCGGGCCGGACTACCGCTTTACCAACGACACCCAATACCCCCTGAAGATTACGGCGAAATACGACAAGGGGTATCTCACCGTCCAGCTCTGGGGGACCAGGACCGACGACCTGACGGTCAAAATGACCTATGAAACCCTGTCCACCACGCCCTTTGAGGAGGTGGAGCAGCAGGACCCCTCCCTGGCGCCCGGCACGCGGCAGGTGAAGGTGACGCCCTACACCGGGTATAAGGTCAGAACCTACCGCAATGTGTTTGACGGCAGCGGGAACCTGATCTCCAGCGAGGTGGAGGCCGTCAGCGACTACAAGTCCCGGAACCGGCTGACCCTGGTGGGCCCCCCCAAGGCCGAGAGCGGTGTGGAAGCAGGGGGGACGGCCCCCGGCGTCCCCGGCATTCCGGTGGAGCAGGAGCCCGGCATCCCGGCGGTCTCCGAGGAGCCCGACGTGCCCGCCTCCGCCCCGGCGGAGGTCCCGGCGGAACCCCCCGCGCCGGAGGAGCCCCCCGCCGTGGTGGTGGTCCCGCCCTCCGGGGAATGAGTCCAAGAACGCCGGAGACGGCGGCAGCCCGTGCGCTTCCGCACGGGCTGCTTTCATTCGCCGAACGAGCGGGAAGAACCCGGGAGGGGTTCCTCCCGTTTTCAATCCGATGGCGTTTCAAGGATTGGAAACGCTTGCGCAGGCCGGCAAAACCGTCTTTTCGCCAGCCTGCGCTTTTTGCGGGGCATACTATCCCCGGCGCCTGGAGAGGCGCCCCAAAATACGGTTCGGCGCGGGGCCGCGTTCAGCCGGGAGGGGAGGGAGGCCCGTGAGAAAACGCCGCGTTGCCCCGGTCCTCCTGTGGGCCGCCCTGGGGCTGGCGCTGTGGCCCCTCCGCCGGGCCCTGACGCCGGAGGCCGTGGCCGCCTGGACGCCGGGGCAGGCGTGGCTGGCGGCGGCCGCGCTTCTGGCGCTGTACGCGGTGAAGGGCCTGACGGCGGCCCTGCCCCTCACCGCCCTGGAGGCCGCGGCGGGGCTGCTTCTCCCCTTTCCGGCGGCGCTGGCGGTGGGGGTCTGCGGCGTGGCGGCGGCCCAGGCGGGGCCCTATTTTCTGGGGCGGCGGCAGCGGGGGGCCCTGGCCGCCCTGACCGCCCGGCACCCCCGCCTGGAGGCGCTGGAGCTGGGGCGGGATCCCGGGCGGCAGGTGTTTCTCCTGCGGCTGGCGGGCGTGCTTCCCGGGGACCTGGTGAGCCTCTGGCTGGGGGCCGCCGGGGCGCCCTGGCGGGCGTATTTCGCCGGGGGGCTGCTGGGGAGCCTTCCCCGGGTGCTGGCGGCCACGGCGCTGGGGGCGGCGCTGTGGAACCCGGGGGGCCTCCGGTTCTGGGCGTCGTGGGTCTTCGGCTGGGCCCTGACGGGGGCGGCGCTGCTGGCCTGGGGGAGGGAGTGGGCGCGGGCGTAGGACCCCCGGGGGCCCGTCCCCCGGGGCGTTCAGCCCCGCTCTTTTTTCAGCTTCCGGATATCCTCCCCAAAGAAGGGGAGGATCTGATACTCCCCCTCGATCCGGGAGACGGTCTGGGCCGTGTACCGCCGGGCCAGCTCGTCCAGCTTCAGGTTCGTGCTGAGGATGGTGGCCCGCCGCCCCAGGATCCGGCCGTTGACGATGCTGTACAGGGCGCTTTGGACAAAGGGAGTGGTCATCTCCGTCCCCAGGTCGTCCAGGATCAGCAGGTCGCAGTCCAGCACCCGCTCCACGTCGGCCTCGATCTCCTCCCCGGCCTCCCGGCCGAACTTCCGGGCCTCGAAGCGGTCGAAGATGTGGACGGCGGTGTCGTAGACCACGGACCAGCCGTCCCCGCTGACCTCCCGGGCCACGGCGGCGGAGAGAAAGGTCTTCCCCAGCCCCGGGTCCCCGGTGAGGAGAAGGCTCCCGCTGCCGGGGCCGAAGCCGGCGGCATAGCGCCTGCAGGTCCGGTAAATCCAGTCCATGTTCTCCCGGGGGGAGATGCCCAGCTCCGGGCTGCCCGCCTCGGAGTACCACGCCAGGGAGAAGGTTTCAAAGCTCTGGTTCCCCAGGTCCAGCATCCGGCTGAGCTCCTTTTGCTGCTCCCGGGCGCAGTAGGCCCGGAGGCACCGGCACATCCGCCCCTCCCGCCAGCCCGTGTCCCCGCAGAGGGGGCAGGCGGGCGTCTCCTCCAGGCAGTCCGCCGGGAGGCCCAGCTGCTCCAAAAGCAGCCTCCGCTCCTCCTGAAGGCCCAGATTCTGCCGCTTCAGGGCCTCCACCGCCGGGCGGGGGTCCGTCCCCCGGCGGAGAGCGGTGGAGATCAGGCGGCTCACGGTGGCCCGGAGCTCGCCGTCGATCTCCCGCAGGCGGGGCTGGCGGCGGAAGACGCTCTCCCGCCGGGCCTGGAAGCGGTCCTGCCGGTCCTTCCGGTCCTCCTCAAAGCGCTGGACGGCCCGGCGCAGAATTTTCCCGTCATAGGCCATCCGTCACACCCCCTTTTCCCGCTGCTCGATGTACTTGCGCATCCACGCGTTGCGGCCCGGCGCGCCCTCTCCGGCGGGCCGGGACCCGGCCGGCCGGGCGTCCCCCCGCTGGATCTCCTCCACGGTGTGGAGGCCCGCCTCGTGCCAGCGCTTTAAAATGCCGTTGCAGTAGGGCCACTTGAATTCGTGGCACTTCAGCACGGTCTTGTCATAGGCCAGGGCTGCCGCCTCCGGGGAAAAGCCCCACTCCTGCCACTGGAGGAGGTATTTCTCCTCGCCGGCCGCCGGGGGCCTGTCCCCCAGCTGCAGGGCCCGCATGTACTGGGGCAGGGCCCCCTGCCGCCGGGCGCAGCCTCGGAGGTACTCGGCGGCGGCCTCCTGGGAGTCGATGCCCCGGCGGGCCCAGGCGTAGCCCTCCCGCTCGATCTGGCGGAGGGTGGGCCGGCGGCCCGGGCCGAAGCGCTGGGCCACCCGCTCGGCGCAGTGGCAGACCAGGAGGTAAATCACGTCGGCGGGAAGCCCCAGATAGTCGTAAAGCCCCAGGAGGGCGGAGAGGTCCGGGGTGGTGAGGCGCTTGCCCAGGCGGCGCTCCACCTCGCCGGTGAGGCGGCGGAAGGCGCCGTCCCCCTCCAGCTTCTCCGCCAGCTCCCCGTCCCGGTAGGCGGGGGGCTCGTCGGCGGGCTCCGGCGGGGGGGCGGGGGAGGCGACAAGCTCCAGCTCCCGCAGGACGGCCTCCGCCGCCTCGATGCGCCCCCGGTCCCAGCGGAGCTCCCCCGCCAGGGAGCGGGGGGGCGCGTCCCCGTGGTGGCGGAGGAGGGCCAGATAGAGCAGCGCCGCGTCCCCGTCCCCCCGGTCCAGCAGCCGCCGGACCGCCTTCGCCGTGAGGGTGACGGGGTCCTCGGCCCCGCGCACCAGCACCGTCGCCACAAAAACCACTCCCTTCTGTAGAATCAATAGGGCATAATACGGACCGTTTTCGACAAACGGCGCAAATGGAAACCAGATTTCATTTTACACGCTTTTGCCGGGAAAAGCAACCTCTTGACAGCGGCGGACAAGCCGCATATGATAGGCTTTGTCAAAATGAGCGACGGGTCCGGGCGCGGGGGCGGCGGCCCCCGGGCCGGGGACCCGGCTTGAAAAAGGAGCCCGTTTATGGAATTGGAAACGATCTATGAGGCCCTGGGCCTCAGCCGCCCGGTCTATGCCTATGGCGAGGCGGTGCTGCGCGGCCTGCGGGAGCGCTTTGACGCGGTGGACCGGACCGCCGAGTACAACCAGGCCAAGGTCCTGGCCGCCATGCAGGCGAACCGGGTCAACGCCACCCACTTTGCCGCCACCACCGGCTATGGGTACGACGACGCGGGCCGGGACAACCTGGAGCGGGTGTACGCCTCCGTCTTCCACACCGAGGCCGCCCTGGTCCGGCCCCAGATCACCTGCGGCACCCACGCCCTGGCCGTGGCCCTGTCCGCCAACCTCCTCCCGGGGGACGAGCTCCTCTCCCCCGTGGGAGCCCCCTACGACACCCTGGAGGAGGTCATCGGCATCCGGGAGAGCCGGTGCTCTTTGAAGGAGTACGGCGTCTCCTATGCCCAGGCGGACCTGAAGCCCGACGGGAGCTTCGACTATGACGCCATCCGGGAGAAGATCGGCCCCCGGACCCGGCTCATCACGATTCAGCGCTCCAAGGGCTACGCCACCCGCCCCACCTTCTCCGTGGCCCGGATCGGGGAGCTTATCGCCTTCTGCAAGGGCGTGAAGCCGGACGTGAAGGTGATGGTGGACAACTGCTACGGCGAGTTTGTGGAGCCGGTGGAGCCCTCGGACCTGGGGGCGGACATGGTGGTGGGGAGCCTGATCAAAAACCCCGGCGGCGGCCTGGCCCCCATCGGCGGGTACATCTGCGGGACGCGGGCGTGCGTGGAGCGCTGCGCCTACCGGCTGTCGGCCCCCGGCCTGGGGCAGGAGGTGGGGGCCAACCTGGGCCTGATGCCCGCCTTTTACCAGGGGCTGTTCCTGGCGCCCACGGTGGTGGCCGGAGCCCTGAAGGGGGCCGTCTTCGCCGCGAACGTGTACGAGCGGCTGGGCTTTCCCTGCGTGCCCGGCGGGGCGGAGGAGCGGCACGACATCATTCAGGCGGTGACCCTGGGAAGCCGGGAGGCGATGGCCGCCTTCTGCCGGGGCATCCAGGCGGCGGCCCCGGTGGACAGCTACGTCACGCCGGAGCCCTGGGCCATGCCGGGCTATGACAGCGAGGTCATCATGGCGGCGGGGGCCTTCGTCCAGGGGAGCAGCATCGAGCTGTCGGCGGACGGGCCCATCCGGCCGCCCTACGCGGTGTACTTTCAGGGCGGGCTGACCTGGCAGCACGCGAAGCTTGGCATTCTGATGAGCCTGCAGAAGCTGGTGGAGGCGGGGATCGTCCCCCTCCGGAGCCTGGAGCGGGCCGCGGCGGAAGAGGAGGAGCGATGAGACTGCAATCCGCGATTTTTGATATGGACGGCACCCTTCTGGACTCCATGGGGATGTGGCGCACCCGGGCCTCCTCCCTGGCGCTGGCTCATGGCGCCGTGCCGCCGCCGGACCTGGACCGCCGGGTCAGCCCCATGAGCATACAGGAGGGGGCCGCTTACTGCAAGGAGGTCTGCGGCCTTACCGACCCTGTGGACGCCCTGGTGGAGGAGCTCTGGGGGCAGATCCGGAGCTTCTACGAGACGCAGGTCCGGCCCAAGCCCGGCCTGGTGGAGTTCCTCTCCGTCCTTAAGATGCAGGGGGTGTGGATGTACGTGGCCACCGCCACGGACCGGCCCCTGGCCGAGGCCGCCCTCCGCCACGCCGGAATCGACGGCTTTTTCCGGGGCCTGGTCACCACCCGGGAGGCAGGAGTGGGCAAGAAGGACGGCCCGGAGGTTTACGAGCGGGCCCTCCGCCGCCTCCGCTCCACCAAGCGGGACACCGTCGTCTTTGAGGACGCCCTGTACGCCCTGCGCACCGCCAAGGCCGCGGGCTTCCGCACGGCGGCGGTCTACGACCCCTCCGAGCCGGATCAGGAGGAGATGCGCCGTCTGGCGGAGTATTACATCGTCAGCTTCGAGGAGATGACCGTGGCGGAGTGAAAAAAGTCCCGCCTTCGGGAGAAGGCGGGCGAATATCCGAAAACCCCGGGGCGGCGCGCGGAAAGCGCCGCCCTTTTTCCGTCTTGCGCCGCCCCGGCAGGGGATGCGGGGCGGCGGACGGATGGAAGAAACGTTAAAATAATCCGAACCAGACAAGTGAACGGGCCGTCCCCGAAACGGACGGGGAAACGCCTTGTGTCCTTTGGGGCACCAGGCGTTCTAAATTTAAAGCGCCCGCCGGTGATTGGCGCGGCTTTTTGAAGAGGCGGCCGCTGCCGCAGTGCCGCATATCGCCTATAGTGCATACCGGGTCAGCATTTCCAGCAGATTGGCGCCTCCGCTGCAGCTCCATTTGCCGCACATTTCCTGGAAGGCGGCGGGGGACAGGTCGCCGGTTGTAATTTTAGCATAGTACGGCCGGATAATCTCCGCATTGAGCTGGTCAAAAATTTTCATCAGGCGGAGATGGGACGGTTGGAGGGAAACCGGGTCAAGCGTCGTTTCGGAAGAAACCATTCCAAACCGCTGGACCAGTTCCTGTTCCAATGGCGTGAGCTGGAGACAGAAAAGCTCCTGAACCGCAGGATCCGACAACAGAAGGTTACAAAAGTTTTGAATGGCGGACATGTCTTTTGCATAATGGGAAACCGCGACAATATTGCGCCTTCGAATTGCCGGGATATGCGGGTATCCGCTGCGTGAGGGAATCGCCTCAAAGTCCAGGGGAATTTCGTGCTTTTCACACAGCGTAAAGAGAAGGGACGCTTCTTTTGGTGAGGAGACGACAAGAAGCGGCGTTTTCCCGCGAATAAACAGATTGATTGCGCTTAAAGAATCAACAGACAGAAAATTGGAGGGTAGGTAGTCCCGGGCGTACAGATCGCGGAGAAAGGAGAGATAAGCCGCTGCGTCCCGGGAAATTTTGTCATAGGCGATTCGTGAATCCTCCGGATAAAATTCACCGTTACCCTCACAGTTGAGAGAGAAGAGCGACAGCAGCGGGGCAAAGCCGGATGAGGTCGGCATGCCGTAGGCCGCAAAGGGGATCAAGCCGTTTGCCCGGATTTGATCAAACAGATACAGGCATTCTTCCGCGGTTTTCGGAAACCCGGAATAGCCGTACTGCTGAAGAATATCCGTACGCAAGGCAAGGAGAGGGGGAAAATAGCAGTCCGTATTCTGCGGCAGAACGATGCCATACTGAATGCCCTGATAACGCGCGGTGAACTGTTCGCCGGTGTTTGAAATGGGAAAGGTGTTGAATAGATCGGTTAAATCGGTCAGGAGCCCCTGCTGGGAAAGAGGAATGATGGATAGAGGGTCCTGGAAGAAAAGAATACCGGCAGCTTCCGGCTTGCTGCACAGGGAGAACAGTTCTGCGTGCTCGTTTTCAGATTGATAGGAGTGCAGTTCGATGGGCTGTCCAAGCCGTTTTTCCAGGGCGGAAAGCTGCTCGGTTCCGGCAATCTGGTCCGCCAGCGTGTGCGGCATTGCCAGATGAAGCGGTTCCGCTGCCGGGGAATCCGGAGAGGGCGGGACGGGAGAAACGCGTCGAAAAAACAGAAGCAGAAGCAATAGGGCGGCGCTCAAAAGCAGAGCCGTAAAAAAACGCTTGGCAGCAGGCTGTTTCATGAGCTTGAACGTCTCCTTACATGGATAGATATGTGGGGTTCCGGTAAGTCCCCGGGGCATGGCTCCATACAATCCGCATAGGGACTGTTCACGTGCTTTTCCGTAGGACGGCCCGGTACGGCGGTGGGGCCTTTTCGATGAAAGGGTCATGCCTGACGGCGGGGGATGCGCAGCGTCACGGTGGTGTATTCGCCCGCGGCACTGTCAATCTGCAGGCCGCCGCCGGCGCCATATTCATGGATTATGCGCTGGTATACATTAGCAAGGCCGATTCCGTGGGAGGAAGCGTGGGAATCCGGCAGCTCCCTGAGCTTTTTCCGCAGAGTATCCAGCTGGGCGGCGGACATACCGGCGCCTGTATCATGGATGCGGAGCACAACGTGAGAATCTTCCAGGAAGGTCGAAATATCTACAGAACCTGATGAGCGCTGCCGTTCCAGCCCGTGGTATATCGCGTTCTCGACAATGGGCTGCAGGGTCATTTTCGGTATCCGGCAGTCCAAGGTTTGCTCTTGAATGGAAAAGCGAAATGTGTATTTTCCGTCAAACCGTATGCGGATAATCTCACTGTAATGGCGGCAGCAAAGGACCTCCTCCCGAATGGTGGCGTAGTTGTCGCCAGTGGTGCAGTAACGGAAAATGCCAATCAATTCGGTTACGATCTCATTTACCGCATCCGCCTGGTAGCACGAGGCGATGCTGCGTACGCATTCCAATGAGTTATAGAGAAAGTGGGGGTTGATCTGATAGCGAAGCGCCATCAATTCGCTGTCCTTTTTAAGAATTTCCAGATGATAAAGCTGCTCCCGCGCCAGTATGTTGTCCCGGTTGCGCTCCGCCAAATCGTCCAGGAGTTGGTTGACACTGAACGCGATCTGGCCGAATTCGTCCCGGCGGGTGTGCGTCAGGCGGTAGTCCAGATCCCCGCCGCTGATGCGGGAGAGCTCTTCGTCTATACGCCGCATGGGATATGCAATCCGGCGGTTGATATTTAGAAGAGCCCAGATACAAAAGAGCAGCAGCGGGCTGAGAAATAGACATGAGATAAGAAAAAGCAGCCGGTTGCTGTTTTCAATGCTGGCTGTCGTTTGCAGCATGACGTATTCGAGGCCGTTTGTGAAGGAAGAAACACCGCACAAATAGTGAACATTTTGGATGGTCAGATGCTGTATGTCCTGGCCGGTCAGCGGTAAAAGACCGGGAGTCAGCAGACATTCCGAAAACTCCGGGTCAGAGGGGGCCAGAATTTGAACATTCTTGTCCCGATGGAGAAGGAGACTGAACTGCTCCGCGGCGGGAAGAGGGAGCAGAGCATCCAAACGCACAAAGGCATATGCTTTTCCCACCGGCTGCATTTGCTTATACGACAGATGGTATGCCGAAAGACCCTGGCAGAAGACAAAGTAATTGCCGCCCGAGGGCCCTGTTATGAGGATTGGGAACTGGTACCGCTCCCGCTCATGGAGCAGGGCGTCATCCAGTAAAAACGCAAAGTCGGCCGCGTCCATCTCGTTGCTGGATAAGATGGAGTCGTTGATTTTAAGGTCGATGGCAATTGCCTCCAGCGCGTCTAGTGTGGAGACAGAGTTGGTTAAATCGTTCCGGATGGTCAATCCGTAAATATAGGAATCCCATGTGTTTTCGGAAAAGCAGTATTTCTGCAAGGCTGCGTCGCCGTCCAGGCCGGCCAGCTTTTGCTGGATGGCAGCCAGCGTGCCGTTCATATTCCGACTGACGTCCTGAAAGGTGGATTGAAAATACTGCAGATTCTGCTTTTCAATGAAATTGCGGAAGAGTGTGAAAAAAAGCAGGGTGAACAGCAAAATTTCCAACAGTATGAAAATGGTAAACAATGTGATTTGTGTGCGTATTTTAAGATTGCGAATCAACTTCATAAAGCCCTTTATCCTTCCGGTAGCGTGTGGGCGTGCGGCCGGTATACTTTTTGAACATCTTGCTGAAATAAAAGTAGTCCGCATAACCAACCCGCTCACTGACCTCGGTGATCGACAGATCCGTTGCGGTCAGCAAAACCATGGCCCGGTCCATACGGAAGGAAAACAGATATTCCGTAAACGTCATACCGGCGGTTTTTTTGAATTGGCGGCAGAGATGAGAGAGACTGATGTGAAAGTGCGTGGAGAGGAATTCGAGGGTTATGTTATCAGAATAGTGATCATTGATATAACAAAATACTTCGCGAAGGCGGCTGTCTTTTGCCGTCCGGTTGTCGCCGCCGCGGATACTAAGCAAAAGCGTGCGCATGTGGCTGTAGAGCTGGGAGGCTTTGGGGAAAACGCTGCATAGGTGGAAGATATTTTGAAACGAATAAACGGCGTCGGACAACCCGGCGAGTGGAGAAAATTCCCGAATACACGCAACAAATTCCTGATAAATACGCAGGACCTGATGAATCAAAAGGCCGGCCCCCAGGGACAGCTCTTCAAGGTCCTGAAGCGTTTTTTCGGCTGCGCTCCAGTCCTGCGTACGGATGCTCTCCGTCAGCCGTTTTCCATAGCGGTCTGCGGAGCCGCATGCATGGTCCGAATAGGCAAGGATTGGGGGAGCCACGTCGAAAAAGCTGACGGAATAGAGGGCGGTCAGGCTGGCCCGCATGCAGAAGGAGAGGGAATGCGAACAGTTTCTGCATAAGCCAACTCTGAATTCTTGGGGAGGCAGGCCGGAAAACGCTTGCCAGGCGTCCTCGGGCGTTGAGAAAATCAGAATATGCCGGGTGCCATACAGCGTAATCGGCGGCAAAGCGGACGCCAGCGCTTTAAGCGTGGAGGGAGAACGGGTGTCAACGGCGGCAATCACATAATCGGAGTCCACAAAGTCTAGTAAATCGTTGAAAAGAAGGTCCAGCGTGTGTTCCGGATCATCCCCAAAGGTCAGGGAAGACAGGACGCTGGAACGCACAAGGCGGTAGATCTGCTGCAGCCTGGCTTCCTGCAGCGCTTTTTGCAGACGCTGGGTAAGGCCGATCAATACATCCTTTTCAAAGGGCTTAAGGATGTAGGAGAATACCTGCTGTTCGATGGCCTCCCGGGCGTATTCAAAGTCTGCGTATGCGGTTGCAATGATGAAAATACTGTCTACGCCGCACGCGGCGCAGTGCTGGGCCAGTTCCAGGCCGGTCATGCCGGGCATGCGGATATCGGCAAAAATGACGTCGGGGGGATCTGCTTTGACCGCATCCAGCGCGTCGTATGGGTCGGTAAAGGAGGCGTGAACTGAAAAACCGTAGGAAGGCCAGTCGATGAAGTGGATCAGGCTTTTCAAGACCCAGGGTTCATCATCCACAAAAACAACACGGTACATGGCGCGGCTCCTTTTTTCAAACAAGCAATTCCGAGATCGCCGGGCAGTTCTCCGCTCTTTGGGAATCTTCGGGAATGCCGTTCCATGATCACGGAACGCTGAACGGGCGGCAGAGCTTTAGATGCGAAGGCCGTCCCAGGCGACCTGGACCTGTCCGGCGTAGCGGGCGTCCAGAAAGCTCTGATAATCGGTTAGGTTAAATGCACCTTTGTGCCCGATATGTGTAACAAAAACCCTGCTTTCGGGTCCCAATGTGTCTTGGGCAAACAGCTGGTCCAACGTTTCGCAGAGCGAATATGCGTTCAGGTGGCCGCTGTCCGGGGGGAGCTGAAATTTTCCGAAGGAGCCCTCGATGATCAGCGTATGGACGGGGCGGCCAGCCAGAAACTGCATGGTGCGATTGAAAAAGCGGCCGGTGTCCGTGGCATAGAACGTGGTGCGCCCGTCTTTCTCAATTATATAATTGTATCCAAGTTCGTCCTCAAAAAAACCGGCGTGATTCGCGACAACCGGGGTGATGCGCATGTCGCCGATTTGGGTGGCTTCATAGGCCGGAAGCGCGGTGAAGGAGGAGATGGACGCCATTTCCGCAAGCTGGCGGACAAGCTGCCGGTGGGGGAGTTTTACGGCGGCCTCCAGAATCCCCTTCATTCCCTTGCAGGCGGCCGGAGAGGCGAAAAAGGTAATGGGCCGGGGCGGAGTAACCGCCATGCTGGGAAAGGCGGCGTTGAAATAATCAAAATGGTCCTCATGAATGTGCGTCAGCAGCACATAGTTAAGCCGGCTGAGGGAAACGCCAAATTCGCCGCAGGCGTACATAGAATCTGCGTTGAAGTCGATCATCGTGGTTTCGCTGAACAAAAAGCTGCTGCGCCTGCGCTTGAGGCGCCGGTCGGAAGACCGGCGCGCTTCCCGGCAGGCAGGACATTCGCAGAAAGGGTTCGGATAGCATTCGGCGGCGGCTGTGCCTAAAAAAAGCATGACGGTTCATCCTTTCCGATAAGAGTTGATGGGAAAAAGGGCTTGCTTGAAAATTGGCGGGATTGCCCAGGGGCGACAATTTTTTATCAGGCAAGGCGAAGTTTTGCAGGCGGGCTGCCGCCGGGCAAGAACATGTAACGCGGAGCGAAGAGAGAAGATCCGCCGCCTGGGCGCGTTGACATGGTTCAAACAGGGCATAGGCACGGGATCAGATAAATCGAAACCGGCTGATTTCGCATAATGTATGGGAAGAGCCGCCTTCAAAGCAGAGATAGAGGCCGAATCGGCCCGCCGGCTGGAATTGGATGGCGGTGCGGAGCTCCGTCCAGCGCTCATTCGCGTTGGACAGGGAGACTTCGGCCAGAATGGGGCCATCGGAGCTGCCCGTGCGGACGGAAAGCCGCCCGGAGGCTTTGCCGCGCAGCGTGACACAAAATTGCGTGAGGCCCGTCGGGAAGTCAAGGGGGGTATATAACGCCGTATCCCCATGATGAATATTGGACAGGATGGGGACGCCTGCCTCCAGCGTGAAATAGCAGCGGCCCGAAAGACGGCAGCCTGCCAGTGCGGGAATGCATTCCGCTGCGTTCAGCGCCTGAGCAAATCCGGCGGAACTCATGGAAACGGCGGGAATGCTGTTGTCCGCCCGCAGTGTAATCTCCTCCACACAGGCGCGGCGTGAAAACCTGCTGTTTTCTGAGGAACGGTGATAGAACACATAGTATTTTTCGCCAATTTCGGCCAGTGATCCATGGATATTCCAGGTTTCAGGATCACAGCCGGTATTGTCGATGACGGTGCCGCCATAGCGGAAGGGCCCCAGCGGCGCATCGCTGATCGCGTAGTCCAGGGATGAGGCCCGGCCGGTGGCGACGCTGCAAAAGAGAAGATAATATTTGCCGTTGAACTTACGAATAGACGCTCCTTCGTGAAACCCGAAATGCGCTTCGTCAATCAGGTTTTCTACATAACTCATGGGGTCCAGCTCATAGAGGTTGTCCTTCAGGCGGGCGGCCTGCACCTGCCCCTCCCCCCAGTAAAGATACGCGCTGCCGTCGTCGTCGAGGAGAACGGCGGGGTCGTTTTGGCTGAGTGGGCGCCCGTTTCGAATAGAGGGTGGATAGAAAAGCTGCCGGGCATCGGTAAACGGGCCGGAGGGACTCCCGCTGCGCGCCATGCCCTCCGTCCCGTCCCCGGTGCAGAAATATAGGTAGTATTGTCCATCTTTATAAAGAACGTCGGGCGCATAAAGCCGGGCCGACGTCCAGGCGACCTGTGCGTTAGGCCCTGCGGAAGCGAAGATTTCTCCATGATCGGTCCAATGTTCCAAGTCAAAGACGGATGCCGAGAAGGCATGGTATGTATGGCTGCAGTAGTTTGAGTCCCCGGGAATATCACAGGAGCCGTAAAGATAGACGCGGTCGCCGAAGACATGCGCTTCGCCGTCGGGGATGCAGCAGAGGGGAGGAAGGAACGGATTCATGCAGACGCTCCTTTCTTAAAATGCAAAAAAGAGACGTATCGTTTGTTTCATGTTCATTATAGTGATGGGGGCCTGCACGGTCAATACGGAAAAGCAGTCCGCGCAATAGAATACAAAAAATGAGCAATTGCGTCGATAGTGAAAAGAAAGGAAACGGGTTATAGTTAAACCGTAGAGAAAAACGCAAAGAGGACCACAAAAAATGATTGAAAAAGATGGAGGCTGAAACATGTTGAAAATGAAAAAGACGATAGGACTGCTTGCGGTCACGGCGGTCATGGCGGCGGGAATGCTGACAGGCTGCGGCGGCGATACGGCCAAGGACAGCTCCCAGAGCGGACAAGATACATCCGCCGAGGGGAAAACTTATACAATTCGCATTGCCGGCAACAGCGAAAGCCAGCGGTCGGAGAACATTATCCGCGCCTGTGACCGCTTGACCGAGCAGCTGGCTGCGGAGGGCTGCACCGATGTGGTCAGGGGTGAATACATTATGGTTCCCAATGACTATCAGAACGAAATGGCCCTGTGGAACAAGACCGGCGATCTGCCGGAGCTCATTGTCGGAAACGTGATTATGATGCACGAGTTTGCCGATGCGGGCTTCCTGACGTCGGCGGAAGACCTGATTAACGGTGAGGTTTACTCCCAAAAGCTTCTGCCCAATATGCGGGACGCAGTCCTGGTCAACGGCACACATTACGGCGTTCCGCAGGATGTTGATGTGCGCTGCGTCTGGATCAATAAGGAACACCTGAAGCAGCTTGGCTGGAGCGAAGAGGAGATGGAAGCGCTGCCCCGGAAGGCGGAAGAGGGCCAGTTTACCGAGGGAGATTTGCAGGCGCTGGCAAAGGAGGCGGTGGACAAAGGCGTCTCGGAGTGGGGCATTATCCACAGGCCGGTTTTCGGCTCGGAATTTCATCTGATGCTGATGATGCATGGCGGGCAGGAGCTGTATCGCGACGGGAAGGTCGTGCTTGACCGTTCCGCCCTTACGGATACGCTGACCTTCCTTAAGCAGAATGTGGATATGGGGCTGACGCCTCCTGAACTGACCACTTATGGCTGGGAAGTTGTGGAAGGGGATCTGATGCCCAACGGCAAAACCTTCTGCTGGTACGGCGGCATCTGGAATAAGTACGATATGATGAGCGCGGCCAACGTCACCGCACAATTTGTGGATGAAAACTTCATTTTGATTCTTCCCCCTGTTGTGGAGCGGGGCGATACGCCCATTTCGCTGTCCGAGCCGCAGGCATATGCGATGACCAAGCAGGCTGCCAGCGATCCCAAGCTGCAGGAATACTGTGAGCGGGTTCTCGAAATCGTGCTGGATCCCGACCTCCAGATGTATACGACGATTGAAACCGCCCATGTCGCCATTACCTCGGAGATGCTGGAGTATCCCGGTTACAAGTCCGACGAGTTTATGGCGAAGAACTCGTATATGGTTGAATACACCACCATGCCGGTTAGCGATCCGATGGTACGCAATCAGTTCCTGAATGCTTCCTGGTTTACCGCTATCCAAAACGTGGAAATGGGCAGCTCGGATGTGGAAACTGCGGTTAACACGTTGATCGACGAGGTTACCTATTCCGTGGGTGAGGGCAGCTACATCGTACAGGATTAAGGATAAAAGAAGTTCCGCCAATCCGCGTGCTTCCCCTGCTGGCGCGGCTTTGAAAGAAGGAATCGGGCGGCCTCCCTTTGCACCCTGACGGGCCGGCGGGGAGGCCGCTTTAAAAATGAAAGGAGCGTGAAATTATGAAACATTCCAGGCAAGGCAAAAAGGACAAGACAGACGGGGATGATCTACGGCGAAAGCTTTTCCCCTATAAGATGCTCTCTCCCTTTTTTGTTCTGACCGGAATATTTGTGGCCGTCCCCATCATTTTGATGATTGCTATATCCTTCAGCAGCATGGGCCTGGACCTTCAGTGGGAGTTTGCCGGGTGGTCCAACTACAAAAGAGTGCTGGCAGATTCCTCGATTCCCATTATCACCCTCCGGACGGTGCTGTTTGTTGTTATATGTACGGTTTTAAGCGTCTTGGGCTCTATCTTTATTGCGCTTATGACTACCTACTATTTGGACATTGCGTATAAGCGCGAAAATGCCGGACTTTTGTTCCGTATCATCTGGCTGATTCCCAGTTTGACGCCTTCGGTTGTATACGTATTTATTTGGCGTTTTGTATTTGGCTCAAATACACAGGCGCTTATCAATGGGGTTCTGGACAAGCTTGGAATAGCGCCGGTGACATGGCTGGCAAACTATCCCATGCAGATCCTGATTTTTATCTGCTGCCTGAGCTCGGCGTCAGGCTCCGTTATTCTTTTCGCCTCGGCTATCCGGCAGATTCCGGATAACATTATCCAAGCCGCCCGGGTGGACGGCGCCTCTAATTTTTATATTATGCGGAAGATCATTATGCCATATCTGCGCTGGCCGATTACACAAAAGACCCTTTGGAGTGTGCTGAGCTTTTTCTGTACATATGAGATCATCATGCTTCTGACCGCAGGCGGACCGGGCGGAAAAACAACGACCTTTGCGTATTACATTTATAAAAACGCCTTTGAGCTGCACAAATTCGGCTTGGGATCGGCGCTTTCCGTGCTGCTGGTTGCCATGTCCGCCTTGATTGGGCTGGTGGTGCTCAGGGTCACAAAGGTGGAAAAGCAGCTCTATCCGCCGCGTATGGATTGGTAAAGGAGAAGTTTCGTGAAACATGAAGACAAAATCAAAGGGGCCTGGAAAATATTCCTTTTTACGGAGGTGGCTTCTCTGGTCGTCGTGATTCCTTATGGGTGGATGATGGTGAAGGCGTTTACAACGCCGGAGGGCGCGTTCACATTGTCCAACTGGTCCTTCTTATATCAGGAAACCCCGTTTTTTCGGGGGCTGGTTCTTCCCGTAATTTGGCCGTCGGTTATTACCAGCCTGATTTTTGCATCGACAACCGCGCTGCTGCAAATAGGCGTTACCATCCCCACTGCGTACACAATCTCACGCATGCAATTTCGCGGGCGGGTTCAGTTGACGAAACTGATGATCATTCTGGACGCTTTCCCGACGGTCGCCCTTCTGATAGGCTTTTTTCATGTGCTGAATACGATTGGGCTGATGAACACATACGCCGGGGTTGTCTTTGTAAAGGTTGGCATGAGTCTGCCGGGCAGCATTTGGCTCATGAAAGGCTTTTTCGACCAGGTGCCCTGGGACATTGAATGGGCCGCCATGGTAGACGGCGCTTCCCGATTCACAACTTTCCGAAAAATTATTATTGCCGCAGTGAAACCGGGCAGCGCAGTAATTCTGGTCAATTCTTTCCTGTCCGGCTGGGCAGAATATATGCTGATTAATTTGTTCATTTACAGCAATGGATCTACGGTTTCCACCTTTATTGGCTTAATGCTGGACGCGGAGGGAAAGACAGCCGTGCCTTACGGCGTTATGGCGGCGGCAAGCCTGCTGTATGTACTCCCCGTTATTCTGCTGTTCATTGTTTCGCAGAAAACACTTCTTAAAGTCAGCCAGGGAGGTAGTAAGCAATTATGAGCGATATGATGATTCGGATGCAGAATATCAGCAAGTCCTATGACGGGGAAAAAACATTTGTTATCCGGAACTTAAATTTGGAAATTGAGCGCGGGGAGTTTGTTGCGCTGCTGGGACCGTCCGGCTGCGGCAAGAGCACGACGCTTATGATGCTGTGCGGCCTGTACCGGCCGACCTCCGGCAGAATCTATTTTGGAGACCGCCTGGTCAACGACGTCGCCCCCAAAAACCGCAACATCGGCATGGTGTTTCAAAGCTATGCCCTCTACCCCAATCTGAGCGTTTATGAGAACATCGCGTTCCCCCTGCGCCAAGTCAAAGGCGTTGATAAAAAGACGATTGACCGGAAGGTGCGGGAAGTGGCGGAGATTGTGAAAATCGAAGCCTTTCTGGAGCGCATGCCCGCGCAGTTGTCCGGCGGACAGCAGCAGCGCGTGGCCATGAGCCGCGCACTGGTCAAGAAGCCGGAAATTCTGATGCTGGACGAGCCGATGTCCAACCTGGATGCCCGCCTCAAGCTGGAAATCCGCGATGAAATCAAAAAGCTGCAGGGAGAGCTGGGACTGACGGCAATTATCGTGACACACGACCAGGAAGAGGCAATGGCAATTTCCGGTAAGATCGCCGTCATGGAAAAAGGCGTGATTCAGCAGTATGCAAAGCCGGACGAGCTGTATGAGCATCCAAAGAACCTGTTTGTCGCGTCGTTTATCGGCACGCCGCCAATGAATTTTATTGACGGAATACTGGAGCGCCAGGGAGAGGAATACGTCTGCCGCACGCCTTGCGGCACCCTGCGGATCCCCGCGCAAAGCATCCTGGAGCAGGGGCTGAAGGGCAGCAAGGTGGTCCTGGGCATTCGCCCGCACAACCTGCACCTCGTTGGCGGCGATACGGAGAACTGCCTGGGATTACGGTTGGATTATGTAGAGCATCTGGGCAAGGATCTCCTTCTCAAGTGCCATTACGGCGAAGAAGAAGGCGTGCGCGTATTGAGCGGCCTGAGCGCAGGTGTTCATCTGAGGGAAGCCGTGACCGTTCAGGTGGACTCCGGCTCGATCAACGTGTTTGACAAGGAAAGCGGTGAGAACGTCACCCGCTTTGAGGAGGTGACGTCCCACGGAACGGAAGGTTGAACTGGGAAGCCAGCTGTTTATTAACCGGACGGACACGCCGGAGACGGTGCGGCGACTGGTCAGGCAAATGTCGGAGAGCGGCCTTCGAATAATTCGTTTGTTCCTGTTTTGGGATTACGTGGAGCCCTTTGAAGCGGTCTGGGACTTCGCCCGGTTTGATTCGTGCTTTGAACAGGCGGAAAGAAGCGGCATGCAGGTTGTGCCGACGCTGACGGCGGTTTCTCCGCCGGGATATATGCGTATTTCAACCGGCCCGCAGGACGTCGGCGATCTGGACGACCCGGTGTTTTGGGACAAGGCCATGGAATATGTGCGTCGAACCGTACGGCGGTACCGCAATTCACCGGCGCTTCACTCATGGATTTTGTGGAACGAGCCCAGCCGGTATATTCGCAAGACGGAACACAGCATCCGTGCCCTGCGGCGGTATTTGCGCTCCTATTATCAGGAGGATATCGAGGCGGTCAACCGCCTGTATTACAACCGCTTCCAAAGCTTTGACGAAATTGGGGAAACGCGGAACGCACAGGCTGAACCCCTGAGCTTCCGAAGCTACGCGGAGATGTCGGACTGGCTCCGCTTCTGCCGGCACAACCTTTGCGAGAAACTGGCGGATATCGGGCGGGAGGTGCGGAGATGGGACGACCACCCGATTCATGTGAATCCCCATGATGTAGGCAGAAACATTGCAGCCGGTGGGCAGTCTGTGTGGCGGGAGGCCAGGGAAGTGGACTTTATCGGCTGCTCCTGCCACCCGGCCTGGCATTCGGTCCGGTTTGAGCGGAAGCGCCTGCATCAGTCGGTGTCCATGTTTGCGGATCTGATGCGAAGCGCGACGGATCATCCGGACGGCCTGTTCTGGGTCACGGAGTTGCAGGGAGGCAACAACCTTTTCTCAGGCTCTCGCCCGATGAGCCCGGACCGGGATGAACTTGCGCGATGGATTTGGATGGGCCTGGGATGCGGGGCGGAAAAGGTCTTGTTCTGGTGCTTCAACATGAGGAACGAGGGATTTGAAGGCGCCGAATGGGGATTGCTGGGACTGGATGGGACGCCCAGTCCGCGGCTGTGCGAGGTCGGTGAAATCTGCAAAATCCTGGACCGCGAGCAGGACCTGTTTTCCCGCCTCCGTCCGCCCCGGCCGCAGGTGTACATTCTGCACGGCGAGGCGAACTGGATTTTGTCGGACATGGAAGGGGAGGGACTGGAGCAGGAAAATCCACGGAACCGCATGCTTGCCTCCGACGCTGTGAGCGGCGCGTATCAGATGTGCCAAGATCTGGGCCTGCAGACCGGCTTCGTAAACGAAGAACGGGTGCTGGAGGGGAAGCTTCCGGACGGCGCGGTCCTGCTGGCGCCTTCGGTATTTGCCTGCCCGGACGGCGTATGCGAAGCTCTGGAGCGTTTTGTGGCCGGCGGCGGAACCTTGATCGCAGATCAAATGTTTGCCCTGAAGGACGAGTATGGGCGAATTCGCTATGACCGACTGGAGCGGCTGGAGCGGCTGTTTGGCGTCCGGCAGAAGGATCTGGGTGTGCTGAGGGACGGGCAGGACTGGAAGCTGGACGGGCGGACCTGCCGGGCTTGGTTTATGCGAATGGAGGGCCAATCGGAATGCGGCGAGATTCTGGGACGCTTTTCGGACGGCGCACCCGCTGTAATACGGCGCATCCACGGGCCAGGCATGGCGGTTCGAATTCAGACGGTGTTTTTCCAACGGTATTTCTTTAAAGCGGAGGAGCCGAGCCTGGACTGCCTGAGGCGGCTGCTCCCGGAAAAGGTATGGGACGTGCCCTGCCGTTTGGAAAATCCGTCGGCGGTGCTGTCCGCCAAACTGCTTTCGGATGGTTTGGACCAGGTGCTGATGCTGTTCAATTCCGCAGATGCGGCGCAGCGGGCTGTGGTGCGTCTCCCGGAAGAGACGGAAATCCGGTGGCTGTCCGAAAAGCCCAGGACCGAGAGGGGCGGAGACGGCCGACTTGGGGTGATGATCCCGGCAGGGAAGACCGCAGCAGCCCATATCAGGCTGAAACATACATAAACCCGGCGGGTCCGTTTTTCACCGTGGCTACAATGAGCCGGTTTGGGAAACTGCGCCGGCCGATGAAAGCGCGTGGGCCGGACGTGTTCCGCTCGGGCCATACCGAAGATGCTGGAAGCGGCCTTGC
This sequence comes from uncultured Oscillibacter sp., assembly GCA_947577075.1. GTDB lineage: Bacteria > Bacillota > Clostridia > Oscillospirales > Oscillospiraceae > Oscillibacter. The sequence continues at coordinate 10,484 of CANPTW010000024.1, read as the reverse complement.
CCGGCGGGGAATATATGCCCCAATCCGGCATACCGCCGGTTTTAAAACAGGCCCCAGGCCAGTCAGGAGGAGATGAAATGACCCGGGATCAAATCCGATATGTTCATGTCGTATATAAAACCCATTTAGATGTGGGCTATACCGCCTTGGCGCAGGATGTGCTGGACCAATACGTTGAGGACTTTATTCCCAAGGCGCTGGATACGGCGGAGCGGGCCGGAGGAACGGGGACGCGACCGTTTGTCTGGACGACAGGTTCCTATTTGATTGACTATTTTCTCCGCCATGCAAAGCCCATGCAGGCCGCACGGATGTGCGCGGCGATTGAGCGCGGGGATATCGCGTGGCACGCGCTTGCGTTTACGACCTGCACCGAATTGATGGACTCTGATTTGCTGGAATATGATCTTTCCATCAGCCGCTCTCTTGACAAACGGTTTGGGAGGAAGACGATTGCGGCTAAGATGACCGATGTGCCCGGGCATACGAAGGCGATGCTGCCCGCCTTGGCAAAAGCGGGTGTGCGCTATCTCCACCTTGGGATCAACGGCGCAAGCCGGCCGGTACAGGTGCCGCCGCTCTGCCGCTGGCGGCACGGCGGGGCTGAGATTATTCTGAATTACGCCGCCGATTACGGGGAAGAGGCGCTGTATGACGGCTGCGCCCATGCCCTGGTTTTTGCGCACTCCCGGGATAATATGGGTCCGCCAACTGTGGAGGAGGCGGAGAGCACAATTTTGCAGTATCAAAAGGCGTTTCCCAACGCAGAGGTTTTTGGTTCGACGCTGGACGCATTTGCACAGGCGTTGCTTGATAGCGGCACTGACCGCATGCCGGTGGTCACATCAGAGATGGGCGATTCCTGGATTTACGGCGTGGGGACCGATCCCTGGAAGGTTGGGGCCTATCGTGCGCTGCTGCGGCTGAAGGATGAGTGGAAGGCGGCGGGCATTTGGGGGGCGGATCAACGTGGATACCATGATTTTATGGAAAATCTGCTCCTTGTGGCGGAACATACATGGGGAATGGACCTAAAAAAGTACCTCTACGATTATAAGAACTGGGGAAAATCGGACTTCATATGTGCGCGGGCAAACGATGTGACGGATGAAGCCGCCTTTCTGGAGGCTGACCCGGTCGTGGCGAGAGGGATCCTGGAGGAGCACCGCAAATACACGGCGGGGCGGCATGTGGGTTCCTACAGCCTTTTTGAGCGTTCTCAGGAAGAACAGCGGATGTATCTGCGAAAAGCGGCGGCGGCGCTTCCCGTTTCGCTGCGCACGGCGGCTGAAAAGGAGATCGCCGCGCTGAAACCCGTGGAAAAGCCGGCCGGGCCCCCCCTTGCCTGGTCTTCCGGGCTGCTGCCCTTGGGCGGCTGGCAGGTAAAGATCGGGGAGGACGGCAGCATCGAAACCGTGAAGTTCCCGGATGGGCGGGGCGTAACAGGGGCGGCGATTGCGGCGTTTACATATGAAATATTCGACGCCCAAACCGTTTCGGAGTGCTACGCTGCGTACAATCGCCAGGATGAGGCGCACGGCGGCTGGGCGCGTTCGGATTTTGGAAAGCCGGGCCTGGAGGCGGTGCCCGGCCTGCACACGCAGCGGTGGCGGCCGTCTGTATACGCAGTTGAGCGCAGCGGCAGGGATGGCCTGCGGGTCCTGGCGGAACTGCCCCAGGCCGCCTGTGAGGAATACGGCGGTCCAAGGCGGCTGGAGATCGTGTATGAGGCCCGCCGGGACGGCCTTGATATCCGGCTGAGTTGGTTTGATAAGCCGGCCTCCCGCATTCCGGAGGCAATTTGGGCCGGTTTCCGGCTGCCGGGTTTAAAGCGGGAAAAGAGCGCGGTTTCCATTATGGGCGAGGTTATCGACCCATGGGATGTAATTCCCGGGGGAAACCGGAAGCTGCATTGCGTCGAGCGGGTTCTCTATGCCGGCAGGCCGTTGCTGGAAAGCCTGGATGCCCCCCTTGTATGCCTCGGCGGACGGCATCTGTATGATGAGGATGACCGGTACCCGAATTGGGAGGACGGGGTGTCCTGCCAGCTGTACAATAACCGTTGGGGAACGAACTGCAAAATGTGGTATGAGGAGGACGCGGTGTTCCGCTTCGTACTGAAATTACCTGAGGATGCCCTGAATCAACAGGGAGAAGAGGAACGGTAACATGCAAAAAACAGATGTGCTGATTGTTGGCGCGGGCGTGGTTGGATGTGCAATTGCGCGGGAGCTCAGTAAATATCAACTCAGGGTTATGGTAGTTGACAAAAATGAAGACGTTGGGGGAGACGCCTCCAAGTCAAACAGCGCCATTATTCATACGGGGTACGACGCGGCGCCCGGAACGTTGGAATCCCAGCTTGTTGTGGCGGCAAATCCGATGTACGACAGGCTGACGCAGGATCTGGAGGTCCCCTTTAAACGAGTGGGTGCGATTTTACCCGCGTTTACGCAGGAGCAGTTTGAAACGCTTTTTGCCTGGAAGGAAAAGGCGTTTCATAACCGGGTCTACGATGTGGAGTACCTCACGGCTGAAGAACTTCTTCAAATGGAACCCAATCTCAACCCGGAAGTACGGGGCGGACTGTATATTCCGCGGGAGGGCATTATTGATCCGTTTCTGCTGGTGGTTGCGCTGGCGGAAAATGCACAGCAGAACGGAGTGGATTTCCTGCTGGGAACGAAGGTTACCGGCATGAAAGTCCGGCAGGAGCGCGTGACGCGGGTTGAAACGACCCATGGGGAAATTGAAGCGGCATTTGTTGTCAACGCGGCTGGATTATACAATGACGAGATTGCCGGCATGGTGGGAAAGGCCGACTACTATGTAAGCCCGCGCAAGGGCCAGTTCTTTGTTTTGGACCGCAAAACCGCTTGCCGGGTGAATCATATTGTGCTGCCGATTCCCACTAAGACCACGAAAGGCAAGCTGATGTGCCCGACGATCCATGGCAATATGCTGGTTGGGCCGACGGCCGAGGATCTGTCGGACAAACTGGATAAGTCGACGGACGAGGCCGGACTGAACAGCGTGGAGGCCGATGTGCGGGCCATGATCCCGGGGGTTCGGATACAGGACGCAATTACGCAGTACGCGGGACTGCGCCCGCAGCGCAATCCCGAGGGCCTGCGGGTGGACCGATACGACGATGTGAAGAATTTCCTGAACTTGTCCGGCGTGCGTTCTACCGGCCTGACCGCATCGGCTGCGCTTGGCAAATACGCCGTACAGTGCCTGCAAGAGATGGGACTGGAGCTCAAATGTGATCCGCAGTTCGATCCCCGCCGCAAGGCGATTCCGCTTCTCAGGGATATGACGCAGGAGGAGCAGGACCAAATCATGCAGAGAGAACCGCTGTACCGGCGTGTGATTTGCCGGTGCGAGGTGATTACGGAGGGCGAAATTGTCGCGGCAATCCACCGGCCGATTCCCGCACGTTCCATGGATGCCGTCAAGCGCCGGCTGCGGGTTGGCATGGGCCGCTGCCAAGGTGGGTTCTGCGGCCCGCGTGTGATTGAAATTATGGCGAGGGAGTTGGGCGTGCCGGCAGAAGAAATTCAGAAAAACGAAAAAGGCTCTTATATGATCACGGGCAGGGTGCGCTGAAGGAGGAGAAAAATGTTTCATGTGCAATGCGATGTAGCGGTCGTAGGCGGCGGTCCGGCAGGGCTTTCCGCCGCGGTTGCGGCAAAGAAACAAGGGGCGCAGCGCGTCTGCATCATTGAGCGCGACAAATCTCTGGGCGGTATTTTGCAGCAATGCATCCACGCCGGATTTGGCATGACTTATTTCCGGCAGGAGCTGACCGGCCCTGAGTACGCCGCACGGTTTATCACACTGGCGCGGGAACAGGAGGTGTCCGTGCTGACCGATACGATGGTGCTTCGGCTGGAAGAGGACAAACGGCTGATCTGTGCCAGCGGAGAGCATGGCCTGACGGAGGTTTGCGCCGGCAGCATTGTGCTTTCGATGGGCTGCCGCGAACGGACACGGGGGAGCATTCGGATTCCGGGCACCCGCCCCGCGGGCATATATACGGCAGGCGCGGCGCAGCGCCTGATGAACTGCCAGAATAAAACGGTGGGCCGCAGGGTGGTGATTTTGGGCTCCGGCGACATCGGCATGATCATGGCGCGCCGCATGACGTTGGAGGGGGCACAGGTCTGTGCCGTTGTTGAGATTATGCCGTATCTGGCCGGGCTGACCCGCAATCGCGTGCAGTGCCTGGACGACTTTGATATTCCGCTGCTGCTGGCACACACGGTTACAAAGATTGTGGGCCGGGAACGCGTAGAGGGCGTGTGGGTGCAGCGGGTGGACGAAAAGCGCGCGCCGGTGGAAGGAACCGAGCACTTTTTTGAGTGCGATACCTTGCTGCTGTCGGTTGGCCTGATTCCCGAAAATGAATTAACTGCTGCGGCGGGAATCGAGATGGCGCCGATCACGAACGGCCCGGTTGTAAATCAGCATATGCAGACATCGAACCCCGGGGTCTTCGCCTGCGGCAATGTTTTGCATGTTAACGATCTGGTGGACCACGTTTCGGCGGAGAGCGAAATCGCCGGCCGGGCGGCGGCGCGGTATGCGCTTGGCACATTTGGAAAAACGCTCCGGGAGGCGGCGTGCGAGGCCGGGAAAGGCGTGCGCTATGTCTGCCCGCAGAGACTGTGCATAGGGGAGGATTTGGAGGAAACCGCCATGCTGTATTTCCGAGTCGGCGCACCGATGGGGGCTGGTGAAATCAAGGTGGAAAGCGGCGGGCATGTGGTCGCTTCCCGCAGGATCAGCCGGGCAAATCCGGGCGAGATGGAAAAAATGGCGGTCCGCCTGGGCGACGTCGCAGGAGATACGGTAACGGTGTCCGTGGAGCCGCGGGAGGAGAAGCAATGATGGAGAAGATTATTACCTGTACCGTGTGCCCCCAGGGCTGCCGGATGACGGTCACAGGAGAAGAACTGCACGTAAGCGGGGTGACCGGGAACAAGTGCCCCCGCGGAGCGGAATACGCACAAAGCGAGTTTGTGTGCCCGGTCCGCACGGCGACTTCAAGCGTACGGGTGGAAGGCGGGGTAAGGCCGCTGGTTTCGGTCCGATCCAGTCGGCCCATCCCGGCTGCCCGCATGGCGGAGCTTGTGGAACTGCTGCGGGGAATCCGCTTGGAAGCGCCGGTCGCCATGCATCAGGTGGTATTTGAAAACCTGTGGAACAGCGGCGTCGGCGTCGTGACCACTGCAGAGGTGGCAAAGCGCAGGAGCCCGCAGACGACCGGCTGTTAATTCCGGGGGCCGCGAAGGTGATTGTATGGGGAAAAGCTATATTGGAATTGATATTGGGGGAACGAAGTGCGCGATTGTGCAGGGAAATAGACAGGGGCAAATCCTGAAAAAGGCACAGTTTGCCACCGCGGCGGGCGGGGGGCCCGCTGCCATTCTGGAAAAACTGTCGGCACAAATTGAAGCGTGGCAGGTCGAGGATCTTGCGGGAATTGGCGTCAGCTGCGGCGGGCCCTTGGACAGTGAGCATGGCGTGATTCTCTCCCCTCCTAACCTGCCCGGCTGGGACCATATCGAAATCAAAGCGTATATGGAGAACCGTTTCGGCGTCAGAACGAATCTGCAAAATGACGCCGACGCATGCGCGCTTGCGGAGTGGCGCTTTGGAGCCGGGCGGGGATGCCGCAATATGGTGTTCCTGACGTTCGGCACCGGGATGGGAGCGGGACTGATCCTGAACGGACAGCTGTACAAGGGGCGGAATGGTTATGCCGGAGAAATTGGACATATGCGCATGTCGGAATATGGCCCGGTGGGCTATGCAAAACCCGGCTCATTTGAGGGGTTTTGCAGCGGCAGCGGCATTGGCCAGCTGGCCGGCAGTTACGCCTTGGCACAGCTGCAAAGGGGAATGAAGCCTTTGTACTGCGAAAGCGTGCACGCACTTTCGCAGGTGACCGCAGCGGCTGCCGCTCAGGCGGCGGAGGCCGGGGACGAAACGGCGCTTCAGGTGTATCGCACGGCTGGAACCTGCTTTGGGCGGGGGCTTGCGGTGCTGATGGATATTTTGAATCCGGATATCATTGTGGCGGGCGGCATTTATGTGCGCAGCGGCCATCTGCTGCGGCAGTCTATGGAGGAGAGCATTCAGCAGGAGGCGATCGGCGCTTGCATTTGTCCGGTCGTACCGGCCGCGCTGGGCGAGCGGCTCGGAGACGTAGGGGCGCTGTGCACCGGAATGGGGGAGCCCGTATGACCGTTTTGGGGGAACTTGCGCTTTTACTGAGAAATTATCCGGAACTGGAACCGCTGCGGGAGAAGCTTTTGCAGGCGTATCAGATGCTGGAAGCCTGCTTTTCCTCCGGCGGGAAAGCGCTGCTTTGCGGAAACGGCGGAAGCGCCGCGGACTGTGAGCACATGACGGGAGAGCTGCTTAAAGGCTTCAAGCTTCGGCGGGAGATCCCCCGGAATCTGGACTTTTCCAAGCTGGAGGAGACGGAAGCGGAAACCTTTTACCAAAAGCTCCAGGGCGGACTTCCGGCGATTTCCCTGACGGGGCAGCTCGGGTATTTCACGGCGTGGTGCAACGACGCGGATCCTGATTTGGTGTATGCCCAACAGGTGTATACGCTGGGGAGAAAACGGGACATTCTGGTCGCCTTCAGCACCTCCGGAAATTCGGCGAATATTGTCAATGCCGTTGCCATTGCCCGGGCCAAGGGCGTTCGCACCCTTGGATTGACCGGCAGCGGAGCATGCAGAATGGCGGAGCTGTGCGATTGCTGCATTCAGGTGCCGGCGTATGAAACCTTCCGGGTACAAGAATACCATTTGCCCGTTTACCATGCGTTGTGCGCCATGCTGGAACAGCATTTCTTTGGAAAGGAACTTGTGACATGAATGCAAGTTTTTCGCTGAACGGGCCATGGGAACTGGCATTTTGCCCGGAGGACGGCGCGCAGCCGAAGACGCCGGAACAACTGGAGGCCAGCGGACTGCAGTTTATTTCCGCCACGGTTCCCGGAAATGTAGAATGCGACCTGGTGGCGGCGGGATTGGAGGACGACCCATATTATGGGAGCAATCTCTATCGGTTTCGCAAATATGAGTTTTATACCTGGTGGTACCGGCGAACGTTTTTCCTTCCGGGTGAAGCGCCGCCCCCAAAAATGGAGCTGCAATTCGACGGCTTGGATACGTTTGCCGCCGTCTGGATCAACGGTGTGAAGATCGGCGAAACCGCGAACGGGCTGGTTGAGCATGTGCTGGCAATCCCGGACGGCTTGCTGCGCGCAGAGAATACCGTTTATGTTCATATTTCGTCGGCCGTAAACAGAGCGAGAGCGGCGCCTTATCCGGCGGCAATGCGGGTTTCAGAATCCATTGGCGAGGAAATGCTGCGCATTCGGAAGGCACCGCACTGTTTTGGCTGGGACATTGCGCCCCGGCTGCTCTCGGCGGGAATTTGGCGGGATGTAACGCTGCGCGCATGTGCACAGACACGGCTGACGGAGGTATACTACGGCGTCCGGCAGGCGTCTGAGGAGCGAGCCATGCTTGAGGTGCGGTACCGCTTTGTGACCGACGATCCGTTTCTTGAGGGATTCCATATACGGGTGAACGGCTCCTGTGGCGAATCTTCGTTTGCGGCGGACAGCCGGGCGCTGTTTGTCGCCGGCCATATCACGCTGCAAGTGGAAAAGCCCAGGCTTTGGTGGCCGCGTGGCTATGGCGACCCCGACCTTTATGAGACGGTGCTTGAGCTTTGCCGGGGAGATGCGGTATTGGACACGTATGTCTGCCGCGTGGGTCTGCGCACATCCGAGATTGAGCGCTCATACACGGGTGAGGATGCCGGTTCGTTTCAGATATGGGTTAATCAAACGCGGATCATGGTGCGGGGAACCAACTGGGTGCCGCTGGACTGTCTCCACAGCCGGGACGCGGCGCGGCTGGACCGGGCCCACAGCCTGCTTTGCGATGTCGGGTGCAATCTGGTGCGGTGCTGGGGCGGAAATGTGTATGAAAGCAGCCGCTTTTTCGACCTGTGCGACGAAAGGGGGATTCTGGTTTGGCAGGACTTCTCTATGGCATGCGGGATTTACGATCAGGGAGAGACGTTTGCGCGCGAAATTGCGGATGAGGCGCGGAAGGTTGCGATTCGTCTGCGCAACCACCCGTCGCTTATCGTATGGGCAGGGGACAACGAGGTGGATCAGTTTTACAGCAATGTGGGATATCTTCTGCCGCACGCCCGGCTTAACCGCATTTCCCGCCAAGTGCTGCCCCAGGTTCTTGCAATGCATGACCCATACCGGGACTATCTTGAGAGCTCCCCCTGCCTGCCCCCCGGCGTCACGGACGAGTACAGGGTGCCGGAGCAGCACAACTGGGGGCCCCGGGATTACTTTAAAAGCGATTTTTACCGCACCACGACGGCGCATTTTATCAGTGAAATTGGCTATCATGGCTGCCCCCCGCTTGCGTCGCTGCGCCGCTATATTCCGGAGGGGGAGCGGTGCGATTTTATCGGGGCCCCGTCAATGCGGACCCATTGCACAGAGTATGCAGACGCCGATCAGCGAGGGTACCACCGCAATGAACTGATGCTGAATCAAGTGCGCGCGTTTTTCGGCGTGACGCCGGAACATGCGGAAGACCTTGTGCTCGCGTCCCAAATCTCCCAGGCGGAGGCAAAAAAATATTTTATTGAATCCACCCGGCTTAAAAAGTGGCGCCGCACGGGTGTGATTTGGTGGAATCTGTTGGACGGCTGGCCGCAGATTTCGGATGCGGTAGTGGATTACTATTTTGAAAAGAAGCTGGCCTATACTTATATCAAACGGGTGCAAGAGCCTGTGTGCCTGATGCTGGATGAGGCAAATGATTGGAAGCACCGGGTGGTATTGGCAAATGACACGCGCGGGAGCGAGAAGGTGTCCTATCAAATTGATAAAGTCGGTGCGGACGGCAGAAGGGAGGCGGTATACACTGGAAGCTGCGTGGTTTCGCCGGGGGAAAACAGGGAGCTGCCTCCGATTTCCTGCATACCGGGGGAAAAGGCGTTGTATTTGCTGCGCTGGCAGTGCGGCGGAAGACGTTTTAAAAACCATTACCTGAGCGGCTATCCTCCGTTTGAACTGGCGTGCTGCAAAAGCTGGCTGCAGTGGATTGAGACTGCCTGACAGCTGGGGCGCAGGACGCTTTTGCGGGTTTTACGACTTCAAAGCGCCTCCGGACGGAGAAGAGGGCGCCAGCGCTCCATTGCCTTCAAGCAGCCCCGATACGATGGGAAAAACTTTGAAAACCGAGAGGAGCAGTGTATATGAAACGATCGGAAATCAACCGCGCGATCCGGCGTATGGAACAACTGGCTGCGGCCCACGGCTTCTGCCTCCCCCCCTTTTGCGGCTGGTCCCCGGCGGACTGGCTGCACCGGGGCGGCGAATACAACGAGATTCGGGAGAATCTGCTGGGCTGGGATGTGACGGACTATGGCTTGGGAGATTTTGCAAAGACCGGCTTCACGCTGGTAACCCTGCGGAACGGAAATGTGAAGGCCCCGGAGCGCTGGCCCAAGACTTACGCGGAAAAGCTGCTGATGCTGGAGGAGGGGCAGTATTCTCCGATGCACTTTCATTGGAGCAAGATGGAGGATATTATTAACCGAGGCGGCGGCTCTGTTTTGATTCGGGTCTACAATGCCGCACCGGAGGACGAATTTGACGCTGGGGATGTGCGGGTACATCAGGACGGAAAGAGCTTTTTTGTTCCGGCAGGAACGCAGATCCGGCTGGACCCCGGGGAGAGCATTTCCATCCCTCCCCGCCTTTACCATGACTTTGAGGTGGTTTCCGGAACTGGCCCGGCGCTTTTGGGTGAGGTTTCCATGTGCAACGACGATGAGAACGACAATCGGTTTTACAAGCCGATTGGGCGTTTCCCTGTTATTGAGGAGGACGAGCCGCCGTACCGGCTGTTGTGTACGGAATATCCGGTAGCGCATTCCGGAATTTCCTGATGATTTGCCGCGCTTAAAGTATACTTATGATTTTCATATATCTGCATATCTGCGCGGACCATCTGCGTCCGTACCACCCAAAAGATGCGCCGGCGGTCCGCCGACCGGATGGAGCGGTTTATTCAATCGATCTCCGGGGCCAAGCAGCAATCAGGGCAACGTAAGGGAAAAAATAAGGGAAAAAACATGACAAAAACCCTGTAACCGTTGCCTTTATAGTGATAAGGAACTAAATTCACTTATCACTGTTGGCTGACGGTTTCGGGGTGCATACAAAAGCCCGTCTGATTCCTAACAGGGATTCAGACGGGCTTTTTTCTTAACAGTGTGGAGGTATAAGCCTATGAATAAGCTCATTTCTTGCGAGTTCAATATTGATACGGCCTGTGTAGAGTTGAAGTTTGCTGATGGTAGCATGATCTCCATCGACTGCACCGCTGTTGAGGATGAGGTTGCCAAGAATATGT